>DATBPZ010000175.1:0-4006 GCA_036561105.1 Methylocella sp. | reverse complement strand
CGGGCGAAGGCTGGAGCGACGGCAAGATCGCCGAGGCTCTGGACACCAGCATCGCCAACATCGAGCGGACGCGACGGCAATTGGTCGAAGAGGGGTTCGAGGCGGCGCTGACCCGCAAATACAATCCGAACTCCGCGCCGCGACGGATTTTCGACGGCGCGGCGGAAGCCAAGCTGATCGCGCTGGCCTGTGGGCCGGCTCCGGCGGGCTACGCCAGATGGACACTGAGCCTGCTCGAAGAGAAAGTCATCGAACTCAACATCGTCGAGAAAGCCAGCGACAATACAATCGGGCGCACGCTCAAAAAAACGATCCCAGCCTGCGGCTTCCTGTGGGGATAGAAACGGTTTCAGCCTAATCTGAGCGAGGAAGGGAGCAGTCGACGAATGATTGGTGGCGATTGACCCCGCAAAAAAACATGATTCATGGGCTGTTGCGAACTTGAGAGTGGTGACGTCCTCGGACGATCCCGATTAGGAAATTGATCAACCGCGCAGCCCATCCCTTCCGCTTTTGTTGGCAGGAGGATTGAAATGAAGCGCAAGGAAATCACCAAGGCGCCGCGCTCAGTAATGACGATGGTGCATCCCAACGCGGCGGCGATAGACATCGGCGCCACCATGCACATGGCGGCGGTGGGTGCGGATCGGACATCCGATCCAGTTCAGAGTTTTGGCACGTTTACCGGGGACCTCCTCCGGTTGGCCGATTGGTTCGCGGAATGCGGCGTCAAGACGGTCGTCATGGAATCGACAAGCGTCTACTGGATCCCGATCTTCGAATTGCTGGACGAACGCGGCTTCGAGGTCTTTCTGGTAAATGCCCGCGACGCCAAGCACGTTCCCGGCCGCAAGACGGACGTAAGCGACGCGCAATGGCTGCAGCGTCTTCATTCGTATGGCTTGCTGCGCGCCAGTTTTCGGCCCAAAGGCGAGATCGCGGAACTTCGCGCTTATCTACGCCAGCGGGAGCGTCTTCTCGATATCGCAGCCTCCCAGATCCAACATATGCAAAAGGCCATGACGGAGATGAATCTCCAACTTCATCATGTCGTGGCCGACATCACGGGGGCGACCGGCCAGCGCATCATCCGCGCGATCATCGCCGGGGAGCGCAACCCGTCCGTGTTGGCGTCCATGCGCGACAAGCGCTGTCATTCCAGCGTGGAAAAGATCGAGAAGGCCCTAACAGGCCATTATCGGGCCGAACATCTGTTCGTCCTGGAGCAAGCTGTAGCACTCTACGACGTGTATCAGCAAAAGGTTGCCGCCTGCGACATCCGGATCGAATCCGTTATCAACGCGCTCAGTTCGGTTCGGGGTCGCCAAGAAGGGGCAACGGCGGATGGGTCGGCATCGCCGAAGCCGCACCGCCACCGAACCGCGAATGAACCTGCTTTCGACGTCGGCCGCTCGCTCCACGCTCTACTTGGAAAAGATCTCACCCGGATCGATGGCGTCGGACCTTATCTGGCGCTGAAGCTCGTGTCCGAATGCGGCGACGACCTATCCGCATGGCCTAGCGCGAAACACTTCACCTCCTGGCTCAGTCTGGCGCCCAACAACAAGATATCGGGCGGCAAGGTTTTGTCGTCGCGCACTAAACGATCCGGAAGTCGTGTCGCATCCCTATTGCGGTTGGCGGCGGCCTCGGTTGGCCGAACCGAAACCGCCCTGGGAGCCTTCTATCGGCGATTGTCGTCGCGCGTCGGCAAAGCCAAAGCCATCACCGCGACGGCGCGCAAGATTGCAGTTCTGTTTTACAATGGGATGCGACACGGAATGGATTATGTTGATCCGGGGGCTTCCTATTATGAGACCCGCTACCGCGAGCGGGTCGTCAAAAATCTTCACCGCCGCGCCAAAGCCCTGGGTTACGTAATGCTTGCCGCAGACGCCCCGATGGCTGTACCGGCTGTTTCTTAGGAAGGAAGTGAAAATTCCTCCGGCTTCGCCGTGGCAGCAGAAGTGACGTTTCGGGTGCCCCGCATGTGGGAAAGCCGAACGAATAGATTTGTGCGGGTTCCGACTTGTAAGCGCATAAGGCGTTGTCGCCTGAGATGGCGGCAAAGCTTGGCCGGCAGGCTTGCATGGCGTCCGGCAACGGCCGCTGAACGGCACCACAAAGGCATTGATCGGCAAATTCCGGCGACAGTCCTTGCGCCTCCCTCGACACGCAGGGCTGAAAATGCTGTCTGTAACTCGGGTCTAGGGATTGAGACCCAAAAAACTTCGATCACTCTTCCTCGTTCTTGGTTGAACGACCCGCAGTTTGTGAAGACCACGCCAAGTCTTTCAACCGACGGCAGTGTAGAGCGCAGGCGTTGATAAGCCTCGGTTCAAGCGCCCCTGGCTTTTAGTCAGGCGACGCCACCGTCTGTGAATGAGCGGGATCGTTTTTCCGGCTCAACAGGCGCCACGCCGCCATCTCGCCTTTCCCCTTCACCTCAATCTTACCAAGGGGAGCGCAGGTGAATTTTTCGCCGATCAGATCATGGGTCGCTTTGGTGATTTGGACGCTGCCAGGAGCGGCGTGCGACTCCATTCGGCTCGCCGAATTGACCGTATCTCCCCAAATGTCATAGCTGAATTTCTTATGGCCGATGACGCCTGCCACCGCCGGACCCGAGTTTATGCCGATGCGGATTTTCAAACGGTGCTGACAGAATTCATGGTTTTCAATGTAGTCGCGCATATCTAGCGCCATGGAAGCAAGCGCTTCTGCATGGTCCGGTCGCTCACGCGGAACGCCGGCGGCGGCCATATAGCAATCGCCAATCGTCTTTATCTTCTCAACGCCGTATTTTTCGACGAGCCTATCGAAAGCGGAAAAAACTTCATTGAGCATCTGGACGACTTCAGCGGGCGGCAGTTGCGCAGAGATTGGCGTAAAATTCGCCAAATCCGCAAAGAGTATGCTGACATTGTCGAAGCCTGTCGCAATGACTCCGGGCTCTTGTTTCAGCTTGGCGGCAACCTCCGCCGGCAGCACGTTCAGTAGCAGCCGGTCAGACTCCTTTTGCAGCCTCTCGCGCTCCAGCACAAAGAATCCGAAGATGACTTTGATCAGCACGGTGGCGGCGCCCAAATTGAACAAGAAGAGAATGACCTCTACCTTCTCCGTAAGGGGAGGCTTGGGAAGCATTTCTGTCGGGACCGCCGCCGGGATGATCAACAATATGAGGTATATGGCGAAGAAAATTCGACTTTCTCTAATTCCCAGCGTAACCAAAATCAGCATGGGCACGAAAAAGGCCCAAATATATATTGTGCTCGAGTGAGGGACGCCGCCAAGGAGCAAGACCGACAAGAATGATACGCCCAGTAGTGGCGAACTCGAGAGATAATTCCACGTGCGAAACGATATTCGGCAGGTTTTAAATAGGCAGCGAGCGACCGTTAGAATCCCCGCGACGGTTATCCAAAGAACGCCAACGCTTTCTGCGCCGCCCAAGCAGTATGCGATTCCCCCGAAGATCGCCGCCCCGGCTCCGTAGCGGCTCGCCATTTCGGCGATCGCCAGACGAAGGTTTGCGTTCTCGGCGGCGTCCGAGGCCGCGATGTCAAGCGCGCCGACCTCTGGCAAGACTGTTACTCTAAACTGCGATTCGCCGGATGGGCCCCGGTTCGGATGCCAGCATCCTCGAATTTGCCGCCTTTGACAAGGCGGAGCCGTCGCGGAGAGCGCAGCCGCAGCACACGATGTCGGACCCGGGCCGAAGACGCCGTGGCGACAAGGGAAATAGCCAATTTGCCTGTCATCTGGACGCGCCTCTCCCGTCGTTTTGCTAGAACTCCTAACCCCTGAACGCGCTAAGCCGTTGACGCCAAGGGCGGCGGTCGTAGCTCCGCGACGGCCTGCGTCATGTCGGCGACTTCTGCATTGGGTCACGTGCGGCCAATCAGACGGTGTCAGTGCGGCGCACCGGACGCTCTATATCTAGTGGGTGTCTGCGTTAACCGGATAGGCACGCAATATTTGAGCCGATCCTTGGCTCGCACCACGC
>DATBPZ010000174.1:0-9868 GCA_036561105.1 Methylocella sp. | reverse complement strand
TGGCTGGGGGACCTGGATTCGAACCAAGATTGACGGAGTCAGAGTCCGCTGTTCTACCGTTGAACTATCCCCCACCGTTGACTGGCGAAAGGATGCAAAAAGCCCTTCGCTGGCGGCGCGCCGAACGGAGAAGCGGCCGATGGGAGCGTGGTCTAGTTGCTGGTTCGCGGACTGTCAACGTTTGGCCCGCCTGGGTTAAACCGGTAAACGCGCAGACGTGGCGGTCGTGGTGCCGTTCAGAGGATTGGCCGGATCCCAGCTGTAACGTACGGTTTCGAACCGCATATTGAGAGCGTCAACGAGCAGGAGTTTGCCGACGAGACCTTCGCCAAAACCCACGATTTCACGAATGACTTCAAGCGCCATCATCGCGCCCAGAATGCCGGTGAGCGCGCCGAGTACACCAGCCTCGGAACACACGGGGACAGAGCCCTCCGGCGGCGGTTCGGGATAGAGGCATTGGTAGGTTGGATTGGGTTCCCCCGACGGGTTCTTTTGATAAGGCCGCAAGACCGTCAGCGAACCATCGAACGCGCCGACCGCGGCGGTCACAAGGGGACGTTTTTCATAAAAGCACGCATCGGATACTGTGTACCGCGTCGCAAAATTATCCGACCCATCGGCGACGACGTCGAAGGCGCCAATCATCGCACGGGCGTTATCTCGCGTGAGCCGGGCACGCAGCGCGATGACTTTGACGTTTGGGTTCAATCTTGCGACCGCGGCGCTCGCGCTGTCTATTTTGGCACGGCCGATGTCGGGCGTGCCATGCAGAACCTGACGCTGCAGGTTGGACAGCGAGACGACGTCGTCATCGGCAACACCGATCTCGCCAATGCCGGCCGCAGCAAGATATTGAATGAGCGGCGATCCAAGACCGCCCGCGCCAACGACAAGCACTCGCGCCGCCTTCAGCTTCTGCTGGCCAGGCCCCCCGACTCCATGCAGCACAATATGGCGGGCATAGCGTTCGATTTCGTCAGGAGAGAACATGGCCACGGCTCTGTTGGAGTAATCCAAGAAATCTTATAGAAATGGGCGCGTGCCCGGCGCCACGACATCATATATAAGACCGGGTTCACGCCGTGTCTCCAACAGCAAGAGCGGCAATGAACTTTGACTCTGCCGCAGAGTTACTGGCGAACGCCAGCTGAAAAAAATGCGCGATAATTTGGAGCAGGCGAAAATGCAACGGATTTCGACCCCCCGAGCCGATATCCTGCCCGCAATTTTCATTGCCGCGGTACCTCTCGCCTTCCTCGCCGCCATGTCCTTTTATCAGGTTTTTGTCAATGTTCCTGCCGCCCGGTCGGTGCACGAAAAAATCCTCAACTCATTTTTTGTCGTGAGGACCGCGAGCGATCTCTGCGGCGAGATCCAAAGTGCGGAGCGTGGTCAGCGCGGCTATCTCGTCACTGGCCGCGACGACTATCTTGCTCCTTATGAAAAAGCCAAGACCCGCATTCCGCAATTGCTGAACGATTTGCAGCAAGCCACTTTTGACCGGCCGGATCAGCAGCACCGTTTGCTGAAACTCCAGGCTGATTTAACGACCAAGATGAATGAATTGGCAGAGACGATCACCGTTCGTCGCGACAAAGGTTTTGCTGCGGCGCTCGCCGTCGTGAACACCGATGTCGGGCAAAAATCGATGGAGGCGATCGAAGACGATACGACAGAGATCCTGAACGCCGCGCATGTGAGGCTTCAGCAAAGATTGGATTCGGCGGAAGATTTGGACCAAGAGGTGGCGTGGGCCTTCGTAATCGGAAGCGCGATCGCGGCGCTGGCGCTCATCATCAGCGCCATTCTACTTGCCCGGGCGTATCGCAGGGCCACCGCTTCCAAAACTATGTTGCAAGCAACTCTGGAAAGCGTGCGGGAAGGAATTGTGGCACTTGATGCCGACCGTCGCGTCGTCGCCTGGAATCAGACGTTTAAGCGAATGCTCAAGCTGCCCAAAGGAACAATGCGCTTTGGCGAAACGCTAATAGATCATCATAACCCGGATATCGATAAATTCGAAGGTCATTTTAACGCGCTCGATTTGGAGGTCCAGCGAACCGGCAAACCAGCCCTTGTCGAACGCAAGGAAAATGGGAAATCGATTGAGATTTTTCATAGTGCCACCGAAGATGGCGGCTCCGTCACGACCTTGCTCGACAGGACCGAGCAGAGACAAGCCGAGGATGCGCTGCGCCAGGCACAGAAACTCGAAGCGCTTGGCCAGATGACGGGGGGGATAGCGCATGACTTCAATAATCTCCTGACGGTCATCATCGGCGGGACACGTCTTCTGCAGCGGTCCGTAGGGCAAGATGCGCAGGCGCTCCAGCGCATCGATATGGTGACCATGGCCGCCGAACGTGGCGCGCGGTTGATCCAACAGCTTCTCGCCTTCGCACGGCGGCAACCGCTAGAGCCGCAGATCGCCAATCTCGGCGTCCTTATGACTGAGGCGCTGCCCATGGTACGGCGGGCCGTGAGTGACAAAATCACTGTGGAGTATGTGACAAGCGGCGGCCTTTGGAACACGAGCATCGATCCAACTCAGTTCCAAACGGCGGTCCTGAACCTTGCCATCAATGGCCGCGACGCCATGCCCGAGGGTGGTAAGCTGACAATCGAGGTTGCGAACGCGACGCTCGATGAAGATTACGCGGCGGGTCACCCGGAGGTGGTCCCAGGGCAATATGTGATGTTCGCGATCACAGATACGGGCAAGGGAATGGATGCGGCGACAGCCATGCGCGCCCTTGATCCGTTTTTCACGACGAAGGCCGTCGGCGAGGGCACGGGACTGGGGCTTCCTCAAGTCTATGGCTTTGTCAAACAATCTGGAGGGCATCTAAAAATCTATAGCGAAATCGGCGAGGGGACGACCGTTAAGCTTTATCTGCCCCGCGAATTCGAGGAAGTCTTTTCGCAGCCGCGTCAAACCGCGGCTCTCTCACTCACTGGTACCGAAACCATTCTCTTGGTCGATGACGACGAAATTGTCCGAACGACGGTCGCATCCATGCTGGAGAGCCTTGGCTATGAAGTGATCGAGGCGGCAAGCGGGATTGAGGCCATCTCTATTCTTGAACAGAATGCGGCAATCTCTTTGTTGTTTACGGACGTCGTGATGCCGGGGCAGATCAATGGCCGCAAACTTGCCGAACGGGCCGCTGACATCAATCCCGCAATCAAGATCTTGTTTACCTCAGGTTATACCGAGAATGCGATCGTCCATAACAGTCGTCTGGATCCGGGCGTGGAGTTTTTGAGCAAACCCTATGATCGGGAGAGGCTTGCCAGAAAAGTGCGGCGCGTGCTCGAGGGACCAGCCAAGACCATCGATGGCTCAAAAACTGGGGGAACCGGGGGCGCCACCCAAGTCTCCGGCGAATAAGCCACCTCTCTGATGCGCGGAAATTATCCCCAAGAACCGGACTGAGTGCTAAAGCAATTGCCAAGGCGTGAGAGCGCTTTTTTAGCACGGCGGCGATGTCAAGGCTGGATTTATCCGGCCGGATCGTGTTCAAGACAGCTCCACCTCAACACAGCTTTTCCTATCCTTTGAAATTAGGGCCTTACGGAATGAAAATGAGATCTGCATTCTTTGTTCTTGCCGCCTCGCTGTCCATGCCGGCAGCAGCCCTCGGCCAAACACGCGCGCAGGAAGAGCAAGCATGTCAAGATGACGCCTTCCGCCTGTGCCCTGACCAAATCCCAGACGAGACTCAGGTGTACAATTGCATGAGTCGCCAAAAAGCCAGGCTCAGCCCGGCATGCCGCGCGATGTTCGCGCCACCGCCGCCTTCCCGCCGCCGCTAAAGCGCTTTCCGATCAGAGGGACTCATCTGATCAATAAGAAATCGCTCCGATTCAAAGAGTTGGAGCCTGTTCTGATCGAAAAAGTCGCGCAACTTTTTCGGAACATGCTCTAAGGGAGCCTTACGCGGCTTGCGCCGAAGCCGAAAGCGCCGAGCAGACGTCATCAACGATTTGCTCGACAAGATCGCGATTGTCACCTTCGCCCATGACCCGGATGAGCGGCTCCGTACCTGATGCCCGGACGACGAGACGGCCGTTTTTGCCGAGTTTCTCACGTCCATCCTCGATCACTCGGGTGACATGGGCGTCGGCGAGAGGCCGTTCGGCCTTCGATCGCACATTTTTCAAGATCTGAGGCACAGGTTCGAAGCAGCGGCAAACAAGGCTTACCGGCTTGCCGCTCCGCTTTTTGATCGCCAAGATCTGGAGAGCCGCGACTAGCCCGTCGCCGGTTGTGCCATGATCTAGAAGAATAATATGACCAGATTGCTCGCCGCCGAGATTGAACCCGTGCTCGCGCATATGTTCGAGCACATAGCGGTCGCCGACGGCGGTGCGCGCGAGGCAAAGTCCAATTCCTTCGAGATAGCGTTCAAGACCGAGGTTCGACATCACGGTCGCGACGATGCCCGGTCGGGCCAAGCGCCCGTCGTCTTTCCAGCTCTGCGCGACCGCTGCCATCAGCTGGTCGCCATCGACGAGCTTTCCGGTTTCATCGACGATAATCACCCGGTCGGCGTCGCCATCGAGCGCAATTCCGATATCGGCACGCACTTCCCGGACTTTCTTGATGAGGGCCGCTGGCGCGGTGGATCCAACGTCCCGGTTGATATTGAAACCATCTGGTTCGACACCAATCGAAATGACCTCGGCACCCAATTCCCACAAGGCTTCTGGAGCAACCTTGTAGGCCGCGCCATTGGCGCAATCGACGACGATGCGTATGCCATCAAGCGAAAGGTTGCGCAAAAGCGTGCGTTTGGCGAATTCGATGTAACGGGCGCGGTCGCCCTCCACCCGCATGGCACGGCCGAGATCGGCTGGCTTTGAGAGTTTGAGGGCGGATGGCTGGTCAAGCAACGCTTCGATCTTTGCTTCGACCGCATCGGACAGCTTGTATCCGTCCGGCCCAAACAGTTTGATGCCATTGTCCTCGTAAGGGTTGTGCGAGGCGGAAATCATGACACCGACGTCGGCGCGCATCGAATGGGTTAGCATGGCGACAGCTGGCGTCGGCATCGGCCCGAGCAGCAACACGTCGACCCCGACTGAGGTGAAGCCAGAGACGAGGGCGTTTTCGATCATATAACCTGAGAGGCGGGTGTCCTTGCCGATCACGGCGCGGTGGCGGTGCTCGCCGCGTTGAAAAACGATGCCTGTCGCTTGGGCGACTTTCATCGCAAGTTCGGGCGTGATCGCGGCATTGGCAAGCCCCCGGATACCGTCGGTTCCAAATCGTTTCTGTGCCATCGATGCCTCAGCTCCAAACGCTGTTTCTCAAGAGGTTATGACAGGCACCGCGAATTCTGCTAAGAAACCGGACTCTCAGCGAGGCATTGCTGTTCGCGGACCTATTTAAATTCCAATTTCAATTCCAAGTGAACTCTAATTTCCAAGAGAAAATTTTCTATTGAAATTCAGGGAGTGAATTATGACAGGATTTGGAAAACTTATGGCGGGATTCGGAAAACGGCAAACGGCAGTCTTCGCGCTGGGAATATTCATGGCCCTCCCTTTCGGAGCGCCTGATACGGCGTCGGCGGATCCGCGGCATGCCGGCCGCCACTATGCGGGGCATCGTCATGGCTGGCATGGAGGCGGGGCATATGGCTACTACGGTGGCGGCTACGGTTACGGAGGCGATGCTGGCGCTGCGGCTGCCGCCGGTATCGTCGGGGGGCTCGTCGCGGGAGCCGTGGCCGCAGGTGCCGCCGCCGGAGCGCAACCTTACTATGGCGGTCCAAATTGCTGGGTCGACAACCGCAGCGCTTGGAATGGCTACCAATGGGTTGTGCAGCCGGTTCAGGTTTGCCCCTAATGGCTGCAAGGTAGCATTCGGGCAAGCCGCTTAATGTTCAACGGCCGTTCAAGCGGTTCAAAATTGCACATGACGAGCCAAATTCTTCATATTTTGCGCGAATTTTTGGTAGTTTGATTGATAGAGTGCCGCTGATTTGGCGGCTCGTGATTTTCGGGTTCTCCCTCATGATCGTCGGAAAGAAGTCGGCTTTGCGCGGGTTGCCGCGAATTTCAGTGATGGCTATCCTTGCTGGGGCGGCGTGCATCGTGAGCGCGCCTCTAATCCTTGGCGGGGTGGAGATCGCCGTTGCGCAAGGCTATGGGCGGCCGCCGGGAGATATTGGGGAGCCGGGCGATGCCACTTTCGCCGGAGAGCCTTCCGATGGCGCGCAACTCCTCGTCCGGATTGGGCGCCTTGAAAGCCAGATGCGGCAGATCACCGGCCAGCTCGAACAAATGCAGTTCGAGAATCGCAGGCTCCAAGAGCAACTCAAGAAATTTCAAGAGGATGTTGATTTCCGCTTCCACGACGGGGCGCCAGCGGCCCCGGCCGCCAAGCCTCCGCAGAAGCGCAGCGAGACGCCGGAAGTCCAGACCTTTGCAGATGACACGCTCGGGGCGCCGGGCGCCTCCGCGCCATCGCGGCCGGCCGGCCGGGGGGATGCATTCGATCCATCACAAAATCCTGCCGCGCCGGGGGCCCCGCGTCCCCTGGGCAGCCCGGCATCGGCGTCGAGGCCGGCCGCAAGCAGCATGCGGCACGACGAGACCGCGGCATCCGACACGGAACAAAATGATCCCGGCGCGCCCCTGGACCTCTCCAACGGGCGGTCTCGCACGGCCGGACGAGTTGCGGCAGAGACTGCGGCCCAACCAGGCGCGCCGTCCACGGCTGTCGTCACAACCCCGGGTGGCACGGTGATCGCGGGAGCGCCCAATTCTGCCAGACTGGAGTTCGATACCGCTTTGGCTTTTCTCAAACAAAAGTCTTATGAAGACGCCGAAAAAGGTTTCACGGGGTTTTTGGAAAAGAACCCGAAAAACAAGCTGGCGTCCGACGCGGTGTATTATCTCGGCGAAAGCTACTATCTGCGCGGCCGCCAGCGGGAGGCGGCGGAACAATATTTAAAATTATCGACCCATTATCCCGAGTCTCCCCGCGCTCCAGCGGCTCTTCTGCGCCTTGGTCAGTCCCTCAGCGCTCTTGGCGCGAAGGAGCAAGCCTGCGCGACCTACGGGGAAATCGACCGGAAATATCCCAATGCTCCGGCCATGGTCAAGGCTGGCGCCGAGCGGGAGGCCAAACGCGCGCAATGTTGAGGGCGGCCGCCGATGCAAACTGATCTCCTCGAATGGCATGGCGGGCGGGGTAACTTGTCGAAAACTACCAAGAAATTTCCGCGCGCCGTAAGCAACACAGTTTTTCCGGCGGCAGATCTCGCGGCTGTGTTTGGGCCTTGGCAGCAAGCAAGTGGCATCCTTCTCGGCGTTTCCGGCGGTCCGGATTCGGTCGCCTTGATGCTGCTTGCGGTGGAATGGGTGCGCGGCTGCGGCCTGCCACCACCGATTTACGTAGCCACCGTCGATCATGGATTGCGGAACGAGTCGCGCGGTGAGGCCGAGAAGGTCGCAAGCTGGGCCGCCTCGCTGGGCTTGCCGCATGTAATTCTCAACTGGGAGGGAACAAAGCCGGAATCCAGGCTCCAGGAACGCGCCCGCGAGGCCCGCTACAGCCTTCTGGCACAATATGCGGGCCGCGTCGGCGCTTCCCATGTCATGACCGCCCATCACGCGGATGATCAAGCCGAAACGATTTTGTTCCGGCTGCTGCGGGGGAGTGGAATTTCAGGATTGGCGGGAATGCAAGGTTCCAGCGAGAGACATGGTGTGATCCTTGCTCGGCCACTGTTGGACTTCACCAAGGCAGAGCTTCTCGCTGTGTGTGAATCGAAGACGCACCCTTTCATCCGCGATCCGTCTAACCACGATCTGACTTTTGCCCGGACAAGGATCCGCCAATTTAACGGATTTTTCGCCGAAAAAGGACTCGACCGGAAAGCCTTGATCCGGCTTGGGCGGCGCGCCGCGAGGGCCGATGCCGCGCTCACCCAGCGGACCCTGGCGGTCACTGCGGCGCTCGACGCTAGGCGGGAACTGGGTGTTTTCCGCGCTGATATTTCGTCACTCGCCGGCGAGCCCGAGGAGATTATCTTACGGTTTCTTGCCGATGAACTAAAATTGATAAATGGCGGCAAACCTATCCGGTTGGATCGCCTTGAATCATTGGCGCATAGCGTCCATCAGACGCTGCGGCGCGGCGGTCCTCTGAGAGCAAGCTTGGGAGGAGCGGTGCTGCGGCTGAACAGCGGTGGTTCTTTCGTCATCCGCCGGGAAGGGCTTAGGCGCCGCGCAAATGAAACCTACCCATGCGAGGGGGAGCCGGGTGCCACCTAAAATGTTAGACTCCCTTGGCAATTGAAGAAACGGGGCTTACATTGGATGATGCCTATCTTTTAGCGGGCGTTGGCTTAACCGGTTACGGCCCTTGCGGCTGGACCGATGTGTGGCGGGAACGAAGATGAATCCGAATTTCCGGAATTTTGCGCTTTGGGTAATCATTATCCTGCTTGTCGTCGCGCTCGTTATGCTGTTCCAAAATCCTGGACAGCGGGTCCCGTCGCAGGACATTGCCTTCAGCCAGCTTCTGAACGAAGTTGACCAGGGTCACGTCCGCGAGGTGACGATCGCTGGCAATGAGATTACTGGGCATTTCACCGACAATCGGGCCTTCGCCACTTATTCGCCGAACGACCCGTCGCTGGTCCAAAGTCTCTATAAAAAGAATGTTTCGATCACCGCCAAGCCGCCGACGGAAAACACCAATTGGCTCATGACGCTGCTTGTCAATGGATTGCCGCTGATCGCAATCATTGGCGTCTGGATCTTTTTGTCGAGGCAAATGCAGGGGGCGGGCGGCAAGGCCATGGGCTTTGGCAAGTCCAAGGCGAAACTCCTCACCGAGGCGCATGGGCGGGTGACATTCGAGGATGTTGCCGGTGTCGATGAGGCCAAGGAAGATCTCCAGGAGATTGTCGAGTTCTTGCGTGATCCCCAGCGCTTCCAAAAGCTTGGCGGGCGGATTCCGCGCGGTGTCTTGCTTGTTGGCCCGCCCGGTACCGGCAAGACCTTGCTTGCGCGGGCCATCGCCGGCGAAGCCAACGTGCCTTTCTTCACGATTTCCGGCTCGGATTTCGTGGAGATGTTCGTTGGCGTCGGCGCCAGCCGTGTCCGCGACATGTTCGAGCAGGCCAAGAAGAATTCGCCTTGCATCATCTTCATCGATGAAATCGACGCTGTCGGCCGGCATCGCGGTGCCGGACTTGGCGGCGGCAATGACGAGCGCGAACAGACCTTGAACCAACTCCTCGTCGAGATGGACGGGTTCGAGGCCAATGAAAGCATCATCCTGATCGCGGCGACCAACCGCCCCGACGTGCTTGATCCCGCGTTGCTACGTCCCGGCCGCTTCGACCGGCAGATTGTCGTGTCGAACCCTGACATCGTCGGCCGCGAGCGTATTCTCAAGGTGCATGTCCGCAAGGTTCCGCTCGCCCCAGACGTCGAATTGAAGACGGTGGCGCGCGGCACTCCCGGTTTTTCCGGCGCCGACCTGATGAATCTCGTCAATGAGGCAGCGTTGCTTGCGGCAAGGCGCGGCAAGCGTGTCGTCACCATGTCCGAGTTTGAGGATTCGAAAGACAAGATTATGATGGGCGCCGAGCGCCGCACCATGGTTATGACCGAACAGGAGAAAATGCTGACCGCTTATCATGAGGGCGGCCATGCGATTGTCGCTCTCAATGTCGTCGCCACCGATCCAGTGCATAAAGCGACGATCATCCCTCGCGGCAGGGCGCTGGGCATGGTCATGCAGCTTCCTGAACGCGACAAGCTTTCGATGAGCTACGAGCAGATGACCTCGCGGCTTGCCATCTGCATGGGCGGCCGGGTTTCGGAAGAGATCGTCTTC
>DATBPZ010000173.1:0-4036 GCA_036561105.1 Methylocella sp. | reverse complement strand
GTCGCGACATAATCATCGATCGCCTCGGGCAAAAGCAGCAGCTGAGAGCGATCGGAACCGGGAATGTGCGTCATGCCCGATTCTAACGCGACGCCCGCGATAACGGAATCCCGTCAGTCGGACTTTCCACACAGTCTGGTTAATTTATGCGCGGAAGGCGCATAGAGATCGGCGGCAAGGCGGCCTAATTCGTCCGGCAATGAAGCTTTGACCCCACGCGATGATTGAAGGTTTGTGCTCCACGCAACAACGCATACTTTCGAGAAAAGTCGTCCAGAATAGAGCCGACATGACTGATAGGAATGGCCGCAGATAGTTTTTTCGTGCTCTATGTTTAGTTTTCCTATCGTTGCTGATTTCAGTTGCATCCACGCAGATGCGCCGTTGACAAGCAATAGTCGTATTTTTTCATTCTGTAGCTGATCAACAAGAAAGGCTGTATCCTCCGCAATTAGCTTCTTGCGGGCGGATGTAGGAAGTTTACTCCATATCGGGTTGGTTGCCCACTGGACTAAATCGAGATGGCAAGCACTTCCATCATAATAGGATGCGCCACAGGCTGCTAGAATTGGCTTGAATTTGTCAAACCAGCCCCGATACGGTTTCCGTTGAAAATAGTGGTTACAGTCATCGAGCACTTGGGAAACTACAGTCCATGGGGCGGTAGTGAGGTCGGATAAACCCAGTGACGCATGGGTGGCAAGGCGGCGCTCGCTTCCTTCCAAAAGAACCCCTCCCTTATTTGTAAACTCTAATCGGCTCGGATTCAGACCAAGCGTCGCCACATGGGCGGTGCGGGCATCTCCAAAGGCCAGAACGGGGGTCGAGCCGGGAACCACACACGCCCCTTTAGGCGGCGAGCGGCGGATGCGGGCTTCAATGTATGAGGGAGTCACCATTTTCTTAAAGCCTGAGTGAATAGGACCTTCGCTTAGTCGGTTTCGCGAAAATGCACGTTGCGGCTTCGAGCATCAATCAAGATTTCTGCTCAAAACCCAGCCCGTTGATATATGTGATTTTGATCGCTAATTGGCGCGGTTTTTTGATCGCTATTTGGCACGGGTCAAAAGTGCGCGGGCTTGTCGCTTATGGTCGAAACCCCTATCTGGCGAATCCCAGCTCAAGAGAGTTGTGGGGGCTGGCCGATTTAAGAGCTTTCGTGCATTGGTTCGCCCTATCGCAAGGGAAGTCCAGCAAATGAGAAAAATTCTGCTCGCAGCGACTATCATGGGAGCCTCCTGCGATTGCGCGCTTTCTGCGACTTTCATCCGATGCACGAGTCAGCAGAAAGGGGACATCGTTACGATTACACTGGATAAAATAAAAAAATATGGTCACACGCTAAATTGCATCGCAGGCGACTTTATTGCCGATATGACACCTTGCGCCCCAAATGGAGGTTATGGCCTCTCCGCTCCTACGGGAAGCGCCTCTTTGGTCGGTGTCGTCATGAGATGGCAGGACTACGGAAATCATCTTGGGGGTGTTGTTGGTAGTAACGTTGACGCCACGACCATTTCCTTTTCCGGCGGATATATGAGTCCAGGGGCAGATGGCAGCGGTTTCCATCAAGGTTGGACATTCACAGTGGATCGCTTGAGCGCCGATGGTGTCTTAAGGACGTTCAAAGACGAGATAATGGAAACAAAAGACAGCACAACGAAGTATCGCTGTTCAACAGCAACGAGAAAGCTCTAAGGCAACGTCTCAGGCCACGTTGCTTGGGATCATGCGCATGATGACCCCTACGAGGCGCATGCGTTCGCTGCGAGATTTAACAGAATGGGGCTTTCATGTTCACGGTCCAGCGAAAAAGCAACAGCCGCCCGCCCACCTTTTTGACGTGGTGACGAAATCTTATTGGCCGGCAAGCAGGGTAGAGAGCGGGACTGTGTTTACGACGGTTGTTCAGTCTTTCATTCGCGGGTTAGCGCATCAAGCCAAACGCGGGTAACACCCGCTCCTACACTCTCGCCCGCCTCAAGCGCGAGAGGCCGGACTTGTGAGACCAAGGTGTCGGCGGCGAGCTATCCGCCAGCGCTGCGGCAAGTCGGCGCCTCCGGCTTCTCGGTCCAAAGGCGAAGAAGATCACCACCGTCAGAGCAACAGCGTCACACACCACGGCGACGCCAGCACCACGGCGATGATGGTGGCGGCGCACCATGCTTCGACGACGGGTTCCTTGACGCAAAGGTACGTAATGCGACACGGGCAGAGACGGCCGATCAGGGCTGATTCCGGAGTTCCCTGATACGATCCGGCGAGAAATATCGGTACAAGGCCATCCTGCCGATCTTGAGGTGATCGATGACATCCCCGACAAACGGGTAGTTCAGCAGCTGGTCAAAGCCGGCGAAGTGGTCCATGCGCCGGTGCCAAGATTGAACTTTTGCTTCGTCGTTTTGGATTGCAACGTGTCCTTACCGGGAAGGCAGCTCTTCGCAATATCATTTACAAGCTGCATCGGGTCAGCCTTGGGATCACAAATCAACACCGGCGGCTCTCCAGCACCTTGGTGATGTAAGAATGCCGCAGTCCTCGCAAGCGAGGTTTTTCCCACACCACGGTCACCGAAGATCATTACGTGTTTGCCTTCGGAATTGAAGGCACGCTCGATTCGATCGAGTAAAAGCGCGCGACCGTGCAAAAACTGTGGGCTTGAAATTGCACGGGATGGCGTCAGGTATGTTTTGATAACCTCGGCAAATTTCTCTTTGGTGAAATTCTTCAGTGACATTGCTTCACCGTGTAAGATCGAGTCCTACAGCCAGCCTGTGGGAGAATGCCTTATATCAACTTTTACCCGCACCTTCATTCGATTTCACCATGCCCGGTTTCCTGACGCCCACAACCTTCCGCCACGACCCAATTGCCTTCGCCTGCCGCAACTGCGAACAAAATGCCTACTCAGACCCCTTACGGGGGTCATGTCTGGATTCGGAGAACCGCCAATGGAACTTGGATTGGTTGCCTCTCCTCGCCGCGATCACGGCGGCGGATGCGCTATCTCCAATTCTCCGTGACGCGTGAGATTTCCCACGAGACGGATTCGGGGCATCAAAACCACCACGGTCCCGGACAGCTGCCGACTCAACTGCGGCGCCTGGAGCGAGCGGGAGGAATCGCATGCCCGAAAACACCGATCGCAAAACGGAGGACGAAGCGTCGATTGAAACCGACGACTTTACTCGGGAAGCTTTGGGTGACGCCGTCGAGGCGTGGGATGACCTCGCGGTCCGCAAGGCGATAATGGATCGCCCCAAGCCGTTTGAGCCCAATTCGCCCAGCGCCGCGACGGCGAATGGCGGCGCCGAAATTGGTTGCGGAAAGCCGCGCCTTCTCGTCGACGCGGTTAATCCCGATGTGACGGTGACGGAGCTTCGGGACATTTTGGCGGGGTCCGGCCAGTTTTACGATCGCGGCGTCCCGGTCCGCGTCATCGTTGACCCGACCCAACGCGGTTCGGTCGCGCAGCGCATGACGCCTGCCGCATTGGTCTTGTGGGCGCACAAGCTCGCTCGACCCTATACGATCAAAATTCAGCCAGACGGCGAAGTTGTCGAGGTCGACGCCCGCCTGCCGAGGTGGGCCGGCGCAATGTATCTGGAAGATCGCGCCGAATGGCAATTGCCCGTCTTGAACGGCATCTCCAGCGCGCCGCTTCTTCGCGACGACGGCTCGATCCAGGCCGCGGTAGGTTACGACGCGAACTCTGGCTTCTGGCTCGAAAATGTTCCCGACATCGATACGCGGAGGCGGCTCTCCGACTTATTCGGGAGGGTTTTCGCACCTTTTGTTTTTTCGACGCGGAAACGGTCAAACTTGCGAATGGTGTGGATGTGGTCAACCTCGAAACGCCGCCGGGCGTGGATGAGAGCGCATTCCTCGCGGTGCTGGGTCCCGTCGCGGAGGTGGTGGAAATTGGTTGGCGTAGTCTCCGGGTTGCTGAACCCAAACGGTTCCAGCGTTGGACCGCTGGACAGGAGACCACGCCATGACGAAGGATACCACGAAGGCGGCGGCTGTCGCCGCCGAC
>DATBPZ010000172.1:0-70180 GCA_036561105.1 Methylocella sp. | reverse complement strand
GGCGCTGGGCATGGTCATGCAGCTTCCTGAACGCGACAAGCTTTCGATGAGCTACGAGCAGATGACCTCGCGGCTTGCCATCTGCATGGGCGGCCGGGTTTCGGAAGAGATCGTCTTCGGCAAGGAGAAGATCACCTCCGGTGCCCAGTCCGACATCGAGCAAGCAACAAATCTTGCCCGCGCGATGGTGACCCGCTGGGGATTCTCTGACGAACTCGGCACGGTCATGTATGGAGATAACCAGCAGGAGGTTTTCCTCGGCTATTCGATGGGGCGCCAGCAAACCATCTCCGAGGCGACCGCTCAGAAGATCGATGCCGAAGTGCGCCGCTTGGTGGAGGCAGGTCTCGCCGAAGCAACGAAAATCATTACCGAGAAGCGCACGGATCTTGAGACTCTCGCCAAGGGCCTCCTCGAATATGAAACGCTGACCGGCGAAGAGATCGTCGGGCTTTTGAAGGGGCAACCGCCGGTACGCGATGCTGGCAATGATGCCGAACCGCCCTTGCGTGGCTCCCCGGTTCCAACGACCGGTGTCGTCCGGCCCAAACCGGGTCCCGAGGCTGGCGGGTTGGAGCCGCAGCCGCAGGCTTAGAGCGGTGCAGTATTTTGACCGCCCAATGCAGAGATCAAATGGCTGCCTTTCATAAAGAAGGCAGCCATTTTTCGTGTGGCCGCCCCCTGGAATATGCGCCGGATCTTAAAATCTCTCTCGAAGCCAGGGCTGGTCGCGATTAGCGCGTGTTCCGAAAAAGTTGCCCGACTTTTTCGATCAGAACAGGCTCCAACTCTTTGAATCGGAGCGATTTCTTATCGATCAGATGGGTCCATCTGATCGATAAGCTCTAGCAAAGCGGGAACAAAATATCCCTCGGTACCATCGGCCTTGGCGAGAAACTCAAAGAAAAACCGGCGCTTCACAAAGAAGGCGCCGGTGCCGGATTGGGATCAGAACGTCTTTGCGATCGTCCGGACATATCGGCAGCGGGGGAGGAAAGCCGCTTGCCGAAACCTTCGTTAGGATTGGCCGCCAGTCAGCACGGTGACCGCGCGGCGGTTTTGTGACCAGCAGGAATTTTCATTGCAGCTTGCGACGGGACGCTCCTTGCCATAGCTGATGGTCCGGATTTTCGCGGCGGGAATGCCGCGGGCGACGAGGTAATCCTTGGTGGTTTCCGCCCGGCGCGCTCCAAGCGCGAAATTATACTCGCGGGTGCCGCGTTCGTCGGCGTTTCCTTCGATGGTCACATTGTACCGGCCATATTGCTGCAACCAGCTTGCCTGCTTGGCGAGGGTCGCCTGCGCGGTCTGGCTCAAGTCGCTGGAATCGCTCTCGAAAAACACTCTATCACCGACGTTGACGGCAAAATCCTGGGGACTTCCGGGCGCTGCGGGACCTCCGTTCAGGCCGGCGAGTCCGGCACCATTTTCGGCAGGGTTCTTGGCACAGGCGGAGATCGCAAGTGCGGCGCCCAGCACGGCCGCGAATTTCCATTCTGCGGTCCGATGGAGAAAGCTCATCCCACACTCCTTCTGTAATCGCGGGGCAGGCCTTTAGCCCTACCTGCCTTTGGTTAAAGGAATGTTCCATCAACCTTGATCCGAGCTAACCAGAAAGCGTTGCAATTAAGCAATCGAGGTTAAGGTTAACCGATTCTTCATGGCGATAATACGGCTGAGACCGAGTTACACACCACAATCGTAAGGGATCATTCCGTGCGGCGGCAAAACGCAGGGGGTTGGCGGGGGAAGGGGGCGCGGATCTCGCTTCCGGACTGAAGGCGGTTCCGGTGTCGTTGGGCAAACCGCCACCGTTTGTCTCATACCGCGGGTCTGTGACCAAGCTTTTTTTGCAAAACAAAATGCTTCAAATTGAAGCGCCCTATTCTGTCTATCCCTTTGATTTTTTTCTTGATTTTATCAAGAACAGCTGAATGGTTCTGGCGCTTAAGCGGCGCGCGGCGGCGCAGGGCGAGGCCCCGGTTCAACAGGGGCTTCGCCAAAGCCATGCATGCGCAAGGCCCACTGATAGGCAATGAGTCCACCCTTCATTGCTGGCAGAAGCCAAAGCGACAGGATGAGCGCCAGTGTCGGCCAAATCATCGCGTGCAACCAAATTGGCGCGTCTGGCCAGAATTCTTCAGCCAGCAACATCAGGGTCCCAACAATATGGCCGACGATGAGGATCGTCATATAAGGAGGGGCATCGTCGGCCCGCTGGTGGAAAAATTCCTCGGAGCAATGCGGGCAGGTATTGTTCACCTTGAGATAGGCACGAAATATGCGGCCGGTGCCGCAGTTGGGACAGAGACCGCGCAATCCTCTGCCGATTGCATTCCATACGTCCCGTTTATTCCGTACGGTTTTTGGGATTTCTCTCACTCCTGCCACGGTCCGCCCTCAGCCTCGATCAAACTCAGTCCGCAGCTATAGGACGGGTTGGGAAAATACTGTTGGAAAACTCCAACAGCCGCATCCGGCCCTCCTTTTGAAAAACTGAAGCCTTACAACACCAGGTTTCCTCAGTCTGACCGGATGGACAATCTTTGGAAGCTCAGATCTTATCTGAATCTGCCGTCAAAGTTAATATGGTTAGCTTATTCCGGCAGCACGAGACTTGACGATGATTTACCTGCATTTTTTTGGTCCGTCGGATTTTCTTCTGACGGCATGTTGCAAGCCCCTAACGACAACGCCATAACGGCGAGCAGCGAAGCCAAAACGCGGCGCATCGGTACCTCCCTTGATTGTTGTCGAACGAACGACGTCTTGTCCGTCCAGCCGAAATATATACTTCAAGCTGCGACGCCTGCAAGACGGAGGAGGTTCGCTGCTCGGCGGAATTTCCGCCTTCGCTGGGCTCATTACGGAACGATGTCCCTAGTCCTCTTAACTTAGGCAAACCCACGTCACCGCTTCGACGCCTTCGCTCTCGATGGCAGGGTGTCGGAGACTCCAAGCTTTGCCCGGCGCGCTGAGCGTTGGCCTTTCGCCGGCTTTGACTTCGTGTGGCGCGGAGCGCTTTCTTTCAGCAGTTCAAAGCGCAATGCACCGGCAAGTGGCGCAGCCTCCACCAGTCGCACGGTCACGACATCGCCCAGCCGGTGCATTTGCCCGGTGCGTGAGCCGATCAGCGCATGGCGGGCCGCATCATGCCGGAAATAATCGTCGCCGAGCATGGCGGCGGGGATAAAGCCATCGGCGCCGGTCCCATCGAGTTTGACAAACAGCCCGGCGCTAGAGGCTCCCGAAATGCGGCCTTCGAACGTGGCTCCGATCTGATCTGCGAGATGGGCTGCGATCAGTCGGTCGGTGGTCTCGCGTTCGGCCGCCATGGCCCGCCGTTCGGCGGCGGAGATCGCCGCCGCGATTTCGGCGAGTTCCTTGTTGGCGCTCACCGGCAACCCATCCGGCCCGAGATGCAGGGCAAGGATCAAGGCGCGATGGACGATGAGATCAGCATAACGACGGATCGGCGAGGTGAAATGCGCATAGCGGCGCAGGTTGAGACCGAAATGGCCGTAATTGTCGACGGCATATTCCGCTTGCGCCTGAGTCCGCAACACCACTTCATTGACGAGATGCTCGTTGTCCGTGCCTTTGACGCGGCCGAGGATGCCGTTGAATTGCGCGGCGCGGAGAACTTGCCCCTTGTTGAACTTGATCCCAATTGAGGCCAGAAATTCTCCAAGATTGTTGATCTTTTCGATCGATGGCTCGTCATGCACCCGGTAGATAAACGCCTGTTGTTTGGCCTCAAGCGTTTCGGCGGCTGCGACATTCGCGAGGATCATGAACTCCTCAATGAGGCGGTGCGAATCGAGCCTCGGCGGCGTCACAACGGTCTTCACGGCGCCTTTGTCGTCCAGCAAAATTTTGCGTTCAGGAAGGTCGAGATCGAGCGGCCCGCGTTTGTCCCGCGCGGTTTTCAGGGCGGCATAGGCCTCATAAAGCGGAACGAGGACAGACATGGGGCTTTCGGTGGCTGCGCCGGGTGCCGCATCGATCAAAGTCTGCGCTTGCGTGTAGGAGAGTTTCGCCGCCGAGCGCATCATGACTCGATGGAACCCATGACTGAGTTTGTGGCCATCTGCGGCAATGATGATCTTGGCGGCGAGCGCCGGACGGTCCTCGTCCGGGCGCAGTGAGCAGAGGTCGTTGGAAATCCGTTCCGGCAGCATCGGCACGACGCGGTCGGGGAAATAGACCGAGTTGCCACGCTCCCGCGCCTCGTTGTCGAGTGCCCCGCCAGGGGTGACATAGGCGGCGACATCGGCGATTGCCACGCGCAGAATAAATCCGCCGGGATTGGCGGGATCTGGATCGCACTCGGCATGGACCGCGTCGTCGTGATCCTTGGCATCTGCAGGATCGATAGTCAGCAGCGGAATGGCGCGCCAATCCTCTCGATGCGCCATCCCGGCAGGGCGCGCCCGCTCCGCTTCGACAAGGGCATCGGGGCGGAAAGCATGCGGAATGCGGTGCGAATGAAGGGCGATCAGGCTGATCGCTTTTTCATTGTCGAGGGCGCCAAGCCGCTCCCGCACTTTGGCCGCAGGAAGCCCGAGGCGGCCGGTGCGCAAAATCTCGACGGCGACGAGATCGCCATCACCAGCTGCGCCTTCGTCGCCGGGGCCAACGCTCAATTCGCCGCGATTGACGTTTTTCTTATCGATGGGGACGATGCGGCCGCCGCCGCCCAGGCTGGCGCGAAAAATCCCCAGGAGCTGGGCTTTGGAGCGCGGCAAAAGTTTTACGACTCGCCCGGCATAAGCAGGCTCTCCGGGCTCCGCGCCGGGCAACGGCTCCACCCGGATCAGGGCGCGGTCTCCAAGCGCCGGGGCGGGCGCCCCTGAGCGTGAGCTGGTTTTTGTTCTGGCCCGGATCGTGAGGAGGATTTTTGGCGCTGGCCCCTGCGCGATGTCCCATTCGGCGGGGGTGGCGAGGAGATCCCCGTCGCGGTCGCGGGCGGTCACATCGGCGAGAACGATGGCCGGAAGGAGACCTTGTTTGTGCAGAGTCTTACGGCGGCGCTCGATGGCGCCTTCCGACTCGAGATCTTTCAAGAGGCGCTTTAAGGCAATCTTGTCCGCACCCCTGATGTTGAAGGCGCGGGCGATTTCCCGTTTGCCGATTTTTCCGTGGGCCTTGCCGCCCATGGCCTCACGCTCGCGGGCAATGAACGCGAGGATATCCGCCCGCGACGGCAAAGCTGCGCCCTCCGCCGCAGTTGCCGCTTCCGTGGATCGGCGGGCGTTGGACGGGCCGTGCTGCATGCCGCCGCTGGCGGTTTTTTTCACGCTTGGCTGGCCTTTTTCGATTTTGAGGCCGCGGGCTTTGCTGCGGCTTTGGGCGCAGGTTTCCCTGGGGCCGGTTTCGCGCTTCGCGTGGCGGCAGCTCTCTTGGGCGCGGCTCTTTCCGGTGCGGCTCTCTTGGGCGCGGCACGTCCCTTTTTGGGCGTTCGCGGTCCCGCTCCGGCTTTGTCCTCGATCAAACGGATCGCCTCTTCGAGGGTGATGGTCTCGGCGGAGATGCCTGATTTCAAGGTCGCATTGATCTTCCCGTGATTGACATAGGGGCCGAAGCGGCCGCTCCTTACGCTGATCATCCCGCCGTCGGGATGCTCTCCAAGCGGGCGACCCTGCGAAGACCCTGACGCGCCGCCTTGGCCGCTGGCTTTCGCGGTCAGCAGAGCGACGGCATCCTCGAGCGTCAATGTGGTGGGGTCGGCATCGCTCGGCAGGGTCGCATTGGTCTTGCCGTGGTTGACATAGGGTCCATAGCGCCCGGCCTTGACGACGACCTTGCCGCCGGCCGGGTGTTCGCCGAGTTCACGCGTCGGCGCACTGGCGCTGTCGCCAAACCGGCGCCCGCTCAAGCCACTTTCCTTCGCGACGATGAGATCGATCGCCCGGTTGCCGCCGAGTGCCAAAATATCCTCGTCCTTGCCGATGTTCGCATAGGTCTTGCCGTGCTGGACATAAGGGCCGAAACGGCCAATCCCGGCGAGGATCGGCTCCTTAGTTTCGGGATGTTTGGCAATCTCGCGCGGCAGCGACAGCAGGCCAATCGCTTGCTCGAGGGTGATATCGCTGACATCAATGGATTTCGGCACCGAGACCCGCTTCGGCTTTTCACCGTCGCCCTGCTGCACATAATTACCGAACCGGCCATCGCGCAGGGAAATCTCATCGCCCGTCACAGGATCATTGCCAAGAACCCGAACGCCTGGCCGCTCGCCATTGGCACCGGCTTCTGCGTTGGTGTCGGCCAGAGTGCGGGTAAATTTGCACTCGGGATAATTCGAGCAGCCGATGAACGCGCCGAATTTTCCGAGTTTTAGGGAGAGCTGACCCGCCCCGCAGGAGGGGCAGGCACGCGGATTGGAGCCGTCCTCTTTGGCGGGGAAAATATGCGGGCCGAGCAGCTCGTTCAAACTGTCGAGCACTTCCGTGGTGCGCAAATCCTTGATGTCTGCAAGCGCGCCGGAGAAATCTGACCAAAAATCGCGCAGCACCTGCTTCCAGTCGAGTTCGTGGTTCGATACGAGGTCGAGTTGCTCTTCGAGGCCGGCGGTGAAATCATAGCCGACGTAACGGGCAAAAAAGCTTTCCAGAAACGCCGTGACGAGGCGGCCCTTGTCTTCCGGGATAAGGCGCTTCTTGTCGAGCCGGACATAGTCGCGTTCGCGCAGAACCGCGAGGGTCGAGGCGTAAGTGGAAGGACGGCCAATGCCGAGTTCCTCCATGCGCTTGACGAGGGTCGCCTCGGTAAAGCGGGGCGGTGGCTCGGTAAAATGCTGGTCCGCCTCGATCTTGTCCCTGCTGAGGGCTTCGCCCTCATGCATTTCGGGCAAGCGGCCGCTCTCCTCATCGTCTTCGTCATCGCGGCCTTCCTGATAGAGTTTCAGAAAGCCATCGAAGCGGATGACTTGGCCGGTCGCGCGGAGATCGAGCTTCCGCTCGCCCGCCTGCGCCAAAATATCGACGGTGGTGCGTTCGAGTTCGGCCGATTCCATTTGGCTGGCGATGGTGCGCGTCCAAATGAGATCATAGAGCCGCCGCTGATCCGCCTCGAGGCTCGCCGCGACATGTTTTGGCAGGCGGGCGAGGTCGGTCGGGCGAATCGCTTCATGCGCTTCTTGGGCGTTCTTCGCCTTTACGGTGTATTTGCGCGGCACTTTCGGAACATATTTCGCGCCGAATTCTTTGCCGATGACGCTGCGCGCACTGCTGATCGCCTCGGGGGCGAGATCGACACCGTCGGTACGCATATAGGTGATGAGACCCACCGTCTCGCCGCCAATTTCCGCGCCCTCATAGAGCCGCTGGGCAAGTTGCATGGTGCGGGCGGGCGCGAAGCCCAGCTTGCGCGAGGCTTCCTGTTGCAGGGTCGAGGTGGTGAATGGCGGCGACGGATGCCGTTTCGCGGGCCGCGCCTCAACGCCGGCCACCGAGAATTTTGCGGCTTCGAGAGCCGCTTTGAACGCTTCCGCTTCGGCCCCCGAGCCAATGTCGAGACGGCTGATGCGGGCACCATCGGCCCCCGTCAGTCTTGCGATAAAGGGCGCCCCCGCGGATGTTTTGAGATGTGCCGCGATCGACCAATACTCGCGCGAGACGAATTTTTCGATCTCAAGTTCACGGTCGCAGACGAGGCGAAGGGCGACGGACTGCACCCGCCCGGCAGAACGGGCGCCCGGCAGCTTGCGCCACAGAACCGGGGAGAGGTTGAAGCCCACGAGGTAATCGAGCGCGCGGCGGGCCAAATAGGCATCGACGAGGGCGGCATCGATCTCCCGGGGATTCTTCATCGCCTCAAGGATCGCGGCTTTGGTGATCGCGTTGAAAACGACCCTCTGGACCGGTTTCGCGCCAAGGACTTTTTTCGTTTTCAGATATTCCAGGACATGCCAGGAAATCGCTTCGCCTTCCCGGTCCGGGTCGGTCGCCAGGATAATCCCGTCCGAGTCCTTGACCGCCTTGGCGATTTCCGCCAGCCGTTTGGAGGATTTGGAATCGACATCCCAAAGCATGGCAAAATCATCGTCCGGATCGACGGAGCCATCCTTCGCCGGAAGATCGCGGACATGGCCATAGGAAGCGTAAACCTCATAACCTTTGCCGAGATATTTGGTGATCGTCTTGGCCTTCGCCGGTGATTCGACGATGACGACATTCATGCAAAATCCTCGTTTTTCAGCGTGTGTAATGCGCCTTGGCCGCGAGACTTTGAGCATCAAACGGCAACGCTCACGTCCGTCGAGCCTTGAGCCGAAGCTTGGCTTGCAACGGTGACGGGAGGATGAGGGAGCGGGCGTCCATAGTCAAATAGGGACGCCGGGACCGAAACAATAGGGCAATCTGGCGCAGCGTATGAATTTAAGGCGACAGGGGAGAATTCTGGACGAATCACCAACCAGCCAGCGGCGCGCCTAGCTTGGCCGGAACTACTTCCGAAATGACAGACTTTGCAGCTTCGTTCCCGGCTTATCGGCTTCCGGAGCGACCTCAAAAGCATAGACATTGGCGACAGCACCGTTCGGGAAATCGAACGTCCTCCCTCCATTGCCCTTATCATCCGTGCGCAGGGTTCCGAGCTGGCGGACGCATTTTAAGAGGACACGGTAGCTGGTGTTTGGCGAAAGGCCGATAACACGAATGCCGGCGGTGGATGACTCTTCCGTCGCCCGGGCAACCGTCACCGAGCCGCTAACTGGCCCCGAACCGGCGTCGGCGACCGTTTCATTTCCACAGCTGCCTTCGTCCTGACTGACAAGGGCGACCGTGACCGCCGTCAGCGAAGAGAGGGGGAGTTGGATCGGGCAGGCGTTGCCGTCTCGCGCGGATATTGTGTAGTTATAAGTCTTGTCTCCGCTGCCGTATTTCGTGACGGCGCCGACCGTCGCATCCGACGCGGCATGATCGGCCGAGGTAAAATCGGCATGATCATTGTACCAGCAGGTGAGCGGCTGATTTTCCGCAAGGGCTTGCCCAGCAGACGTCAAAACCGCAACGGAGGTCAAGATTTTCAAACTTATTTTCATAACGTGCCCTGTTGAACGTATCTTTTTCCGGCACCGCTTAAACGCGTTCTCGCTGGAAAATGCAACGCCCGTCTCGGTTCTTGAAATGCTGTCATGCAGCAAAATCGAGAGTCATGTGGGAGGTGACCGATAAAAAGATCTGCGCAAGCAGGGTGGCTGGGTAAACACAGGTGACAGGGACAATCCCGGTCCTATAGAACGGGTCCAATGAGCAGCCCGCCCAACCCCCCCCTCTTTCCGCACCGGCACCTGCTCGGGATCGAGGGGCTTTCCGCCCAAGACATCACAAGTCTTCTCGACCTCGCCGAGGCTGCGGTGGAGGTCTCGCGTCAGATTGAGAAAAAACGCTTAACCTTGCGGGGACGGACTCTCATCAATCTGTTTTTCGAGACTTCGACCCGCACGCAATCCTCATTTGAGCTTGCCGGCAAGCGGCTCGGCGCCGACGTCATGAACATGTCGGTGGCGACGTCGAGCGTCAAAAAAGGCGAGACTTTGCTCGACACGGCGATGACGCTTAATGCGATGCATCCCGACATTATCGTGGTGCGGCATTCCCAAGCGGGGGCCGTGCATCTGCTCGCGAAAAAAGTCGATTGCTCGGTTGTTAACGCGGGCGACGGCGCCCATGAGCATCCAACCCAGGCGCTTCTCGATGCGCTCACGATCCGGCGCAACAAGGGAAAAATCGAAGGTCTCACGGTCGCCATCTGCGGCGATATCCTTCATTCGCGCGTTGCCCGCTCCAATATTCTGCTGCTCTCGGCGCTCGGCGCGCGGGTGCACATTGTGGGGCCCTCGACCCTGCTGCCTCCCGGTATCGAGCGCCTTGGTGTCAAGGTGTTTCGCGACATGCGCCCGGGGCTCGAAGGCGCCGATATCGTTATGATGCTGCGCTTGCAGCGCGAGCGGATGCAGGGCGGCTACATTCCCTCGGCCAAGGAATATTTCCGGTTTTTTGGGCTCGACGAGGCAAAGTTAAAGCATGCAAAGCCCGATGCGCTTGTCATGCATCCAGGCCCGATCAATCGTGGCGTCGAAATCGATTCAAACGTCGCCGATGGGTCGAGCAGTCTCATCCGCGAGCAGGTTGAAATGGGCGTTGCCATGCGGATCGCCGTTTTGGAAGCCCTGGCGCAGCACCTTCCCAATGGATGAGAGGCTGTTGCGGGTGAAACATAGCGCCACCACCTCTTCCATCGCCCACCGGCCGCTGGCGTTGATCAATGCGCGATTGATTGATCCCGCCGCGCTCAGCGAAATCGCCGGCGGCGTTCTGGTTGTCGATGGCTTGATCCGCGAAGCGGGTGCCGCGGTCGTTCTGGCAAATCTCCCCGCTCACGCGCAGATCATCGATTGCGGCGGTGATTGCGTGGCGCCGGGCCTCATCGACATGCGGGCCTTCATTGGCGAGCCTGGTGCCGAACACCGCGAGACGATAGCGACCGCGACCCTGGCGGCGGCGGCCGGCGGCGTCACGACGATTTTGGCCCGGCCCGACACCAATCCGCCCGTCGACGAGCCGGCGGTCGTCGATTTTCTGCTGCGCCGCGCGCGCGATACCGGCCGCGTGCGGGTGCTGCCTTCAGCGGCCTTGACGGCGGGTCTCAAAGGCACGGAAATCGCCGAGATCGGTTTGCTGCAACAGGCGGGCGCGGTGGCCTTCAGCGATGGGGCGCGTTCGATTTGCAGCGCCCGGGTCTTCCGCAGGGTCATGCAATATGCGCGCGATTTCGATGCCCTCGTGATGCATTATCCCGAGGACCCCGATCTTGCCGCCGAAGGAGTGATGAACGAAGGCGAATTCGCCACGCGCCTTGGCCTTGCGGGAATCCCGCGTGAAGCGGAGGCGATCATGCTCGATCGCGACATCCGGCTCGTGAACTTGACAGGTGTGCGCTACCACGCCGCGCTGGTCACCACGGCTCTCTCCTTGGACATTGTCGCAAAGGCAAAGGCCGATGGCTTGCCCGTCACCTGCGCCACCTCGATCAATCATCTGACACTCAACGAAAACGACATCGGCGATTACCGGACGTTCTTGAAACTCGCGCCGCCGCTACGAGGGGAAGACGAACGCCGGGCTCTCGTGGCCGGTCTGGTGTCCGGGGTCATCGACGTCATCGTGTCCGATCATGATCCCCAGGACGTCGAAACAAAGCGCCTGCCATTCGCCGAAGCGGAGGTTGGCGCCATCGGTTTGGAGACCATGCTCGCGGCGGGCCTGCGTCTCGTGCATCAGGGCGAAATTCCGCTCCCGCGCCTGATTGCCGCGATGACCATTCGCCCGGCAGACATTTTGCGTCTGCCGCAGGGAAGGCTCACAGCTGGCGCGCCCGCCGATCTGATCCGTTTCGACCCGGACGAACCTTTTGTCGTCGATCCGGCAAAACTTCATTCCCGCTGCAAGAACACGCCCTTCGACGAGGCCCGCATGGAGGGCAAGGTGAAACTCACGCTGGTTGCGGGGGATGTCGTTTATGAGGCGGAGTGATGGTGCCTTACGGATCGAAAGAGACGGAGATACGCTGACCGTTCGCGCGAAAAACGGCATCACCCGATGGCTCGGGGCGCTGTTTGCGGGCGCGGGGCTTGGCTTGATGATCGTCGCCGCCAATCCGCATACAGTCTCTCGGATCTGGCTCGTTCTTTTCTGCGCTGTGTTCCTGATTGGCTGCGGCCTGTTCTTGCTGCTCCCCCAAGTCTACACCACCATTTTCGATTCGCGGTCCCGCCAGGTCATCTACAGCTCGCGCATCTGGAGCCGCCCGCCCAAAATCGAACGTTACGCTTTCGAGGACATCGCGGGCATCGTCCTGAATAAAGACTTTGGCATAGGCCAATGTGCCCCTTACCTCGAATTGAAAAACCCACAAAACCGGTTGTTGCTCAGCCCTCAGAACGGGATCGTCAGCGTTTCGGCTGGCATCACTCTTTTGGAGGCGATCTGCGCCGCGACAGGACTGGCGGTCCTTGACCTTGAGTCCTGGTGATCCCCCCTGTTTAGGGGGTGCGCTGGAAACACCTTTGTGACACTCCATTAAACAGAGAAATTATTGAAAAGTTTAGGAAACCGAGCATACGCAAGCCTTGTGTGAGTTGTATCACAGTACGGTTCCCGAATTGGATCAATAAAAAGCGCATAAACTTATCTCGATGCCATATTGCTCAATTGTAAAGATAATGAAGGGGCCGTCCGCCCAGCATTGACGGAGCACGGCGAGGCGGGAAAACGCCCAACCTTTGCGATTGCAGCGGCAAGGAGTGACAGGGGGTTGCTCATGGCCAGCGACGAAAAGCCGGCGGGGACGAATCTTGCAAGCAGCAGTGTGGTCGTCGCAGCGCTTGTGGCGGCGGGCACCAGTTTCTTCGTCAATCATGAGGTGCCGCTTCACGGTTTGCGTCCAGCGATGACCGAGCCGCAATTCCACCAGTCGTCGACAAGCCAGGACATTGAAGCGCGTCTGTGGCAAGACCCATTTGCCGCCATCGCTAAGACGATTGACGCACCCGGCACAGCCGAACAGTGTGGCGTAAATTCGGGCCGTACGGCTGCCGTCTCGCCGGCGTCGCATTGTCTCTCGCCGCTGGCGAAGGAAACCGACAAAGCGAAACTGGAAACGACCAAGGTCATCGCCGTGACATTGCCGGGGGCTCCCTACATGGAGGACGGCGAGGTCCGGCGGCGGACGCGTTATGCCGTATCGAGTGGTCTCGAGCGGGCCGGCTTTGTCCCGGAGGACGAGCATCATTTGGGCTATTTTCAGCCGCGCGACTCAGATCTGACTTTGCCGAAAGTGGTGCCCTACGAATGGTTCACCCGTACCGGCTCTGATCAGCAGCAAGCGCGGCACATCCTCGTCCTTTGGGTCAATGAGGATGCGTTGCATGGAACCCCATTGCGCAAGCTTGCCGGCCTCACCGACGCTCTGCGCCCAGAAAACACGCGCGGTGTGCCGGTTACGATTGTAGGTCCTTATTCTTCGAGCCTCCTTCTCGACATGGCGAAGGAGGCTTGCATGGCGCAGTTCGCCGGTGATATGGCTCGCGTCAAGCCTCTTAGCTTTTACGCATATGGCGCGACGGTGGACGAGAAAGAGTTGTACAAGCAAGTTCCAGGCTGCAACATTTCTCCTGAACTCACAGTCCACGTTTTTTTTTGCAATCTGGGACTCACCTTATTCAGAACGACCGCGACGGACGAGGTGCTGGCGCGCGGCATTGTCGAAGAGCTGAAGCTCCGGAAGATCATGCTTGGCGAAAAGCGCCCCAAAGCGAACACTCCCGTGGACGTCCATCACATCGCCCTGATCTCGGAATGGGATAGTTTTTATGGCCACACGCTGCCAAACACGATAGCGCGCTGCTTCGAGGATAAAAATTGCCCGCCGGAAGAAAATGCCAGGAAGGGTTTGATCCACAGGCTGACCTATATGCGCGGGCTGGATGGCCAGCTCCCGGGAACTCAGGAGACGGCGGACCAGAAAGCTGGCAAAGGAACTTCGGAAGCCAGCAAGCAAGCCAGCCTTGCGGACGTCTTCAAGACTCAGCCGGGCGATAAAGATGATGAGGATCGCCCAAACGGCCAGGCGCAACGAGATTATCTGCGACGGCTTGCCGATCAGTTGCGCAAAATAGATGGCGACTTACGCCGCAACAACCAAGGCGCCATCAGTGCTATCGGCATTCTTGGCAGCGACGTTTTCGATAAATTGCTGGTGCTGCGTGCTCTAGAGCCTAAATTTCCGGAGGCTCTCTTTTTTACCACTGATTTCGACGCAACGCTCACAATGCCGAGCGAACTCGACTTCACCCGCAATCTCATCATTTCGTCGAGCTTCGGTTCTGAGTTACGGCCAGAAATTCAGGGTGAAATCCCGCCGTTCCGCAGCAGCTACCAAACTGCCGCATTCCTCGCCACGAGTCTGGCTGCCAGCGCTACCAGAGACGGACGCGAGCCTTCTTTCGATCAAGTAAAAATATCTGCTTGGCTATCGCCATCCCGGATATTTGAGATCGGCCGGACCGGCGAGATTATTCAGTATGCAGGTAAACCGGCGGACTTCCCTGCCTGGACACCGCAGAACCGCGACCAGAAAAGTCCAGCCTATGTGGCTCAGAACGCGGCTTCAATCGACGAAGGACGCTCTACCGCCAGTCCCGCTAGCAGCAAAGCAACAGTTGAGAATATCCCGCCCCCGGCTGCCGATGAGCAGGACAACGCTTGCGGAACTGACCTTTGGGCTTGCGGTGGTGTTCAGCCGCCCATCGACAAACTCTTTTCAAAGTCCGAAAATCTCGATTTGATGGCTAAAACCCTGTTAGCCACTTCGATTTTCATTTCGCTGATGCTTTGTCTGCGCCGCGTGTGCGAGCGCGCCTGGGTCGAAGTTTCGATTGTGGCTTTGATAACCGGCGCGGCCGCCGCCACTTGCTACAATTGGGGATGGCTCGCCAATATACTGACGGAATATGGCGATGGCGAGCCAATGGTCTTGCTGCAAGGCGTCAGCGTCTGGCCGACGATTCTTCTGCGCGCGTTGGGTGTTGTGCTGTCAGCCTACCTTCTTTGGAGGGCGTGGCGCCAACTGGATGAAAACTTGTATGAGATTGCGCAGGAGTTGAATTTGCCTAACCCCGGTTTGGCGATCGCCGCCGCGCGTAAGGGGACCGAGGGGCAGACCGTATGGAAGAAATTCGCACGCATCTTTTCCTACAGCCTCCGGGAGTATCAGCCGGACCCCAGCAAGCCCTATAGGATCAACATCGCATGGTGCGAATATGTTTACCAAAGCCGATGGGCGGCGCGGCTGGTCCGCGTCGTGGTATACACCAGCTTCATGTATTGTCTTTGGTTTTATGTCCTCTCTCCTTTGCTGGGTCATTCTTTCTCGCCCCGTCGAGGCGACCTCGCCAAACAGGTTTTCAAATACACTTTCAAAGCCGAAATCATCTTCATGATGGCGGTGATGTATGTGGTCTTCGATGCAACCTTGCTCTGTTTGCGCTTTGTCAGGGTCCTATGCCGCAGCACCACCGAATGGCCAGCCCAAACGCGGACTCAATTCGAGGACCGTCTTGGTCTGGAGCCGCGATTTATCGATAAGTGGATTGACCTGGACTTTGTGGCGAAGCGGACCCGCTGCATCAGCACGCTCATCTATTATCCGTTTATTCTCATCGCGTTGGTGATCGTAACGCGCAGCACGGTGTTCGCGAATTACACCCCCAACCCGAAAATCCTCGTGTTTCAGGGGACCTGCCTTGCCATCGTGTTCGGCTGCGCGATCGCGCTCTGCTGGGCTGCGCAGGCCATGCGAAATGCCGCCAAGCAAAAACTCTTGGATGGGATCATTTGTGCCAAGGGTCCTCGCGCCAAGGATTTGGGCGAGGACGGCGGCAGCGTGGGACAGCTGGAGACCTTGCTTGTCCGGCTCGATGACTTGCGGGAAGGCGCCTTTAGCCCGCTCTCGCAGCAACCCCTCGTGCGTGCCCTTCTTTTACCTGCGGGCAGTTTTGGCTGGACGACTTTGCTTGAGCACGGGATGCTGCCTGGTCTTTAGTTTACGCCGCAGCTTTGCTCCAAGCTCCCGGTGTCCGGCGGCATTGTGCCGCCGGTTTTTAACTTTCTCAGGCCGTGGGTTTGCCGGCGGCGGTTGCTTCCGGCACCTCGACCAGACGGCCGCTCTTCACATCATAATAGTAGCCGTAAATTGGAATATTGCGCGGCACCAGCGGATGCGAACGGATCCGTTTGACGTCGTCCGTCACGCTCTTCGGGAGGTCCTTGAACGTCAGCCATTTGATGTAATGGCCGTGCCCGCTGCCGGGCCCATGCCCGTGATCGTGCCAGCCCTTTTCGTCGATCGTTGCGCCTTCCAGGCTCTGGTCGAGCAGATCGCTCATGATGTTGTCGTCGAACAACTGCATACCGCAATCCGAGTGATGCACGACAAACCATTCGCGGGTGCCGAGAAGCTTGTAGGAGATCACAAGGGAACGGATCGCGTCGTCGCTGGCACGACCGCCCGCGTTGCGGATCACATGTGCATCACCTTCCGCAAGTCCTGCATATTTGGCAGGATCAAGACGCGCGTCCATGCAAGTCAGGATGGCAAATCGCCGCGCGGGCGGTAGGGCCAATTGCGATTTGGCGCCAAAACTCGCGGCGTAGGCCTCATTGGCCTTCAAAACCTCCGGCAAAACCGACATAAATTCCTCCCTAAACCATAGACTAAATCAGCTTTATGCTGTTATTGGAACGCGCCGGTGTCAAGCGCATTCCTCGGGAAGACAGCGGCCACGCGGATAGAACTGAGGGATCTGATCTGGGCCGGCAGCTTTCCGCGATAGCTCAACTAGCGCGTCATCGCGGCAGGGCAAGATGCGCGAAATCTTCGACCACCTTTTCGTAAACGGGCCGCTTGAATGGAACGATCAGTTCGGCGAGACGGCCCACTTCTTCCCATCGCCAGGCGTCGAATTCCGGCCGGTGGCCGCCCGCTGGAGTCTCGATGTCGATCTCGGACTCCTCGCCTTGAAAACGGAGAGCGAACCATTTTTGGCGCTGCCCTTGAAAGCGGCCATTCCAGGATTTCTTCAAAACACCTGGAGGCAAATCATAGCTGTACCAATCGGCGGATTCGGCCAGAAAAGCGGTGGAAGAGACGTTGGTTTCCTCCTGAAGTTCGCGCAGGGCGGCCTGATAGGGATCTTCGCCGGGGTCGATGCCACCCTGTGGCATTTGCCATTCGTAACCAACTTGAAGGCGTTGAGAGGCGCTTTTGCCACGCCGGCGGCCAACGAAGACAAGCCCGTCACGATTGAAAAGCATGATCCCGACACAAGGGCGGTAGTTCACGAAGTTCATCACCGCCACACCTCACAATTGATGTTCGGCCAAGCCGGGCTGCGGTCTTGCCACGGCGGCGCTCAGCGGCACAAGGGCAATTCCTCGCGACTCGAGCCCGCGCGCGAAACGGCCGATCGTTTCAATCGAATCTGGAAGCGCGCTGGCAACGCCGATCGCCAAGCCCTTGTCGCGGGCGATCGCTTCGAGCCGGGCGAGTGCGGCTTCAATGGCACCCGGCCCTGCCGCCGAATCGAGGACGATGTCGGCGCGCGCGGCCGCAAGAGATTGTCCGGGCGCGAGGGTCATCGCCAAACTCATCGAGGAAGTCCCATCATCGACATAAAACAATCCCCGCGCCGCGAACGCGCGCAAAACTGGCCGCAGTGCCGTTTCATCCGCGGTGAACTTGCCGCCAAGAAAATTGGCGACGCCCGCATAGCCGGTGAAACGGCTCATGAGCCACGCCAAATTGTCATTATTGCCGGTTTTTCCGGGATTCGCCACGAGCGTATGCGGACCTGGATCATCGTGCGGAAAATCGAAAGGCTCCATCGGAATTTGTAACACAAGCTCATGACCGGCTTCCCGCGCGAGAGCGGTTTGCCGGGCAAGACCCGTTCCATAGGGCGCAAATCCCAAAGTGACGGCGCCCGGCAAGGCAGCGATTGCGTCTTCGGTTGCGCGTGCCGAAAGGCCCATGCCGCCGACCAGCAAGGCGATTCGCGGCAAGCCCGGCAAAACCACGGCAGGGCGGGCGTAAACCTCGGCAGGCCGCGCTCCATCCGCGCCAATCCGCGGAATCGGGCCATAGCGTGTCTGTTCGATAAGCCGCGGATCGGGCGCGGCGTCGAGCCCCTCGTTCAGGGCCTTTGCCACATCGATGATCAGGGTGCCAGGCGCGTTGCCGCCGCCCGGACGAATGATTTTGACGCCGCTTTGCCGCTCCAGCATCTCCGCTTGTCCCAAGACAGGCTCCTGGGTGCTAAGGGGGAGAGGGGCGGTTGCTTCGCCGGCCCTAACGGCCGCCAGACGAAAGGCAAGGTCCGTTTGCTCCAGGGCGGCATTGCTATCGAGAGGCGGCGTGCCGCGCGGCACCGGCGCCACGCTCTCCGCGGCAACGCTGGTTCTCGGGTTCATATCCACCGGAAGGTGGCCGCCCGATCCGGGGGAAAAGCCGCTCAACCCGGCAAGAAGTCCGACCCCACCAAGCAGGCCGAGTGCAGTCAAGGCAGTTTTGCTCTTAGATATGTTGCTTTTGGACACGTCCCCAAGCAGCCGGCGCTTTCGAGTTGGGAATTGGCCCAGGGGCGTGTTCAAATCATCGTCGATCATGCCCATCGCTTTCCTGCCTGGCGCCTGCATCGATGGCCACAAGCCGGGTTGAGCATTCGCCCCTCGCCTGAGTGCCCTTCCCGGCACCCGCGCCGCCGGAGCCGGAGCATGGCAGCCGCACACCGCAGTTGCTAGACCTCCTCGTGGATGTATCCGCGAAGGCGCAAAAGCGCTTCCTCCGGCCACTTCACCACTCGCGCGTCCAGGATGCCCCTTTGCGCCATTTCGGGCGGCGGTATCAACCGCCGCCTCAGCTTCGCCGGTTATGCTTGCGCGAGGCTATCACCTCGTCTCAGTCTTCAGCATGATATCGGCATCAGGTCCGGCCGCCTTCCGGCGGGATTATTTTTTCCGGTTACCGGGCCGCCGTTCAATTGGGAATTTTCGCGGGTTCGTTGCCGGCTTTGTTCATCGCTTTGTTGACACCACGCAAGATGTCCTCGGCAGCGATCAACTGCTTGTCGTTTTTGGGGTCGGGCGGAACAAAGGCCTGCGAGCCGCCCTTTTCGTCGTCGCCATTCTTGAGGTGGCCCTTCAAGGACGCCTCGCCCTTGGTGTCGTCCTTGCCTTTGAGGTCGTCGGGGACATCTTGCAGCACGGTCACGTCCGGGTCGATTCCCTTCGCCTGAATCGAGCGGCCAGACGGAGTGTAATAACGAGCCGTGGTGAGCCGAACGGCGCCATTGTTTTGGCCCAGCGGAATGATCGTCTGGACGGAGCCCTTACCGAAGGAACGCGTCCCCAGAATGGTCGCCCGCTTGTGGTCCTGCAAGGCACCCGCGACGATTTCCGACGCCGATGCCGAGCCGCCATTGATCAGGATGATCACCGGCTTGCCCTTCGACAAATCGCCGGGGTGGGCGTTGTAGCGCATCGTCTCCTCGGCATTGCGTCCGCGCGTCGAAACAATTTCGCCCCGGTCGAGGAAGCAATTGACGACGGCGATCGATTGATCGAGCAAACCGCCAGGATTGTTGCGCAAGTCCAGAATAAAGCCCTTGAACTTGTTGGCTGGGATATCGTTCTCGAATTTCTGGATCGCCGCCCGGACCCCCTCGAAGGTCTGTTCGTTGAACTGGGTAATCCGGATATAGCCGATATCGTCGCCTTCTTGATGCTCGCGCACGGACTTGATCTGAATCACCGCGCGGGTCAGCTTGATATCGATCGGGTCTTTGCTGGTGCCGCGCAAAATCTTGAGAACCACCGGCGTGTCCGGGGCGCCCCGCATTTTGTCGACCGCCTGATTGAGGCTCAAGCCCTGAACATTCTCATTGTCGATGGCGGTGATGATATCGCCGGACAATATTCCAGCCCGCGAAGCGGGTGTATCGTCGATGGGCGTCACAACCTTGATCGCTCCGTCTTCCTGGGTGACCTCAATGCCAAGACCGCCGAATTCGCCACGGGTCTGCACCTGCATGTCGCGGAAGCTCTTCGCATCCATATAGCTCGAATGCGGATCGAGCGAACTGAGCATGCCGTTGATCGCCGACTCAACGAGCTTTTGCTCGTCCGGCTTCTCGACATAATCCGAGCGGATTTTCTCGAACACATCGCCGAAGAGATTGAGATTACGGTAGGTATCCGAGGCGGCGGCGCGTGCCGTGCCTTCCGGAAACACCGTTGTCTTTGTCGCCAGTGTGACGAGCCCCGCGCCCAGCACAGTGCCTAGCAGTAAAGGTAAAGCCTTGCGCATCATCCGCGAACCTTTTGCAATTCCGGCTTTACCCACCATGGGCCCGGATCAATCGCCACCCCGTCTTTACGAAATTCAACATATAGAATCGGCTGGGCCGCGCCAATCGCGATGGCCGCCGCCGTCTTCACGGAACCATCGCCCATCATGGCGACCGGCTCCCCCGCAAGAATGAATTGACCTACGTTTACGTTGATTTTGCCCATCCCAGCAAGAATTATATAATAACCCTGCCCAGCATTTACGATCAAGAGTTGTCCATAGCTCCGGTAAGGCCCGGCGAAGGACACCCAGCCGTCGCAGGGAGAGGCGACAATTGCTTCCGCCCTCGTCGAGAGAAGTATTCCCTTCTCGGTGCCGCCAAACCCATCTTGACTGCCAAAGCCGCGCTGAAGCGAACCATTCACCGGGAGCGGCAAAAGTCCCTTCGTTTCAATAAAGGATGTCGCAGGCGCGAGCCTTGCCGGATCCTTGAACGGTGCCATCGCGGTTTTCATGCCGGCGGCTGGCGGCGCAGCTTGCGCGGCGCGGTTGCGGCTTTCATCGGCCTTGCGGGCGGCTTCGGCGCCGCGGGCGGCCGCCGCAACCTCGGTTTCCATCCGGGCGATCAGGTCCTTGAGGCTCGCCGCCTGCTTGGAAAGCTCGATGGCGCGATCGCGTTCGGCGCCGAGCGCCTGTTCCGCGGCGGCCAGCGCCGATTGACGCGCGTCCACGAGCGCCGCGAGACGCTGACGCTCGGCGCGAAGCTTCGCAACACCCGTTGAAAGCGTCTCGCGCTCCGTGGCGATCGATTGCCGCAGCTGCACAAGATCCGAGAGATCCGAGGCGAGGGCTTCTGTTTCGCCGCGAAGTTGCGGCAGCACCGCACCGAGCAGCATGGACGTCCGAATCGCCGCGAGCATGTCTTCCGGAGCCACAAGGAGCGCCGGCGGCGGTTTCCGCCCCATCCGCTGCAAGGAGGCGAGAACCTCGGCGATCACCGAGCGGCGGCTTGTCAGCGACCGTTTGATCGCATCTTCGGCGCCCGTCAATGTGTCGAGCCGGGACTCGGTCTCGCCGATCTTGCGTTCGCTCGCGGTGACGTTCTGGGCTGCATCGAGGAGCGCTGCCGTGAGCTTCGCCCGGTCGGCTCTGATGGAGGCTATCTCCGTTTCGATTTGCCGCCGCTGCTCTTGCGACGCCTCGATCGTGTCCTCCATGCCGCGCAGTTCGAGCCGGTGGCCGCTCAACTCCGCGTCTTTTTTCTCCAAATCCGGCGCCGTGGGGGGCGCTGGCGGGGCGGCGGCGCAAACGGCGGGGAAGCCCACGAGGCAGAGTTCCAGCGCGGCGAGGCTGACTGCCCCTGCGAAAGCATTTTTGCTGGACCGCGTCTGAAACGTCACAATACCTCATTTGGCTGCGGCGGACGGAACAGGCCGCGCGGGTCAAAATCCTCTGAAGGCCAAACAGGACAGCAAAAAGTGGCGCCGTCGCGGCAAGGACACAAAAAGGCGCGGATTATTTTAGTCCCGGTGATAGGGATGACCGGAAAGAATCGTCATGGCCCGGTAAATCTGTTCTGCGGCCATGATTCGTGCCAATTGATGCGGCCACGTCATCGTTCCAAACGCAAGCGTGAGCGAAGACGAGGCCAAAAATGCGGGGTCCAATCCGTCCGGGCCGCCAATGATAAAGGCGGCGCCGGCGCTCGATTCGTCCCTCTGCCGGCCAAGCTCGGCGGCCAAGCCACGGCTTGTCATCTGTTTGCCGGTTTCGTCGAGCGCGACAACGGCAAAGCCCGGTGGGAGCAAGGAGCGCAGGGCTTTCGCCTCTTCCCGTTTGCGATCTTCTGATCGGCCAGCGCGGCTTTCCGTGGTCTCGCGCAGTTCAACCCCGGGAAACCCGATCGCGCGCCCAGCGGCGGCGGCCCGCGCGATATAATGCGCCGCCAGATCCCGCTCGGGTCCGGCTTTCGGCCGCCCGACGCAAGCAAGCAGGAGACGCATCGCACCGCCAGGTTAAGAGCTTAACCCAAGCGGCGCTCGCCGGGCCGTCCGGAGCCCCACATTTTTTCGAGATTGTAGAACTGCCGCACCTCGGGCCGGAAGATGTGGACGATAATATCGGCCGCATCGACCAGCACCCAATCGCAGGTCTGCAATCCCTCGACGCGTGGCGCGCGCAAGGTTCCCTTGAGCGCGCCGATCAAGCGCTCGGCAATCGCTCCGACATGAATGTTGGAGCGGCCGGTGGCGATGATCATGGCGTCGGCGAGAGAGGTTTTGCCGTGCAGGTCGATGGAGACAATGTCCTCGGCTTTGGCGTCGTCGAGGCAGGTCAAGACAGTCTGCACGAGTTGACCGGCTCCAGGCCCTGAGGGCCCTTTGGCCGGTGTGAGCGGCGGTTGCGCCGCTTCCGCAACAATCGCGGGGTTCAGTGTGTCGATCCTCCTAGGGCCCCGCCAACAGGCCGGGCACTCGTTTAAGATGCGCCAAATCGGGGCAAATTTCAATGGGGGCGAAGGAGCTTGCAGGATTTTACTTAGTACGGCTGTCGCCGACTTATGATTGCAATTGTTGATTTGGACGAGATCCTTCGAGGGATGTAACGACAAAAACACTAGTAAAAGCAGCAATTTCACCGTATCGTAAATGACAATAAATTCATTTTTTAAATTTGTTTTGAGGCGGGGTATGTTTGCGGTTGTCAAAAAATACTTAATCGGGCTGAAAGACCGCTGGTCTACAGTCGGCCCGGCGGTTCAACTCGCTATCACAGCTTTTATAATTCTTCTTACAGCCCTGATCTCCCTATGGCTCGTCGATAAGCTGCTAATCTATCTGCTTGCGCGAAGTTACGTCGACGACGTTGCGGAAGTGTTTGATCTTAACAAACATCTAGCGAAGGCGATTGCGCTAGCGGTCTTCGTTGCGGCAGTCTATCTCATCGGAAAGACGTTTTCACGGTCCCCGTTGAACCGGCGGGTTGGTTATTTGGGGATTGTTGGGCTTCTTATTGGACACTCGTTATTTCTTTGGCAAGGCACGAAAGACCAAAAGTTTACAAGAACAGGTGAAGCGATCAAATGTTACGTGATCACTCACGAGGGAGAAGTCCGCTTTGGCGAGCACCCCGGAATTGATCCCGCGACCGGTCGCTTATGCCGCCCGGTGACACCCGAACTTGTGTATCTTCTAGACGCATATCAGAGGGGGAAACGCCCACAACGCATCACGTCGGATAATCCCATATTTTTTGACGTGCGTAGCGGCGAGCCAAGCATCTGGTATTCGAAGAGCAAGGACGGCACCATCGAAATTTTTGATTTGATGGGTTTCCATCCGGAGACCGGAGAGGAGTTGCAGCCTATTACACGAGACATTGCTGATCTGTGGAAGGCTCAGAACGAGCGCCGCGAAGCTCAACCACCGCAACAGGTTGACCCGGAGACGTTCGCCTTTTTCGATGCACTCACCGGTAAGCCTCGCGTCTGGTATTGGCTTGGCCCTAATGGCGAATACGAATTTTATGACCATCCAGGGTATCACCAACGTACAGGCGAACGCCTAGCCATCATTACCCCAGAAATATTCAAGGCATGGAAGGACGCCATTAAGCAGCGACAGAAAGAGGCGGCCGAATTTGAGGCCGCTCAAGAGCGGGCGCGACAAGCTGCTTTGGAGAAGCAAAAGCGTCAAGAAGCTGAACAAGCTGCCAAGCGTGAACGGGAGCAGAAAGCCGCCTTGGAGCAGCAACAGCGTAAAGAAGCTGAATTAGCTGCCAAGCAAGAGCAGGAACGACAGGCGTCAGCATCATGCGATCAGATGGCAGCAAACCCGTCTGACGTACGAAAACCCGCCGACGTAGCCGGCGTCCCCTATGACGATTTAAAGGCCAATGCAAAGGTGGCAGCAGATGCTTGCGCGCTTGCGATGAGGGTTAATCCTGGGGAGATCCGCTACCGCTATCAGTATGCACGGGCCTTGGAGATTGCTAATCCGAAAAGCGCGCTTAAGATTCATGAGCAACTCATACACGATGGTTATCTTGCATCTTATGATAACGCAGGTTCGATATTAATTGATACTTATAAGAATATTCCGAAAGGTATCAAATATTTCAAGGAGGGGGCTCGGAGTGGGGACCCAGACTCAATGGTAAGTTTAGCAAGTTTAATTGATAAGCATTACGTGTTCGAAAACAATCCAGTAGCCGCAAGGTACGCGTTGCTTTCTCGGGCTGCCAAGCTTGGCCATCTTGGCGCGCAGCGTTTCCTCGAGCAGGAACGCATCAAATTTCAGCAGCTCGAACAGCAGCGCGAATTTCAGCAGCAACAGCAACAGCTGATGCTTCAAATGTTTGGCACCATCATGCAAGGAATAGCGCATCATTAATTACTCATTGCAGCACGAGCGGCAACCACAACATCTGTTAGCCGATCTTACAACTTGGATGTTGCTCGGCAAAAGGCGTAGCCATTGAATCGCCGATACCTAGCTCCTGTGTAGTCTTGAGAAATCGATCAATCTTACAAGATCGAGACCAGGCTCTGTCTCTGGCCTTGTAAGATTTTCGGCCCTGACCGTACCAAAGTGTTTCACGTGAAACACTTTGGTACGATTGATCCAGACCGGGAATAATAAGGTTGGACGGCCAGAAAAGCGTTCCGCTCAGGCGGCGCTCTTGCGCTTCAAACCTTCCTCGTAGGAAATCGCCTCGTAGTCCGAAAGCGAGCTATATTTCAGCCCGACATCGGCAAGGGCGTCGAGCTTGGCTGAGGTATCGAATTTCTTGAGCTTGATCTTGTCGACGTAAAAAATGTCGATGAGGCAATTGTAGACGCTCTCATCGTCGATAGAGACGACGAAGATCTTAGCGTCTCCGACCGGCACATACCAACGGCAGCCGAGCGGAATGTCGGCGACATAGACGAGATATTTGCCGTCGCCATCGAGCGCATCGCCAAAAGTCTCGACGAGCTTGGGCAGGGTCTCATATTCCTTGATGGATCCGGCCAGGAAGCCGATCGCGGGCTTGCCGCTTTCGGAGACGGTAAACACATCCTTCAGGACGGTTTCTGGAGTATCGTAGGAAATATCGCCGCGAAAGCCGAACCGTCCGGCGACATGCGTGTCCGCCTTCAGGATTGGCTTAAGGAGCCGGCCTGCCGCCTCCAATTTGGCGAAAGGCGTGTCGGTAATGGCTGTCATCTGTGATCCTCAATGTCGTGAAGTCGCCAACGATTGGAGCAATCCGCGCACTCCTTTTGTCTCGAGCGCGCGATTAGGCGAGATCGACAGGGAGAATCGGGGTCCTTCCTTGGTGACGCCGCTTCATTGAAGCTTCCAGAACTTCGAGATGAAACGCCTAATGCTTAGATGAGCAATTTATGTGCCTAGACATAAAGCTTGCCGCCCTTCTCCAAAAACTCGGCGCTTTTGTCGGCCATGCCTTTTTCGCGCACTTCCATCGCGGCGACTTCCTCGCGAATGTCCTGGGTGATCTTCATCGAGCAAAACTGCGGCCCGCACATCGAGCAGAAATGCGCGGTTTTGTGCGCGTCCTTGGGCAGGGTTTCGTCGTGGAAGAGTTTTGCCGTCTCGGGATCGAGCCCAAGGTTGAATTGATCCTGCCAGCGGAAATCAAATCGCGCACGCGATACCGCATCGTCGCGAATCTGCGCCGCCGGATGCCCTTTGGCGAGATCTCCTGCATGCGCCGCGATGCGATAGGTGATGACTCCCACCTTCACGTCATCGCGATCCGGCAGACCAAGATGTTCCTTCGGCGTCACATAGCAAAGCATGGCGCAGCCGAACCAGCCGATCATCGCAGCGCCGATGCCTGACGTAATATGGTCGTAGCCTGGCGCGATATCCGTCGTCAGCGGCCCGAGCGTATAGAAGGGCGCCTCGCCGCATTCCTCGAGCTGCTTTTCCATATTGACCTTGATCTTATGCATCGGCACATGACCAGGGCCTTCGATCATCACCTGGCAGCCTTTGTCCCAGGCGATCTTTGTCAATTCGCCCAGCGTTTCCAACTCGGCGAATTGGGCGCGGTCGTTTGCGTCGGCGATGGAGCCCGGCCTGAGGCCATCGCCGAGCGAGAAGGAGACATCATAGGCGCGCATGATGTCGCAAATCTCGTCGAAGCGCTCGTAGAGAAAACTCTCCTTGTGATGCGCGAGGCACCAGCGCGCCATGATCGAGCCGCCGCGCGACACGATTCCGGTGGTGCGCTTGGCGGTGAGCGGCACATAGGCGAGCCGCACGCCCGCGTGAATGGTGAAATAATCGACGCCCTGCTCGGCCTGCTCGATCAGCGTGTCGCGGAAAATCTCCCAGGTGAGTTTGATGGGATCGCCATCGACCTTTTCGAGCGCCTGATAGATCGGGACGGTGCCGATGGGCACCGGCGCATTGCGCAGAATCCAGTCGCGGATGTTGTGAATGTTGCGCCCGGTGGAGAGATCCATCACGGTGTCGGCACCCCAGCGGATCGCCCAGACCATTTTCTCGACTTCCTCGGCGACGGAAGAGGTCACCGCCGAATTGCCGATATTGGCATTGACCTTGACGAGGAAATTGCGGCCGATGATCATCGGCTCAAGTTCGGGATGATTGATGTTGGCCGGGATGATGGCGCGGCCGCGCGCGATCTCGTCGCGAACAAACTCCGGCGTGACGAAAGCCGGGATCGACGCGCCGAAACTCTCGCCATCCTTGAGTCGAGTCTCCGCGGCTTCAACCATCTGCTCGCGGCCGAGGTTTTCCCGCGCAGCGGCGAAAATCATCTCTTCCGTGATGATCTCAGCGCGGGCGAATTCATATTGGGTGACAAGCGATCCAACATGCCCCTTGCGAGGCGAACGGTTGGCGGGGCAGGGCGGCACCAGACGGCCAGGCGCAACGCCACCATTGTCTTCCGGCCGCACGGCGCGGCCTTGATAGGTTTCAAATCCTTGCCGGGCGGCGAGCCACGGCTCGCGGAGGGGCGGAAGGCCAGCCGACAAATCGATCGAAACGGCGTCCTGCGTATAAGGCCCCGAAGGATCGTACACGCGCACCGGCGGCTCGTTGGCGGAGGGGTCAAGCGCGATTTCCCGGAACGGCACGGCAATGTCGGGCCGGCCAGTTGGATGGTGATAAATCTTTTTCGAGCCCGGCAGCGGTCCGCATGTCACGCTTTGCGGAACGATATTTTGCGGCTTGTCCAAAATATTCATCGCGATCCTCCGCGCGGGTCGGGGCAGCAAGGCTTGGGGCGGATGCGAAGAGGAAAGAGCCTGACTCGTCCTCGCGTTGCCTTGTCCCTTCGCTGGCATTACCCAGATTCAGGTTCTACGGGTGTGATCTCAGCCGCCGTTCCCGACAGCACCCCATGGCGAACTCATAAGTATAGGGCGGGGAAGCGGCCCGGGCAAGTCATGTGCGAAGTGCCCGGTCTCGCCGCGAGATAGAAAGAGGCGTGTCCTTGAGAACACGCCTCGAAAATTGATCATCATTTTGGTCTGAGCCGGTCTAGCCTGAGGCCCCGGCGGATATTTATGCTTTGTCGAGCTTGATCTGCAAATCGCCGTCCAAGAGCGGGGTTTGCGGCTGCACCCGATGAAACTCATCGAGGGCTGCCTTTACGCCGGTTGACAGTTCAGACGGTTGCCGGACGTCAATGTTGACGGAAAAAACATCGGCCCCGTCTTTGAAAACCGTAACCTTGAGAATCATACACTCTTCTCCCTAACTTGTGCCGTGCACCAAGGGGAGATTGCTGCGATGCAAACAAAAGTCAACCGCCCAAAATTCAATCAAAAGAGACCTGCGACGCTTTAACGCTCCCGGCCAACGGCGCTGTCGTGCCAACGGGCAAGCAGTGAGAAAGAGAGCCCGGACAACACCGCGAAAATGGCGATGCCGGTCAATGAGATCAATGTCAGCGCCGCGAACATGCGCGGGATGTTCAACCGGTAGCCTGCTTCCGCGATTCGGAATGCAAGGCCAGCGCCCTTGCCGGCATTGCCCGCTGCGAGTTCAGCGACGATTGCGCCAATGAGCGCAAGACCGCCGCCGATCCGCAATCCCCCAAGAAAATACGGCAATGCGGCGGGCAAGCGCAGATAGATGAGCGTCTGCCAGCGTGTCGCGCGATACAGCTTGAAGAGATCGATGAGATTGCGGTCGGCCGAAGTGAGGCCGAGTGTGGTATTCGCCAAAATCGGAAAAAAAGCCACGAGAAAGGCGCAGACGAGGACCGCCGCCGGCGCCTCCAGATAAATTAAAAGCAAAGGTGCGATGGCGACGATTGGGGTGACTTGCAGCACGATGGCAAGCGGCAGCAAGGAGCGCTCAACCCATTTCCATTGCGCGAAAAGAACCGCGAGGCCAACGCCGCCCAAGACAGCCGCCGCGAGCGCGCCAAAGGTCGTCTGCAAGGTCACGAGCAAGGCTGGAAACAAAATGGCGCGGTCGGTCACGAGTGTTTCAAGCACGAGCGAAGGGGATGGCAGGATGTAGGGCGGCACATCGCGCAGCCTGACATAGGCTTCCCACGCTGTGAGTATCGCCGTGAAGACCAGGGCGGGCGGGCCGTTCCGCACAACCCATCTGGGGAGACGTCTTGCCCTTGCCGAGCTCATTGCGAATGCTCGTCCATCGCGTTTTGCAGCGCGCGCGAGGCGAGCGCGCAAGAGCGCGCATAGGCCGCACTCACACGAAAATTTTCGCCACGTGGCGCGGGCGCGTCAACGTCAATTTCCTCAATGATCCGGCCGGGCCGCGCCACCATGACCGCGATCCGGCTTGACAGATAGACACTCTCATAAACCGAATGGGTGACGAAGACGATCGTCGTGCTGAGCGCGCGTTGCAATCCCAAAAGATCGTCATTGAGCTTGAATCGCGAAATCTCGTCGAGCGCGGCGAAGGGCTCGTCCATCAAGAGCAAGGGCGGCCGCAGGACAAGCGCGCGGGCAATCGAAACACGCATGCGCATGCCGCCGGAAAGTTCCCTTGGGTACATCTTCGCTTCGGCGGCAAGGCCGACAAGAGCCAGTGCCTCGTGGACAATGCCAGCCGCATCTTGCCGCGTTGATCCCTGCAAGCGCAGGCCCAGAAACACATTGTCGAAGACATTGGCCCAGGGCATCAAAGTCGGGTCCTGGAACACGAAGCCGATGCTCGCGCGCCCCGGCGCCAACGCCCTTGTGAGGGTGCCGGAAGAGACTGTCTCAAGCCCAGCGATCAGCCGCAAAATCGTCGATTTGCCGCAGCCCGAGGGGCCGAGCAAAGTGAGAAATTCGCCTTCGCGCACTTCGAAATTAAGGTCCGCGAGGGCGATCGTTCCATTTTTGTAAATCTTCCCCGCATTGCGCAAGGAGATGAGCGTCTGTGTCACGCGCGCGATTATCCAGGATCATTGGCGCGGCCGCAGTTCAAGACCAACGCCATGGCCAATGAACCGCAACGTATAGGCGCGCTTGTATTCGAGGTAAGGTTTAACAAGCCCGGCATCCACCATTTTGCCGAAAAAACTTTTGACCCGGGCGTCGCGCATGGCGCCGATGCCAAGAGTCAAGGAGTCTCCCGAATCAACGATGCCATAGTCTTTCATCTTTGCCACCGAATAGGCAAGCTGATCGTCGCTGATGTCCGGATTGTCGCGTTTGATCAGCTCATTGGCTGCGTGATTGTCGCCATAGACATAATTGTACCAGCCGATGATTGAAGCATCGACGAAGCGCTGAACAAGGTCGGGGTTCTTATCGATGAGGCCGCGTGTCGTCTCGATTGTGGTCGAATAGGAATCGTAACCATAGTCCGCGATCAGAAACACATTTGGTTTGAACTTGCCTTGCCGTTCGATCTCGAAAGGCTCCGAGGTCACATATCCTTGCTGGATGGAATTTTTATCCGCGATGAAGGGTGCTGAGTTGAATGTGTAGGGCTTGACGTTTTCATCCCGGAAGCCGTAGGCGAGTTTCAACCACTGATATACGGAAACAAAGCCATCCTTGCCGATATAGGCGGTCGCGCGGGGCAAGTCCTTGAATTGGTCGAACCCCGAGTTCGGGTGCGACATCAGGATAAAGGGATCTTTTTGAAACAGCGCGGCGACGGCGACAATGGGAAGGTCACCGGCCACCGCGTCAAACGCCTGAATCAAATTGGCGCCAAGGCTGAATTCGACTTTTCCGGCCGCGAGCAACAGCCTGTTGTTGGCGTTGGGGCCGCCTTGCAGGATCGTGACATCGAGCCCGTATTTCTCATAGGTGCCATCGGCCTTGGCCTGGTAGAAGCCGCCATGTTCTGCCTCGGCGAGCCAATTCGTTGCGAAGGTCACTTTGTCGAGGGCGGCGGCGGGCGTGACACTTCCGGCAAGCGTGGCAAAGGACACAAGAACGCATGCCGTGCGGAGGAGTGCGAAAAGGGGCAAGGGGAATCCTCGATCGTTCGTGTTCGATGCGGCGGGGCGCAACGCATGATACAAACAATTGAGAAAAATAGGACCGGCAAATATAAATACCGCCGCGCCCGTCCGCTGGCCGTTCCGCCACGCAACAGCACGCCAGGCTTTTGCCGCACCTCACAAGAAGCGCAAGCGCTAGTATAATCGCGGTGCGCGCGAGACGGTTGCTGGGCAAACCCACCGGGTGTATACTTGCAGAGACGGGACACGAAACATGACGGCGCTTTTGGCTCTTTGGCTCTGCGCTTTGTGTGCCGGGGCCATCTATTACAGCATTCCGCCCCGCGGCACGCGGCTCGATGTTTACGGGCTTGCGCTCTGGATCATGTCGAGCGGCGTTCTCATGGTGTCGGCGGTTGTTCTCGTCGTCAGCGTTGTCTCGCCGGCCGGAATCCATCCCCCAAAATTTTGGTAGCCTCGCCCATGAGGCGGAACCCTAAATGTGGACCGGGATCGCCCGGTCCTTTTTTGATGGCTACAGGTACGTAGCGGCTTGTGCCGCGAGATTTCAGCTTCCGGGGCGAAGCGTCAGCGCCGCGACGCCGCCGGCGAGAGAGAGACCGGTCTGCGCCTGAACCGACAGGGGCTGCAAGGCGATCGAGCGATTCGAGCCACCGACGAGCGCATTCGCGCCGAGCCCGACACCGAACGTCGCCGAGGCATCGACGCCGACATACTCACCGGCGAGGGCGCCATGCTTGGGTCCTTCCGAGGGTGCAAAGACGGCCCAACTCAAAACACCCCGGTCGGTGCCACCAATATCAAGACCGAATTTGCGAATCGTGCCGTAATACCGCTCGTGATATCCATGCACCGACGTAAAAACGCACGCCATTTCCTTGGTGGATGTGATGATCAGGCCGAGGCCTCCAGACACGTTGCAGCGCAACCTGCCGAGTTTCAAGCCCTGTTGTGCAACCGCGGTTTGCGTTGTGGCAGTCAAAACGGCAAGGGATGCCGCGCAGAGAATGGCGCGTAGGTTCATGAATTTTCCTTTTCGATGAAGGCCGGAGGCCAGCTTGAGACGGGCCGTCGAGGAAACGATCCCAAGTTTGCAATTGGGCCGAAGATGCGTGATGTCAAGTGCTGAGAGGGTTCCTTTTAAGCGTCCCGAAGTTGGGAGGCTTGACTCATGTCAATTGAGCGAATGATTTTTCAAATAAGCCCATGCGGGCAGTTTCATGATGGCGGGGAACTGGTTATAGAGCGAAGACGCTTTTTGATTCGCGCCGCGAACGGGGTCGAAGGACGATGGTCTTGGTCTCATCTATGCGATGCCTTTTCCTCGGTGCGATTGCTCTGCCGGTCATGATCGCGTTGCCGCCCGGCGCGATCGCCGCCGACGCGGGGAAGGGCGAGATCATTGTCAAGCGCTGGTGCGCCGCGTGCCATCTGGTTTCGCCTGAGCAGACCAAGGGCAATTCGGATGCTCCCAGCTTTGCCTCGATCGCGCATAAGAAGCCAACCTCAAAAGCGCTTTCGGCCTTCCTCACCGATCCGCACCCGAAAATGCCGGACATGAGTCTCACACGCGACGAGATCGCGGATATCGTGGCGTATATCAGGGGGCTTGATCGCTAGATCAAATCGAAAGAGCATTTGATCGAATCGGCATGTGTTGACGAAGAGGCTTTGCGCTGGGGCGGCAAATATGCAAACTTTTGCAGCTAGCCCTCGCCAAGGATTCGTGCATGCCGGAAACTAGTTTTTGGGCTGAGCTGACCTGGACCGATTTCGTCGAAGCCGACATGGCGCGCGCGATCGCCGTTTTGCCGCTTGCCGCGACCGAGCAGCATGGGCCGCATCTGCCGCTCGGCACCGACACGTTCATCATGGCAGGCTACATTGAACAAGTCATCGCACGTTTGCCGCGCGAACTTTCCGTCTTGTTTCTACCGGTGCAAAATTGCGGGCTTTCGGTCGAGCACGCGGATTTTCCGGGCACGCTCAGCATCCCGGCCGCAACTCTCATCAGCGCCTGGACTGCGCTTGGCGAATGCGTGCATCGCGCGGGCTGCCGCAAGCTGGTGCTCTTGAATTCGCATGGCGGCAACAGCGCAATTCTCGACATTGTCGCGCATGATCTGCGCGCCCGGCTCGGCATGCTCGTCGTGCTCGCATCCTGGCGGCGTTTTGGGGCGCCCGACGGGCTCTTTTCCGCGCAGGAGGAAGCGCATGGAATCCATGCTGGCGAGATCGAAACATCCTTGATGATGAACTTCCGGCCGGAGCTGGTGCGCGCGGACGAGGCGGCCGATTTTCCGTCGCAAAGCCTGGCGCTCGAACGCGATTTCAACTGGCTGCGCGCCGGCCGTCCGACGGGCTTTGGCTGGATGGCCCAGGACCTCTCGATCTCGGGCGCCATGGGGGATGCGGCGGAGGCCGATGCTCGCAAGGGCCTGGCCTGCGCCGATTACGGCGCCACCGCCTTCATCGAATTGCTGCAAGACATTGATGGCTTCGATCTGACACGATTGAAGGAGGGGCCGCTGTCCGAGGGTTTGTGAGCGGATTTATCCTCAATCGGCGCGCCACGGAAACGTCCAAGTCTCGGTGAGCGCCCGCGCGCCGGTGCGCAAAAAGGCCCGCAAATCGGTGGCTTGGCCGGGCTCCAGCTGCACGTCGATGATCGCCCGAAAACCCTTGGTGTGCTCGTTTGGCACGATGAAGGAGCGAGTGATCGTGCCTTGGCTCGTTGATGGAACAACTTCGACGAGTTGCGGATCGGTGGCGTAATAGGGCAGCTCGCCGCCGCTGAAATCGACGATGAACCGGCGCGAGCCCGGTGCTGGCGGCTCGATCGAGCCAAGCGCCGCGGCCATCGTCTGATAGGTGTTCAGGACGCGCCCGTTCGGCGAGAGTTGCACCAGGTCGAGCCCGGCGGCCATGCGATAGGCATAAATGAAAGGCTTGCCTGGCTCAGGCGAATCCTTCGGCACGAAGGACGCGACGATGTTGTCGTTCGTTTCATGTCCGGTGGGCAGTTCGACGAGCTCGACCCGGCCTTCGCCCCAATTCCCCCTCGGCTCGACCCAAAGGCTTGGACGCGTTTCGTAGTTGAGGTCGAGATCCTGGTAGTGATCGAAGTCGCGGTCCCGTTGCAACAGGCCAAAGCCGCGAAGATCCTTATCGAGAAAGGCCGAGACCTCTGGCTTCACCGGATTGCGCAATGGACGCCAAATCCATTCGCCGGTTCCCGAATGGATCAAAAGCCCATCCGAATCGTGTAACTCGGGACGGAAATCGTCGTTGAACCGGTGATCGTCCTCACCGATGAAGAACATCGAGGTCAAAGGGGCGAGTCCAAACTTGACATTCGGCTTGCGCGGAAAAAGCTGCGCATAAACTTCGATCGCCGTTTCGACTCCGGGAAAAAGGTCGAAGCGGTAAGCGCCAGTCGTCGAAGGACCATCAAGCAGCGCATAGATTGTTGCCTGATCGGCGCCGGGCTCGGGCGTCTCGATCCAAAATTCACGGAAAAAGGGAAACTCTTCGCTGGTGGTGCCTGCCTCGACGGCGAGGGCCCGCGCCGACATGCCGTAGCGCTGGCCGCGGCCGAGAAAACGGAAGTAACTCGCGCCGAGGAAAGCAATCAGTTCATCATAAACCCTGGGGCTATTTAACGGGTAATGCAACCGGAACCCGGCGAAGCCCATATTGACCGGCAATGGCTTCTCAATTTTTGTGCGGCCGTAATCAAAAAGGTTGGCGGAATAGGGAATGGGGGCTGGTATCCCGTCTCTAATCAAGTTGATCGTGACGGGGCGCTGGTAAAGATGGCCGAGATGGAACAATTGCAGCCGGAATTGACTGCCAGCGGCGCCAAGGAAGGCCTTGTCGGGGCGAAACCTTATATCGCGCCAGGCATCGAAATCCAATTTGTTGAGCGCGTCGGGGAGTCCCGGGGAGGCGGTATCGAAAGCCGCCGCGGAGAGATCGCGGGCGCGGCGTATGACGTCTTCGAAATCGAATTTTGGCGGGGCCTGTGGCGGTTGAGGCGGCTGCGGGGTCGGCTTGGCGGGTTGCGCTGGGGCGGACAAGATGGGCGACGAGAAGCCGGCGCTCGAGAGAACGAGATATTTGACAATTGTACGGCGACTAAGGTTGTCCATGGGTGTCCAAAATAGAAGGTTTGTGCGCAATTTCGTCAGGCGGGAGGTGCACGCACGGGTTACTCACCTTTTGCGCCAGCGGCAAGGCGGCCCCTCCTAGAGCGAGTTTGGCAGGAAAGCCCATAAGGGTTAGGCAATCTAGGCAATTGTTTGTTGGTCTGCCCGAAAAAGCCTTCTATCCAGACTCACCAAGTGTAGTTCAGGGCCTTTAAAAAAGCCCGTGCGAGAACCATGTGGCCTGTCAAGTTTGCATGAACCCGGTCGGACGCCAGCGCCATCGGATGAACCGCCGTCAAGAGATCATCGAACGCTGCTTGTGTATCCACCAAGATGGCTTGGTGACGCTCAGCCAACTGGCGCACCACGTCGCCATAGAGATCCATGGCCACGCGCATGGGATCGGCCCGGTTGGTTTCGATGAAATAGGGCGTCATCAGAACCAATCCCTTGAGTTGCGGGCGGGTTGCGCGGACAAGTTGTTCCAAAATGGAGGCATATTCGTCAAGAGAGACGTGCCATTCCGTTTGCAGGGGGGCATCGAACTGACGCCAAACGTCGTTGATGCCGATCATGATGGAAAGCCAATCGGGCGCCAGCTTCAAGACATCGGATTGCCAGCGGGCCGCCAAATCGCGCACGGTGTTGCCGGAGATCCCCATGTTCCGGATGCGGATGTGCCTTTCGGGGCAGGTCGCGCCGAGCAAGGCGTGGATGAGGGAAACGTAGCCATTGCCAAGGTCCGAGCCAACCGCTTCGGCGACCGGCCGGGCGCGGCCGCAATCCGTAATCGAGTCACCGATCATGAGCAGCGTGCTGTTGGGATGGATCTTCATGGCCTCGTTCATCGAAAGGCGTTTCTACCTGAGACTGGCGGGCAAACGGACTAAGCCAAGCGGGGCGCTAGAGAGTTGATTCGCCGCCCCGCATCGGCACAAGAGCATCCCCATCAACATCCTACGTCAGCATGGCAAGCTTGCCTGAAACGCAGGCATGAGGCAAATAGCGGGCGGCCCTGCGTCTCCCGGCGGGATCGCCGCGACTTGATACAATGGGTTGGCAGGGCGGACATTCATGGGACTTGACGGAGGCGGGCAGGCTGCAGCACGCCACAGTAGTTCCCTTGAGGGGATCCAGATCCTTCGCGCCGCGGCGGCTCTTCTTGTCGTGCTGTCTCACACGCTCTTGGAATCCTTAGAGGCCGTTGCGCCGCCGAAGAGCCCAGCCTGGCTCACGGCTTTCGGCTCTGTCGGAGTCGACATATTTTTTGTGATCAGCGGGTTCATCATGTTCTATGTGAGCTTCCCCGCTCATCGTCCGAACGTTGCGCCGGCAGCTTTTCTGCTGAAGCGGCTAACCCGGATTTACCCGTTCTACTGGTTCTGTGTGGCCTTGACTCTCGGCTTCTGGAGTCTGGGCCTTGTTCCTTCAATACAGCCGGACAGGAGTATTTTGGATCCGGTCCGTTTTGCTGTTTCCAAGCAATTATTTTGTTATCGGGGTAGCGTGGACGCTTGTCTACGAAATGTATTTTTATCTCATCTTCGCTGCGACGCTGTATTTTTCAAGACCGCTCGTTTCCTTATATGGCACCAGCAGCATAATCCTCGTTTTATACGCACTCAGCAATTGGGCGCCGGACCCCGCGCTGCGCGCCTTCCTAGGCAATCCGATCGCGGTCGAGTTTTGCTTCGGGCTTTTTTTGGCTTATCTGTTCCGGGAATGGCCAAACTTTGCTTCTGCAGCCCGTCTGCTTTGGATCCCGGGCCTCGCCCTTCTTGTGGCCGCGCCCATGATCGCACCTTATGCAAGCACCCATTTTCCTCCGAGCCCAGCCCGAGTCCTTTGGGGCATTCCCGCGTTTCTCATCGTGGCGTCGTTTCTCTCGCTGAAAACCAATGGCACTCCTTTGAGACGGCATATGGTTTTACTCGGGGATGCTTCCTACGCTATCTACCTTACCCATCCCTTGACCTTGATCTCTTATGCATGGCTCCTCAAAGGCAGCCTGACGAATTTCCCGCAATGGCCGGTCATTCCATTTTTCGTCGTGCTGTGCGCGGGCTTCGGCGTCCTCATTCATGTTTTCGTTGAGCGCCAGCTCATCAAGGCTGTCCGCGGACTTTTTCGCCGGCTGGGTACATCCCCCATGAGGGGTTCGCCGCAGCCCTTGGAGAGGCCTGAATAACTCCAGACTTTGAAATAGCGGTTTCGGCCGGGTGGTTGCGAAGAGCAAGCTTCAGCTCATTGCAGGTCCGATTGGGGCGTCCAGCAGATGCAAGGTTAAGTAAGGTTTAACCATTGGCCGGCGCCTTGCCCGTATTTTTTTGAAAAAAACTCTTGTGTTGCGGGAAGAATCGCATATTTCTGCCTTTGCCCAATTTCGCACGTGCCTGTGGTCGTGTGCTGGTTGGCGGGGATCCGGACAAGAGGCCGGTTAACCGCCGAATAAGGACCAGCAGCCGGAGGCGAACCGGCGAACCCCGCCAAACGGGGGACGCGACTTAAAGCAACGACGGACCGGGCTTTTTCGTCTCTGCCAGCCTCCAAAGCTGGCTTACCGAAGAGGCTAGTCTATCTTGCCGGGCGTGCGGAGCGGGTTCTCATCCCAATCCAAGCGATGGCCATAAACACTTCGGACAGCGTGATTTGCGGTGTCCACGGTGGATATGTCCAACGGCGCAGCATCTGACCGCGTGGCCCGCGAGGCATCTGCTTCGCTTAAAGCCTCCGGTCGCGAATGGCATGGTTCTTAGCGGCCGCGTTTCCAACGCGCGGACGCTGATTTCGCATCGCCATTCACCCGTAACTTTTTCGTTCCGGCGTGGGAGTCCGCGCCGCTCGAAGGGATGCCGCGATGACCGATCGTATCTTGGAATTTCTCCGCAATCGCCGCGAGGACGGGCCGTGCCTTGTGCTCGACCTTGATGTCGTGCGCGACAATTACACAGCCTTCGCTAAGGCACTTCCGGACACGCGTGTGTTCTACGCCGTGAAGGCCAATCCTGACCCGCAGGTCCTCGAGTTGCTGGCGCGCCTTGGCTCGTGTTTCGACACCGCATCGGTCGTCGAGATCGAGCAGGTTTTGGCCACGGGCGCGAGCGCCGACCGTATCAGCTATGGCAATACGATCAAGAAGGAGCGCGACATCAAGCGCGCCTTCGAGCTTGGCGTGCGCCTGTTCGCGGTCGATTGCGAGGCTGAGGTCGAAAAGATCGCACGCGTTGCGCCGGGGTCCAAGGTGTTTTGCCGCATGCTCTGTGACGGTGCCGGCGCCGAATGGCCGCTCTCGCGCAAATTCGGCTGCGCGCCCGAGATGGCACCGCGCGTCCTTGAACTTGCGCACCGTCTGGGGCTCGTTGCCTTCGGTCTGTCGTTTCACGTCGGTTCGCAGCAACGCAATCCGCGCATGTGGGACAGTGCCTTGAAAGCGGCCTCAACGATCTTCCGTGACTTGGCAGAGCGCGGGATCAATTTGCAAATGGTCAATCTCGGCGGCGGTTTTCCAACGAAATATCTGAAGAATGTGCCGGCGGTGAAGACCTACGCACAGGCGATCTTTCATTCGTTGCGGCGGCATTTTGGTAACCATATTCCCGAGACGATTATCGAACCGGGACGCGGGATGGTCGGCAATGCCGGCGTGATCGAAGCGGAAGTCGTGCTGATCTCGAAGAAGTCGGACGATGACAAGGTGAAATGGGTCTATCTCGACATCGGCAAGTTCAACGGCCTCGCCGAGACGATGGACGAGATGATCCGCTATCCGATCAAAACGCCGTTCGATGGAATGGCGACCGAGCCTTGCGTGCTGGCCGGGCCGAGTTGCGATTCCGTCGATGTGCTCTACGAGAAGGAGCCCTATCTCCTTCCTGTTGGCCTCGAAATTGGCTCGAAAGTCCTGATCGAAGGAACGGGCGCCTATACGACGACCTATTCCTCGGTCGGGTTCAACGGCTTTCCGCCGCTTCGATCCTATGTGATCTGAGCGGCGCAGCCGAAGTCTCAGCGGCGGAGCAATGCTTCGCCGCACTCACCCAAAACCTTGTCCCGGACGGCGGGCATGGGCTCGAACGTCGAGCTCGCGCGCGCCGCGAGGGTCGTCTCGTGCAATCCCATCCTGTGGGGGAGGCTCAGATGACCTTGATCGCAAACGAAATCGTGCAGGCTCCGGCATTCATTGGAGCTGTCGCAGCACCCTATCTTTTTATCGCCGATGAATCGCCAGCCGATGTCAGGGCACGGGAGCGCTTGCTCGACGAGGCGTTCGGCGCAGCGCGTTTTGAGAAAACCGTCGAACGTCTGCGCAAGGGCTGCGTGCCGGCGCCGGGTCTTGCGCTGGTGGCGAAGGATGGCGGCGATCTTGTGGGCAGCTTACGGCTGTGGCCAATTCGCGCGGGCCGCGTGCCGGCGCTTCTGCTCGGACCGCTGGCCGTCGCCAAGACCCATCGCTCGCAGGGGCTGGGCCGCAGACTCCTGGGGGAAGCTTTGTTCCGGACGATCACCGCACGGCATCGCGCCATCCTGCTTGTCGGTGACGCGCTGTATTATGAGGCCTTTGGCTTTTCGAGGCGGCATACGCTCGGGCTGTCGCTGCCGGGTCCGGTCGATGAAGCACGTTTTCTGGGGCTTGAACTCGAAGACGGTGCTTTGACCGGCGCGAAGGGCCTGGTGACGGCGGGCCGGGGCTTTGAAGCTCCGGCGCAGCGCGGAGCCCTCGAATTGCGCCGCGCGGCTTAAATATCGTCAAAAAAAGTTCATATCCAACGTTCTTATCTGGAGGAGCCGCTGGCTTGAAGCTGGCGGCTCCTTCTTGTACCGCTTATCGCGGCCCGCATCCCCTAGACTTTTCTGGAGAAAAAAATGTCGCAATGGCCCGTGCATGGCACGATTACAGGTCCAATTGTCTTGATCGGCTTCGGCTCGATCGGGCGTGGCGTGCTGCCGCTCATTGAACGGCATTTCAAATTCGACAAATCGCGCTTCACGGTCATCGATCCGGAGGACAAGGACCGCCATCTGCTCGATGAGCGTGGCATCGCCTTCATCAAGAAGGCCGTCACGCGAGACGACTTTGTCGATCTCTTGAAGCCGCTCCTGACAAAAGGCGATGGCCAGGCTTTTGTCGTCAATCTGTCGGTCGATGTCTCATCCGCCGCGATCATGCGGCTCTGTCACGAAGTTGGCGCTCTTTATGTCGATACAGTCGCCGAGCCTTGGCTTGGGTTTTATACCGACACGCGGCTGACGGCCTCGGAACGCTCCAATTACGCGCTGCGTGAGGCGATCCTCGATCTCCGCCGCGCGCTCAAGACGGGTCCAACCGCGATTTCGTGTTGTGGCGCCAATCCGGGCATGGTGTCCTGGTTTGTCAAGCAGGCGCTTTTGAATGTTGCGGCTGATTGCGGCATCGAGGCTGGGACGCCGTCGTCCCGCGAGGATTGGGCGCGGCTCGCGCAGCGCGTGGCAGTCAAGGGCATCCATATCGCCGAATGCGATACGCAGCGCGCGACATCGGCAAAGCCGCGCGGCGTGTTCGTCAACACCTGGTCGATCGAGGGTTTCGTTTCGGAAGGACTTCAGCCTGCCGAACTCGGCTGGGGAACCCATGAGAAGCATATGCCTCCGGAAGGAAAGCGGCATGCCTTTGGGCCCGACTGCGCAATCTATCTGATGCGGCCGGGCGCCGGCACGCGGGTGCGGTCTTGGACGCCGACCGCCAAGGCGCAGCACGGCTGGCTCATCACCCACAATGAAGCGATCTCAATTGCCGATTATCTGACAGTGCGCGAAGGAGAGAATACTATCTACCGGCCGACCTGCCATTACGCTTACCGCCCGGCCGACGATGCCGTGCTTTCGCTCGACGAAATGGCGGGCGCCCAATGGCAGCGTCAGGAAAAGGCGCATATTTTGGACGAGAACGAGATTGTCGATGGCATCGATGAACTCGGAGTCCTGCTCTATGGTCATGCCAAAAATGCCTATTGGTATGGTTCGCAGCTGTCCATCGAGGAGACGCGGCGCATTGCCCCGTATCAGAATGCAACGGGTCTGCAAGTGACCTCGGCCGTGCTCGCCGGCATGGTCTGGGCGCTGGAAAATCCCAATGCCGGGATCGTCGAGGCGGATGAACTCGACTTCCGCCGCTGCCTTGAAGTGCAGATGCCTTACCTTGGCCCCGTCACCGGGCACTACACGGATTGGACGCCGCTGGAGGGCCGCGCTGTCCTCTTCCCAGAGGACATCGACACGGCGGACCCGTGGCAGTTCAAAAATGTAATCGTGCGGTAGAAGGGTCGGGGCAATGCCTTTTGCATTCTGGCCGACATCGCCCGTTGTCTCTCAGACGTGGCTCGATTTTCTCGACTTCGCATCGGTGAAGGCCGACGGCACTTGGCTCTTCCGGGGTCACGCCGACGCGGCCTGGACTCTCGTCCCGGCGATCGGGAGGCAGCCGTCGGCGACAGCATACCGGCTGGCCGATGAAAAGATCCTGTTCGAGGATTTCATGCGGGAGGCGAAGCGCTATCTCGACGCGGACGGATTTACGGAGCTCGAATGGCTGGCGGTGGCCCAGCATCATGGGTTGCCGACACGGTTGCTCGATTGGTCTGCCAATCCCATGGTCGCGGCCTGGTTCGCCACGGAAGACGAGAGCAATGCGGCTGACGCGGAAATTGTGGCGCTGCGGGTGCCTTTCGTGCGGCGCTTGCAGGCCGCACCCCTCTTTGGGCCGCCCGGCGCGCCGGTGATCGTGCAAGTCTCTCCGCGCGTCGCGCGGATCACGGCGCAGCAGGGATGTTTCTCCCTGCACGCCGATCCGCAATCGGCGTGGCAGCCGTCCGCACCAGCTTACGACTTTGCGACTTTTACGGTTCCCGCGTCGGAAAAGACGGAGTTCCGGCGGCTGCTGCATATATTTGGCTATGATACGCAACAAATCTATGTGGATATGGATGCGCTCAGCAAGACGCTGGCGTGGCGCTACCGTCAGCGGTGAGATTGGAGAGGGATCGCGCGGATGTCTGAAAATCCGATGGTATTGGATCAAATCATCGATGCCGTGACCGTCTTTCCGGTCGAGGATGGCGAGCAATGGCTTGCGCTCTCCAACGCTGTGCCGGGCATCTCCTTTTTTGCGACAGATGTTGATCCCCGGTCTTTCGAGAAAAACACAACAGAAGGCGCCTGGCTCGGCCGCGCCGAATTGCTGCTCAAGGCGCCTGGAGCCTTGCGGCCGGGGCAAGCGATGCAAGAGGTTTCGTTCACGTTGCCGGTCAGGGTTGTGTTGTCGGAGCGCGGCGGTGTGCTTTCCGTCACGGCGTTTGATTTTTATTCGGGCGATGACGGAGGCGAGGCGTCAAAGCCTCGTTATGATCCCGATGACGGCCCGCCCAAAACCATTGGCTGGGGACCTTTCGAGGGGTTGATCTAAATTATGGAAGTGTTTCATGCCGCATCCAGCAAGCACGGCCTTGGTCCTCCAAGGAGGTGGCGCGCTCGGCGCTTATGAGTTTGGTGCCGCTCGGCGGCTCTACGAGGATCCAGATTTCGCGCCAGATTTGATCGCCGGTGTCTCGATCGGGGCGATCACCGCGGTGCTGCTGGCACGTCCCGCGCAGGGTTTGAAACCGCTTGAAGCGCTGGAAGCTTTTTGGCAAAAAGTCACCGTCAACGGACTTTTTCTGCCGCCACCCCTGCGGCCTTATGCATCGGCGCTCGGAAATCCGAATTTCTTCGTGCCGAGGCACGATTACTTCGCGTTGCCGATGTGGACGCACATCTATGATACGGCGCCATTACGCGAGACTCTCTCGCAATTGATCGATCTCGAGGCCCTCGCGGACCCGGAGGCCATGCCAGGCCTCTTGGTCAGCGCAACCGATGTCGAGGCTGGAGAGATCGAATATTTCTTCAGCCGGGAGGGCGGGCTGTCCCTGGACCATATCATGGCAAGCAGCAGCTTTCCGCCGTCGTTTCCGATGACCCAGATCGGTGAGAAATATTACTGGGACGGAGGCTTGTTCGACAACACGCCGCTTGGCGCTGTGCTCGAGAGGCTCGATTCTGCAAAGGGCACCGACCGGACAATTTTTGTCATCAATCTGTTTCCGAATAAAGTGCCCCTTCCCACCAATCTGCATGAGGTGAGGGTACGCACGCACAATCTCCATTTCGTCAACAGGAGCCGTGCAGATGTGAGGATGTTGGAGAGGATCAATGAGGTCGCCGATTTGATGGAGGCGCTGGAAAATCTTCCCGAAGGCAATCCACTCAAGGATAATCCGGCCTATCATGCGGTGGCAAAACGTCAATACGTCCGGCATCCGCGCATTGTCGAGATCACCCGCCCGGAACAGGTTTTGGGATTTGGCGGCAGTGATTTTTCACCTGGCACCATCGAACAACGTGCGGATGAAGGTTTTAAGCAGACCGATAAGGCGTTGTTGAAGCTTTTCGACTCCAGATGCCTTCCTCAGGAAAAGACGCTTTCAATCTTCGGTGAAAACTGTCTTGCTATTCCGCCGCCAGTTTTACGGGTGCAGGACCCGCGCGAAACTGTTCCAAGAGACTTTGCTCCTCGGCCTTTGCCGCTTTCAAGTGCCGCATTTTAACATGGCCGTAGCCGCGGATTTTTTCCGGAATTGCGGCGAGCGCGACGGCGACGTTATGGTTGGCTGGGCAAAGGTTGGCCAAAATCTCCGCTATCAAAACCTCATAGTCTTTGATCAATTGCCGCTCGGCGCGGCGCTCCTTTGTGTAACCGAAAATATCGAAAGCAGTGCCGCGCAGCCCTTTTAGAGCGGCAAGACCACGAAACAGCGGCATGATCCAGGGCCCAAAACGGGATTTGACGGTCTCGCCCTGCGCGTTTTTGCGGCCAACCATCGGCGGCGCGAGATGGAATTCGAGGCGCGTGCCGCCCTCGAATGTTGCCGCGATCTGCTTTGCAAAAGAGCCGTCGCTATAAAGCCTAGCGACCTCATATTCGTCTTTGATCGCGAGCAGCTTAAAGTAATAGCGCGCACAGGCGTCCGCGAGGTCATGACTGCCTGGTACCCGTGCCTGCTCAACCTCATCGACGTGTTTCACCAACGCCAAATAGCGCTTGGCATAGGCTTCGTTTTGATAGGCCTCAAGAAATGCGGCGCGTCTTTGGATCGTTTCGTCGAGGGACCGCGATTGCCCTTGCGGCGCGGTGTATCGGCGCAAGGGCGCGGCGGCGGCTTCCACCGCGGCGGAATTGGCGGCTTCGCGACGGCCCCATAAAAACGCTGATTGGTTCATCTCGACGGCTTCGCCGTTGAGGGCGATCGCATGCAGGATCGAGGCATCGTCGAGCGGCACGAGGCATTTCTGCCACGCGTAGCCGAGCATGAACATGTTCGCGGCGATGGAGTTGCCGAGCAAGGCGGTGGCGACACCAGTCGCGTCGATGAAGCTCACGCGATCCCCGGCGGTCTCCAAGATCGCTCGCTTGATGCGTCCGGGGTGGAGCGAAAAATCAGGATCGTGCGTAAAGTCGCCCGGAAAAATTTCCGCCGTGTTGACGACAAATCCTGTCTCGTTGCGGCGAACGGCGGCGAGCACTTTCTTGGTGCCCGAGACGACGAGGTCGCACCCGAGCACCAGATCGGCTTCGCCGGCGGCGACTCTTATGGCGTGAATATCCTCGGGCTTTGCGCCAATTTTGACGTGGCTGTAGACGGCGCCGCCTTTCTGCGCGAGCCCTGCCATATCGATCGAGCCGCAACCCTTGCCTTCGAGATGCGCCGCCATGCCCAAAATGGCGCCGATGGTGACAACACCGGTGCCACCGACTCCGGTGACGAGGATGCCATAGGGTTTGCTGCCGATTGCCGGAGGCGACGGCCGCGCAGGCTCGGGAAAGTCTTGCGCGGGGTTGACCTTTGCCTTTCTCATTTTGGCGTCATGCACCGTGACCAGGGCCGGGCAGAACCCATCGAGGCAGGAAAAGTCCTTGTTGCAGCTCGACTGATCGATGACCCGCTTGCGGCCAAATTCAGTTTCGACCGGCTGTACCGAAACGCAATTGGATTTGACACCACAATCGCCACAGCCTTCGCAAACAAGCTCATTGATGAAGACGCGACGGGGCGGATCGGGCATCTCTTTCTTCTTGCGGCGCCGGCGTTTTTCCGCCGCGCAGGTCTGATCGTAAATCAGCACCGTGACGCCCGGAATGGCGGCCAGTTCGCGCTGCACGCCCTCCAACTCGTGGCGGCCCTTGATGGTAAGCCCTTTCGGCCATTGGATGGCGGCCGGATATTTCTTGGGCTCATCGGTGAGAATGACGATGCGCTTGACGTTTTCGGCGGCGACCTGGCGGGCGATCATATCGACGGTGAGATTGCCCTCAAGGGGTTGACCACCGGTCATTGCCACGGCGTCATTGAAAAGGATTTTATAGGTGATGTTGACGCCAGCGGCGACCGCGAAGCGGATCGCAAGCGTCCCGGAATGATCGTAGGTGCCATCGCCAAGGTTTTGGAAAACATGCGCCCGTTTGGAGAAGGGCGCCTCGCCGATCCAGTTGACGCCTTCGCCACCCATCTGGGTGAACCCCTCGGTCGCCCGGTCCATCCATTGCACCATGTAATGGCAACCGATCCCGGCATAGGCGCGCATGCCGTCCGGCACTTTTGTCGAGGTATTGTGCGGGCAGCCGGAGCAGAAATAGGGGGTGCGGACACCCAGATCACCAGCGCTTGCGAGCGCGGCTTGCATCCGTTCCAGCTTGCGCACGCGCTGTTCAAGGTCATCGCCGCCGGCGAATCGCAACAGGCGGCGGCCAATCGCGATCGCGATGTCATTGGCGTCCAGCGCTCCGGTGACCGGAAACAGCCAGTTCCCCTCTTCGTCTTTTTTGCCAACGCAAATAGGCTGACTTGGTGAGCCGTAAAGCTCCTCGCGCAATTGCACTTCGATCAGCGAGCGTTTTTCCTCGACGACGATAATCAGTTCGAGCCCGCGCGCGAACTCGCGCAATCCTTCGGGTTCGATGGGCCAGGTGCAGGCGAGCTTCATGAGCCGTAAGCCAAGCCTGTTCGCACCGATCTCGTCGATGCCGAGATCATCCATCGCCTGGCGCACGTCGAGATAGGACTTGCCCGCCGTGATCACGCCAATTTTCGCTTTGGGGCCGCCGGAGGTGATGATTTTGTTGAGCTGGTTGGCCCGCAGCCACGCCACCATCGCGTCGCGTTTGTAATTCTGCAGGCGCTTTTCCTGATCGAGGACCGTGTCATGCGCGCGAATGTTGAGACCACCAGGCGGCATCACGAAAGAGGCGGGAACGCTGGGCCGCACGCGATCGAGCGAGACATCGATCGAGCCTGTTGATTCGACCGTATCCTTCAAGCATTTGAGACCGACCCAGGCGCCGGTGAACCGGCTCATCGCAAAGCCATAGAGCCCGTAATCGACGATCTCCTGCACACCCGCCGGAGACAGCACCGGCATCATCACATTGACGAAATTGAATTCCGATTGATGCGCGGTCGTCGAGGATTCGGCGGTGTGGTCATCGCCCATCAGGGCGAGCACGCCGCCATATTTGGAGGTGCCTGCGAGATTGGCGTGGCGCAGCACATCGCCGCTGCGATCGACGCCCGGACCCTTGCCATACCAGAGCGAGAAAACGCCGTCGTATTTGCCTTCCCCGCGCATCTCGGCCTGTTGGGCGCCCCAAATGGCCGTTGCGGCCAAATCCTCGTTGAGGCCGGGCAAAAACTGGATGGAAGCCACGTCCAGCGGGTGCTTGGCTCGCAAGAAAGCCAAATCGAGACCGCCGAGTGGCGAGCCGCGATAGCCTGAGACAAAACCTGCCGTGGCGAGATGATTGCGCCGGTCGAGCTCCTTTTGCATGAGCAAGAGCCGGACAATCGCCTGCGGACCCGACACGAAGATTCGCCGCTTCGTCAGGTCATATTTGTCGTCAAGCGAGGTCGATCGAAGGTCCTGGGGGAATTCCTGAGATAAGTCTTGAGACGAGTCTTGGGACAGGTCGACCGGGCCTTTCACCGCGTCCGCCATCGCTTAACTCTCCTGCCGGGCCGCCGCCGCCCGGCCCTGCGGCGTTCTTTGCCACAATGCCTGGAATATAGGCGGGACTGCCATATTTTCCAAGGATTGGCGGGCTTTTCCACCGGGGAAGTGGCTGTTGCGCAAGCGAAAGAGCCTATTCCGCCGGCTCACGCAGTTTGCTGCGCCTGTAGCTATAAACTATTGGGGCCGCCGCGTCTTCGCTTTGCGCCGTGATCGCGGCGATTTTGCCGTGATGCGGCGAGAGGTAACACACCGGGTCGGCCTCCCGCGCATCGCCTGTGAGCGCGAGCGCCTGGCAGCGGCAGCCGCCATAATCGACCGTCTTGCGCGGGCAGGAGCGGCACGGCTCGCGCATCCAATCCTCGCCGCGGAAGGCGTTGAAGGCGGCCGAATTTGTCCAGATGTCCTCGATCGAATGATCGCGCACATTCCAAAATTCAAGGCCGGGAATCGTCTCCGCCGCGTGGCACGGCAGCGCTTTGCCTTTGGGTGTGATGTTGAGTCCGCGCTTGCCCCAGCCGCCCATGCAGGCCTTCGGATAGCGTGCATGATAATCCGGGATGACATGGTCGATGACGATGACCCCGGCAAGCGACTTTTGCAGGGCTTCGACCTCGGCGATCGCTGCTTCTGCCTCGCTTCGCGAGGGCATCAGCGCGGCGCGATTGAGCAGCCCCCAGCCGTAATATTGCGCATGCGCGACCTCGACCCGGCGTGCCCCGAGCTTCACGGCAAGCTCGACCATTTTTCCGGCGCGCGTCACATTGGCCCGGTGAATCACTGCGTTCACAGTGAGCGGCAGACCCGCCTCCGCGATCCATTGCGCAACCAACTGCTTTCGCGCAAAGGCGCCTTGATAGCCGGCAATTTTGTCGGCGGAGACTTCCTCCGAATCCTGGATCGAAAGCTGCGCGTGGTCGAGACCAGCATCCGCGAGTTCCTTGACGCGATCTTGCGTAAGCCCGATGCCAGAGGTGATGAGATTGGTATAAAGGCCAACTTTCGCGCAATGGGCGACGATCTCGGTGAGGTCCTGCCGCGCCGCCGGTTCGCCGCCGGAGAGATGTGCATGCAAAACACCAAGCTTCGCGGCTTCCGAAAAAACGCGAGTCCAGTCGGAGGTCGCGAGTTCGTCGCCGCGCGGGTCCAGCGCGAGCGGATTGGAACAATAGGGGCAGCCGAGCGGGCAGCGATGCGTCAACTCGGCGAGCAGCGCGACGGGGGCGCTAAGTTTTGCCGGCGCGGCACTCATAGATCCACCATGCGCTTGGCCGCAAGGTCCTCCAACAGCGCCCGGACATCCGCCCCAACCCGGGCGCGATCCGCGGAAAACTGTTGGGCGAGGTCATCGACAATCGCATCGAACGTCGCAACTCCATCGCAGCGTTTCAATATCTCCACGGCTATCGCGTCCGCCTTAATCACCCGCTCGGGCGCGAGCAGAAGCCATTCACCGCGGGTCTCATCATATTTCAGCCGGACGCCCCGCAACAGGCGGGGCCTCGACACTGTGTTTGACACATTTACATCCATTAGGCGGCCCGGCCCTGCGTCGTCACGGTTCCCGGCACCCAGGCTCCGGGCGGGATGGCGCTATCGACATAGGCGCTCCAAAGCGCATCGAGTTGCGCCCACAGCACGGAGCATTTGAACTCCAAGGCGGCGAGGGCGGAATTTTGTTCCGCCCGCGTTGTGGCATATTTTTTCACGAAATCGAGGGCGAAGTCGCTGTCGCGTTTGGCTTGCACCGGGCGTTGCGAAAAATAGGCGAGTGTGTCCTTGCTCACGAATTCATAATGCGCCAGCATTCCAGCCACGCGCTCGCCGATAATGGCAGGCGAAAACAATTCCGTGAGGGATGAGGCGACCGCCTGCAAAAGGCTCCGGCTGCGGCAGAATTCCGTATAGGCTTCGACGGCGAAACGGGTGCCAGGCAAGATGCCCTGCGTCGAGGTGACATAATCGCGGGGAAAGCCAAGGCTGTCGGTGAGCTTCAGCCAGCGCTCGATGCCGCCATCGCCTTCATGCAGGCCGTCGTGATCTTCGATGCGCTTGCGCCATTGGCGGCGGTCCTCCGGGTTTGTCATCCGGGTCAAGATCGTCGCGTCCTTGATCGGGATCATCGCTTGATAATAGTAGCGATTGAGCGCCCAAGCCTGGACCTCTTCATAGGTGCATTTGCCCGTATGAAGGCGGCGATGGAAACGATGCAGATTGTGGTAGCGCTCGGCCCCGATGTGCCGCAAGCGGGCTTCGAGTTCGTTGCTGGTCAAAGACTGCGCGTCAACGCTCATAGCGAAATCTCCATGCCATCATAGGCGATGTCCCAACCGGCGCTGGCGGCTTCCATGCGTTGGGGGGAATCCTCAATCAGCACCGGATTCGTGTTGTTGATGTGAACATAAATTTTGCGGCCAATCCCGCAAGAGGCGAGCCGCTTGAGCGAGCCCTCGGCACCGCTCATCGCAACATGACCCATACGGCGGGCGGTTTTTTGAGATAGATCAAGCTCCACCATCTCGCCGTCCGTGAAGGTGGTGCCGTCAAAAAAGACAAGTTCCGCCCCCGAAAGCTTGTCTTGCACGCGTTGATTGATCTCGGCGCAACCCGGCACGTAGAAAAAGCTTTTTCTGCCGTCGCTAATTTCAAGGCCGATCGTCGTCTCGGTTTCGGCGCCGACCGCGAGGTTCTCGTCTTCGAGATAGAGCGCGACTTTGCCGGGAACCGCGAATGGTTTGACGAAGACGCCCAATCCGGTATCCACGGTTGTATCGAGATCCACCGGGTGCCTCTCGACAAGCTCCGGGTTCAAAACGCCAAACATCCCGGCACTTGTCTGCGCCAAGGTGGCCCGGCTTCCAAAGAGCGTCAAGCTTTGCTGTTCGCGGAGGGTTAAGAGCCCGGCGAGATGATCGACGTCGGCATTGGTGACAAAAACCGCCCGAATCGGCGACTGCCGCTTGGCGCCGCGCGGGTGTAGGCATGGCGAAGCGATGATCTGCTGGCGGAGGTCCGGCGAGGCATTCAGGAGAAGCCAGCGCTCGCCATCGGCGCTGACCGCGAGAGACGATTGGCTGCGCGCCTTGACGCGCTTATCGCCGCTCCAGGCAAGCTGGCAAACCGGGCAGAGGCAATTCCATTGCGGAAAGCCGCCGCCCGCCGCCGAACCCAGGACGAGAATGCGCAAAGCGCGCGCCAATCATGAAATAATGAGGAATCGAGCGCGGCCGTCAGATTTCGGCGGAAAGATAGCTCGTGACTTCCATGCCGATGCAGATTTCCGTGATGATGGGGGTTGTCCAAGTCATATCTGCGATTTCCTCCAACAAAGCGCGGCTCTCAGCCTAAGCGCTAATTTCCCAAAGCTTGAACAGATGTCGATGCTGTCCTGGTGCGTATTTAGCATCGCACGGCGCCCATTGCCACAGGATTTTTTCCACGCGATTAGAGCCAAAAACGCTCCGCAGCGGATTTTTTCTCGAATATCTCGATTTGAGAGGATTTTTTGAGCGTCAGGCCGATGTCGTCGAGGCCATTCAGCAGGCAATGTTTGCGGAAAGGGTCGATATCGAAATGAATGATGCCGCCGTCGGGGCCACGAATGTCCTGGGCTTCGAGATCGATAGAAACCGTCGCATTGGCGCCGCGTTTGGCGTCGTCCAGCAGCTTGGCAAGATCTTCGGGCGAGACGACGATCGGCAAAATGCCGTTTTTGAAGCAATTGTTGTAGAAAATATCGGCAAAACTCGTTGAAATCACACAACTTATGCCGAAATCGAGGAGCGCCCAAGGAGCATGCTCGCGCGACGAGCCGCAGCCGAAATTGTCGCCCGCCACGAGAATCTTGGCGTTGCGGTAGGCGGCCTTGTTGAGGACGAAATCGGGGTTTTCGCTGCCATCATCCTTGTAGCGCATCTCCGCGAAAAGGCCTTCGCCCAAGCCGGTGCGCTTGATGGTTTTGAGATATTGCTTTGGAATGATCATGTCGGTGTCGACATTGGTGATTTCGAGCGGCGCCGCGACACCGGTGAGGGAGGTGAATTTTTCCATTTTTGTGTCCTGGCAGGCCTGGTTTTCATCCTTGGACGCTTGCGCAACAAGTTTCGAAAATGTGTGCAAGGAGCTCCCGGAGTCGGCCCTCCAAGACGCCAATTGCGCTCACTTCTCGCAAAGATGGCTCGGATGGGTCCGTTTGTATCCGGCTTCTAGCAAAGCGCCGCCCTCGAGGCAAACCTAGCTCAGCCCGGGCACGATGAGTTGCCGCAGTTCACAAAACTTTGGACACTGTGGTTACAGCTTGTAGGATCATCGCAGCCTTACCCTCCACGGAGCCCCTTATGATCAGCCACCGCAGTGAAGTCACCAATATGATCCGCCACGCCAAGGTTGTGAAGAACATCAGCTGGGCGGATGTCGCGGCGGCGGTTGGGAAAAGCAAGGAATGGACGACCGCCGCTTGCCTTGGCCAAATGGTGTTCACCAAGGAGCAAGCCGAAAAAGTCGGCGCGCTGTTCGGGCTCCCCGACGACGCGGTCGCATGGCTGCAGATCGCGCCTTACAAAGGCTCCTTGCCGACCGCCATTTCGACCGATCCTCTGATTTACCGCTTGAATGAGATCGTCTCCGTCTATGGGACGACGATCAAGGAATTGATCCATGAGGAATTCGGTGACGGGATCATGAGCGCGATCGATTTCTCGATGGACATCAGCCGTGAGCCTGACCCCAAGGGCGACCGCGTGAAAATCGTCATGTCGGGAAAATTTCTGCCTTATAAAACCTATTGAACGGGCCAAGCCATCCGCGCTGATCGTGAGGGGGCACGGTGCACCTCAACGCCGCCAAAACCTCTGTCGCGATAGGCATCGGCTGCAAAAAGGGCTGCCCGAGCGAAGCCATCGTTGCGCTCGTCGCCCGCGCAATGGCGGCGGCATCTTGCACCGGCGCGGACGCCTGCTTGTTTACGCATGCGGCGAAGCAAAACGAGCCCGGCATGGCCGGGGCGGCGAAAGCACTCGGGCTGCCGCTTGTTTTCCTCGAAGCTGAAGTTTTGCGGCAAGCTTCTTTACGCGCGGTGACGCGCTCGCCAAAAGTCATGGCGTTGTTCGGACTGCCGTCCATTGCCGAGACGGCCGCGCTGGCCGGTGCCGGCCCGGCTTCCGTGCTGCTGCTTGCGCGGATGAGCGAAGCGGGTGCAAGCTGTGCGATCGCAGGCAGCAGAGACTCGTAATCGGAGAGCCATGACCGTCCATTTCATCGGCGCGGGGCCAGGCGCCCCCGATCTCATCACCTTGCGTGGCCGCGATCTTATCGCGGGCTCGCCGGTCTGTCTTTATGCGGGCTCACTTGTACCGCGGGCTTTGCTCGAACATTGCCCGAAGAATGCCCGCATCATCGATACGGCGTCGATGAGTCTAGATGAGATCGGCGCGGAATTTTTGCGCGCGCATCGTGCGGCGGCGGATGTCGCGCGCCTGCATTCGGGCGATCTCTCCATCTGGAGCGCGCTCGGCGAACAAATCCGCGTGCTGGAGCAGCTCTCCATTCCCTATACGATCACGCCCGGCGTGCCTGCTTTTGCAGCGGCTGCGGCTGCCCTCGGTGTCGAACTCACGTTGCCGGAAGTCGCGCAATCGCTGGTGCTGACCCGCACGCAAGGGCGCGCCTCGTCGATGCCGGAGCACGAAAAACTTGCGAGCTTCGCGGCGACGCGGACGACGCTCGCCATTCATCTGTCGATCCATGCAATTGCACAGGTCGTTGCCGAATTGGTTCCGCATTATGGCGCCGATTGTCCGGTGGCCATAGTGTTCCGCGCGTCGTGGCCGGACCAAAGGATTATTCGAGGAACACTTGATTCGATCCCAAAGGAGCTGAACAAAGCGCCCATGGAGCGCACCGCTTTGATCATCGTCGGACAGGTTTTGGCAAGCAGTGATTTTCGCGCAAGCGCGCTCTACGACAAGGATTACCAGCGCCGGTTCCGGGGAAAAACTCAATGAACCGGCAAAAACGGTGTTCGTGCGAGAAGATTGCTGTCACGGTCGAACACCGCGATTTCCAGCGTAATGCCACTGCCACGCAGAGGTTTCGCCGCTGTACGCCACGCGGCCTTCGCAACGGGCGCGGCGATGTCGAAACCCTGCGCACGGGCAAGTTCCAAGACTTCTCCGGCGCTGTGCGCGGTTTTGACAGTTTCAGCAAAAGCTTTATTCGCGCCTGCTTCCGCGCAACACGCAGCGAGCCAGGACAGATCGACCTCGCCGCGTTTCGAATGGAGATCGAAAAGACCTTGGCCGAGCTTTGTCATTTTGGCGAAGCCGCCGGCGATCGTCACTTTGGGGATGGGGTGCGTACGAAGATATTTCAACATGCCGCCGGCGAAATCGCCCATCTCGATGAGTGCGATGTCCGGCAATTCGTGCAAGGCCTTGATGGCGGCTTCCGAAGCCGAACCGGTCGAGCCCGCGACATGATCAAGGCCGCCCGCGCGGGCGACATCAATGCCGCGATGAATTGTATCGATCCATGCGGCGCAGGAATAGGGTACAACGATCCCGCTCGTGCCCAAGATCGAAAGGCCGCCAACGATCCCAAGCCTGGCGTTGAGCGTACGCTTGGCGATGTCCTCGCCGCCCGGAATCGAAATCTCGACCATGACGTCGCCTGTGGCGTCATAAAGCCGGGCGGTTTCTTCGATCGCTGCTGTGATCATCCGGCGGGGAACCGGATTGATGGCGGGTTCACCCGGCGGCAGCGGCAGGCCCGCGCGGGTGACCGTGCCAATTCCCTCTCCCGCACGAAAGGTGATGCCCGATCCAGGAGGCCCATGCGACACACGGGCGATAACCAGCGCGCCATGCGTGACGTCGGGATCGTCGCCAGCATCCTTGATGACACCAACGCGGGCAAATCCCTCGCCGAGTTCCTCCAAGGCGAGCGAGAAGGATGGCCGCGCGCCGCCCGGCAGGGTGACCGCAACGGACGCCGGAAAACAGCGAAGAAGCAGCGCTTCATAGGCTGCGCGGGCGGCGGCCGTGGCACAGGTGCCAGTCGTCCATCCTTTGCGCAGAGTCGCTGTCTGGCCTGGCTTTTTCTCAACCTCGCGCATCGGACAGGGAACGCCTTTTCGTGACCATTTCCGGACTTGGCGGCCCTACATTAGCACGTGGGCTTGTCATCGCGGCACCGCGCTCTGGCAGCGGCAAGACGATGCTGACGCTTGGCCTCATGCGCTCTTACCGCAACGCGGGTCTTTCTGTCGCGGGGTCCAAATGCGGGCCTGACTATATTGACACCGCTTTCCATGCCGCCGCGACCGGCCGGCAAAGTTTCAATCTCGACAGTTGGGCGATGCCTCCGGCGCTGCTCGCCCAATTGGGTGACGCTACAGGAGATGCAGGCGGACTCATCCTTTGCGAAGGTTTGATGGGGCTTTTCGACGGCGTTCCTGGCGAGGCGGGCCGGACCGGCTCCACCGCCGATATCGCGGCGGCGCTCGGCTGGCCGGTCCTGCTCGTGCTCGACGTGAGTGGGCAGTCGCAAACGGCGGGTGCGATCGTCCAAGGCTGTGCTAGCTTCGACCCGCGCATCAAAATCGCCGGTGTGGTGTTGAACCGGGTCGCAAGCCCGCGCCATCAACGGCTTGTCAGCGAGTCCATCGAGGCGCTTGGGCTTCCGGTGCTGGGGGCCTTGCCGCGCGACGAAAACATCAGTCTGCCGGAACGCCATCTCGGCCTCGTGCAGGCCGGTGAAACACGAGGTCTTGATACGCTTCTCGACCGGATCGCGGCGTTCATCTGTGAGCATGTCGATACGAGCGCCATTTTGGCCTGCGCGCGAGCGTCTCCGGTGCCGGATCACGCGGAGGCTCTTGCCTTGCCTCCTCCCGCCAAGCGGATCGCGATCGCGAGGGACGAGGCATTTTCCTTTCTTTATCCGCATATTCTAGCAGGCTGGCGAAAAGCGGGCGCGGAACTCACGTTCTTTTCGCCGCTCGCCAATGAGCCGCCGCCCGCGGATTGCGATCTTTGCTGGCTCCCCGGCGGCTATCCCGAGCTGCATGCGGGACAACTCGCGGCATCGGCGCGTTTTCTCGACGGCTTGCGCCGTTTCGCTAAGACAAAACCGGTGCATGGCGAATGCGGCGGCTACATGGTGTTGGGACAAAGCCTTACCAATCAGACTGGCCAGACTCATCGCATGGCCAGTCTCCTAGACGCCTCGTTCAGTTTCGTGAAACGCAAACTGCATCTCGGCTATCGGCAGGCGCGCCTTGCGGCGGAGCATCCGCTCGGCACCGAAGGCACAGTGCTGCGCGGCCATGAATTTCATTACGCCACGCTCGATGCGAATGGCGATCCGCCTTTCGCTTTCGTTCGTGATGCGCATGGCGGCGATGAAAAAGCGGAAGGCGGCAGGCGGGGACTTGTGACAGGAAGTTTTTTCCACATCATCGCGGCGGAGGGTCGCCCATGATCGGCTTTAGCCCTGACCGGGCGGCCTAGTCGCCGTCCCGATCAGCGAAGAAGTTGGTCAGACAGGAAGTACGTAAACGATCTGAAGCGTCCGTGGATCAATGATCAAAAGATCATTGCCGACGATGATATAGTCAAAGCCGCGATATTGAGGAACGATTTCGACGATTGTTTCGGGGACGCCATAGATCTGGACGCTGCGGGGAATCCGTGTTCCTACACGCACCGCGAAGTTCACGTTCTCAGCGCGCCGCAAATTTCCGGTCGAGACGATGTCGTGAATTTTGGTGCGTTGGTCGGAAGTAATATTTCCCTTCGCCACGGAGCGTTGCTCAATTGCACCGTTGTTCCGCTGAGACATGGACTGTCCGGGCCGCGAATTTTTGTTTTCATTCATTTGGCTAGAACCATGCTGTCCTCTTTCGCCCACAGCGCCGGAGTCCATCTCCCCGGAACGGCCTTGATCCATGCCTTCCCGCGGTTGCCGTCCACGCATATTACCGCGAGCGTTGGAGCGGTCTTGCATATCGGTCGCGTTCGACCGGCCCTGCGTCATACCCTGCATCGGTTGGGCACTTCGCTGAGCTGGATTTTGCATCGCACCCGGCTGATGCTGCATCATTGCGCCTGGCTGGCGTTGCATGCCGCCCTGAGGTGCGCCGGTCATATGTCCTTGTGAGGGCTCCATCTGTGCAGAGGCCAAGCCCCCACCGGCGAGCAGTGCCGCAGCTGCAATTGAACTTAGCCAAACAGTTTTCATCGAACATCTCCTTGGAAATTACGTCAAGCCCTGCAAACGCGACTTCCAAGGGTTTGTTCCGAGATTGTTTGGACGGTGAATCTTATGGCTTTAGAGGTGAAACCAAGCACACCAGCAGCGCTCGCGCTGGTTACCTCATTCGTCGTCGTGACGTTTCTTCTTTCCCGATTTTTTGTGTTTGCTGTCGTCTTCCTCGTCCTCGTCGTCTTCCCAAGTGAGCGCTTTCTCAATGCAAATGGCGGGGATGACCGACGTTTTCACTTCGTCGGTCACGTCGGCGTACCATAAACACTGCACGCCCTCCTCTTTCACGCCAATGACCGTCATCGCCGGTCCGCCGGATTTCAGAGCGACGACATCGCCGGGTTCGAAAATGACGGGTCCTGTCAGCGGCTCGATCATTGGGTGCTCCTCCTGGTAATCTTCACTTCGTTAGCTACCGGACATGACAGGAGTGTTGCACCAAGGGTGCTCCTTGACTCCTTATCCCGTCAGAACTTCCGGACGGGTTCTTCCCCGCTTGACCATCAGTTTGTTCAAGGAGGCGATATAGGCCCGCGCCGATGCGACCAGAGTATCGGGATCGGCGCCCTTGGCGGTGACCGATTTGCCGTCCTCCGCAAGCCGGACAGAGACTTCGGCTTGCGCGTCGGTTCCCTGGGTGACCGCATGCACCTGATAGAGTTCCAGCACGGCTTTGTGCGGCACGAGCGCGACGATCGCATTGAAAATCGCATCGACAGGGCCATTGCCGGTGGCCTGATGAGTCATCTGCGTGCCGTCGATGTCGAGCGTCAACGCCGCCGATTGCGGACCCTTGGTGCCAGCGATCACGGTTAAGGCGACCAGCTTGATCCGGTCATAGGCGTTGGCGATCTCGTCGTCGACCAGCGCGGCGAGATCCTCATCGTAGACGATCTTCTTGCGGTCGGCGAGATCCTTGAAGCGGGTGAAAGCATCCTCAAGAGCGTTGTCGCCGAGATCGTAGCCGAGCTCTTTCAGCTTCTCTTTAAAAGCGTGGCGGCCGGAATGCTTGCCCATGACGAGGGACGTCTTGCTCACGCCGACGCTCTCGGGGGTCATGATCTCATAGGTTCCGGCATTCTTCAGCATGCCGTCCTGGTGAATGCCGCTCTCATGCGCGAACGCGTTCCGCCCAACGATCGCTTTGTTGTATTGCACCGGAAACGAACTCACGGCGGAGACGAGTTTTGAGGCCCGCGTCAGCATCGACGCGTCGATGCTGGTATGGTAGGGCATGGTATCGCGGCGCACCTGCAGCGCCATGACGACCTCTTCCATGGCGGCATTGCCGGCCCGCTCGCCCATCCCGTTGACCGTGCATTCGACCTGCCGCGCACCGCCCTCGATTCCAGCCAAGGTGTTGGCCACCGCGAGACCCAGATCATTGTGGCAATGCACGGAAAAGACCGCCTTGTCCGAATTGGGAACACGTTGCCGCACGGTTTCGAACAACGCGCGGTATTCGTGCGGCACAGCATAGCCGACGGTATCCGGGATATTGATGGTGGTGGCGCCCGCCTTGATCGCGGCCTCGACGCAGCGGCAGAGAAAATCGATCTCGGATCTCGTGCCGTCCTCCGCCGACCATTCGATGTCGCTGACAAGATTGCGCGCCCGCGAAACGCTCGCGGTGATCATCTCGAGAACTTGATCCGGCTCCTTTTGCAGCTTGTATTTCATATGCAAGGGCGAGGTCGAAATAAACAGATGAATGCGCGGGCGCAGGGCCGGGCGCACCGCTTCGGCACAACGGTCAATATCTTTTGCGGCCGCCCGGGCAAGGCCCGCGACGCTCGCCCGCTTTATGCGTTTGGCAATGGCAGACACCGCTTCGAAATCGCCTTCTGAAGTCACCGGAAAACCGGCCTCGATGATATCGACGCCCATCTGATCGAGGAGATCGGCGACCTGCAGCTTTTCCTCGAAGGTCATCGAGGCGCCGGGCGATTGTTCGCCGTCCCGCAACGTCGTATCGAAGATGACAACGGCTTGCGAATTTTGCGGCTTCGGCTCTGTGGAAGCTGGATGAATCTCTGACATGGCGATTGTCCGGATTGTCTGCGAGACAATGATTTCGAGACATTAATATAATGTCTGCGAGAAATTTTTGTCTTCGGGTTGAAGTCTTTTTAGGCTCGCGGTGTCCCCTGAGCGCCCAGGCGTATGGCCCGGCCGGCTCTCAGGGGCTGATAAGCCGAAGCAACCCAGGCGTCAGCAACGCCGCGCGGGAGCAAGGCGAAAGCCAAGCCGCGTCGATATGGGGGAGATTGGAAGCAAAACCACCGATCATGATGGCATCATCGTACGGGAGGAATGCGCCAAACGCAAGCGAAAGCGTTTTTTGAGCGGGGCAATGCGCGGCGTATATGAAGGAAAATCGCTCAGTTCTTCGGGAGAGAGCCAATCAAGCAGCGGTCCCGGTGGTCAAATTCGCCAGGTCATCAAAGGGCAGAAGCGAGACGGGGACGGCATCACTCCAGGAGGCGATTTGCAGCAAGTTGCCTCACAATGGCGGATGCCGACGCCGTAAAGATTTAGCACCGCCGGGAGAGTCTGCCGAAAACATTAAAATAGGAGTTTAAATCGCAGCGAAATTACCTGACGTGCACGTTGATGACGTCTGGATCGGCTTGGGATAAAAATTCCAATGCCCTTATCGGGTCGCAAACGTAGCTATTTCCAAATCACGAAAGCGACGAACCAACCGGCCGCAAGACAAATGGACCCGGAGACGAGGGGAGAAACTGTCATCGAAAGTAACGCGCTCATTTATGCTCCTCAGGGAGTATGGGCCTCCAATGCCCGTTCATGTTCAATTCCAGCAACAATTTGAAACAGGGGCAACCTTATCTGAGAAGGCTCACCATGGAACGGGATTCCCGCCAACGGGTTTCTTACAAAAGTCCGGGAAGGGCGATCTGTAGGTTCGGGACAGATAAATTTGCGTTTAAGTGAGCCCATTATAGTGCGGTGCAGCATTCACGTCAAGTTGATATTGCGCTGCAGCACAAGCTAGCATTTCATTTTCAGGTTTTTTGGCTCAAGTCTGCCTGAAAAATGTTCTCTTTTTAATTGAATAGCCTATGGGATCGCCCGGCCGATTGATCCAAATCAGCTAAATGGCTGCGGTCTCAAGTGACGGACGACGCGCGAAGGATCTCCCTTGCACGTGCTTCGTCCTGTGTCATTTGCGCGGTGAGCTCTGCCGCCGATTCGAACTTAGCCTCGGGTCTGATCCAATCGATAAGAGAAATCTCGATCGTCTCGCCGTAGAGATCGCCAGAAAAATCGAACAGAAAGGCTTCCAGGATGGCTGGGCCATTGTCGAATGTGGGCCGGCGTCCATAACTCGCCACGCCATCGTAGGTCTTTGTGCCAGCGACAACGCGGACGGCATAGACGCCGTGGCGCAACCGGCAGCTTGGATCGGGCACGATATTGACCGTGGGAAATCCCAAGGTCCGGCCAAGTTTCTGGCCAGTAACGACCTTGCCCATGATCGCAAAGGGGTGAGCGAGAAGTTTGGCCGCGAGTGCCACATCACCCGCCTCCAACGCGGCTCTCGTCGTTGTGGAAGAAGCCGTCTGGTCCGCCACATGGGCCGCCACCCGTTCCACGATTTCGACGGCGAAGCCGAAACGTGCGCCGGCCTCTCTCAAGAATGCGGGGGAGCCGGAGCGGCCGGCGCCGAAATGGAAATCATAGCCCGCGACAACTCCGCTGATGGCGAGGCGGCGAATCAGGATTTCGGCGATAAACGCTTCGGCCGAGAGGCTTGCCAAGGCTTTGCCGAACGTCATGACGATCATCCCATCCATGCCGGATTGCTCCAGAATCTTGGCTTTGACGTCGCGCGGGGTCAGCCGGAAGATCGTATTGGCGCCCTTGAAGTAATCGGTTGGATGCGGTTCAAAAGTCAGCACAACACAGGGGCAATGAAGCGCTTTCGCCAAGTGCATGGCGCGCTCGATCACCGCCATATGGCCGCGATGAAGACCATCGAAATTGCCGATCGCGGCCACCGAGCCCTCAAGGCCAGTGGGAGGAGTCGCCGGGTCAACGGCGAGGATGAATTTTCTCGGGATGGAAAGTTCGGTCAAGGCAAAAAACCGGGAGCGCCACGCGGAAGCAGGCGGAGCTTCAGGCGCGGCCGCAAACTGCATGGGCGGGGAGCCCGCGTCAAGGCCGCCAGGCAATATGCCGCGATGGCGTGCCCACATCTCCCGTGTTGATGGTCTACCAGACGAGTTCGGCAAGTGCCGCCGTGGGAGCGAATTCCGAGGTGTCGACAAATTGGCGTAAGGCTGCGGCATCGAGCTCGGCGTCTTGCGCGGCGCCGTGCAACTCCATCCGGTGGATACCGGAAGTCACGAACAGACTGTCGAACCCTTGGTTGCGGGCGCCTTTGATGTCGGTGTGCATGGCATCGCCAATCACGAGGACCCGGCCGTGGTCGATGGGCACCTTGCCCGGCACCTGCGCCAATTCGAGCGCTCGCGTATAGATCGGGGCGAAAGGCTTGCCGGCCTGGATGACCTTGCCTCCCGCGGCGGCATAGCGCTCGGCGATCGCGCCCGCGCAATAAAACAGCTTGCCGCCGTCCTCGACCACGATGTCGGGATTGGCACAGATCATCTCCAGGCGCCGGGCGTGCATGGCAGAGAGAATGGCGTCGTAATCCTCGGGTGTTTCGCGCCAGGGATCGACGAGCCCGGTGCAGAGAACGAATTGGGCTTGTTTCAACGGCACCAGGCGCAACGGCTCTCCCCGCAAGGCCAGAACCTCCTCGAAGAGCGCGGTTTCGTCGGAGGGGCCAATGCGGAACATGCCGCCGGACGCCCTCTCGACCAGTAAAGAAACGGTGACATCCCCGGAGGAGACGATCGCATCATAGGCTCCGCGCGGAAAGCGGAGCCGGTCGAGTTGAGCTTCGACAACCCTGCTCGGATTGGGCGAATTGGTGATGAGCACAACCTTGCCGCCATTGGCGCGAAACCGGCGCAAGGCCTCGGCGGGGTTCTCGAAGGCTTTCAGACCATTGTGGATGACGCCCCAGACGTCACATAAAATGACATCATATTCCTCTGCGAAACTGGCCAATCCAGGTAAGAGCCGGGTCACGCGGGCAACCATTTTGGAGCAAATGTTTCACGGGAAAAATGTCTCTCGCGAAACATTTATGTCCTCCTGATCCAGCGGATTTGCAGTTTTCGGGTTGACCAGAACGGCGTCGCGGGGCGCTTGAAGGGGACGCCGTAAGTGCAGGGTTGTCCGCTCTATCAAATCCCAGCGGTCTTTCGTCAAGCCAAAAGAGGCGAGCTGGCGACCACATGGCGATATGCCGCAACACTCAAAGAGGGTCCATATTTTTCAAGAGATACCATTGTCTCTGCAGCAAATGCCGTTAAGATGCAGCTTAATCAATATGAACAATCATTGTTGATCCTTTGATAGTTGTCACCTCGCAGGACATGTGAAGGGGGCATTGCGTTGCGTCGTTTGCGTTCGCGTCTTGTGTTCGTGTGTTTTGCCGCCATCGCCGGATTGACAGGCGTTGGCGTTGACGCTGCTTGGGGCGGCGCCTGGCTCCTGCCTTCAGGTTATGGGCAACTGATCACCTACACCGCCTTTTCCGAGACGACGCTCGCTTTCGATGCGCATGGCAATCTCGTTGCAATTCCGGCATCCCAAAAATTCGAGGTTGGAAACTATCTCGAATATGGCTTGACCGACTGGCTCACCGTGATTGCGGCACCTGCTTATGACCGGGTTAAGACTCCCCTTCCGGGGCAATCCTACAATGGCCTCGGGGAGAGCGAAATCGCGGTCAAGGCCGGTCTTTACCGCACGGATAACGCCGTTTTCTCCGTTCAAGCGGGTTTGCGGACGCCCGGTGCGTCGTTCGATTCGCTTGGACCCTTGGAAGTCCGACGCGCTGCCTCCATAGATTTGCGGGGCTTGGCCGGGCGCAATTGCGTCATCGCAGGGATGGAGGGTTTCATCGAGGCGCAGGGGGCTATCGCATCTATACCGAAAAACAGCCGGGCGAATGGCGGATCGATTTGACGTCGGGACTGCGGCCAATGCCCCGGCTTCTCATGCTCTTGCAAAGTTTTATTTCGATTTCCAATGGTCCCGGACAGTTTGGGCATATATCCTGGACCAAGCTGCAACCAAGCATCGTCTATGATATCGCCACTCAATGGCGGATTTCTCACCGTCTCGGGGGTTAATGCCGGGCGCGAAGTGGGGCCTACCGCAGGCGTATGGTACCGGTTTTAACAGCCGCCCGCCGGGAGATCTTGGGAACGAGGGGTCCATTATTCGCGGCCGGAAACAGATGTTGCCTAAGGGCGGTCTTTTGCCATATAAAATATGGATATTCTGGCAATATACATAAAGTAAGTGTAAAAATAGCGCCGGAGGTCACAGAGGAGGTTGAACATGACATCGACGGTCACTGCGGTCGAAAACGTCTACCGGGACGAGTTGAAGAAGGGGTTGGCCAACGGTTCCATTCTTCTCGTCGATGTGCGCGAACCCAATGAATATGCCGCGGGGCGGATTCCCGGTTCGGTGCTCAACCCCCTCCAAAAATTTGACCCCAAGGCCCTGCCCCAGGTGCCTGGCAAGCGCGTGGTGCTCTCCTGCCGCTCCGGCAAGCGCTCGCTGACTGCTTTGGATTTGGCTCACAAGGCCGGGCGCGACGATGTGCGCGCGCATTACCCCGGCGGCTTTCTGGAATGGTCGAACGCGGGCGAAGAGGTTGAGGTTTAGTCCCTGATGCTCTGTGATCGCCTCGATGTCACCGCAGGCAATCCAAGCAATGGCGGGCGATCATTAGATCCTCATTGGTGGGGATCACGAAAGCGGCGACGCCGCTTGCGGGACGAGTGAGCCGCGGGCCGCCAGAAGCATTGGCGGGGACGTCAAGCTCGACGCCGAGCCAGGCCGCATCCTCCAGGACACGGCGTCTGACATTGACGGCATGTTCGCCGACGCCGGCGGTGAAGATCAGCGCATCGAGACCGCCCAGCGCCGCGGCGAGCGAGCCAAGCTCGCGGCCGATCCGATAGATGAAAAGCGTGATCGCTTCCCTTGCATGCGGATCGCTTGACGCAAGAAGCGTTTCCATGTCGTCGCTGATACCGGACACACCCAGCAACCCTGATTCATTGTAAAGAAGGGTACTGACCGCCTTCGCATCCATTTTCTTCTCGTTCAAGAGATAGAGCACGACTCCCGGATCGAGGCTGCCGCACCGCCGGCTCATCGGCAGTCCATCGAGCGCCGTAAAACCCATAGTGGTCGCGACGCTTTTGAGGCCCTTCATGGCGCACATGCTTGCCCCGCTGCCGAGATGCGCCACCACGATCCGCCCCATGGCCGCTTCGGGGCCAAGATAGTGCGGCAGCACGCTCGCGATATATTCGTATGAAAGGCCATGAAAGCCGTAGCGGCGGACGCCCTCGTCATGGAGATGGCGCGGCAGCGCGAACATCGTTGCGATGTCCGGCTGCGCATGATGGAAGGCCGTGTCGAAGCAGGCAATCTGTGGTAACGCCGGATGCAGGCGCGCCAGTGCTTCGATTGCCAAGATGGCGTGCGGCTGATGCAGCGGCGCCAGCGGGATGAGTTCGCGCAATTTCGCGATGACCTTCCTATCGATCAGGGTAGGAGCCGTGAAAAGGCTTCCCCCATGCACCACGCGATGTCCCGCGGCGCGCAAATGATTTGCCGTGAACCCTTGCTCAAGCCATCGCATCAAGGCGGCAAGCGCCGCCTCATGCGTGCTTGCTTCGCCGAGACTGGTGTCGATCAGCGTGTCCTTTTGTGCCGCAGTCGCATGGAAATGGGCGGCATGACCGATACCGTCAATCGCGCCCTCGCAAAGCGGCGTCTCGCCAATGGCATTTTTACTCACCGGATAGAGCGAGAATTTGATGCTCGACGATCCCGCGTTGAGGATGAGGATATTGTCTGTCATGGCTTGTTTTGCATCTTGCGGCGGGCGAGCAGCAGCGCGATCGCGCAGGAGCCTTGCCGGGCCAGCGCCTTGTCGGCGCGGCTTGTGAGGATGATCGGCACGCGGGCGCCGAGCACAATCCCTGCGATTTCCGCATCCGCCAAATATTCGAGTTGTTTTGCCAGCATATTCCCGGCTTCAACGTCGGGAACAACAAAAATATCGGCTTGGCCCGCGACCGGAGAGATGATGCCTTTCGTCATCGCTGACTCCTCCGAAACGGCGTTGTCAAAAGCAAGTGGTCCGTCGATGACGCCGCCGGTGATCTGTCCCCGGTCGGCCATTTTGCACAGCGCGGCGGCATCCAGCGTCGATCTGAGTTTCGTGGTGACAGTTTCCACAGCTGCGAGGATCGCGACTTTCGGCGTCGGGATGCCGAGGGCCTGTGCGAGATCGATGGCGTTTTGCACGATGTCACGCTTGTCATCGAGGGTCGGATACACATTGATCGCCGCATCCGTGACGAAAAGCGGCCTTGGATAGTTGCGAGCATCAATGACAAAGACGTGGCTGATCCTGCGTGCCGTGCGCAAGCCTTGATCGCCATCGACCACCGCATGCATGAGTTCGTCTGTGTGCAGCGCGCCCTTCATCAGCGCCTCGACCTTGCCCCCCCGCGCCATCGCGACCGCCAGAACAGCGGCAGCTTCACTGTGCTCGGTCGAAATGAGTTCATAGGATGAAATGTCGATCTGCGCTTGGGTGGCGGCGGCGCGGATCTTGAGTTTTGGGCCGATCAGCACCGGTACGATCAATTGTTCGCGCGCGGCTTCGATGGCGCCGAGTAAGGATACCATATCCACCGGGTGGACGACGGCGGTGCGGATTGGCGAAAGTCCGTGCGTCATTGCAACGAGCTTGCGATGAAAGCGGCCTCTTTCGTACAATTCTACCTCGGGCATAACAACTCTTGGCCTAGAAACTTTTTCGATTGGCGCGATGACTTCCGCGGTTCCATTGATTACAGTTTGACCGTGTTGGTTCAGCGCTTGGCAATCGAGCAGAACGCGATGGTTTTCAGGATTTTTTTCCACCACTTTCAGCGTGATTGTTAGGGTGTCACCAAGGCCGACAGGCTTGAGAAAATGCAACGATTGCCCGAGGTAAATGGTGCCGGGGCCGGGCAGGAGCGTGCCGAGGACGGTCGAGATCAACGCCCCACCCCACATGCCATGCGCCACGATTTTGTGGAACATGTCGCTTTTGGCGAACGCTTCATCGACATGCGCCGGATTGACATCGCCCGACATGATGGCGAAGAGTTCAATATCCTTGTAGGTCAGGGTACGGGCGAGGCTTGCGGTCTCGCCAACTTGCAACTCGTCGAACGTGCGGTTTTCAATAAAATCCATTGCGCCGATCCGATGTCCTGAAAAGCCTGCGCTCCAGGATCTTTATCCTGCCTAACGACCAGGCCCGGAAATTCTACACCTGGCGATTTTCATAGACTTGACCGGTATCAAACGTCACGTTTCAAGGACGTAGGCTCCAGGAGCATCCGCGATTGGCTCAAAGCCTCGTTCCGGGGCGCCCATGCCCGGCGGGGCTATCTTTTCGGTGGAATGGCGGTCGAGCCAATCGCGCCAGCACGGCCACCACGACCCCTCCTCTCGGACAGCGGCTGCCTGCCAGCACTCCGGATCGATGTAGGTGTCGTTCTCCTTGTGGGTTGCGATCTGGAAATGCCGGCGTGGATGACCCGGGGGGCTCACGATACCGGCATTGTGACCACCGTTCGACAGCACGAAAGTCACGTCAGCATCGGTCAGCATCTGGATTTTATAGACCGACCGCCAAGGCGCGACATGATCGGTGATCGTGCTCACCGCGAAAATGGGCACATGAATGTCCCGCAAGGAAACCGCTTTGCCTCCAGCCTCGAAACGGCCCTCCACCAAATCATTGCGGAGAAAGAAGTGCCGCAGATATTCGGAGTGCATGCGATAAGGCATCCTCGTGGTGTCTGCGTTCCACGCCATGAGGTCAATCATCGGCGGCCGCTCGCCCATCAGATATTCGTGTATCGCCGCCGACCAGAACAAATCATTTGAGCGGAGCAATTGAAACGCGCCCGACATTTGCCTTCCGTCAAGGTAATTTTTTTCCGTCATCATATTCTCGAGGAACCGGACCTGATCGTCGTCGATAAACAAGGTCAGTTCGCCTGCTTCCGAGAAGTCCGTTTGCGCTGCGAACAAGGTGAGGCTTTTGAGGCGTGTGTCGCCGTCGCGCGCCATCGCGGCTGCCGCGATGGAGAGCAATGTGCCACCGAGGCAGTAGCCCGCGGCATGCATGCCGCTTTCGGGAACAATTGCCGAAACCGCGTCGAGCGCCGCCATCACACCAATTTGGCGGTAGTCCTCCAAGCCAAGGTCGCCGTCACAGCTTTCCGGGTTCTTCCAGGAAATCATGAACACCGTAAACCCCTGCGCAACGAGATAGCGGACAAGAGAGTTTTGCGGCGAGAGGTCGAGGATATAATATTTCATAATCCAGGCCGGCACGATCAGGACCGGCTCCGCCCGCACGTCCGTCGTCGCCGGCGCATATTGAATGAGCTCGATCAGGCGATTGCGAAAGACGATCTTGCCAGGCGTGATCGCGACGTCGCGTCCAACCTCGAACGCTTCGGCGCCGACTGGCTTTTTGCCCGTCGGTAGCCGTTGCCAGTCCTCCCAGAAATTGAGCGCGCCGCGAATGAAATTCATGCCGCCCTGCTTTCGGGTCTGCGAAATAATCTCAGGATTGGTGAGCGGAAAATTCTTTGGCGAGACGGTATCGAGTGCCTGGCGCGCCAGAAACGCCACGATGTCTTCATGGTGCTTGGAGACGCCAGGGATATCTGTTGCCGCTTTGTGCCACCATTGCTGGGTCAGCAAAAAACCTTGGGAGAAAATGTTGAAGGGCCATTGCCGCCATGCTTCTGCGCGAAATCGCGTGTCCTGGGGGAGGGGGTCGATGCAGGGAGGACAATCGGAGCCCGGCCCATCGTGCAGGCAATAGGTGAGGAACCGCGCCCAAGCCGCGGCAGCGTCGTGGATAAGCTCCGCCTGCTTGTCCGGAGACATAAGAAGATGCTCGGCCCAATCCGTATAGGCCTGCTTCAGCGCAAGCGGCGAAAGCCCCCGGGTCAAGCGCGCGATGGCTGATTGAAAGCGCTGATCGAAGCCCGCAAAGCCTTTTTCCGCTTTTGCCGTTAGCGAATCTTGCGGGGAGGCGAATTCCTGCGAGCGATCGAGCATCAGAGCTCTCCGGTTAGATTGCTAACTTTGGTCAGCTGAGCCGCATCTCTGTATCGTGCCGGACAATCCCAGCCATACAAGCGAGGCCGTGGACAGCCTTAATTACTATATTGCAGTGTTATGACAGCCGCGTTTCGTGAATTGCGGTTGTACGCCTCGCCAAGCGGATGCCGCTTTGGCGCTTTCGACAATCCACGGCCGTTCAATTCCTGTAATTATATTCCATCTGTGCCAAATCCGCGAGACGGCATCCCCCGTGCAACATATGGCGCCGGAGAGGCCGCTTGTGGCCCCGCGCAGTCCTTGGAGGGTCCAAACCAATGAACTTCGCAATTATCTACGGCTCGGTCAGGACGGAACGGCAAGGCATCAAGGCAGCGCGGTACATTGAATCTCAGATCCGGAGCCGGGGCCATACGACGGTCCTGATCGATCCAATGATTTACCGGCTGCCGCTGCTCGACCGTATGTATAAGGAGTACAAAGGCGACGCGCCATCGCCTCTCGACGAACTTGCGGATTTTTACAAGAAGGCCGACGGTTTCGTGATCGTGAGCGGCGAATATAATCACGGCATTCCACCGGCGCTCAAAAATTTGCTCGACCATTTTTTGGAGGAGTATTTTTGGAGGCCATCGGCGATCGTCTGCTATTCCGCCGGCGGTTTTGGCGGCGTCCGTGCCGCCATGCAACTGCGGATGACCCTGAGCGAACTTGGGATGCCGAGCATTCCTTCCATCCTGCCCTTTGCCCGTATTGGTAGCGCCTTCTCCGAAGAGGGCGTTCCGCATGACCCGGCCACGGCACTCCCGACGGCACGTTTTTTGAGCGAACTCGAGTGATGCGCGGGCTCTCCAGGCGGAACGCGCCAAGGGCACGCCATATTGACGGGGCGGGACTTGCCGCGATTTTGGCCGCCGCGTGGCCGGGGCCACGAGGGGCTATAATAGCGCTCCACCAATTTGTTGCATTCGGGAAAGGTTTGCGGCATATAGGCGAGCCGCCGGTTTACCTCGCCGGGCAAGGCACGGATGCGGGTGTAGCTCAGGGGTAGAGCACAACCTTGCCAAGGTTGGGGTCGAGGGTTCGAATCCCTTCGCCCGCTCCAAAATATTATAATAAAATCATGAAGTTAATTGTTGCCCATCAGGGTCGTTTTTGCTTACACTGGCTTCGATTTTCCAAAATGTAAGCGCCCTGTAAGCGGCCGAAAGGAAGGCGTTGGATATCAGGGCGCATTCTGGGCGGCGCAGAAACCTTCAACCCGCGGCACCCATGTGGAGGATTCACATTGCGCCACTATTGTGGACGGCCGTGGGAAGGTTGAGTGAAGAATGGACGTTTTCGACTTCGATCGCCGTGTCGTCGGTGAGTATAGCAACTTCGCGCATTCGTTTACGAAGATACGTTCGGCGGACATTCGCGCCCGGATCGATGAGCCACGTTGGTGTTGGTTTTGACGATGAAGGCGAGGCCCTAAATGAGGTTCTCTCCCAAAAGCACGCTGGATAATGGTCAAGTATAGTTTATTACCAACATTTAATTGGAGTTGACCGCGCCAAACACTTTAAAGATGCCGCGACGCTAGACATATATTTGAGGTCTAACGTTGAGGCGGTGATTTCGCCGTCATCAAAAAAAAGTCCTTCAAGTAATTTTAGGTTTCCACTTCGTTGCTGGTCAATTTTGCCAGCGTCATCTGCCGGTGCCGTCTGTCCAATTTGCGGACAGCGCTTATGGCACAAATTTAAACGGGCAACTCATGCCGCGTCGCGCTCGACGATCGAGAGCCTACGCGTAAGAGAAGTCCGCAATTTATTTTGAACAATTCTTTTTTCAACGTGTCCCCCCGATTGATCGCGGGTGCGTGAGCCCTCCCCAACTTGTTTTAAGGGGATTTTTGTGAACTTGAAAATTGAGCTGACCTCGGTGATCCAGGCCTTAACGGTCGCGGAGCACCTCAGTTTCCGCCGCGCCGCGGAGGCGCTCGGTGTTTGCCAATCGAGCGTCAGCAAGCGCGTGATGAAACTCGAAAACCTTCTGGGCGTCGATCTTTTCGATCGGCGTCATGCCGGAGTCAAAGTGACAAACGCGGGCATTCATTTCTTTGAGCAAGCCAAATTGGCACTCGAATATCTCGACGTGGCGGTGGAATCAGCTGGCATGGCTGGACGCGTCGAGCGAGGCAGTTTGAAAATCGGCATATTTTCCTCGCTGGCGTCAGGATTTTTGCCGGAACTGCTGCGATGCTATTCAACCCGGCATCCTGAGATTGAAGTCAACATCGTCGAAGGGTCACCGCGCGAAATTCTGGCGCGGCTTCGCGCGGAACAGCTCGATATTACGTTCGTCATGGGCGAGCCCGTTGCGCGCGATTGCGACGTCGCCCTGCTCTGGAGCGAACGCGTGTTCGTGGTTCTTCCGGACACGCATGCGCTTTGCGCCAAGGATGCCATTGCCTGGGAAGATTTGCGGAATGAGCGTTTCATCCTCAGCCGGTCGGAACGGGGGTTGGTGATCCATGATTTTGTTATTCGACGCTTGGCGGCGCTCGAACACCGTCCATACGTGCGCCGCAGTCCAGTGGCGCGTGACACGCTGATGCACATGGTGGCGCTTGGACAAGGGATCAGCCTGACGACCGAGGCAACAAGCGGCACTTCTTTTCCGCATGTGGCTTTTCGGCCTATCGCCGGAAACTTGGATGTGCTGCCGTTCAGCGGTGTCTGGCTGCTGCGCAACAGTAACCAGGCTCTGCGCCGGTTCATCAGCCTCGCCCGTACGCTCTCGAAGACCTGGAATCAGACCGACACATCCACCGCGGGGACCTCCAGCGAACAAAACGCCAGTCTTAAAATGGAAAATCCAACATCCTGAGGGGGATCTATTCTGCAGTTCATCGATGTCGGATGAGTCTGTTTTGCGGATTAGGCTTTAGTCCTTGGTTCGCTTTGCCCTGGCGAAGGCCCGATCGCTCGCCATGAAGCGCGCGATCATCGGGGGTACGAGCTTTGCCGGTTCAACCGCGGCCTGGCTGGTTTCCTTTGCGAGAAGCTCGGCATAAAGGGCGAGATCGCGGTGGATGCCGGCGGGAAGAT
>DATBPZ010000171.1:0-5284 GCA_036561105.1 Methylocella sp. | reverse complement strand
TCTTGCCGATTTCGCCAAGCTCGTCGAGCTCTTCGATTCCCACAAAGTCTCATTTGTCTCGGTGACCCAGAGTTTCAACACGACGAGCAGCATGGGGCGGCTGACCTTGAACGTGTTGCTCTCGTTTGCCCAGTTCGAGCGGGAAGTCACCGGCGAGCGCATCCGCGACAAGATCGCTGCCTCGAAGCGCAAGGGACTCTGGATGGGCGGCGTCGTGCCCTTGGGTTATCGAGTGGAGGCCCGCAAGCTCTGGGTGGACGAGCCCGAGGCGGTCCTCGTCCGGCGCATATTCGCACGCTATCTCGAACTTGGCTCCCTGCCGGCCCTGCAGCGTGAGCTGCGAGAAGAGGGCATCCGCTCACGATCCCGGCAGCTTGCGTCGGGCAAACTCATCGGCGATGTTTTCCTGACGAATGGGCCGCTCGCCTATATTTTGAAAAACCGCCATTATCTCGGCGAACTCAACCACAAGGGCAAGAGCTACCCCGGCGATCATGCGTCGATCATTCCCGTCGATCTGTTCGAGGCGGTGCAACGGAAATTGGCCGAGAACCTCAACCGGCGGGACACGCGGCGATCGCGATCCGAGGCGCTTCTCCCCGGCAAGATTTTTGACGATCGCGGCAACAGGATGAGCCCGAGCCACGCTCTCAAAAAGGGGGTCCGCTATCGCTACTATGTCTCGAGCCCCGTGGTGCAAGGGCGGAAAGAGGAAGCAGGTTTGGTCAAACGGGTCCCGGCGGTCGAGATCGAAAAGCTCGTGATCGGCGCCCTTCGGGACCATGCGAGCGCCAGCCAGCAAGCAACGAAGCTGACCGATAAAGAACTCGTCGAGACACGGCTTGGCCGCGCAGTGATCTGCAGCCACGAGATCGAAGTCATCTTTGCCGAAAGTCCTGAAGCGGCAACTTCGTCCGATCGCCGTCACTCTGGCGCCGATGAATCGCCAAGGCCGGAAGAGACGTCAAAATCAATCCGGATCGCTTGGACGCCGCAACCGCATCGCCGCACGCGCGAGATCATCCTGCCGGAGCAGCCAACGGGCTCGGTTCAGCCGATTCGCCAAGAGGAGCGTCTGAATTTGCTCAAGGCGATCGCCCTCGGCCGGAAATGGCTGGATGATCTCATCGAAGGAACGTGCCCCGACATGTTTGCGCTTGCCAAACGCGAGGGCAAGACTGAGCGATCGATTCGAATGTTCGTGTCGCTCGCTTTTCTTGATCCAACTCTCGTGAAAGCTGCGGCCGAAGGCCGGCTGCCGCGCGGCTACGGCCTCTCACGCATGACCGGCCTGCCGATGGCGTGGCCCGACCAGTGGCGGGCGCTGGGTTTGCCGCAACCCATCTGATCCGCCATCGGGGTCGAAATACCGGTATCGCCCTGATGCAATGGCCGAGCTTCTCCGACCGCGAAGACTTGGCCACGGTGGAGAATTGCACGGCCGGCAATCGCCGCAACACGCCCAAATCGACCAGTCTTCTTTTGACACCGGTCACTGATGCGCGGCTAAATTTGCATCATTCAGCCGATGTTCTGCCGGTCAGTTCGATCATGCCGGAATCGTACGGGTCTCTGCGGTTGTCGAACCCGTCTCTTCAGACCGGCTCGACACGCTCGCCGGAAAATGAAAATTTATCCTCAGAGACACGTGCCCAATTGGCGCGTGAGGTGGCTAAATTTGGGGTCTCTGAGACGTGCTCTTTGGCGCCATGGCCTGCTAAGTCCCGGACATGTCGGAGCCTATTCTTGAGGCTAAAAATGTATCAAAAACAATTAGTTAGCGTGGTGGCGGACGCAGTCTCGATAAACCGGTCTCTAGCCAGATTTTCCCTCAGAGCAGGGAAAAATGCAGGGAAAATTTGCGACAGCAGTGTGCGGTTCCTGTCCGTCGGACCCATCACCTTGTACACTTGCTGCGATCACTACGTCCGGGCGAAGTTTTCCGGTGACCAGGCTATTGCAGTGGCACGAAGTCAGGACCGCAATGCCGCCGGCTGCATCAGCAGTGTGGGTTCCTAGATGCAGGCCGACGAGGAGGGTAGGGCGGAACTCGACCGAGTTTTCTGGCGCTAAACGGCCGACCTCTTGCAGTTTGAAGGGACGTAGGCAATATGCACTGCGGGTGGAGCTGGCATCTCGGCGATTTCTTTTAAGACTGCTCAGACTTTTCGATAACGGGCCAAGGCAGTAGACTCGCTGAGCCGCTAGTGTTTGGACGGGAATATTCCGTTTCGCCGCGCCGCGGCGGGAGGCTCCCATATTTGGCAAGCATCCGCGCCGCGCGCTCGGCTTCCAGAGGGTCGGAAAAACGCTGACCTTCTATGGCGTTAAAGCGGGGTGCCGCGGAAAAGAAATTGAAACTGTTACTCTGGGAGTCGCGGGCGACGATCCCCGCGGTGCGGCCGCAAACTTCGATGATATAGGCGTCGGTCATGAAAGTTTTCTTCCGCTGGCCTCTGTGAAATCTAAATATTTGCAAGGCCATCTACTGAAGCTGATAGCTCCTGCCAGTCCATGGGCACGTCCGGCCAATAGTGTCCAATGCCTAACTCGGAATTGAAACGCTCAGCAGGCGCAAACGTGTCATTCAAAAGGAATTTATGGAAAAATCGTTTGGACATTTCGAGCTTCGCGGGATCGTAATGGCTTGAGGATTCGGGGGTCGCCCGTTCTGCTGATTATTGATGTTAATGCGCTTTTTTCTGTCGTGGTCGCAGGCCCTGACAAGGAAATTACCGGAGTCAGGTTCGGCGCGATGGGCCGCGGACCAAAGCCGTGCGAACGCGGCGAAACTGCGCACGCCGAATAACGGCGAACATGGCCAAGGCAGAGAGGACCCCAACCAAAGGAATCGAGACCAACGCCAACGCAACGAAAAGTAGAACCACTGCAGCCGAGGCTAACCCAAAGAGCGCAGAAAGTAGGATTGAACGGACCCGCCTCGCAGGTCCTTCATCAACCTCCCGCGATGTCCAAAAAGACATGTAAACGCTACTTAATTTAGACTGCGTTTGTTCCTGGCCCAGTGGGATAAGTTCCTCTTCGGAGCGGCGCTCTTCGCTTCTGTCGCTAGGTCGTTGGTCCATGATGGCTCACCGCGTGAAATAGCAGAGCATTGATGTGGGGACACTTTTGAATATCACAAGGGCTTTTAATCACCACGCCATGAGACGATGCTCCAGCGTCAGCTTGAGATGTTTGAGTCTCAACGTCGATACTCTTAATGTGACAAGTAGCAAAATGTTGCTAAACAATCCTAAGAGCTGTTCCCTGCAAAAAAGCGGGGCAAATTGAGTACTTTAGCAACGAATACAGGTCATCCATTGCAATCTGACACAAGTTTCATCCGGAAGAGCATGGAACGATACACCTCAGTCCGAATGCGCTATGCCATCGTCGGCACGATCGCCGCCATCCTGGCTCTTTCCGCGGCGCCGGTCCAGGCCGATGACGACCTGATGAAACGGGTGTTGATGGATTTCAAGCCGATCCCGTCCGTCGTGCCTGCGGTCAAGGACAATGCGGTGACGCATGAGAAGGCCGGTCTCGGCAAGCTCTTGTTCTTCGATCCGCGCCTTTCGGCGAGCGAGATCATCAGCTGCAACACCTGCCACAACCTCGGCACAGGCGGCGTCGACGCCGGCCCGACCTCGGTCGGCCACGGCTGGCAGAAGGGTCCGCGCCGCGCCCCAACCGTCTACAACGCGGTCTTCAATGTCGCGCAATTCTGGGACGGCCGCGCCGCCGACCTTAAGGCGCAGGCGAAGGGCCCGGTCCAGGCAAGCGTCGAAATGAACGCGACGCCGGATCACGTCGTCAAGACGCTTTCGTCGATGCCCGAATATGTCGACTTGTTCAAGAAGGCGTTCCCCAACGAGGCTTCGCCGGTGACGTTCGACAATTTCGCCAAGGCGATTGAGGCGTTTGAAGCGACGCTTATTACGCGGGGCTCCAAGTTCGATCAGTTCCTGGAGGGTGATGCCAATGCGCTCAACGCCCAGGAGAAGGCGGGTCTGACGCTGTTCCTGGATAAGGGATGCGCGGGGTGCCACAATGGAATCAATGTCGGCGGCCAGGATTATTTCCCGTTTGGCATCGTCGAGACTCCTGGCGCCGACGTGCTGCCCGCGGCGGACAAGGGCCGCTTCGCGGTGACGAAGACAGCGAGCGACGAATATGTGTTCCGCGCCGCGCCGCTGCGCAATGTCGCGCTGCGGGCGCCATATTTCCATTCGGGGCAGGTGTGGAGCCTCAAGCAAGCGGTCGGCGTGATGGGCGCCTCGCAGCTCTGGGCCAAGCTGACCGACAAGGAAGAAGACGACATCGTCGCCTTCCTCGGCACGTTGACCGGGCAACTGCCGAAGATCGAATATCCGGTCCTCCCGGTGCGCACCACCGCGACGCCGGAGCCGTCGCTGGTTCGGTGAAATGACAAGGGCTGGTTCGCCGCGAACCCAGCCGCCGGCGGGCGGAGCCTTTCAGCGGATAGAGGTTGATAAGGGTCGAGCCCACCCCCTGGCAGCAAGCCTTCCGATGCGCATCGGTCTCTTCGCCGAATGGGCCACCACACGCGATGTCTGCTTCTGTGAAGGTTTTCGGATGTCGGCCCTTTGCAGAGGCTTGCCGTCGGGCCGAGACGGGGCCGGCGTTCGAAAACCTGCACGGAAGGAAACCGCGAGTCGGAAGGGCGCCTATCCGCCGCACGCGCCATGGGGATTTGAGAGTCGCCAGCGTCTGTTGGCGAGTGGTCGCAATGACCATCAAAGACGATTTCGAAGGATAGAGCGTAGCGATCGGGTGTTCTTTGCCGGTCATGGGATGATATTGTTCTCGGCGGCCTGCTCGGGAGAGTCGGCCGGAGGATCTTTGGGCGAGCGGGAGCGGTGTGGTCGAACGACCAGCGGCAAAAGAGAGCCGAGTTGCGGCGCCGCGGATGAGGCGATCTCGATCATGATGTGTCGATCCTGAGTTCGCCGAACGAAAAGCCACGCGAAGCGCGTCCGCGTTCGAATGTCTCGATGACGATCATGCGGCCGCCGCAGCATGGGCATGAATGCACGAGGACGCGGGGCTCGGGTTTGTCGGCGTCATTGGGGGGCTTGTCTTGTTCGCGTGGGATCGCCGCGACGAGCAACTCGCGCGCGCGGGCGATGTTATGGGCGCGGCCGCCGCTTGCGAACAGGCCGTAATGGCGAATGCGGTGAAAGCCGGTCGGCAGGACATGAATGAGGAAGCGGCGGATGAACTCGTCGGTCGTGAGCCGCATGACCTTTTGCCGCGCTCG
>DATBPZ010000170.1:0-44886 GCA_036561105.1 Methylocella sp. | reverse complement strand
GGGCATTTTGTTTCTGGCCGGCACTTTCACCGTCTATGCCGTTGAAAGCGGCGGCAATCCAGCTTTCGCTTCGCTTCCTGTTGACGCAGCACCTGGCACGCTTCAGGCCGGCGGCAATATGGAAGGCAAGGAGGTACGGTTCGGCATTGCCAATTCCTCCCTCTTCACGACCATCACGACGGACGCCTCCTGCGGCGCCGTCAACAATATGCATGACAGCCTCTTGCCGCTCGCGGGCATGGTGCCAATGATTAACATCATGCTTGGCGAGATCATCTTTGGTGGCGTCGGCTCGGGCCTTTATGGCATGCTGCTCTTCGCGATCGTCGCGGTCTTCGTCGCAGGTTTGATGGTCGGCCGCACCCCGGAATATCTCGGCAAGAAAATCGAGGCGAGAGAGGTCAAGATGGCGATGCTCGCCATCCTCATCCTGCCTTTGTCGATCCTCGGCTTCACGGCTCTCGCGGTAGTCGTCACCCCAGGCCTCGCCGGGATGGCCAATGCTGGCCCGCACGGCTTCAGCGAAGCACTTTATGCCTATACATCGGCCACTGGCAATAATGGCAGTGCTTTCGCTGGGCTTTCCGCCAACACGCCATTCTATAATACGACGCTTGGCCTCGCCATGTGGATCGGCCGCTTTTTTGTCATCGTGCCGATGCTCGCCATAACCGGTTCACTCGCGGGTAAGAAGATCGTGCCGGCCTCGGCAGGGACGTTTCCGACAGATGGCGGGCTTTTCGTCGGGCTTCTGATCGGGGTGATTTTGATCATCGGCGGCCTCACCTTCTTTCCGGCCCTCGCTCTCGGACCGATCGAGGAACATCTGGCGATGCTCGCTGGTACGCTTTTCTGATCGCCGCTAAAGGCCTTTTGGGACGAAACCAATGAAAGACAGAACCAATGCACGCCGCAGCGTGAGTTCCTTGTTCGATCCGGCGATCATCGTGCCGGCGATTGGGGGTTCCTTCCGCAAGCTGCACCCCCGGACCTTGATCCGCAATCCAGTGATGTTCGTGGTTGAGATCGTGACCGTTCTCACGACGATCCTCTTCCTCCGCGATCTCATCATTGGCGGCGAAACTCTAAAATTTACCTTCCAGATCATTGTCTGGCTTTGGATCACCTTGCTTTTCGCAAATTTCGCTGAGGCCGTTGCGGAAGGCCGCGGTAAAGCCCAAGCCGCCACTCTGCGCAAGGCGCGCACCGAGACGCGGGCAAAAAGGCTCATCGACCCAAATGGGAAGAGCGGTATGCAAGCCGTCGTCGAAGGCGTGTCTGCGACGGAATTGGAACCCGGCGATATCGTTCTTGTCGAGCCAGGCGATCTCATTCCGAGCGACGGCGATGTGATCGAAGGTGTCGCCTCGGTCAATGAATCGGCGATTACCGGTGAATCCGCGCCTGTCATTCGCGAGGCTGGCGGCGATCGCTCCGCCGTCACCGGTGGCACGATGGTTCTTTCCGATTGGGTCAAGGTTCGCATCACCGCCGCGCAAGGATCGACGTTCCTCGACCGGATGATCGCGCTCGTCGAAGGCGCGGAACGGCAGAAAACACCCAACGAGATCGCACTCAACATTCTCCTTGCAGGATTGACGCTTATCTTCGTCTTCGCGGTGGCGACCATTCCGAGCTTTGCCAATTATGCAGGCGGCACCGTCAGCATCGTCATTCTCGTCGCGCTTTTCGTCACCCTCATTCCGACGACAATCGGCGCGCTGTTGTCGGCGATCGGGATCGCCGGAATGGATCGCCTGGTGCGATTCAATGTCCTCGCTATGTCGGGACGGGCAGTCGAAGCTGCTGGCGATGTCGACACGCTCCTTCTCGACAAAACGGGAACGATCACTCTCGGCAACCGCCAAGCCACCGAATTTATTCCGCTGCCCGGCGTCAGCGAGAAGGAACTTGCGGACGCGGCGCAACTCGCCTCTCTCCCGGATGAGACACCGGAAGGCCGCTCGATCGTCGTGCTCGCAAAGGAGAAATACGGCATTCGGGGCCGCGAGATGCACGAGCTTCACGCGAAGTTCGTGCCGTTTTCCGCGTACACAAGATTGAGCGGCGTCGATACGGAGACAACCATTATCCGCAAGGGAGCCGTGGATGCAATCCTGGCCTTCGTCCGTTCCGCTGCCGCCCTGCCCGAGAACAATACAAGCGGCGGCGCACCGGCGACGCTTCCTTTCTTGGTCTCCGATGCGCAGGTTCTGGCTTTGACCGCAAGCGGCGATAAGGTTGCGAAATCGGGAGGGACTCCGCTGGCCGTGGCGAAAGACGGGCGGTTGCTTGGGATCATCCATCTCAAAGATATCATCAAAGGCGGCATTCGGGAGCGCTTTAGCGCGCTCCGTCAGATGGGCATCCGGACCGTGATGATCACCGGCGACAACCCTCTGACGGCGGCGGCGATCGCGGCCGAGGCAGGCGTTGATGATTTTCTTGCTCAGGCCACGCCAGAGACGAAATTGAAGCTCATTCGCGACGAGCAGGCGCAAGGCAAGCTTGTTGCCATGTGCGGCGATGGCACCAATGACGCTCCAGCCCTGGCCCAAGCCGATGTCGGGGTCGCCATGAACACCGGCACGATGGCGGCGCGGGAGGCCGGCAATATGGTCGATCTCGACAGCGACCCGACGAAGCTCATCGAGATCGTTGAAATCGGCAAGCAGCTCCTCATGACGCGCGGCGCGCTTACGACATTCTCGATCGCCAATGATGTCGCCAAATATTTTGCCATCATTCCGGCAGCATTCGTCGTCTTCTATCCGCAGCTGCAGAGCCTCAATATCATGCATCTTGCTTCGCCACAGAGTGCCATTCTGTCAGCGATCATCTTCAACGCTCTGATCATTATCGCATTGATCCCCTTGTCACTGCGCGGGGTGGCCTACAAGCCCGTCGGCGCGGCAAGCATCTTACGGCGCAATCTTCTCGTCTATGGACTCGGCGGGATTATCGTTCCGTTCATTGGCATCAAGCTCATCGACATTTTCGTTGGCCTCGCCCACCTTGCGTGACGACAAGCGACAGACACAAAAACAACCGACTAGCATTAAGGACACTCAAATGATCAAGCATCTCGTCCCGGCCATCATGCTGACTCTATTGATGACGGTCGTGACCGGGCTTGCCTATCCCCTCGCAATGACAGGCATAGCCGGCCTCCTTTTTCCTCATCAAGCTAAAGGCAGTCTGATCGAACGCGACGGAAAGATCATCGGCTCTGAACTGATCGGCCAGAATTTTGCTACCGATGGCTATTTTCATGGCCGGCCGTCCGCGACAACCGACACCGATCCGAACGATCCGACCAAAACCGTGCCCGCGCCCTATAATGCAAGCAACTCAGGGGGTTCGAATCTAGGACCCACATCAAAAGCGCTTGTGGACCGGGTCAAAGGTGATTCCGATTTGCTGGCGGCAACAAATCCTTCCGCTAAGGTTCCGGTCGATCTCGTCACCACCTCGGCCAGCGGGCTCGACCCTGACATGACGCCCGCCGCTGCTTTGTTCCAGGTCCCACGTGTCGCAAAGGCGCGTAAGATCCCGGAGGACCGGTTGCGCAGCCTCGTGGAAGCCGACACGACGGGCCGTCTTCTCGGCATATTGGGTGAGCCTCATGTCAATGTGCTGAAGCTCAATCTTGCGCTCGACAAGGCTTTTCCTAAGTCTGGGACCCCTGCGAGCCCAGAGAACGTGTCTGCGGCCGAGGCAACTTCCCCACCCGTGGCCGCTCCAGTTGCCCCTGATACGCCGCCCTCCGCTCCCGCCCTGTCACCTGAAGCAGCGGCTCCCCCTGTTTCCCCAGCGACGGAAGCGAAACCCGCTGCCGAAGTCACGCCGGCCGGGAAGCCGGCATCACAATCGGCAGAAACAGCGATGGGAGATGAGAAGGCGATATTCCCCTCTCAGATAGCCTCTGCCTATGCCGGTGAAAAGCCTGATAGGGCGCGCGCCAAAACCTGCTCTGATCAATATCGCGCGAACGCTGCCACCAACTCAAATGGCGGCCTGAAGCGGAACACCTATTTGATAGAATGCAAGAAGCGTTTGAAAGGCTAACCCAACCTCTCCTGGCCGAACGATGAGAAAAGCGAGGTGGGGCAAATATTTTCTTCTCGCCCGGGAGAGCTTTTGCTTCGATGAAAGATAAGGCGCTTCATGTTATCTTAGCGTGAATCTAATCGAGAGCACTGCCAAGAATGGAGAAACGCGACAACGGCGACCTGCGGCCTTCCCCCGACGCCCTCCTGCGTGAAGTGCAGCAAGCGGAGCAAGGCCGGCTGAGAATCTTTCTCGGCGCCGCGCCCGGCGTTGGCAAAACCTATGAAATGCTGACCGCGGCGCGGACAAAAAAAACCGAAGGCATTGATGTTGTCGTCGGTGTCGTCGAAACGCATGGCCGCAAAGAGACCGAGGCGCTGCTTCAGGGGCTCGAAATCGTCCCGCGCCGGATCGTCCCATATAAGGGCCATACGCTCGCGGAAATGGACATCGACGCCATTTTGGCGCGCAAGCCGACCCTTGTTTTGGTCGACGAGCTTGCCCATACCAATGCGCCGGAAAGCCGGCATCCCAAACGCTACATGGATGTCGAGGAACTGCTCGCCGCCGGAATCGACGTTTATACGACGCTGAACATCCAGCATGTCGAAAGTCTGAATGATATCGTCGCCGGCATCACCAAAATCAGGGTCCGCGAGACCGTGCCGGACTCGATCATCGATCTTGCTTGCGACATCGAACTGGTTGACCTAACGCCAGAAGATCTGATCGCCCGTCTCAACGATGGCAAGGTCTATGTGCCCGAACAGGCTGCGCGCGCCACGAGGAATTATTTTTCGCCAGGCAATCTCACAGCCTTGCGGGAGCTCGCACTACGCCGCACCGCGCAAAGAGTCGACGCTCAAATGGTCGACTATATGCGCGCGCATCGCATTGAAGGGTCATGGCCCGCGAGCGAGCGTGTGCTTGTTTTGGTCGATTCCGCAAGCAGCGCCAATGCAGTCGTGCGTCATGCCAAACGCATGGCCGATCGCCTGCGCGCGCAGTGGACCGCGATCCATGTCGAAACGCCGGGCGATGCGCGCGCAAGCGAGTCCGACCGTGACAAGATCGCCCAGGCTCTCCGCCTCGCGCAAAGACTAGGCGCCGCAGCGATTTCCATTCCCGGAGAGGATGTCGCATCGACCCTCGCCGATTATGCCAGCGCCAACCATTTTGCGCATATTATCACTGCGAGATCTGAACGCCCGCGCTGGCGGGATTGTTTTCGTGACTCCTTTACCGAAAAACTGATCCGCGCCGCAGGGGACGCGAGTGTTCATATTGTCGCGCGCACGAAGGATACCCAATTTAAGAATACCGTCGAAAGCGATAGCAAGGTTGCAAAGCCAGATCGAACCGAGATTAAGGCTTATTTTGTAAGTCTTGCCTATGTCGCAGCCGCGATTCTCGTTGCCGCCCTGCTGAGACGGACGCTTGGCGTCTCGAACCTCGCACAAGTGTTCCTGATCGCGGTCCTCGCAAGCGCCGTAACCTTCGGACTGTGGGCCTCCCTCTTTGCCTGCCTCGCGAGCGTTCTTTCCTACAATTTTTTCTTCTTGCCGCCTCTCTACACATTCACCATCGCCGATCCCGAGAACGTCGTCGTCTTGTTCTTTTTTACGGTCGTGGCGCTAATCGCGAGCAATCTCGCCGCACGGGTCCGCGCCCAGGCGGTCGCGGCGCGCGAGCGGACCCGGATCACGGAGGAGCTTTATCTTTTCAGCCGCAAGCTCACTGGCGCCGCAACGCTTGATGACCTCCTCTGGGCAACCGTGCATCAGATTGCCTTGATGCTGAAGGTTCGTGTCGTCGTGCTTTTGCCCGAAAATGGCGGTCTTGTTGTCAAGGCTGGATTTCCACCCGAAGACATGCTCGACGAGGCAGATCTCGCCGCGGCGCGATGGTGCTTTGAAAGAAATCAAGCGACCGGGCGCGGCGCCGATACGCTTCCCGGAGCCAAACGCCGTTTCATGCCATTACGCACCGGGCGCGGCGCCGTCGGCGTGGCAGGAATCGATAGCGACAAGCCGGGACTGCTTTTGACACCAGAAGAGTCGAGGCTGCTGGACGCCTTATCGGATCAGGCAGCTTTGGCGATTGATCGCGTCAATCTCGCCCAAGACATTGACCGCGCCCGTCTGGCAGCCGAAACAGACCGCTTGCGCGCGGCCCTGCTGACCTCGATTTCCCATGATTTGCGCACCCCGCTTGCGTCGATTGTCGGTTCGGCGAGCAGCCTTATTACGCATGGACAAGAATTCGATGCAGCCGTTCAAGCAAGCCTCTTGCGCACCATTTTGGAGGAGGCCGAGAGGCTCAACCGCTTTATTGGGAATCTTCTCGATATGACACGGCTTGAATCGGGACCGCTCACGCCGCACACGGGACCAGCCGATCTCTCCGACGTCATCGGTGCGGCCTTGCAACGAGCCGATAAGATCCTGCAAAACCATTCGGTCGTATTCGATCTCGAAAGCGGTCTGCCATTGCTCGATCTCGACATGGTGTTGATGGAGCAGGTTTTGTTCAATCTGTTCGACAATGCGGCGAAATACGCGCCGCAAGGCTCCCGGATCACGGTCACGGCGAGACATGAGGGAGAGTCTGCCGTGATCCGGGTGTTCGATGAAGGCGAAGGCATTCCGGAAGCCGATCTCGAGCGGATCTTCGACAAGTTCTATCGTGTTCGCCAAACCGACCGGCAGCGTGCCGGCACCGGGCTCGGCCTTGCCATCTGCCGCGGTTTCGTCGAAGCCATGGGAGGATCGATCACGGCCGCCAACCGGAGCGACAGGCGCGGCGCGGTTTTCACAATCAGGCTGCCTGTGCCGGTCACGCCGTGGCTTGCGGCGGAAGCTTCATCTTGACCGGGGGTCCGCTTCGTATTCTCGTTGTTGATGACGAGCCAGCGATTCTTCGCTTTTTGCAGGCGAGCCTCGAGAGCCAGGGGTATGTCGTCGCCACGGCAGCGAACGCCCGCGCCGCTTTCGACATGGTCAAAAGACATACCGCCGATCTCGTTGTCCTTGACCTTGGTCTGCCCGATGTGGACGGCCTTGATGTCATCCGTCATATCAGGGAGGGCGGCGAAACCTTGCCAATCATTATCCTGTCGAGCCGTGAGAACGAAGACGCCAAGGTCAAAGCGCTTGATCTTGGCGCCGACGATTATGTCACGAAGCCGTTCGGGATCGATGAACTCCTGGCGCGCATCCGCACGGCGCAGCGGCATCGCTTGCAGCAGGAGGGCGAAAAGCCATTGTTCCATGCAGGCGATCTCGGCGTCGATCTTGTCCGGCGGCTGGTCACGGTGCGCAACGAGGAGGTCAAACTTTCGCCACGCGAATACGAGGTTCTGCGTCTCTTGGTGGCCCATGCCGGAAAAGTTTTGACCCACGATTTTATCCTGCGGGAAATTTGGGGAAGCAATGCCGACGTGCAATATTTGCGTATCTACATTCGTGCCCTGCGCCAGAAGATCGAGGCGGACCCGGCGCGGCCTTCCCATATCCTCACGGTCACCGGCGTCGGCTATCGTCTGCGCGAGCCGGAGTGAAGAATTTTTCCAATGAGTCAGCGCCATTGCTGGAACATGCGTGATCAGCTAAAAGCCCTTGCGAAGGTATAGCCATGGATCTCGCCGACCTTATCGAACCGGACCGGGTGATTTTTGCCGCCCGCGCCAGCAACAAACAACAATTGCTTCAGGATCTCGCAGCGCGCGCCGCCACCCTCCTGAATCTCGATGTTCGGGTGATTTTCGATGCTTTACAGGCCCGCGAGGGATTGGGCTCCACCGGCCTTGGCAATGGTTTTGCGCTGCCGCATGCCCGCGTCGAAGGACTCAAGCGGCTTTTCGGCATGTTTATCCGACTGAACCGGCCGATTCATTTCGATTCGATTGACGGGAAGCCAGTTGATCTCGTGTTTCTTTTGCTCATCCCGGCGGCCGCCGGGAGCGAACACCTTGGCGCGCTGGCTGCGGTTTCACGGCATCTGCGTGACCAAGAGTTCACGGCGGAACTTCGCAAGGCGAGCAGCGCCGCAGCCCTGTGCAAGCTTTTGTGTGCTCCACGGCATGCATGACCCAGAACGAGAGGGTTCTACTACCCCCGGATGACGCGATCAACCTGGCCCACGGCAGCGCCGCCAGCACTGTTTTACCGCCAGAGGCACGGGCCCAAAAAGGGTGCCTCAGAGCCCCACGTCGAACCTACCAGCAGAAAACGCCGCTGACATTTCGCAGAGCGCCACAAACGCTAATGTCCTGCTGGTCGTCGATCACTTGCCGCGGGACAACCACGACGCTACCTGGTACTTGCATAATGGGAACGGAGGTTCCCCGCCGCGTCCTTCACGTCGGGCACGTAATAGCTTCCGTTGTCGTGCTAGAGTTGATGAACGGCCGCGGGCGAAGGCGAAGCCTTGTGATGACGTGACTTGGCGTCCGCCGCATTGGGAAGAAGCGCGAGCGCGGTCCCGAGCGCGATCAAATACAAGCTCTTCATCGCCGGAATCCTTTTTGATGTCCGTCCTGCCGGATGAAGGAAATATCTTTTGCCAGAGCCTCGTTCGTTCGGTTTGCGGGCACCAATCGTACCAAAATGTTTCACGTGAAACGTTTTGGTACGATTAGCGAGAAATTTCTGAAAAATTTTTACACATCCCGCTGCTCTTGGTGATGTGCGATCCACTTGCAAACCTGTCTGATTGGCGGTTGCGCGGCGGCAAAAAATCTTCATCACGATACCAGCCAGGAACGTCATCGCGAGTCCGGATGAGCAATCACCGGAACCCCTCGAAGGACACCGGGGTCCAGCCAGCCAGCTCCATTTCGATGGCGAAAGCGGCCCCGCGTGCGATCAACTGATCGGTCTTGCTGCAGCCGCTGACTTGCGTCGCCGCGTTGCTGGCGACATCGGCGACCGTAGCCCCCGCGACGACGGCGCGGCCATTGCGTTGAAGCCCACGAATGCGTCCCGCGACGGGAGAGACCACCTCTGTCGCGCCGATGACCCCCAAAGGTTCGTTCGTAATCACCGTCTCGCCGATCATTCTTCCCGTCGAAAAAATCCCGGTTTCCAACGCGGCAACGAGGTGAGAGTCTTCCAGACTTTTGTCCTGCTCGCTGCGTGACGGGCCGCGCGCGGCACCGCTCCGGAGGATACCACCGACATCCGGGCCAAAAGTCTCGATGACAAGATCACAATCGGTGCCTGCGATGGGTCCAGGTCCCAAGGCGATCGTCAGCTCGGCATAGTTTTTGATCCGTTCGCGGCGTCGTTCTCTTGGCGGTTGGGCATCGACGATCACATCCCAGGGCCAACGTTCGACAACTTCGGCGAGAGGATGTGTCAAAACAGGAATAAACATGCGATTTCCGAGGCCGATCAGAAAGTCGGAGCTGAGGTCCGCACGGCGCGCCTGGACGCCGTCGAGCATTGCCGCACCGTCGTACCAGGCATCGGCAAAGGCCGTTTTACGCCGCAGCGTTGTTGGCGGTGCCGGCTGGTGAATTGCAACGCTGTAGCCAGACAGGAGGAGCATGCGCGCCACCGCCGAAGCCGCTTCGTCGATTCCGAATACGAGAACACATTTTTGGTCGTTCATAGGTTGGGCTTTTGGCAAGGACACGTCAGATAGGCGCAACCAAGCAAATTTTAAGCCGCACCCTGTTGTGTAACGGCGAGGACATAGGGGTAAAATGTCCCTGGCGGCACGCGCTCGAAGCGTCATAAATTAACGACCGCAATTAGCTCCCCAGACGGAGCTGACAACGATCTATGTAAATACCGACGAGCACCCACGACTTGGTGTCTTACCCAAAGTTAGCAATTGGATCCCCAACAGTTGTTATTATCGTCAAAGCCGTGCGTTCGAGAATAAAATCCGTAGTCCTTGTCGAACGGGACCCAATATTGTTGAGGGGTCACCGCCATCGCCGGGCCTTGATATCCGTATCCCTGATATCCGTAGCCTTGATAGCCAAAGCCGTAGGGCTGCTGTGGATAATACTGTTGGGCGCTCGCCCCCGTGGTCATAAGCAACAGTGCGATTGCCGCGATTTTAAAATTACCCATTTTCAAATTCCTTTTCTGGTCTACGTCATTTCATTTCCGATAGTTGGAGAAACTAAGTCCTTAAACCCGGTCAAAATATCCATATCGCAATAGCCGGTTCCGGCCTCCGACTTCTTCGCGGAAGCTCCATATATAGAGCAATCTGTACGTACTATGTAGAGGAGGCCGCCCACAACGTCTCCTAAGCCCAAGTTTAAGCCGGGAACGCTTTATCCGTCGCGGTGATAGGATTTGAGACTTCTATGGCGATGGATGGGGCAGAGGAGTATTTGCCGTTGGGATTGGCGGCGGGACGTGATTGGCGACGGGCGGCAAGGACTTCAAATAGATCGCGATGGACTGCGCATCCACAAGGTCCAATTTGTTGAACTGCGACCGCCACGGCATAGCCGGCGTAAGAATCCGGCCCATCGGTGTGCTGCCCTCTTTCAGAGCCTTGACGATATCATCGATGCTCCAACTGCCGATACCTGTCTGCACATCCGGCGTAATATTGGGTGGATAAACTCTGCCTATGGGCCCAGCAGCGATCGGATGGTTGCCGCCGGTCAAAAGCTGTCCGGTCAAAACTTTTCCATCCTCACTGCGCGGCGAATGGCATCCGACGCACCCCGTGATCATGGCGAGATAGGCCCCTCTTGCGCGCATGTCATCGGCTTCCCCATGTGCCATGCGCGAAGAGGATGCCGAAAAAATCATCACGGCGAGGAACGCAAAAAGTCTCGCCGACACAGTCGGCCGGGAGTGCCACATGGGGAGGGGGCGAGTGGAAGATGGGCGGCGCCACCAATTGGGTCTGAGACGCTTTTGGCCGCCGATAATTGGCATCAGCGTCACCCCTTCACAGGCCGGCATAGATGTCGACGCGATCACCGTAGGGCCACCAAAACAGACCGGACTCCGGCGTTTGATGTCCATCGCATCGATTTTGATGGTGGGCGCACACGGGCTCGAACCGTGGACCCGCTGATTAAGAGTCAGCTGCTCTACCAACTGAGCTATACGCCCATCAAAGCGGATTGCCCTTCTCGCGCTCTGGTGGCGGGAACAAGCAACCCCGGCTTTAGCAAACGATCGGCCCCCTGTCCAGCGGGCGCCCATCGGAAGCCCTGCGAGGAAAAAACTTCGACCAAGCGTCTATTGCGGCGATCCGGCAAGGCCGCGTTTGCGCAACAATGCGCCGGGCGCCGCGGCGCGGCCGCGGAACGCCTGATAGGCGTCTTCCGGGTCACGGCTGAATCCTGAGGAATAAACATGGTCATGCAGCCTTTGCGCGAGCGCGGGATCGAAAATATCGCCGCTCGTCTCAAACGCTTCGAACCCGTCAGCATCCAGGATTTCCGACCAAAGATAGCTATAATAGCCAGCCGAATAGGAATCTCCCGAAAAGATATGCTGAAAATGCGGCGTGCGGTGGCGCATGATGATGGATGCGGGCATGCCAAGCTTTTCGAGCTGCTTTGTTTCAAAGGCGGTGATGTCGAGCGCATCCATGCTGGGTTCGAGGTGCAACGCCAGATCGACCAGAGCCGAAGCCGCATATTCGACCGTCGCGAACCCCTGGTTGAACAAGCGCGCGGCAAGCAGCCGTTGCAGCAGCGCCTCCGGGATGGCCTCGCCGGTCTCATGGTGGACAGCGAAGCGGCGCAGCACCTCCGGTTGCTCTAGCCAATGCTCATAAAGCTGCGAGGGAAATTCGACGAAATCGCGGGAAACATTGGTGCCAGAGAGCAGCGGATAGGTCACATCGGACAACATGCCGTGCAACGCATGGCCGAACTCATGAAAAAGCGTCCGTGCATCGTCGAAGCTCAAGAGACAGGCTTCACCCTCTCCGGTCTTGGCAAAATTCAGCACATTGACGACAATCGGCCGCACGTCTCCATCGAGCTTTTGCTGGGCCCGAAAACTGCTCATCCAGGCGCCACTGCGTTTTGACGGCCGCGCGAAATAATCGCCGATGAACAGCGCCGCCTCTTGTCCGTTGGACCTCGTAACGCTCCAGCACCGCACGTCGTCATGATACAGCGGCACATCCTTGCGCTCGGTGAAGGAAAGTCCGAACAGGCGGTTGGCGGTGAAAAACGCCGCCTCGATCATTTTGTCGAGCTGGAAATAGGGTTTGATTTCGGCTTCATCGAGGTCAAAGGAAGCCTTGCGTCGCTTTTCGCTGTAATAGCGCCAATCCCACGGCGCGACCGCGAAGTTGCCGCCCTCGCTGGCGGCGATGTCTTGAAGAGCCCCCTCCTCGCGCTGCGCCTGCGCCAGGGCTGGTGCCCAGACCTGATGCAAAAGCCCAAGCGCCGCTTGCGGGGTTTTTGCCATCGAGTCGGCAAGCTTAAAATGGGCAAAACTCTCATAGCCGAGAAGCCTTGCGCGCTCCGCCCGCAGTTGCACCATTTCGGCGGCGATGGCGCGGTTGTCGGTCAGGCCGCCGGTTTCGCCGCGCCGCGCCCACGCGTTGAATGCTTTTTCCCGGAGATCGCGGCGCGCCGAGAATTGCAAAAATGGCTCGATGCTCGATCGTGAAAGGGTGATGCCATGCTTCCCCGGAACACCCCGGTCGGACGCTGTTTGCGCCGCGGCGGAAACGAGCGAAACAGGAAGTCCCGCAAGATCGTCAGCATCCGCGAGCACCAGCATATAGGCCTTCTCGTCGGCGAGAACGTTTTGCCCGAATTTGATGCCAAGCGTGGCGAGGCGTTCGTTGATTTCTGTCAGCCGCGCCTTGGTTGTGTCCGGCAAGCCGCCGCCATTGCGCACAAAGGCGGTGTGATAGCGATCAAGAACCCGCAGCTGTTCGGCATCAAGGCCGAGTTCGTCTTTCCGCGCATGAAGTGCGGCGATCCGGGCAAACAGTGCATCGTTCAGATAAATTTCACTGTGATGGCGGGCGAGACGCGGGCCGATCTCGCGTTCCATCTCTTGTAGCTCTTCGTTGGTATCGGCGGCGGCGAGATTGAAGAAAACGCCTGCCACGCGATCCAAATCGGTGCCGCTCCGCTCAAGCGCCGCGATTGTATTTTCGAACGCCGGCGGCTGAGAATTGTTCGCGATGGCGTGCACTTCGGCTTGCGCCTTCGCCAGGGCCGTCTCGAAAGCTTCCCCGAAATCGCTTGGCTTCAAGCGATCGAACGGGGGAGCTTCAAAAGGCCCGGCCCACGGTGCGAGCAGCGGGTTTGCCACGGGGGATTTTTTCTGATCCATGGAAGGAAAGCCCAATTCACAAGACGTCCATATTTCATAGCAAACGAACCAGCAGTTACTCGATCACGATTTTCGGCGCAGCGCGGGCGCGCCCTTTTTCAAGACTGGCTTTGACCTGAGCCGCGATGTCCCGATAGATCTTTGCGTTTGCGCCATCTTCGGCCGCTGCGACAGGGCGCCCCGCATCGGACTGTTCGCGGATCGCGATGTCGAGTGGCACTTCGCCGAGGAAGGGCACGCCAAATTTGGCGGCTTCCTCTCGCGCGCCGCCATGCGCGAAAATGTCCGAGCGGCCGCCGCAATGCGGGCAAAGAAAATAGCTCATGTTTTCGACGATGCCCAACACCGGAACATCGACCTTGCGGAACATGGCGATGCCACGCCGCGCATCGATCAAAGCAAGGTCCTGCGGGGTCGAGACGATGACCGCGCCAGCGAGCGGCACGTTCTGTGCCAGGCTCAATTGCGCGTCGCCAGTGCCGGGCGGCATATCAACGACCAAGCAATCAAGCTCGCCCCAGGTCACATCGCGCAGCAATTGCTGAATCGCCGAAACGACCATCGGCCCGCGCCATATCATCGCCTCCTCCTCGCTGACGAGGAAGCCAATCGACATCGCCTTGAGACCATAGGCAGTGAGTGGCTTCAGCGAGCGTCCGTCAGCCTCAGGCTTTTCCTTGAGGCCAAGAAGGCGCGGGAGCGAAGGTCCATAAATATCTGCGTCGAGAATGCCCACCCGCCAGCCTTGTGCCAAAAGCCCAAGCGCGAGATTGACGCTCGTTGTCGATTTGCCGACACCCCCCTTGCCCGAGGCGACGGCGATGATGTTGGAAATTCCGGGAATCGCGATGCCGCGTGGCGGCGTGGCTTTCATCGGCGGCGGCGCCTGTTTTTCGGCGGTAAGGCTTACCAGCGCATTGGCGACACCGTCCAGCTTCCTGACCGCAGCCTCGGCGGCGGCGCGCATCGGCTCGAGCGCCACAGATTGGCTAGGATCGATGGCAATCGACAGATAAACCCTGCCATCCTTGATCGAAAGACCCGCGAGCGCACCAGACTGCGGCAGCGCCGTCTTGCCATCGGGGCCTGGAACTGATTGCAGCGCTGTGAGAACGTCTTGTTCGCTAGGCATCCCGGAGCAGCTCCGCGTGGTGAGAGAGGTGGTTTATAGGGGCCCAGCGCAAGCAGTTCAAGATCAAGGCGTTCAAGCAAGGGCAAACCCTGCTCTTTGCCCTATTTATGCGAACCAGAATTGATCCTATATAGGCGCCGCCCCTTTTGAAACGAACGCAAGCAACGGCAGAGGAGATGGTGTTGGACTGGAAAAGCGACCGTGTGCGGCTCTTGTCCGGACTATTGGTCCTCTGTTTGCAGAGTTTCTTGCTCTCAAGTTTCGTTTGGCCGCAAACCGCTTCCGCCGTGGAAGGCGTTAAGGGCGTCTGGCGTACCGTGAGAATTGCCAGCGAAGGCGCCCGGCCTCCCTACAATTATCTGGATCATAACAAGCTCGCCGGTTTCGAAATCGACCTGGCGCATGATTTATGCACACGGATGAAGGTGTCCTGCAGCTTCACGACGCAGGATTGGGACGGGCTGATTCCCGGCCTTCTCGCACATCGTTACGATGCGATCATGGCAGCGATGGAAATCACCGACTCGGCCCGCAAAAAAATCGCTTTCAGCAAACCCTACATTCGCATGCCATCCGCGTTTCTGATTCCGAAACAGCATATGACCCTGGATACGACTCCAGCGGGCATGGTTGGGAAATCCATTGGCGTCGAGTCGGGGGGAACCCATCAAGCTTATGTCGAGGATATTTACAAACAATCAGAAATTCACGCCTATGCGTCGCTTGAGGAAGCCGTTCTCGATCTCGCCGAGGGGCGGCTCGATACCATTATCGGCGACAAGGATGCACTCACGGATTACATGAAGAAACGCAAGGAGGCGCAATGCTGCATGCTTGGGTCCGATGTGCCGCGTGATCCAGCGTATTTTGGCGATGGGATCGGCATTGGTCTGCGCATGGACGACAAGACCCTCAAAGCCATGTTCGAGAAAGCTCTCGATTCTTGCGTGGCGGATGGCACTTTCACCAAGATCCGCGCCAAATATTTCGACTTCAATATCAACTGACAAGGGTATTTGTTGAGCGGACGCCGTTTAGCAACCCAAGCAAAAGCCGAGTTGTTCGCCGTCCGCGCCGAGACTCTAAACATGGTGAGTCTGCCCGGAGGCACCGAGCCGTAGAGCGCGGAAAGAGGCGTTGCGCCAGACCGCTCTTCCCATCGAGCAGAGAATTATTCTGATAACTATAGATAATCAGCTATTATTCGTATATAATAATTCATAACTGTCCACTGCGAATTACTATTTGTTAACAACAGCGTAGGCCGCTCCGCTCTCAAGGTTACGCTCTAGACCTTGCCCATGCTCTCTGTTAAATCTGGCCCTCCCGTAGGCATTGTGTGCAGAGGAGTTCGAATGAGAAACGCGACGCGTGCTCGAATCATTGCTTTCGCTTGGATTGGTTTAATCGCCATACCGTCAACTTCCGCATTGGCCGCAAACAGCGCCAGCTTCGTCAAGGTAGACACGTCCACAGTGGGCAATTGGATCGGGCACTACGGCGCCGACGGGTACAATGTGAGCCAGGACACCACTGTCAAAACCCCCGCCTATGCCCAGATCAACCTCAGTGGAGCCTCCAACTATGTGTGGTCGGCTTCTCCATCGGGCACCGCCGCCTTGCAGAGGCCTGAAAACCCAAGCGGCAGGATCGCCAGTACATGGTATGCGCCCGACAGTTTCTTCATCGATGTCAATTTGACGGACGGCAAGACTCACCAAATCGCTCTCTATAACCTCGATTTCGATTGGTCCATACGCTCGCAGACAATCAACGTGCGCGACGCCTCGACCAACGCCATTTTGGACAGCCGGACTCTCGCTGCCGGCGCAACCTTCCATAACGGCGAATATCTCGTTTGGAATGTACAAGGTCACGTCAAATACGAAATTATCAGAACCGGCGCTTTCAACGCGGTGATCAGCGGCATATTTTTTGACACTCTGACCAGTTCACCGGCTGGCTCATTGAGCATTCCGACCTATCACGCCACTCTCGCGAATGACGGTCAGAACCTGAAAGAAACGATACTCACGCCAACAAATGTGAGCAGCGCGAGATTTGGTAAAATCGTGAGCGTGCCTCTCACGGGAGATGTTTATACCCAGCCCGTGTTCCAAAGCGGCGTGAACGTCCCTGGGAAAGGAACGCATGACATAGTTTTCACCGTGACAAACTTAGGCGTGGCCTATGCGATCGACGCTTATTCTGGCGCCGTCCTATGGACGTCCTCTCTTATGCCCCCCGGTTCCACCGCCATCTATGGGGTGTTCACCACACCCGTTATAAGCTCCCTTACGAACGCGATGTATGTTGTGGTGATAGGAGGTGACTCAGCTTACACCAACACATATGCGCTTTTTTCCCTCAATCTTAGCGACGGCACACCTTACGCGGCCCCCGCGGTGATTGGAAAAATCAGCAACGCGAACACCTATGTCAGCGGACCCACCACCGCGTCCGGAAAGAAGTTTAACGGCAATCTGGTATCGCGGAACCTGGTGCTTAATCCCATCAACAATGCCGTCTACGCATCCTTCTCGGCCGGCGGCGACAAAGGGCCGTTCAATGGCTGGATCGTCGGCTACAACTCGGTCAAGAATGCCTCCGGCAATCTGAGCCAGGTTGCCGTCTGGTGCGCGACACCGAACGGCAACAGTGGCGGCTATGCTGACGGCGGCGATGGCGCGGGAGGTATATGGATGAGTGGCGGCGGCATCGCCGTGGATGCTCTCGGGGATATGTATCTTGCAACTGGCAACGGATCCTTTGAACAGACACTTGTCACGGTTCCCTACAATGGCCGCTTGTCGACGAACATCCCCAACTTGAAAGCGCCGAGCGGAATGGACTTTGGAGATTCGGTGATCAAGCTTCGGCCGGACTCTGACGTGAATCAGTCCAGAGGCGACAACCCAAATGGCTGGGGGCTCCACGTCGCCGATTATTTCACGCCGGCTGACCAGAGTTTCCGGCAAGGTGCAAATGATCTTGATGTGGGGACGAGTTCGCCAGTTCTCTTGTCTTCCGCGGCTGGCAGCACGGCGCATCCAAATCTCCTGGTCATGTCCTCCAAGGAGGGAGAGATTTGGCTTATCGACCGGAACAATATGGGGGGCTTTAACTCGCTCACCGATAGCGCCGTGCAGAAAGTCACCGGCCAAATTCTCCCCATGTTCAGCACCCCGGCCTATTATTCTCTCTCAAACCCAAGCCCGGTGCTCTACTATATTGCAGTTTCGTGGGGATCCACTGGCGACTTTGCCAAGGCTTTTGCCGTTAATAATGGGGCGTTGAGCGGGACGCCTGTTTCCGTCGGAACTTATCGCTTCTCCAAACCCGGTTCGACTCCGCAAATCTCCGCCAACGGTGGTTCGAACGCCATTGTTTGGGCGCTCGACCCTGGTGCGAACTCGCTCCTGGCTTTGAATGCCGGGAGCCTCGCGATGATGTTCTTCAACAGTGGAGCCGGAGCGAATGCGCTACCGAGCGCGATGCCTATTTCCGGAGCGTTCCCGACACCCATGGTTGCCGCTGGACACGTGTATGTAGGAACGAAAGGTTATCTGACGATCTACGGCCTCCACTAGAGCATGTCTTAGCCAAGTTGAAATGGATTGAATTCTCGTTTGAAGAAGTGTGGGGGGATTGATGCTCATGGCATGAATCCCCCTGGCTTCCTCCGGAAAGCCGCCAATAGTGAATTGGCCGGAAAATGAGCGAACGCCTGAGGCGAAATGGCGTTACGCTTTAATTGACGCCCTCAGGCGCCAGTTGCTTCAATCGACGAATTGCGCAACCGGCCCTGCTATTCATTAGCCGTGTTCACCCACCATGAAACAATAAGTGCGGATCCCGTAACTGCTGTAAGAATAACAACGGTGCGATCGAATCCGAGCACGCTAGAAATATCGAACCAATGTCTCCACATTCGGATGACACTTGCCAACATCACAAGCGTACAGAAAGCAAAAAGCCAAGATCCGAGAGCGTTGTGGCTTTTAAAGATACTGGCTTTTAAGGCGGCGCGAGCATTCCTTGCGGTCATAGCGCTAGACCCTTGCAATAGCACAATCTTACAGTTGGCTCGATCATGGGATCGGCCGGTCATCCATGCCGGGAAGCATTTGTCGTGCCTCTACGCGACACGTTTTGGGCCAGAGTCAGAGGCAGATTGTCGCGGTCCAGATCCAATAGCTTCGCAAATATGCGTAAACCTGAGTCGCCTTATTGAGCTGGCGCGGACAATTCAGAGCCGGATATCACTTAAATAGCGGCGACCATTTTTGCATGGGAGGCCGCCAGAATGATGCATGGGCTTGTGCCTCGAAACACTTAGCTTACCGGCTCAGTCGCCAAGTGACGGCATAGCATAAGGACATCGAACCAAACCGCTCGCCGGAACCGGTTCTGAGTCCAATTGGGATAGATTTCCTGCCGATCAGGTCATTTCATCAAACATTTGCGCAAACTTTTGGGTGGCCTGACGGCAGCAATTCTCAAAAAAAAACCTCGGCAAATCCCATTGTGCCGAGGTTTTTAATTCCGGGCCGATCACACAATCAGGCTCAGAAACACTTAGGAATGGGAGTATTCAGTGCGTTGCCCCCAACTGCATCAATTTGGCAGTGGTGCTAGTGATTGAGTTCACCGCGCTCTGCACAAAACCAAACGGCCCATTGCTGGCCGGGCTCGGCTGAGCCGCCGGCGGGGTTGTAAGCTTGGGATCGGCGCTCGGTGCCGGATCGGCTGGGAGCGGAACCCCATTTGCTGCCTTGGTGTTGTTAGCAAGCTGATGAGACTGCCCGTGGCTGCTCGAATGTTTTGCCGCGACGGTATTGGGCGGCTTTATCACGTGCTTCACCACCTTCGCTACTGTCGGTTTGCTCGCCACGGGAGGCGGCGGTGCCACGGGAGGCGCTTCATTCGCCGTCGCTTGCTGAGGCGCTGTTGCGGTAGGGATTTGCACGGCCTCTGGCGCGGTCACACCGGTCTTCACCGAATCCTGTTCGACGGACGCCGCCGCAACGGGCGGTTCCGTCACTGCGGGCGCCGGGGCTGGTGGCACAGGGGGAAGCTCGATTTGAGCCTGAGACGATCCGGTGGGCGGCGATGTCTCGTCAGCTTGCGTCACCCCCACAGACTGATCATTGCCATCGGCGGGGAGCACTGGCGAGAGCTCCTCAGGCTTGCTGAGAATAGCAATATCTTTCGCCTGAATGTCCGCGTCTGCCGCGGCGTCCCGTGCGGGAGAGCTGCTCTCGGCCTTTATGACGGCGATGTCGGCAGGATTGGACACCCGGTTACCAAGGCCAGAACTCACGATTATGCCGGTGATCCCAGCAATGATGAGCGCGCCCATAGCATAGAGCGGCCGCCGTGATCTACCCTGCTCGCCGTCATCACCAACGAGGCGTGAAATGGGCTGTCGTTCCTGATCGAGCCACCTTTGTTCCCCTCCGTGGTCCACGCTCGGCAAAGCGTTCGACTCGCCGGCATCAGCACCCGCTCCTGCGGTTTGATCTCGCAATCCGCTCAACAAGCCAGCTTCGATCGCGGCGAAATCGCCGCCGATAAGCGCGCGCGTGCTAGGTCTTTTGTAAGCGACCGTTGATCTCTCAGCCTCCAGGGGCGTCACAGCCTCCGGCTGTTTTACGCCCAACAAACCTGCCTCTATTTCAAGGAAATCACTGGCGATTGCGCGTATTTGCACATCCATCTGCTTCGTCGTGCAGGGTTCCCCTGCATCCCCAGGTGTTTTCACCAAGAGATCAGCTGCGGGTTCGAATTGTGGCTCGATCTTATCCCCAATGATACGAAGAAGTTCGGCGAGCGGGTCACCGTTCTTTTGGTCCGAAGAAAATGGCTGGCTTAGGCGCTTTTCAAATTCATCCAAATCGATCATCGGGCGCCGTTTTGTAACAACATCGCTCATACTTTCGGCCTCCTGTTGTGGCGGTGTGGCGACCGCGCGGGGCGAATATGGCGTCCCGCAAACTGCGGACCGCGCTGACTGCGAGTCTCGGGAGGCTGACCCTCCAAGTGACGAGCCACAGAAAACAATCGCTGCCAGTCCGGCTACCCATCAGCTTGAAAGCAGCCCTCGCTGGCCTTTCGTTATTAAGCTTTCATCAAGAAAGCAGAATTGTGGCCGAGCTTTTTCCCGTCAGGCCGAAGCTAAGCCATGAAAAATGATTAAAGCCATCCAGCGATTGCTTGGGCGGTTGCTGATCTAACTGGCCAATAGCTTCCTCCCTGCCGCAAAATACTCATAGGATCATCAGCGATCCGGCGGCTCCATTGGTGCGCCGCCCCGCCGCAAGTGTCAGCGTTTTAGTTCGGAAACGCCCCGGCCTTGATCGCAAGCCGGACCAACTCGGAAATACTGCAGGCGCGCATCTTCGACATCAGCTTGGCGCGATAGACCTCGACCGTTCGCGGGCTCAGGTCGAATTCGCGGGCAATTTCCTTGTTGGTCTGTCCATTCACAAGGCAATTCAACACTTGCGCTTCGCGCTGACTGAGCGACGCCAGCCGGGAGGTCAGATCCGCACCCCACCCGCTTTTTGCAGCATCCAGCCACTTCGGCAAGAGCGCCGAACGCACCACTTCGAGGAGCACGTCGCCATCAAAGGGTTTTTCCAAGAAATCGGCCGCGCCAAGTTTCATGGCCTTCACGGCCAGCTGCACATCGCCATAACCGGTCATGACAATCACCGGAATGGCGTGTCCCGTGGCACGGAGCCTGCGCAAAAGCTCAATGCCGTCTAATCCTTGCATGCGGATATCGGTCAGTATGCATCCTCTGTGCAGGGGCGGCGGAGCTGCGAGGAAGGCTTCGGCCGAGTCGAACAGCTGAACCGTTAACCCCGACGAAGCAAGCAAGAACGATAGCGAGTCGCGCAAAGCGGCATGGTCCTCGATCACATAAACGCTGCCGGTGGCAGACACGATCCTACTCCTCGTTAACGGACGGAATTGTGAAACGGAATAGGTCCCGCCAAGGGGTTTACTTCCACCCGGAGGCGACCGTTATGGGCCTCGATGATGGTCTTGCTCATCGAAAGACCGATACCCATGCAGGGTTCGAAACGAGCCTCGCTCATCTTATGGTGGCGCGACCATGATGGCCTCCGATGGATTTGAATTTAATGTACGATTGATAGTAGTTAAATGCAAAATGCCATTTTGAAATATTATTAATCTTGCGGCGCACCACGCTTGCGGAATGTGATGCGGAGCTTTCAAATCGCGCCGCGCCAGCCCGTTCAATTACCCCTGTTTTTGAGTAGGACCAGTTAAGCGGCTGCGCTCCCGCCATCGCGGACAGTCTTATGGACAACCGCGGCGAAGCGTTGCCACTGATTTATTCTTTCCGATCGCCGCTTCCGGGCCGGTTGGATATCAAAAGCCCAAGATGAAGCTCAAATCGACCAATCGTCGCCGAGGTCGTCGATATCGTCGATAAAGCCCTCAGCGGTCAGGAGCGAGATGACCTGCGCCGCCGCTTGTTCAGCGGTTTGCCCCTGGTGCGCAACAATGAGTTCCGGCGCTTCGGGCGGTTCATAGCTCTGGCCGATGCCGGTGAAATTTGCGATCTCTCCAGCCATTGCCTTTTTGTAAAGACCTTTCGGATCGCGAGCGATACACGTCTCAAGCGGTGTATCCACGAAAATCTCGATGAATTCACCTTTTGCAAGCAGGTCACGCACCATGGCCCGCTCGGCCCGGAATGGCGAAATGAACGAGCAAAGCGCGATGACTCCGGCGTCTGTCATGAGTTTCGCGACTTCACCAATTCGGCGGATATTTTCCACCCTATCAACTTCGGTAAAGCCCAAATCCTTATTGAGCCCATGCCGCACATTGTCGCCGTCAAGCAGAATGGTATGAACCCCGCGTCCGTAAAGGCGAGCTTCGACGAGATTGGCAATGGTCGATTTGCCGGAGCCAGACAAGCCAGTGAACCATAGCACGGCGGGTTTGTGATGCTTGATGCGGGAGCGGTCCTGCTTGCCGACGCTCAATCCTTGGCGATGAATGTTGGCCGCGCGGCGTAACCCGTGCGCAATCAGCCCCGCCGCGGCGGTCGCGTTGGTCGCGCGGTCAATGAGAATAAAAGCTCCGGTCGTATGGTTGTCTTTATAAGGATCGAAAGCGATGGGTGAGGTCGTTGCGAGATTACAAACGCCTACTTCGTTAAGACTCAAGGTTTTGGCCGGAAGCTTACCAAGCGTATTGACATCCAGCCGATGCTTGAGTTCGGTCACCGCCACGGGTACAGTCCTTGTGCCCGCCTTCAAGAGATAGGAGCGGCCAGGTATCAGCTTATCTCCGCTCATCCAGATAAGATGCGCGGCAAATTGATCAGAAACCTCGGGCCGGTTTTTCGGGTCGCACAAAATGTCGCCGCGCGCGACATCGAGTTCGTCCACCATCGTGAAAGTCACCGCATCTCCCGCAGTTGCGCTGTTGAGGTCGCCATCGGCGGCGACAATGCGGGCGATCCGCGAGTGCCGGCCGGACCCGGCAACGACAATGTCATCGCCGGGCCGCACGGTTCCACTCGCGATGGTTCCAGAAAATCCGCGGAAGTCGAGATGCGGGCGATTGACCCATTGGACAGCAAAGCGGAACGGCCGGGCGGCCAGGTCCTGGCTGACATCCATGGTCTCGAGATAATCGAGCAGCGGCGGACCGTCGTACCAAGGTGTATTGGCACTCTTTTTTGAGACATTGTCACCGTGACGGGCCGATATCGGAATCGGCATGATCGTCTCAAACGTCAAATTGGCGGCAAAGGATTTGAAATCGGCAACAATCTTTTCGAACCCGGCCGCGTCAAAGCCAGTGAGATCGATCTTATTGACGGCGAGCACCACATGCCGGATGCCCGTCAGCGAAACAATCGCGGCGTGGCGGAAAGTTTGGGTTAGGAGACCCTTACGCGCATCGACAAGCAGGATCGCAAGATCGGCGCAAGAAGCGCCAGTCGCCATGTTGCGGGTATATTGCTCATGGCCGGGAGTATCGGCGATGATGAACGAGCGCCGCGGCGTTGAGACATAGCGATAGGCGACATCAATCGTGATTCCTTGTTCGCGCTCCGCTTCGAGCCCATCCACGAGCAGCGCGAAATCAATGTTGTCACCATCGGTTCCATGCCGGCGCGAATCGCGTTCAAGCGCGGCAAGTTGATCATCGAGAATAAGACTTTGCTCAAATAAGAGACGGCCGATCAGCGTCGACTTCCCATCATCGACAGAGCCGCAAGTCAGCAATCTGAGGGTTGGGAGAGCGGCGGTTTCTATGAGAGTGGGCGCTTCCGCGTGCACGGCTTCGAGCATCAGAAATAGCCTTCCCGCTTTTTCTTTTCCATTGAACCAGATTCATCGTGATCAATCAGGCGGCCTTGCCGCTCCGATGTCGTCGAAGCCCGCATTTCGGCGATCATCTCGGGAAGGTTCGCGGCTTGCGAGCGGATCGCCCCGGTCAGCGGATAGCAGCCGAGCGTGCGAAAACGGACGCTCTCCGTGCGCGGCACTTCGCCAGGCTGCAATGGAAATCTTTCGTCATCGACCATGATGAGCGCGCCGTCACGCTCAACCACGGGGCGTTTCTTGGCAAAATAGAGCGGCACGACGGGAATATTCTCGGCCAAAATATAGTCCCAGACGTCGAGCTCGGTCCAGTTGGACAATGGAAACACCCGCATCGATTCGCCGGCCTTGATTCTGGTGTTGAAGAGTTGCCAAAGCTCCGGCCGTTGGTTGCGCGGATCCCAGGCATGGGCGGCCGAGCGGTGCGAGAAAATTCTCTCCTTGGCCCGGCTTTTTTCCTCATCGCGCCGGGCGCCGCCAAAGGCTGCGTCGAACCGCCAAAAGTCGAGGGCCTGGCGCAAACCCTCGGTCTTCATCACCTGGGTGTGCACGGACGAACCCGAGGTGAATGGCGAGACGCCGCGAGCCAAGCCCTCCTCGTTGATATGCACGAGAAGCTCCATCCCGGCCCTCTTCACCGCTTCGTCGCGAAAAGTGATCATTTCCCGGAACTTCCACGTCGTATCGACATGGAGGAGCGGAAAGGGTGGCTTGGACGGAAAAAACGCCTTTTGGGCCAAATGCAACATCACGCTCGAATCCTTGCCGATGGAATAGAGCATGACAGGACGCTCGAACTCCGCGGCCACCTCGCGCAGGATGAAGATCGATTCAGATTCGAGCCGTCGCAGATGGGGAGAAACGTCGCTTTTCACACAATCACTCTGTTATATGATAGATTTCACGTAGTTCGTTACGTTGTTATTATGATGCTCCTAGCGCTTTGGCAATGTTTCCTGTGGGTCACCATCACAAGGAAAGCCGTGGTCCTTGCGCCGTTTTGAGGCAGAGTGGAACGCCCGCGACAACCAAAACGACCGCCTCGCACGCCTCCGCCAGCGTCTGATTGAGAAGGCCTTGCGCATCTCTGAAGAGGCGCCCCAGCGCGTTCTCAGGCACGAGTCCAGAACCTACTTCATTTGAAACAAAAACAGCGGGCCCGGCAAGTCCGGCAACGCTTTGCGCCAGGGCCTGCGCCGCCGCCGCCAGATCGGCATCCTGCAAGAGAAGCTTGCTGAGCCACAACGTTACGCAATCGACAACGATGATACGATCCGGGCGGGCTTCCCGCTGAAGCGCCTCGATCAGGGCGACCGGCTCTTCCACCAGTGTCCATCGTGCGTCCCGCGCGGCGGCGTGGCGGGCAATGCGTTCCGTCATTTCGGAGTCAAGCGCTTCCGCTGTCGCGATCAAGACGGGCTGGCGGCCGGATTCTTCCGCGAATGCTTGCGCATAGCGGCTTTTGCCAGACCGCGCGCCGCCGAGGACGAGGAGGCTCTTCGTCACCACTGCGGTGTTTTGCAAGCCGCCGGTAGACGCGCTGGCCCTAGCCGCCGGCACGGCTGCAGCTTAGGTCGCAAAAGGCGCGCCCTAGGTGCGCCATGGATGCTCCGGCAAATCGCTGACACCGATCGGCCCCACGCCTGCGAGCGCAACCGCGTGGTCGTTTTCCACCGAGCTTCCGCTGACGCCGATCGCGCCGACCAAGACACCTTCTTTGTCAACGATGGGCAATCCGCCGGGAAACGTAATCAGGCCGTCGTTTGAATGTTCGATGCCAAAGAGCGATCCGCCCGGCTGCGACAGCTTCCCAATCAGCCCCGTCGGCATGCCAAAGAACACCGCTGTCTTGGCTTTCTTGATGGCAATGTCGATGCTGCCAACCCACGCGTCGTCCATGCGGTGAAAGGCTTTCAGATTTGCCCCTGAATCGACAATCGCGATGCACATTTCGGTACCAAGTTCAATGGCGCGCTTGCGGGCGGCCTCGATGGCGATTTCAGCGTCGGCGATGGTGACATGCATGATTGATGTTCCTTGGGCTGATTTTCATTCCACGCTCTTCGGTCTCAATAACCCTAAAAGCGATTCACTCTTATCGGCAAAGCGTTAAAGCCGGGCAAGACCGCAGACAATTCACTTAAATATCGCAGGCGCGGGAACGCCATCTCGCGGGCGGTATAGGTAGTGCAAGGCAAAAAGAAGGAGAAAAACAACCGGCAAATTCCGTGTTGCCCATGCCAAAAAGACGTCCGAGGTGCCTTCAAGCATCATGTGCTGGGTATCCACGAAAAGATAAATGCTGACAGGCAGAGCCTGCCGTAAGCTCGACAAACGTCCGCAAAGGACAAGAACCGGAAGCATGAAAATGAACGGATAAACGATCATTCCGGCCAAGCCCCAACTTGCCAGACCTTCCATCGGAAGACCAAAAACCGCAAAATAGACGCGCCCCGGCTCGGAAAGTCCTGTCTGCCATGACAGCCAATCGCCTGGGCCAATCGTGGTTATACCCTTGTCATAACCAAGGAAGCCTGGGGCAATACGGGCGAGACTCTGCTCGATCCCTTCCATCCCAATCGGTTTGCGCGTGCGTATGCCGTTGTATGCCGCATCCACCAGGCCAACCCACGTCAGACGATCCAAAATGTCCGAGCGGTTGCCAAAATAGTCATAGGGAACCAAGGCCTTCATATCTATGTAATTAATATATTTTTCAGCCTCAGTAAGGTTTTTCAAGTATTCTGGGTCAGTCAAGGCCTTCGTAAACGTACTCACAGCACGCTCGGCGAACTCAGTCACCGATACTCCTCCCCTGTTCAATCTTAAATATATAGTAATTGGCGTGAATACATATACGAAAAATATCGATGCTAATATACCTACAATAATATGACGGATATATATCGTATTATAAAGGAATGCCGTCGTAACTATTCCAATAACACAAGCGACAATTTGACCCCTTTCATTATATGAAATCGAAAATATCACCTGAATAAGAAACAACACCACAAGCCTTTTTGTGATGAAGGTGCGCCCGCCAGTTTTGATAATTGCGTAGACAGTCTCCGCAATCAATCCAAGATAATAAAAATCTCGCACCGCGGATCCAAGAACAACGAAGGCTCCGCCAGGGCTCGCATTTTCTGAATTTGGCTGTTTGACTGAAAAGAGCGCATTGCCGATTATTCCGATGAAAATGCAAGCAGATGACAATCGCCGCAAGGTCAGCAAATCCGTTGGAAACTGGAAAAAAGCCTCACCCCGGTCGAGTGCCCTCGCAACGATAAGCATTGCGGTCAGCACTAACATAAGCAGCAAGATCAAACTGAAAGTAGCATTTGCATCAAATAGGTTCGACTCGAGTGTTTGTCCGTATAGAGTTTTCGCTACGAGCGCCATTCCTGGATATTGCATGCAAAAGCCAATGCCCAGCACACCATAAAGATCGCGCCCGCAATAACTGAGATGCAAGAAGGGGATGGCGACCGCTACTGCGCACATCGCGACGATTGTTGGACTCGCGCCAAGCAGCAATTGCAGGGTAGAGAAGACGCCGATAAGGCTCAGGGGAATGAAAGGCGATACGTTTGCGATAATAGGAGCACGAGGGCCAGACAATTTCATACCCCGCCTTGTCGCCATACGGATTCAAATATCAGGCCATTTCAAAAACTGGCAGCAACAAAATGGCACTCCGCGCGAAAGCAAAGCCAACACATCGCGGACGCCCTAAACCGCCTCCAAACATGAGAAAAATCGTAACCCAAGCCGAACTGATTCGCTCCAGGCGTTTCCGGGGGCCAGCCCAATTTAAATGAACGATCACCGGCTGCAACCGAACTAGCCCGCCGCCGCAGCCTTCTTAGCGATCTGGCGCTTGATCGCTAGCGCATCTTTTGAGAGGTCCGTGTCCTGTGCCTTCACCAAAAAGGCGTCGAGACCGCCGCGATGCTCCACGGAACGCAGGGCCGAAGCCGTTATGCGCAAGCGGACTTTCCGCTGCAAGGCATCGGAAATGAGCGTCACATTGCAAAGGTTCGGCAAGAACCGCGTCCGCGTCTTGTGATTGGAATGGCTGACCAAATTGCCGGTCTGTACGGCCTTTCCAGTCAATTCGCAACGGCGGGACATTGTATCTCCTAGAGCTATGATCTGGCCGTTCAACGGCCTCGGTCCGGGCCAAAAGGCGGCCGACCGCATCTTCCCTTGTGCATTCCGTGAAGCGGAGGTTCTTAAGCTAAGGGGTCTTAAGCGTCAAGGCCGGACTGCTGCGAATATCTTTTCGCTTCCCTCGCGATGCGACCGCCTGAAAAACAGCCGGCGACACGCAAATCATATGCCAAACGAAGAATATTGTTCAATTGTCTCAAGGGATTGAGCCACTGTCACCTTAAATCCATGCAATTTACTCGCGTCTGAAATGCGCAAGGTTAAAACGGTCTTAACCGCATACTCCTAAATTGAGGCCAACGCGGGCAGGTCATCGCAGTCACGCTGTAAGCGGGGCCTGTGCATTGACCCGCAAAAATGGCGGCGGCAGCAGCACGGCGGCGGGTATCGAATGCGGACAACTACCAATTTTTCGGTCCTGGATCATATCCCAGACGCCCTGCGCGAATTTTTAATGCGGCGCAGTGCTGAACTCGCAGGGATTGGCCTGATCGGCTTCAGCGCGGCGATCGCCTTGGCGCTCGCGTCCTGGTCGGTGCTCGACCCGAGTTTCAATCATGCGGCTCCAGGGCAAGTGCACAATCTTCTTGGCGCGCCCGGGGCTATCGCCGCCGACCTTATCATGCAGATGCTCGGCGTTTCGGCACTCGCATTTTTGGCGCCAATGTGTTTGTGGGGATGGCGGCTCATCTTTTCCGGGCGCCTCGAACGGGCGCAAGCCCGTTTGGGGTTGTGGCTCGCGGGCGGAATGCTTACGGCGGGGCTCGCCTCACTGCTGCCCGTCACCGCCCGCTGGCCTTTGCCGACTGGCCTTGGCGGCGTTGCGGGCGATGCCCTTCTGGCGATCCCTAGCCGGTTGCTTGCCGGATCCGGCACCGCAATGCTTGTGTTTACCGCAATTCTGGCGGTTGGCGCGATCCTTTGTCTTTCAGCTAGCGTCAGTCTGCGCGATTACCGGTCCGATGATTTTGGCGACGACGGCGCTGACACAATGGTGACGAGGCGAGGTGTCATGCCCGCCGAGGATCTCGACGCGGCAGGGGAGCCTGGGACCGCGCTTATTTTGCTCGGCGCCATGTTGCACGCTGGACTTAGCCTCAAAGCCGCAGTGGCCCGCCAAATCGCCCGGCGCCGGGCGCCCCCCGCCATGCCGCGACCCCTCGCAATGCGCGACCACGACGGTTTCTTTGACCGGCCGCTCGATCTTTCCATCGAACCGCTGCACTGGCCGCAATCCGAGCCGGAAGACTCAACGTTTGACCCGACGGCTTACGCGCCTCCCGCTACTCGCGAAGCGATCGGAACTCAGACAAAGCAAAAACCTGATGTCGATGTTTATGCGCCACGCCGGGTCATCGCCCCGGCGGCCGCCGCACTGAAGCCCGGATCGCGTGCCCTCAAGGAAACTCAACCCTCGTTGCTCGACCGGCTGGCAAGGCAGAACTACCTGTTGCCGCCGCTCCATATCCTTGCCGAGCCAAGAAATTCGGCCGCAAGCAAGGTTTCGGAGGACGCGCTCAGTCAAAACGCCAGGTTGCTGGAAGGCGTGCTCGAGGATTTCGGCGTCAAGGGCGAAATCGTCCATGTGCGGCCGGGTCCGGTTGTCACCCTCTATGAGCTCGAGCCCGCGCCCGGCATCAAATCGTCACGCGTCATCGGTCTTGCCGACGATATCGCGCGCTCCATGTCGGCGCTGTCGGCCCGTGTGGCCGTCGTGCAAGGGCGCAACGCGATTGGCATCGAACTGCCCAATCAGCGCCGTGAGACAGTTTTCTTGCGGGAATTACTAGGGTCCCAGGATTTCGAGAAAACCAAGCACCGGCTGGCCATCGCGCTTGGCAAAACCATAGGCGGCGAACCGATCATCGTCGATCTCGCCCGCATGCCGCATCTTCTGGTCGCCGGAACGACCGGATCGGGCAAGTCGGTCGCCATCAACACCATGATCTTGTCGCTTCTCTACCGGCTGAAGCCGGAGGAGTGCCGCCTTATCATGGTGGATCCGAAAATGCTCGAATTGTCGGTCTATGACGGCATACCGCATTTGCTGACGCCGGTTGTCACCGATCCGAAAAAGGCGGTGGTCGCACTGAAATGGGCGGTCCGCGAAATGGAGGACCGCTACAAGAAAATGTCGAAGCTTGGCGTGCGGAACATTGAAGGCTTCAATGCCCGCGTCACCGAGGCGAACGCCAAGGGCGAGACACTCATGCGGACCGTGCAGACGGGCTACGACCGCGAGACGGGCGAAGCGATCTACGAACAAGAAGCGATGGAGCTTTCGGTCCTGCCCTTCATCGTCGTGATCGTCGACGAAATGGCCGATCTGATGATGGTCGCGGGCAAGGACATCGAGGGCGCGATCCAGCGGCTTGCCCAGATGGCGCGCGCGGCGGGTATTCACCTCATCATGGCGACGCAAAGACCGTCCGTCGACGTCATCACCGGCACGATCAAGGCCAATTTTCCGACCCGCATCTCATTTCAAGTGACCTCAAAAATCGACAGCCGCACGATTCTGGGCGAGCAAGGCGCGGAACAGCTGCTCGGCCAAGGCGACATGCTTTATATGGCGGGCGGCGGCCGCATTTCACGCGTGCACGGTCCTTTCGTTGCCGATGGCGAAGTCGAAAAGATCGTCGCGCATCTCAAGACGCAAGGGCAGCCGGAATATCTCGAGGCGATTACCAGCGAGGACGATGCGAGCGAGGAGGATGCCGCCGCGCCGGCACCTGGTAGCATGGACGCCGAGGAAGCCGGCGATCTCTACGACCGCGCCGTCAATATCGTTCTGCGCGATAAAAAATGCTCGACAAGCTACATCCAGCGCCGTCTGTCCGTTGGCTACAACAAAGCCGCCTCTTTGGTCGAACGGATGGAAAAAGAGGGCGTCGTCGGCGCCCCCAATCATTCCGGAAAACGGGCGATTTTGGTTGGCGGCGGCATCGACCGCGGCGCGTTTGACGTCGCGGCGGAGGGGTAAGCCCGCGAAACCGCCTGCCCCGCTCATGCGGGCTTTTATCCACGAATATTCAACTGTTTGCTCCGCCCAAAGTCATTTTAAGACGCGGATCCATCGTTTCCCGCTCGTCCAAACCCGGTTTCCAATCGTTCGGCAGGGTTTCGTTGAGCGTGGTTTCGCCGTTTCCTAAATCAATCCTCTCAATGTTTCGAGTATCGCAGATCGCTGGAAGCCCGCCTCACTAAGAGAAATAGACTGCGGTTTCCCATCGTTCGCGCGTGTGTTTGGCAACCGTTTGAGGAAACGTTCAAGAAAATTGCCGCAACGTTCTTGCGTTGCGGGCAGCTCAATCCCGGATATGATATGGATAGATCAATCGCTGCCCTGGGACCAACGGACGATGCCGCTATTATTGGACACCGGATTGAATAATTTCCTGCCCGGCAGTCTTCTCAAATGACCAAGACGGCCGAGACCAAACTTGCGGAACTCAAACTCCGCCTGCTTGAAATCAGCGACCTGGCGGGCGCGGGAGCGCTGCTCGGCTGGGATCAGTCCACCTATATGCCAAGAGGAGGCGCTCCCGCGCGGGCTCGCCAGGGCGCGACGCTCAGCAAGCTTGCGCACGAGAAATCCATCGATCCGGCGCTGGGCAAATTACTCGACGAACTTGCGCCATATGCCGATGGTCTACCTTATCAATCCGATGAGGCTAGCCTGATACGGGTCGCTCGACGCGACTTCGAAAAGGCGATCAAAGTCCCAAGCGACTATGTCGCCAGGGCCAGCGCCCTCGGCTCATCCTCTTATGATGCCTGGACGCGGGCACGGCCGGCGAACGACTTTGCAACCATGCAGCCATTCCTGGAACAGGCCGTTGAACTTAGCCGTGAATATGCTGGTTTTTTTGCGCCTTATCAGCATGTTGCCGATCCGCTGATCGACGCCGCCGAGGAGGGTATGACGACAGCGTCCATCCGCTCGCTGTTTGCCGGACTCCGGAGCGAATTGCTGCCGATCGTGCGCGCCATTGCCGAAGAGCCTGTCCCCAGTGACGGCTGCTTGCGTGGCTCTTTCCCGGAGACGGCGCAGCTGGATTACAGCCTTTTGGTGGTCAAGCAATTCGGCTATGACCTTGATCGCGGACGGCTCGACAAGACACATCATCCTTTTTGTACAAAATTCTCGACCGGTGACGTCCGGATTACCACCCGCGTTGACGAAAAGCTTTTCGGGGACGCGCTGTTCTCCACCATGCACGAGTCCGGTCACGCGCTTTACGAGCAGGGCGTTGCCACCGCGCTGGATGGCACGCCGCTCGGATCGGGAACGTCAGTCGGCGTGCACGAAAGCCAGTCGCGGCTTTGGGAAAATGTTGTCGGCCGTGGCCGCGCGTTTTGGGAGCATTTTTTCCCTATTTTGCAAGATCGTTTTCCTGATCAGTTCCGCCGGACAAGTTTCGAGACCTTTTACCGGGCGATCAACAAGGTGCAACGCTCCTTGATCCGCACGGATGCCGACGAGGTCACGTATAACCTCCACATTATGATGCGTTTCGACCTCGAACTGGAATTGCTCGAAGGCGCTCTTCGGGTGAAGGATCTTCCTGAAGCTTGGCGTGCCCGCATGCGGGCCGTTCTCGGCGTAGCGCCCGACGACGATCGTGATGGCTGTCTGCAAGACGTGCATTGGTATGCAGGCAGCGTCGGCGGCGGATTTCAGAGCTACACCATAGGCAATATTCTCAGCGCGCAGTTTTATGCCGCCGCCCTCAACGCCTGTCCCGGCATCCCGGCCGAGATCGCGAAAGGGGAATTCGGAACCCTTCACGGCTGGCTCCGGAAGCACCTCTACGAGCATGGGCGTAAGTTCCAGCCGGGTGAGGTGGTCATGCAGGCGACAGGCGGCCCGATGAGCACCGAGCCCTATCTCGCGTATCTTCGAGCCAAATATGGCGAGCTTTACCGCTTACCGCCGATCGGCGAAGGCAATCCACCGCAAAGTCCAGGCGGCTGTTAGACCAGCAGGACCAACGAGATTTGGCTCCCTGAGCAGGAGCCTAATAACACGCACAACTATGTGATATTAAAAGATATATTTGCAAATGAAAAATTTTTATACCAACAAAGATACCAACATATCTTTGAGCTAGGGTCGGCTTGTGGATGATCTCGCCCCCCTTGGCTGCCGCGGCTGCGCAAAAGGATTTTCGTAACATCATCGGGTTCGATGATGATGCGTGACATTACTTAAGGCTTGTGCGTCCGGGACCGGAATGACGCAGCAGGCATCGTACAGGCAATCGTGGCCACGTCATCCAAACTGCCAGTTTTCTCCTCAACCATGTCGGCCGGACCAATGCAGGGAATGTGCTTGGAAATCGCGGGCGTATGGTTCAGGAAGCCTTCGATAGCGCTGATCCGCATTAATGGGTCGACGATCCAAATTGAAGGACGTAACCTCGGCGGCCGCGGCAAACGATAGCGTCGAATGGGCGGATGACACCCCGCCGCAACCGCACTGAAACACCGTTGTGCTAGGACCGTGCCTAGCGATTCCGATAGTCGCTCGGGGCGCCCGTGTTATTGAAGGCAGGAGCCGTCATGAGTTCATCTTTGGTGCGATTAAGCACCAGCCAATCCTTGCCGTCACGAGCCGCGGCTTTCAGTTCTTTGAAGGGAATCACAACGTCTTTCTGGTTAACGCCAAGGAAACCGCTGCTGACGTTGATGATCACTGCTGTAACGTTGCCGTTGCTATCAATCACAAGATTTGTGACACTGCCGATCTTATGATCAGTAGGATCATACACACTCGCCTTATAGACATCTGAGGCGAGCCACTGGCCGGTCGAAAGCGTGGTCTCTGCGAGGGAGAGGCCGCTGGCGAAAGCGAGAACCGAGACGGCCAAAGCGAGCGTCCGTAGCATAAGTGATTTCCTTTGCTGTAGCGTCGCCCCGTGATTCTTAAACGTCAGGGTCAGACTTTTCGTTCCCATCCAGCAATACCAAGCGCGACTGGTTCTGGCGGGCGCATCGGCGCTAAAGCCTTGGCTCCGGCTGGGCAACGACGCCGCAGGGATAATCGTGACCTCCGCACCTATAAAAAAGGGTCGTATTTTCCAGGGATCGCACAACGAGCCAAATAACTGGCGAAGAAGCATCAACGTGGCAATTAAGACAGCAAGAAAATTGCGGCCGGCAAATGCCTTCCAACGAGAGTAAACTCGTTAGCCATGTTCTCTTAAATTCATTTCCGTTGTCCGCAGGACGATCGTCAAACTGCAGCTGAATTTCCCGCTTTTGGCTGAGTTTGGCAACACCATTTAAGGCCGTGGCCGAAGGGCTTTGGCCGCCGCCGAGAGATCGCCGGCGAAACAGCAGGGTCCGGCTGCCCCGCTAACCGCCCCTGTCATCAGCGCCGCCAGTGCCGACGCCACCAGACTGTTTCAATATCGCCTTTGTCTGCCGGCACGAGATCGCCGCGGGAAACGAGCTCTGACAGCGCACTGGCCGCTCCTGCGGTGACAGCGTTTACAAATAACCGTCGATCCATGACTTCCTTCTCCAATCGCAACCTTGGCCTTGCTCCGAGCGGCGCAACACAGACTACCTCGAGGTAGAATTAGGCGGTAGCAGGCTTGCCGCCTCAACCAAGCTCGGGTCATCGTCCCCAGGCCCGACACGTTGACCGGTTCGAGACCGGCCGCATGCGCAGTCATTCGGAACTGGCCACACCAGCTCGACGCGGACTTTTTCCGCATTTATTTCCCGCCTAGAACATCGATAATGGGACAATAGGGGACTGTACCACCCTCACAACTGGCAGCCGTCTTAGCAAGCGTCCGCTCCATCCTGCGCAGGTCGGTGATCTTGCGGCGGATAACTCTCAGGTGATCAAGGACGGCTTTCTGGACTTCGCCGCAGGTGTAGCCCCCCTCGACTAAACCTAACAGATTGCGAATATCGTCAAGGGTGAACCCCAACTCTCGGCCGCGGCGAATGAAGATAATCCGCTTCAGGTGGTCGTCGGCATAAAGCCGATGGCCGCCTTCAGTGCGCGGCGGTGGCGGCAGAAGGCCAACTTTCTCGTAATAGCGAACCGTCTCGATATGGACGCCCGTTCGTTGCGCTATCTCTCCGATAGTGAAGTCCCCTGTTGCGGCCAAAAATTTTCCCTTGATCCTGTAGCAGCTACAGATTCTATACTCCTCCCAAGGCTAATTTTTCAAGGCAAACCAAGCCATGAACAGACAAAGCGATATTCTGAAAGGAGCTAGCCGGGACGCGGCCGCTTACCACAGCGACGAAAGACTGGTCGTCGCTGGAGGCCTACTAGGCGCGCTCGCGGCCGCCTCATGCTGCGTCCTGCCACTCGTCCTGTTCAGCCATCGGCGTCAGCGGCGCGTGGATCGGCAACCTCACAGCGGCTCGCCCCCTATCAGCCCTATTTCATCGCGGCGACGCTTGCCTGCCTCGGCTACGGCTATTGGCTGGTTTATCGTGGCAGAAAGCTCGCTTGTGCAGAAGGCGCCGTCTGTGCCCGACCGCTACCCAACCACATCGTCATATCCGGTCTCGTCGTGGCGACGCTTCTCGTTGGCGGCGCGATTGGCTTGGACCTGCTCGCACCTTATTTCCTTAGCCCGTGACCGTCCATTTTGGCCCTGAAAGGACACCCATGATAAAACTGCTTTCGACCGCCACCTTTACAATTGGCCTTTTTGCGTCACCATCCGCTTTCGCCGCCGAAAAAACCGTCACACTGGCGGTTCAACATATGACCTGCGCCGCTTGCCCCCGCACAGTGAAGGCGAGCCTGCAGGCCGTGCCAGGCGTGACCAGCGTCGTCGTGTCCACCACGGAGAAGACCGCCGTCGTGACTTTCGACGATAGCAAGGCTGAGCTTGATGCGCTGGTGAAGGCGACGACGAACGCGGGCTATCCGTCTTCCCCCCAGAGTTAAGTAAAACGCGCCATGATTGTCGAATCGGTCATCATTTGTCCGCTGTGCGGACACCAAGAAACCGAAACCATGCCCACCGACGCTTGCCAGTTCTTCTACGACTGCAGGGGCTGCAGGGAGGTGCTACGCCCCAAAGGGGGTGATTGTTGCGTGTTCTGCTCTTACGGCTCGGTACCGTGCCCGCCAATCCAGGAAGGACGGGAAAGCGGGGCCACCGGAAATTGTTGCGGGTAGCCCGTCGCTAGTAGATCAGACATGGCGCCGCAGTTTGATCTGAACGGCGCCCGCGTGTGGAGCAATCGCCCATTGATTTGTTAGCTCTTAAGGTTCATCGGCGCGCCACGATTGAGGCAGCCCGCGGTGATCCCCCCGAAATGAATAGAATGGCGTGGTACTGCGGCGCGCGGCTCACGCGGTCGCGATATACTCTCGCATCGCCTTGTGCTCATATTCGCACTCGGCAAGCCGGTGCTTGACCACGTCGCCAATTGACACCAAGCCAACGAGTTTTTTATCGCGGATGACGGGGAGATGGCGAAACCGTCCGTCGGTCATTTTGTCCATGAGCTTGTGAACGTGCTCATCCTCGTCCGTAGTAATCACTTCGGCGGTCATGTGCGTTGACACTGCGTCGTTGAACACGGCAACGCCGCGCTTAGCTACCGCCCGAACAATATCGCGTTCGGATAAAATGCCGATGACGTGGCCCTGCCCGTCGGTGACTACGACTGCGCCAATGTTCTTGGCGACCAACACTTCTGCAATTTCAGCTAATGTCCGATGCGGCTGGGCCGTTATGACGTCTCGACCCTTCACGGCGAGAATGCGCGCGACTGTCATTGTTGCCTCCCTGAAAGGCCTTGCGATCAATTTTTGACCGATTTTGTTGGGTGCCCGCGAGCAGCACCAAATACCTTAACATGAAAGCAGCAAAACAGTGAAAGAAAAGGACGGGACCTATTAACGATACAAGTGGCGGTCACTGTCAGGGATGACAGCCTTGCGGCGTTGTGCCAAAATTCGCCTCCGGCCCGCGTGCTGGTACGCCATTGCATTGTGTGCAGCGCAGTAAGGACAACCATCCTCGGCGGGCTCGCCGCAAAACAGAATTTCTCCTGCAGCCTCGGCCACAGGCCAGCGGCAATCGCTGACCTTAAGTTCAGAAAATTTAATAAGCATGGCATTCGCCCTCCTCGATCGGATGGAGAACTTTTGGTGCTGCCCGCAACCACGGAATCCGAAGGACTAAAACTAAATCTATCTCATTGCGGCAGCATAAGAGTTGCCGACGATTTGCCTGAATTTTTTTGGTCAGATGGCGATTCTTGCGAAGGCACGCCGCACGCCCCCAAGGCCAAAACCGCAAACAGCAAGGCAAACAAGCGGTGCATGATTATCTCCCTTATCGGCGAGCGAACCGAACTTGGTCCCTTCGCAAAGTCAGCCAATTCCCAGTGTGGACGGCCGGCTGCCATCGACCTTTGCCGCCACGTCTTTTCAATGCAATCTCTTGCGGGCACGATCCAGCGATAGTGTGTAGAGCCTATCTAAGAACTCGTGGAGATCGATAAGCTCATTGTGAGCGTAAGGCAGACCCGCAACGACCGCCAACTCTTCAAGTTCAGCAATCCGCGCGCGAAGCACTTCTACCACTCTCCCGACCGGCGCTATGGGGCGTCCTGGTGAACTCGAAGCGGCCATAAAATGGACTCCCGAGGGGAATTCCTGATGAAGATAACAGTCTGGATGCGGCCTGTCTGTAGGATATGCGACAGACAGGCTGTTAAAAGGCTGTTAGGCGATCATTCCGGTGAAATTCACATCCTGCGGTGTCTAAGGATGCCCGGTAATATGGGAACGGCTGCGAGCGAGCAAAACGCATCCTTGCCAGTGGAATGGCTGGGAGCGCCCCTTACTGGGAAGTCCCTGCTCATCGTTGAGGATGAACCGCTGATCGCTTTTGGCGTCGAATCTTGCCTATTGGATGCCGGCGCTGAGCTTGTCAAAACCGTTAATTCGATAGCCGCGGCAGAGAGCGCTCTTGATCAGGGCATTCCCTTCGATGCGGCGATAGTCGATCTGATTCTGGCAGATGAGAACGCCTTCCCTTTGGTCCAGATATTATCGGAACGTGGCATCCCCGTGGTGATCTCCACCGGCGCCGACATCGATCTGGGTCATCCTGCTCTCGGCAAGGCGGTCGCTTTCCTTCAAAAGCCTTATGACGAGAGCGAACTTATTGAGGCTCTCGTGGAATGGGCGGCTAATTGAAACGCTGCCACGGTGGCGTTTCATATTGAATTGCTAAGCTGGATTCCCTAGATCCCCTACTTACAAGCCTGAAAAAGAGGAGTATGAGCACCCCCTCTCGGTTCCCGTGGGGTGCGGCTCGGCGCATCAACCAATCACTGCGGTCCTCGAGCTCGGCCGATCGAGCGAAGGTGCTACAGTGGTACACGCGGAAAATAACGGGACGCCCAATGGGCGCAACTGGCTGTTGGCTTTGCTTCCGCCGGCAGATTTGGCTCTTCTTTCGCCCTATCTCAAAGATGTAACGGTCAAACAGGGGGCGCTGTTACAAGAAGCTGGCGAGCCCATCGATTTCGTTTATTTCCCGCACAGCGGAATGATCTCTGTTTTGGCGGTGATGCAATCTGGCAACGGGATCGAGACCGCGACCATTGGGCGTGAAGGCGCAGTCAATGCGCTGGCCGGTTTTGGCGTTCCGAACGCGGCCGGCAGGGCGGTTCAACAGATTGAGGGGACGTCTTCGCGGATTGCCGCTTCCCATTTTCGGACCGCTGTGAATGACAGCGCTGGCATCAGAGACTTAATCGCTCGTTACACCGATCTAAAGATGACTCAAATCCTTCAGTCCGCCGGCTGCAATGCCCTCCATTCCGTTCAGGCGCGCTTGTGCCGGTGGCTTTTGCAAACACGGGACCGAGCTGACAGCGATACTTTGGCTCTGACGCAAGAGTTTCTGTCGGAGATGCTCGGCGTTAACAGAACCACGGTGACGGTGCTGGCACGCGCTCTTCAGGATGAGGGCCTCATCAACTACCGGCGAGGCAAGGTCGCACTCATCGACCGGCCCAGGCTGGAAAAACGGGTCTGCGAATGTTATGCGGCAGTCCGGCGGAAGACGGATGTGTTCTTTTCCACAAACTGAGGCGCTGGCATGATCCGATATTTTTTTAGTATCATCGGGGGGCGTCCTTTCAATGACATAGACGGGCTCGAACTCCCGGACATTGAGGCGGCACGCGCGGAGGCCATCGGTCTTGCCCGCGACTTGATGCGCATGGAGCCAGAGCGGCAAGACTGGTCGAGTTGGTCCATTCACGTCACCGATGAAAAGCACCAAGAGATATTCGACCTCGACTTCAGCGAAGCTGTTTGAGGTCGCTCACGCGGCGGTCTCAATCACGCCTGGATTGCGAGGGCTGTGAGTAAGCCAGCATCCGGCTGTGTCCGCCGCTTATCGCCTGTCGAGTCCACGCCTCGTCGGAACCTTCCCGGAGCAGCCGTGTTTAGCGGGCCGGTCGAACAGAAACGGAGAGCCGACCATGCTGAAGAAATTCGGAATCGCTGTGGTCACGGCTTTGCTCGCCGCGCCTTTCGCGGTTCAAGCACAGGGAATTCCCGGCGGCATGGAGCGCGGAGCAGCCCAAGGGAATGCCGTTGGCGGTCCGGTCGGCGGCGTTGTGGGCGGCGTCGTTGGCGGCGTCGCCGGAGGTATCAGTGGCCTTCTGGGGGCCGATGAGCTTCCTGCCTTTCGCGAGCACGTGATGCGTGAGGGGCGTTCATCCTTCACCTACGCCGAGCCTCTTCAACCCGGCATGATCTTACCCCTGGAAGGAATCGCCTATTACCCGGTGCCGCCGGACTACGGGGTTTCCCCGCAGTATCGCTACACCATCGTCAATCAACACGTGATTCTGGTCGATCCAACAACCCGTCGCGTTGTTCAGATCATTGATTAAATGCAAATGGTCGGGGCGTTTCCCGTGCGTCGGGGCGCCCCGAAGCCGATAACGATTTAAGCACAAATTGAGCGGCGGCTCTGCGTTATTCGGCTTGGCCAAAGCAGTATCATCGCGTTCGCCTCAAGCAGCGGCCGCCAGTCCAATGAATTCCTGCTATCGCTCTTTGGATGTCCCATCATTATGGGCATTCGGGGAGTCGTAAAAGAGTATCCGGCTGATCGCCATCTGTTTCTGCCTTCAAATACTTTATGCCGGAAGGGCTGACGGCTACAATAACCCCAACTGTCTTGCGACGGGCTTGAACAGAGAACGCCTGTTCACCACGCTCCATTTTGCTAATCGCGTCATTCAACGTGATTTTCCACTTAGAGCTTTCGTAGCCCCCAATGTGGGTAATTCGTTCATGGGGGCTCATTCTTTCAGTTCTGTTAATGCACTTGATCTCCATGGTCTTCGCCTCACCCGTGCCTCCAGCCGACGCAGTGACCGTTGCCCCCGCTGCTCTCTTAACTAGTCGCCAATCTTCAGTTTGGTAGCGAGTGCTTATTTCGACGCGCCGCGTCTGAGCCGTTTACGGCGGGCTTTGAGATTCGCCACCTTGTTTTCGGCGACAGCTTTTATCATCGTGCCCATGGCGGCTTCGGGGCTGGACGCCGTTGGCGCTGGTATGGACGAAATTGTTTCTTCGAGCACGTCGATTTGCTTCGAGATTTCCTCAACGCTCTTTGACCTCTTTCTGAATCTGACACCCGGATCGCCGCCATTTTCTTCAATGAACTCGACGCCTGCTTTTTCGAACGCGGCACGCACTTTTGCGATGGTCTTTCCCTTAAGCGTCGTGTCGCCAGCCTCGATACGCCTGATCGTTTCGTGAGAGACGTCGCATAGATTTGCCGTTTCGATGACAGTGAGGCCCAGCATTGTCCTGGCCAGTTTGTATTGAAGCGCGTCATTCATGTATCCTATACATTTTCTTGTTGAAATACATTAATGTATGATATACATTTTATGGCGTCAACGGAAGGAGATTCACATGGGAAAACGGGAAAACCGTCTCCACGGTCGCAGAAGCGGCGCGTGAGCTGGACCAGCACCGGCAATGCTGGGCGCAGCTTGCGCATGGTCTCGACCAGGGTCAGCTCTCCGCGTTGATCCGCTGTGGCGGCACCACAATTCAAATCGAGGGCGATGATTTCGCCTTGAGCATGAACGCAGCAGAGGCGGAGCATGCCTGACAAAAGCGAGATGGCCGAGCCCGCAATTATACTCGACCGTCTCACTCACCCGCTTGTTGGCGCGGTGGTCAAACTCGCTCATTTCGATGAAACCGGCTGCTGAATTTTCAGCAACAAAGGATTTCAATAGGTTATCGATCGCCCGCAAAACACTGTCATGCCGCTTGCCAAACCGCTCGGCGATGTCGCGCCAAAGGGCAGCAACTTCGCCTTCGAGATGCTAGACGCGATCGAGCACCTGCCGGTTTGCCCTGTCGTTCCGCTCGCCCTCGAATTCAATCCGTTTTTGCGTTTCCTCCCCTTGGCGGGTCAATTGTGCGAGAATTGCCACAAGCGTCGGATCGCTTGAGACCGGCGGGGCGCCAGGCGCAGGTTTGCCGACCATCTCCCGAAGCACGATCCATTCGTCGATGACGCGCTTGCGCAAAACAGCGTCATAACCCGCAACGAGGGTGAGCGTCAGATTGTAGGGAAGGTTGAGACACCGTGCCTGCTTGTTTTGAGACGTAAGATAGGTGGCCCCAAATTTGGGGTCTCCTACTAACCCCAAATCTTTCAGCATCTTATCTGCGTCCCGCAGAACATGCCCGTGCTGCTTCCCCGTCAGTTCGGCGATGGCCAACGGGCTCATCGCTTCCTCGCCCTCCGGGAGTTTCACCAAGGCGATGGGACACTCGGCTTTCGCCGGAGCGTCGCTATCAGGATCATCCGAGGAAGGTTCCGGCGCAGCAGGAGAAACCCCGCCTTCCCCATAGAGTTCAGCCCGTGGGAGGCTCGCATGGTAGCCGGTGCAATCCCTCCCGACGCGGCGCGCCCCCTTAGTCGAGCTGAAGAGCGGGTCCCTGAATGAACGTCCGGTTTCTGGAGCAGCATCAAGCGCCTGTTTCGGCGACGTGGCGGCGCCGAGATCATTGGGGTCCAGAAGCATATTGAAAGATCAACCACTTAGAGGGTGATTTCGGCGGTTTTTCATGAGGACGAGTTTTCAGCGTAAAAATAATTCGCTGTTATATGCAAAATGCTTACGCGCCATATCTTGACTATATGCAATTTGCATATGTGGGGTTGGGTTTTGCATGAGGATGAACTAGCCCCGCGCAGACGCTGTCAAAGCGTTGTCTAGCGCGGTCTTCGTTTAAGCCTCTTTGCGGTTTCCAGCACTGCATCCCGTGACGATTCCCCGGCCTCAGTCGATGATAACCCAATAGGGTTCTTTGATCCTTCCGGCACCGGAGGGAGATCCTTGCTCCTTTGGCTGGACGTGGCATAGGGGGAACGCCTCTCGGACCGCTCGTATCGTGGTCATATGTATTCAAGACGCGGGCGAAAGCGAGCTTCCCTTGGCGGGCGGCTGTATGCAGCGATGCCCCGTCGACCGATCCGTCCGGGAACACGAAAGCCGCCGCGACACCGAAGCTTAGGAGATCTCGTCCCACACGTCAGAGCGGGCGATATTGGTGGCGCGGCGAGGCATGTCAGCTTTTTCTCTTTTTTGAGTGAGGTATGTTTAACCGCGCCCCGCCCTCGTTTTTTGGCGGCCGACGCCCAGTAAGCAGAAATCGGGAATTCGGGGAAGAGCTAGCGGCACCCCGTCGCCTTGGCGACAGCCGCGACCCAACCGGTGAGGTCGGCATTCAGCTCATGTTCATGATGCCCGGACGAGATTGGCACCAGCGGGGCATAAGGAGCATACCACATGGGTGTCCGGCGGAATTACAGCATCCGATATGGAGCATTGGCTCTTGCTTTGCTTTTTGCCAGTCCTGTCTTGGCTTACACAGGTGAAAAGCTCGCTAAGGACGCGAAAATTAGCATTGCCGAGGCGCGCTCCATCGCCCTGAAGGCGCATCCTGGCAAGATTACGGACGAGGAATTGGAACGTGAAGCTGGAGGAACCGGCCTGCGGTATTCATTCGACATCAAAAGTGGGAGCTCCACGCAAGAGGTTGGCGTCGACGCTAAAACGGGGGACGTATTGGAGAACGCCAAGGAAGGTAAGAATCCCGATTGATGAAATTGATTGATTGAACGAAACGAGAAATCGGCTCTGCTCCTCGAATTGGGCCAAGTTCCACTTCCGCGACGGTAAGGATTCCATATGGCGGAGCTACCGGCGGGCACGCTGAATAAAGTACCCGAAGTCACGCTTGGATTTTGGGTCATCAAAGTGCTTGCGACGACATTGGGAGAGACCGGCGGCGATGCCGTAACCATGTCGATGAATCTGGGCTATGCGATTGGCAGCTTCATCTTTATCGCCATTTTCGCCGTCGCCGTCATCGCGCAAATTTACGCGACTGCGTTCCATCCATTCCTGTATTGGGTCACGATCGTCGCGACAACAACCCTGGGAACAACGCTGGCAGATTTCGCCGATCGTTCGCTTGGCATCGGGTATTTCGGCGGATCGTCGATTCTATTCGCTTCGCTGATTGCCTCCCTGGCAGTATGGCACTGGTCAGAGGGCTCCATCTCCGTCAATACCGTTGCTACGCCCCGTGTCGAGATGTTCTATTGGATAACGATCCTGTTCTCGCAAACACTCGGAACGGCGCTGGGCGACTAGATGGCTGACACGAACGGGCTCGGCTACGAGGGCGGTGCGATCGTCTTCGCCATCGGTCTGGCGATTGTCGCCGCCGCATATTTCTACACTGAAATCTCACACACCTTGCTCTTTTGGGCGGCGTTCATCCTTACCCGGCCGCTCGGCGCTACACTGGGTGACCTCCTCGACAAGCCGCTTGAGCAAGGTGGCCTGGAGATTAGCCGCTATATCGCCACAGCCGTTCTCGCAGTGGTTATCGTTGCTCTCATTCTCGTCTTCCCACAACGGGCGGGGGTGCATCCAGGCGCTCGCGAGCAGAAAGCGTAACGCAGCCGATATGAGGCCGGCCTGACGCGCGGAAGTCACTGCATCCCGCTGCGCTTGCGCGGGGCCAAGGCGTTGGCCGCATCGGAATCAACCAATCGGGTCATCGTCTCCCCGCCCCGACGCATTGACGCGTTTCAAGACCGGCCAGGTGCGCATCAGCTCATTCGGCGATGGCAGTAAGAGTTGGACGCCGGTCGTCATTGGCCACACAACCATCAGCAAGGCCATAAATCCTGGCGGAAATGCCACATTCATAACGAATACTAACTGGTCTTATTTATTACTGTTGACGGAAATAATCAGTAGGTCAAATTAAGCTATCGCTGTAGCTTTGAACTGGATCACGCCGGCTCGACGCGTGTTTCATTTCGCTATGCTTAAGTCGTTTGGGCTTGGGTGCTTCATGATCGGGACGTCTAAGGAGATTTTTACCGCCAGGGGTGCGTGGTTGGCCGCGATGGCCTCCCATGAGATGCCGTGGCTCGAAGTGACCAGGCTTTGGCTCCAATATTTGGAACTCGCGGACCCTGGGAGAGCACCGAAAATCCGTAAAATCTTGGAGTGTGCCGAGCGGGGCGCAGCCAAGACGGCCGACGAGTTGTTCCCGGCTGCGGTGTCCCTTAGGCGATCGATCCCACGGCCACTGGAAGCGCTGCCTGCAACTCCTTCGACTCCGTTACACGGTGGCGCCGATCAAAATCTCCCAATTGAGTGATGCGCTGTTGTCAGTCATCCGCAATATCTCAATGTTCACCAGTTGCGCATTTTTTGCCTGCGGTTATAAAAATGAAGGATTTCCGAAATCGTTAGTTCTCTCATTTCAGGGTGGTAA
>DATBPZ010000169.1:0-5965 GCA_036561105.1 Methylocella sp. | reverse complement strand
GGCCCGCCGCTTCGCCAGTTTCGAGGCATACTCACTGGAGCTCCAGAATTCCAACCCGAATTGGAGTGAGCCTAATGCCAAAGGAAAGCGCAGCAACAGGTAGTCGAGAGCGCTGCGCCCTGATCTTGGCCTCCAGTCTCTGTGACGGTCTCGTAATCGCCGATGTCCTGGCCGACGCAGGTATTGAGTCAATAAATTACACCAGCGCCGCGGAACTCTTGGGCGAGGCTCGAGGCGGAGCCGGGATTATCATCATTGCCGAAGAGGCATTGGTTGGGGTGGCTCCAGAGCTGGTGGCAGAATTTTTTGCAGAGCAGCCGCCGTGGTCCGAAGTTCCGGTGGTCGTTCTGACGGCGCACATCCGCTCCCGGACGCCGAGCTGGAGGCAACGCGTTGCGGATTTGCCCTTTGTGCAAAGCGCAACCTTGCTTGAGCGACCATTGTGGATGGAAACTCTGGTCCATTCGGCAAAAGTCGCGATGCGTAGCCGGGATCGGCAATATCAGCTTAGAGACCATCTGGTCGAACGCGAGGAGCTGCTTGCGCGTACCTACACCCTGTTTCGCGAATTGCAACACCGGGTAAAAAACAATCTCCAAGTAATTCAGAGCTTAGTGCGCTTATCGGCCAAGCGCGCTCCCGCGGACGTGGCCCCATATTTCGACGAAGTGAGGCGTCAGATCTGGGCGATCGGTCAGGTGCATCACAAATTATACGCTGGAGACAATCTCGAACACATCGATCTGTCCAACTATATCTCCGAGATTCTAGACCAGTTCATAACCAGCTTCGGGAGTCTCAACGAACGGGTGCGAGTCAGGAAGCAACTCGAGCTCATATCGGTCGATGCGGATGCCGCGATTCCTATCGGGCTAATTGTCACGGAGCTCTTGACGAATGCCTTCAAATACGCCTTTCCCGACGCCCGCCACGGCGAGGTTTGCGTTGGTCTCGCGTCCCGCTCAGGTTATGGCGAACTCACGGTTATGGATAATGGCGTCGGTCTGGCAGAGGAGCGTGATGGCAATGGATTGCGCATCGTGAAGGCGTTCGTATCGCAAATCGAAGGTGATCTCGAATTGCTGAGCCGCGCGGGCACTCGCTGGACCCTTCGTTTTCCGCTTGCGATGGCGCAACGGCTCTCCGCATAATGCGAGCGCGCGGGTTGGTGAGCTGGTTTTGATCAGGCAATGAGTTCAATAGCGAGATTCAGCTTGATGTAGCTGCTGTCATTTATAATGAACGCTTGTGGCGCGACTCTGAAGTAACCTGATTGTGGCCAGTATGTCCGGATCTTGAGGTACACCGGACCAGTCTGGCACGCTGGGGAAATGTCGAAAATGACCCGAACCGGACTTCAGCGGGCTTGCTTCACTTAGAGGCATTCGAGCAACCAGTCCTCTGCTGCTCCATCCCAGGAGACGAGGAACCATCTTGCCCAAGGCTGCGTTAGGATGCGTATAGCTAATGTGGCGTTGGAATGCCCAGTCCGACCGGCTGGACAGCGGAACTCCCGAGTTTGCGGCAGCCTAAGCCGCGGTCACGTCAGGAGTGAGCGAAATGCCGAGGTAGCTAATGGAGAAAGCCAAGACGGGAATCTCCGGCCTCGACGAGGTCTTATCAGGCGGTCTGTCGCGTGGGCATATATTCCTAATGGAGGGCGAACCCGGAGCAGGTAAGACGACCGTCGCAGCCCAATTCGTTCTGGAAGGAGCCAAATCGGGAGAGCAATCGCTCTACATCACTCTTTCCGAGACCGAGCAGGAACTTCGCCAGGGAGCGGCGTCGCACGGCTGGACCCTAGGCAGCGAGATTGAAGTCTTCGAGCTCATCCCGCCTGAAAGCCTACTGGCCGAGGAACAGCAACAGAGCCTCCTCTATTCATACGACCTTGAGCTTCGCGAGACGACCAAGCAAATTGTTGATGCTGTCGAGCGCGTGAAGCCCAGTCGCGTGGTGCTCGACAGTCTCTCCGAAATTCGCCTTATGGCTCAAAGCTCCCTCCGATATAGGCGCCACCTCCTCTCGATCAAACACTATTTCGCCCGTTACGGCGCCACTGTGATCTTATTGGATGACCTGACCGCGGAAGCGGGGGACAAGACCGCCCACAGCATTGCCCACGGCGTTATTCAGCTTGAGGAGCTGGCCCCTATTTATGGAGCGGAACGGCGCCGCATGCGCATCCTAAAATATCGTGGCCAAAAGTATCGTGGAGGCTACCACGACTTTACGATCACCACCGGCGGCATCAACGTTTTCCCGCGCCTCGTAGCAGCCGAACATCACACTTCGTTCACGCGAACTCAGCGTTCAACTGGGATCAGCAATTTCGATGTTCTGCTCGGCGGGGGCATCGACTCTGGTTCCAGCACCTTGGTCCTCGGCCCCGCCGGCACCGGAAAATCGTTGATAGCTATAACCTTCGCAATGGCCGCGGTTGCTCGCGGAGAGAAGGTTGCGTTGTTCATATTCGACGAAGAGCTCGGATTGCTCTTCGATCGGATGAAGGGTTTGGGGATTGATCTCGAAGCGGCACGCGAACGCGGCGACTTGATGATTGAGCAGATCGACGCAGCAGAATTGTCGCCTGGGGAATTTGCTCATCGGGTCATCATGACCCTCGGTACTCAGCAAATTCGGACGGTCGTAATCGATAGTCTGAACGGATATCAGGCGGCGATGCCGGAGGAGAACTCTTTAATCCTTCACATGCACGAGTTGCTGCAGTACCTGAATCGTCAAGGCGCCATCACATTTATGACAGTCGCACAGCACGGGCTGATCGGAGACATGCATGCCCCCATTGACGTGACCTACCTTGCCGATACCGTAATCCTGCTTCGCTATTTCGAGGCTTCAGGCAAGGTTCGGCGCGCCATCTCGGTGATCAAGAAGCGCTCTGGCCCGCATGAGACGAGCATTCGCGAATATCGCATCAGCAAAGGAGGCCTGACGCTCGGCGAGCCTCTCGAAGAGTTTAGCGGAGTCCTGCAGGGCGGTCCAACCTATTCTGGCAGAAAAAGCCCGCTGCTTGAGGACCGGGACAAATGAGTCGACCAGGTCCACTTTCGGAGCGCGCGGTGATTCTGGCGCCGATTGGACGCGACAGTCAGATCGCACAGCTGATCCTGAAGGAAGCGGGCTTTCCGGCTGAAGTACGTGCCGATCTTTCCGGCCTCTGTGAGGAACTCAATAAAGGCGCTGGCTTGGCGATCATAGCCGATGAGGCGATCGACGGTGCCGATCTGCGGCCGCTAGCTATGTTTTTGGAGCGGCAGCCGTCCTGGTCCGACTTTCCAATCATCTTGCTGACGCAACATGGCGGCGGCCCAGAGCGCAACTCCGCCATAGCCAGGCTAGCCGAAATCCTTGGGAATGTGAATTTTCTCGAGCGGCCATTTCATCCCACAACTCTTGCCAGCGTCGTGAGAACGGCAGTTCGCAGTCGTCGGCGGCAATACGAAGCTCGCGCGCGGTTAGAAGACCTCCGCGAGGGGGAGCAGCGGCTGCAGACCGCCCTGAAAGCCGGTTGCTTGGGCTCTTGGGCGCTGGATGTCGCGGACATGGTCTTGACAGCCTCAGAGAGGTGTCACGCTCATTTTGGTCGCCCCCCTCAAGATAACTTCTCCTACAGCGACCTTCGCGCATCAGTGCACCCCGATGATCTAGAGCCTATGCAGGCCGCGCTTGAGCATACGCTACGAACCGGCGACGATTATGTGATCGAGTATCGGAATGTGTGGCCGGACGGCACGGTGCACTGGATTGATATGCGCGCCCGCGGGCTCAGAAACGCAATCGGAGAAGTAAATCAGCTTATTGGCGTTTCGTCCGATATCACAGCACGCAAAACATCAGAATTGGAGCGAGAACATCTTCTTGGTGAACTGGCTTCGGAACGCATAGCGCTTTCGGAGTTGACGCGGACGCTTGAACAGCGAGTTCAAGAACGTACTGCGCAATTGATGGTGGAGATCGCTGCGCGCGAAGAAGCACAAGAGCAGCTTCTGCAGTCTCAAAAGATGGAAAGCATCGGTCAGCTCACGGGTGGCGTTGCCCACGATTTCAATAATCTCCTGACGGCTGTGATGGGCAATCTGGAGCTTCTTCGCAAGCGATTGCCGGACGATCCGCGTGCACAACGTCTAATCGAGGGCGCGATCCAGGGCGCTGAGCGCGGCTCCTCGCTAACCCAGCGAATGTTGGCGTTCGCGAGACAACAAGACTTGAAGACAAGTTCCGCTGATATGGCATCACTTCTCGTCGGCATGGGGGACCTGCTCGAGCGGACTCTTGGTCCCCGGATTGCTTTGTCCCTTCAAACGGCCGCCGGGCTGCCCCCAGCGCAAGTCGACACCAATCAGATCGAACTCGCGATCCTCAATCTGGCGATCAACGCGCGGGACGCTATGCCGGATGGAGGAACGGTTAGCATCAACGTAGATAAAGAACAGGTTGGGGCGGAGCAAAAACTCCGTGAGGGATTTTATATCAAGGTTCGGGTCTCCGATACCGGATCCGGCATGGACGCCGCCACGCTCAAGAAGGCGGCCGAACCCTTTTTCTCGACGAAGCCCCGTGGCAAGGGAACGGGTCTGGGGCTGTCCATGGTTCATGGTCTTGCCGTCCAACTCGGCGGATTGCTCGAACTCTCGAGCGAGGTCGGAGAGGGCACGACTGCCACTTTGTGGTTGCCGATCGCGACCAATTCGCTGGCGGTCAGAGAGCCCGCGGTGTTGGAGGTTACACCGGGTCGCACAGCGACTATTCTGGTGGTCGACGACGATCCCCTCATTGCAATGAGCACGGTCTGTATGCTGGAGGATCTCGGATACACTGTAATCGAGGCCAATTCGGCACAACGCGCGCTGGAGGTTCTCGAGATGGGGCAAGCAGTCGACCTCATAATGACGGATCAGGCCATGCCCGGTATGACGGGAGTCGAACTCGCCGAAATAGTGCGCCGTCGGCGCCCCAACATGCCTGTTCTATTGGCAACCGGCTACGCGGATCTGCCCACGGGCCAGATGTCGAACTTGCCGCGCCTATCAAAGCCGTATCACCAAGCGCAACTGCACGCTCAGATCGACCAATTGCTGGCGACATCCTAATTGGAACACTCGCGATGGGGAGGAGAGGGCATTAAAGAAATGATCCAGCTTTGTGTTGGGCCATGAGTGGGGGTGACTCGATTGGAAGGCTGGACACGGATAGGAGCTGAGGCTGCGGAAATTTTATTTTGGTTTGTCAGGAAAGTGAAATTGGACGTGATGACTGCTTTTGGCGCAACTCGGAAGATACGGCGAGGGCGTATCACTGCAGATAATGCGTTCGAAGCGGAATGCATGCAGCGTCGTTGAGCTCACTGCCTGCGCGCCTACATGCCTACGCTCCAAACGCGCATTACACTTCCAAGACCCGATAGACGGAGGCACGGCCAATCTTGAGGCGCCGCGCAATCTCGCTAGCCCCAATTCCTTCATTAAATAAATCGCGCACGGCCGAAGGATCGATCGTCGGTTTGCGGCCTTTGTATACATCGCCCTTGGATTTCGCCCGCTCAATTCCATCGCGCTGACGAGCCTTGATGAAGCCAAGCTCCATTTCCGCCACCATGCCCAGGACCGTCAGCACCATTTTGCCCATGGGTCCATCGGTCGAAATGGCGGGTTCGAGAATGCGCAAGAAGGCGCCTTTTTGGTCGAGTTCATGAACCAGATTAAGGACGTCGCGGGTTGAGCGTCCAAGCCGATCGAGCTTAACGCATACCAACCCGTCGCCCGGGCCGATAAATTCCAATAACGTTGCCAGCTGATCGCGCGGCCTTGTCACGTCGATTCTGGCTTGCGGTCCCGCTGGCGGTTCGGTAGCCAAAGGAATGAAGAAAATCAGCTATAGCGGCTACCGATTTCCGCCAGAGATCATCCAGCAGGCGATCTGGCTCTATCTCCGGTTCACGATG
>DATBPZ010000168.1:0-26830 GCA_036561105.1 Methylocella sp. | reverse complement strand
CGACGTCCTCACCACATCCCGGGGTTGGGCCTTGATCATTCTTGGCAATGCAGTCGGCTTTGTCTTCGCCATGGTGGTGCTGAGTATTAGTGTCGTCTCATTTCCATTACTCCTCGACCGCAATGTAGGCGTAGCGATGGCTGTTGACACATCTATCAAAGCCGTGTTGGCGAACCCGTTCACAATGGCGCTTTGGGGATTGATTGTCGCAGTGTCCCTGGTGTTCAGCTTCTTGTTTGCGTTCCTTGGCCTGGCCTTCATGCTACCAATCCTCGCACATGCGAACTGGCACCTCTACCGCAAGGTGATGCAGTGATTGAGCCGTTTCGGATGAATACGGTTCGGGTTCTTGATCTACCCGGATTACTAAATTCTCGATGTGTGCCTGCTGGTTCATAGTCGTCAGCATCGAGGCTGAACCAGGCGATTGCTTTCCGCACTTCTGAAGTCGCTCTGCCCAAGCAACCGCCAGGGAGGTCTTACCAAACTCTGGCCTCGCCTTGATCTCGGTTACCCGCTTAGCTTGGAACCGCTCGATCACGTAAAGCAGCCGGGGCCGGGTATCAGGCCGGTGCACATGCGGCAGCCGGAGCCCCCGGTAGGGCCGACCACGTCTACGCTAGTGACCTGCGAATCTTTTCACCCAATTCCTGCCACCAGCGCTATCCGGATGAGATGCGGAAGGTTACGTGCGTTAAGTTTTTCCATGACGCGGGCGCGGTAGACCTCCACAGTCCGAATGCTGATGCCGAGTTCATAGGCGATTACTTTGTTGGGCTTTCCTGCAACCACTTGCAGAAAGACGTCGTGCTCCCGCATCGTAAGCCGCGCAATTCTCGCTTTCAACGCGGGCGCCGAGAGTCCCTCGTCACGGAGCTTGATACCTATCTCCATCGCACGCTGTACGCTGCTGATGATCGTGTTGTCATTGAAGGGCTTTTCGATGAAGTCGACAGCGCCAGCCCGCATTGCGGCGACAGCCATTGGCACATCGGCATGGCCTGTGATTACGATCACTGGCAATGTAATTCCTTGCTCGGCAAGTTGGGTCTGCAGCTGCAGGCCACTCATACCCGGCATGCGAACATCTATCAACACGCACCCACAGTGCGCAGGAGTCCAAGCCTGCAGGAACTCTGGCCCAGAGCCATATGTCTCTACCTCTAATGCGGCAGTTCGGAGCAGTGCCGCAAGCGAAGCACGTACCCCTTTGTCGTCATCGACGATGAGGACCTTACAATTGTTCGCCATGCTTTGGTTCGACAATTGGAAGAGTAAAATGAAAGGTCGCGCCACCTCCAGAGGGATTGGTCGCCCACAGCCGACCCCCGTGGGCGTCGACAATCGACTGGCTGATCGACAACCCGACTCCCATACCATGCTCCTTTGTCGAGAAATACTCGGTAAACAGCTGATCAACCAGCCGCGGGTCGACGCCTGGGCCCGTGTCTTGGACCTGGACTTCGACCGCTCCTTCCGTGCTGCGTAGGGTCTTGATCCAGATCTCGCGCGTGGGAGATCCCTCAAGGGCCTCCATAGCATTCCGTACTAGGTTGAATAGCACCAGCTGGATTTGGATCTTGTCGATAAAGACGTGGGGGAGGCTATCCTCTAGTACTAAGCTCACGTGAATAGTTTCTTGTTCCGCTTCCGCGACAGCTAGTCTCGCCGCATCGTAGATAATCTCGTTAACAGCCTGCGCGGTCCGCTGCAATTCGCCTTTCTCGACCAGCCCTCGCAGATGGCGAAGGATCGTGCCTGCCCGCTCCGCCTCGCCGACCGCCTCCCCCATCAGGTCCAGGATCTCTCGGGAGACGCACCCGTCGCTCGTCGCCAGTAACCGCCGACAGGCGTTGACGTAGTTCATGACTGAAGTGATCGGCTGATTGAGTTCATGGGCGACAGCGGTCCCAAGCTCCCCTATGATGCTCGTTTTCGACACCCGCAGCAGTTCATTTTGCAACCTGTGGGTTCGCGCCTCGGTCCGCTGCCGCTCAATCGCCATCGTCAGAACATTGGCGGTTGAGCGCAGAAATTGGATGTCGTTCTCGGAGAACGCGCACTCTGTGTCTGCGAAAGCGCACAGAATACCCGCCGGTTGCTCCGGCCTGCCGACGGCGACACTCACACCGCTCACCAGAAATTGCCCCCACCACGACGGATTCCCCGGGAAGCTAGGATCTTGGCGCAAGTCGTTCACGACTATCGGTTCGCTGCCAGCCAGAGCCAAGGCGCCGAGCGTTCGCAATTCGGCAACGGTCTGGCCGAACAGCTCGGCGACGCCGATCTCCGCGCGCAGCAGCAAAGTCTTAGTGTCGGGGCATTGCTCAAAGTAAGCAACATGGGAAAGCTTAAGCGTCTTGCTAATAAGGTCGACAGCCTCTGTTATCAATTCCGGAATCGCCGTTCCGGACAACACTCGTTGTCCAAGTTGGGAAAGCGCCAACAGTTGTTGTGTGCGCGCTTTGAGCTCTTCTTCCGCCTGCTTTCGTTCTGTAATATTGGTCCAAAACCCAACAATTTCCTTGGGCTGGCCGTCGGCATCCCGCAACAGACTCGCCTCGTCCTGCATCCAAAGGTAATGACCGTCCTTGGACCTAAAGCGGTACTCTTGCACCAAATGGCCCCGGGTTATCAGGATCGACGTTTTTTCAATAGCAATTTCCTTGTCATCGGGATGCAGACAGTCGACCCACCAGTCATCGGCCAGGGCTTCCTCGACTTCGTAACCCAGGATTCTCTTGACGCTGTCACTGACCCATTGGCTGGGAAAACTCTTAGCCGTTACCGCAAGCACATAAATAACTGTAGGAATGGAATTCAATATATGGCTTGATTCTACATGCGACACTGTAAAACCGCGGCGCGCCTTTACCTGCAACATGAGCCACCTCTGGTCGACCCCCATTAATGGGTCCATTGTGAATGTTAGTGCATTGACGGCCCCGAAGCTAGAGCGGGCGGTGTAGCCGCGATTGCCGAGAGTGGCCAGTGCGGGCACGAAGACCTCGGGTGCCGGCGGCTTGTAGCCCAATGCGCTAAGGGTCCCGCAGTAAGGTTAACTTTTCTGCGTACGATGACTGTAGCGAATTAGCGATGGCAATGTGTCGCGCTATCTGCCCAACTCTGAGAGGGATGCTGAGCGGGATGCCTGTCGCCATTGCCACGGGACTTTGTCTGGATAGGCTTCGCAAGCAGGCAGGACTTGATCCACCGATTAATCCGCGCGACGTTGTCATGGTTGGGGTGCGTGCCAATGAACCTCTTGAACAGCAATTGATCGACCGATCCAGCATCGAAATGATACCCGTAGATGATGTCAGAGGGGATTGCCGTCAGCTTCGCGCGACCATGAACCGCCTGAGCAGCACCGTTGATTTGATTTATATCCACTTTGATGCGGATGCGCTGGATCAATCCGAGGTGGCTTCCATGCGGCTGACGGAACCCGACGGGTCCACGGACAGAATTGGCGGCCGCGCTTGAGATCATCATGGCCTCTCCCAAAGTTGCAGCATTGGGGATCGCCGACATCAACCCGGAGGGAGACGTTGACGGGCAGCTGGTTCAAGCGGCCCTTGCTGTGATCAAAGGGGGTATTGCGGGGGTTAACCAGTAGGCAATCAACGTCGCGTTTGGACGTCGATCGCGTTCAGTAGGAGCTGGTGCCTCATGAGAGCACCGTTCGAAGCATCTCGTTTTGGTGCCGGGTCTGGCCTGCGCCGAGGATCATTTCGTAGCACAGATCGCATCGTTGCCTGGGAGGTCGCTATAAGTGCCGCAGATCCGACGCAATGAGCGCGATCGCTCGAATCAACCGTTCTGCACTCTTCGGGGTTTGGGCGGCTACATTGCTTTCAAGATGGTGCGCCAGGCGCCTGACTGTATTGAGCGCCTCGATCTGCTGGATTCCTCGGCACTCCCCGACATCGAAGATTCACAATGTTCTGACTGCGAAAGGCATCTAGAATGAGTTGGCGGCTGTTACGCCGAATTGTTGCAGGAACGATCGGCATCGTAGGCCTACTGTCCGTTTTGCTAGGGGTATGGTTCTGGCGAGTCCTCGCGGGGAGTGTCGCTGACTTGGAAGGTGAGATTACACTGTCCACTCTTCAGGCCCCAGTTGAAATAAAGCGGGACAGATATGGAGTTCCTACCGTCATCGCTCGCAATCGATTGGATCTGGCTCGAGCACTTGGCTTCCTGCACGGACAGGAACGGTTCTTTCAAATGGATTTGATCAGGCGATCAGGTGCGGGCGAACTCTCCGAACTGACTGGCATAGTCGCATTGCCAATTGACCTTTTGCACCGGCTACATCGATTTCGTACTCACGCCAACGATCTATTGGCTCAGATGCCAGAAGAGCATCGAAAGCTCATCGAAGCCTACGCCGAAGGGGTCAATGCAGGTCTGTCCGCGCTATCACACAAGCCCTTCGAATACTCCCTCCTCAGAGCCGAACCGATCCTTTGGCGGCCTGCAGATTCGCTGCTTGCGATTTATGCCATGTACTTCGAGTTACAAGACAGTAGCGGCTGGCCGCAGCGGAGGCGGGCACTGGCCGAGAAGGCCCTCGGGCCAGAACTCGCCAACTTTCTTTATCCGCGCGGCGAACCAGTAGACGCGGCCCTGGATGGGAGTCTCCTGCCCGAACCTCGCACGCCGGAGAGGACCGCTGCGCCGCCGATCAACATTCCGGCATCGCCGGCTCCGCTTCCCAATGGCAGCAATGCCTTCGCAGTTTCTGGAATGAAAACGTCTTCTGGCCGAGCCATCGTCGCAAATGACATGCATCTTCACCTTCGTGTACCAAATATTTGGTATCGGGCGCGGCTTATTGTGCAACGGTCGAATGAAGTTGCTCTCGACCTCAACGGTGTGACGCTGCCAGGTGTACCGCTACTGGTCGCGGGGAGTAACGGCAAAGTTGCTTGGGGCTTGACGGATTCCTTCATCGCTACGGGCGATGCAATTCGACTTGACCCAGTCCCTGGCAATCCACGAGCCTACCTTACACCGAATGGCCAGCTTTCTTTGTCCGTAGTCACCGAACGGGTCTGCCCCGCCGGTAGCCCATGCCAGGATCTTCAGATTGAGTCCTCCATCTGGGGACCAGTTGTTGCCCACGAAGCGGATGGAACGCGGATCGTTTGGCGTTGGACTGCTGATGACACAAACGCAATCGACTTCAGGGGATTACTTGGTTTTGAAACGGCAAGTACCGTCCGCGAAGTTTTCGATGCTGCTCACCGAGCAGGCTTGCCCCAGCAAAACCTGGTGGCGGTCGATGGCGACGGCCATGCTGGGTGGACAATCATTGGGCAAATCCCAGTGCGCGTTGGCCTAGATGATCGGCCAAACTCATGGGCCGACGGCAGCAGAGGCTGGCGAGGTTATGTAAGCCCCAATGAAGTGCCGGAAATTATTGATCCGGCCGACGGCATTATTTGGTCTGCAAACAACCGCTTGGTCGGAGGTGCGGCGTTAGCCTTACTCGGTGATGGCGGCTATGCCAGCGCGGTCCGCGCGCAAAAGATTCGGGATGATCTTAAGGCAAAGGGCCACCTCACCGAACGCGATCTTCTCTCGATCCAGCTCGACGTGCAGGCATCGGTGTTGGAGCCATGGCAAAAGTTACTGATCAAACTGCTTGAGGCGCGTAAGGATAATCTTTCGTTTGCGATGCTGAACTGTGTCAAGAATTGGGGCGAGGCTGCGGCTACGGAGTCGATTGGCTACCGACTTGTGCGTAGCTTCGAAGAGGAAGCTGTACGGCTAATTTATGGCGGCTTTGGAGGCGCAATCAAGGCACTGGCGTATCCCGATGCGGGGCCTCTAACGCCTCGACGCGCGGAATGGCCGAGCCTTCGGCTTTTAACTGAGCGTCCTGATCACCTGATCCCCGCGCCCTTCCAATCATGGAATGAAGTCATGGAAGTGCTCTATGACCGAGTTGCCGAGCGGGTTCGCAAGGAAGCCGACGCTGATCTCTCTCAATTCACCTGGGGAAGAAGAAATCACAGCGGCATTCATCACCCTTTGGCGCTTGGATTGCCTGCCATAGGCTTGCTGACCGACCCGCCAGACGTCCCGATACCGGGAGATACACTGCTCCCTCGTGTCGGAGCTCCGGGCTATGGCTCCACGGAGCGCTTCGTGGTGAGTCCCGGGTATGAAAGTGATGGCATCTTCGAAATGCCGGTTGGTGAGGCGAGCAACCCGCTCAGCCCCTATTTTCTGGCTGGCCACTCGGACTGGCTCGAGGGTCGTGCGTCGCCATTTATGCCCGGGTCACCCCGATGGACATCCGTTCTTAAGCCTTGAAAATCCCAGTAATATATCTCCGTCACAGTTCATGAGTGCAAACGTTGTCGCTTGAGAGATTGCCACTGCCCCGCCGCGACCGGTGCCGCTCTGCCCGGTGAAAGTGCACGTATTCGTGCGGCAATTTCCGCGCGACCAACCATTCTGTCGATAGGTCCCCATTGGGTCACGGCGAGAAGAACTCGCGGTGAGCATAAGTTTTCTGCATTGCCTCCGATAGCTTCCGGAAAGCGATTCTGACAGCTGAAAAGCTCCTCGGGCTTTTCAGGATTGTCCCCATAGCGATGATCCGATTGCTCCAGAGGCTGTAAAGCAATTCAAGCCGGGGAGTGACCAATCGAAGGTTTGCGCAGCCATTGGGCAGGGCGGCTTTATTAAATAGGATCCTGCGGCCGCCTGATGTTAACCGTGACGGACGGGCTTGCCGAGTTCGAGCACGAATTGATCCGCCCACGCACCGGCGAAGGTCCTAAGCGCGCGAAGGAGTGCGGCGGCCTATGGGGACCGTCGAAGCTCACCACGAATCGGCGGCGTGATGGGCTGAAGTCCTGGCCGACGGCACGGCGTCCCAGGCAGACTTGGCGCGGCGGTTTAACGTAAGACGATTTCGAGGTTAGCGCCATGAACGCCTACTCTTAGCCTTTCAGCCGCTTATTGCATTCACTGTAGTATCCCCCACCCTTCTCTATCCACTTCAGGCCACCATTGCCGTTACTGGTCTTGTTCGCGTGATATTGATCGAGGCAAGTGTGCATTCGTGCCTTGCCGGGGGACTCGCTCGAATATTTCGGCGAAACTGCCGACGGAAACACGGCGTCGCTATTGGCTCCAGGCTGGGGAGTGGCGGCAGGTGGGGTTATAGCGGTCGTTGCGGGGCGTGGTGGGTGTTGGGTTGGCGTAGCCGTTGGCGCGGCACCCGCAGCGGGCACATTTGTGGGGACCGCCGAGGCATCCGCACCACATTCCGCCTTCCGGAAATCATTCCACTTCATCCCGTTTAGCGTACCGGCTTCTTTCGCGGCTTTATACTTGGCACTACACTCCATCATTGTCAGAGCATATGCGGTGGAAAAGTGCGCAGCGAACATCGCGACGACCAACGTCCCTGCCCAAATGGTGGCCGAACGGACTAGCATTAAATCCTCCTTTACCGACGTTCCCAGACGACAGGGATTATCGCGCGGCATGACAGCCGTGTCCACTTGATTGCGCCCTTCTCCCGGACGCCATTCGAGGCCAGTGCCATTCGAGATCAAGCGCTCGACGGTTCGCGCAGGCATTGGGTCGGACGGCTTCGCCGATGGGAAGGACTAAGGCAAACCACTCCGAGGTTTGCGGACCCGCTGGGTCGACCTCGGATCACCCGATAGACGCAGACCAATTTTGGGTGACATCGAAATGATGGTTCTGTCGCATCGTCGAGCCTCGGGGTGCCCCGGATATACTCCTAAACTATTTTGATGCTGAATCCTTTGACAATAACCCGAACGCTTCCTGCACCGTCGTCATAAACTGTGCGGGGAAAATTATGGTCGAGTTCTTTTCGACCGAGATTTCCGCCATCGTCTGGAGAGTGCGGAGCTGAAGTGCCACGGGATGCTGCGTGATGATGTCGGCCGCCTGGCCGAGCTTCACCGCAGCTTGGTATTCCCCTTCGGCGGCCACGATCTTCGCTCGGCGCTCGCGTTCAGCCTCAGCTTCCTTTGCCATTGCGCGCTGCATATTATCTGGGAGTACAATGTCTTTAATCTCGACTGCTGTCACCTGCGTTCCCCAAGGCTCTGTGTGCCCGTCAATGACGTTCTTGATCTGGAGATTGATGCCCGCGGTGTCCGAGAGAAGCTGATCGAGGCTGAATCGTCCGACGACATTGCGCACAGTGGTCTGGCTGATCTGATTGATCGCATTGTAGACGTTCTCAATTACGATCACCGCTTTTTCTGGATCGGAAATATGATAGTAAGCGACCGCCGCGATGTCGATCGAGACGTTATCCTTCGTGATGATTTTTTGCGACGGGATTTGCATCGTGACCGTGCGTAAAGACACGCGTGCCATTTGTTGGATGGGAACGAAAATCAGCGTGAAACCAGGCCCACGCACGCCCTCAAATTTTCCGAGCAGAAATACCACGCCCCGCTCGTACTGCCGCAGCACGCGAAACGAGCCGATGAGGTAAAGGATTGCCGCAAGCCCTAAAATTGCGAGGATGTAGGTCGAACTCATGGTGTTTCCATTTGGCTGCCTGAACGGAATCTGGCGGTGAGCGCGTTCCCCGCGCATGCGCGAATGAACTCGTTGTCGCTGCTCAAAAACCCTTTCGGTTTGCTGATGAAGATTGCGACTGACGATTTTTGATTAGTCGAATAGAACATTGGTACCCGCTGCGACGTGAGGAAATTGAATTGATTGATCTCTTTGTCGTTCCGACGATTGCCTTTCAGTAGCTATTCGTATTTCTTGTTCTTGGCCATCGACGGTGGCAGCCGCCGTAGTTTGCGATGACCCGCTCCAAATCACCGAAGCATTCCCGTGGGATAGGGGGCCCAAATATCTCATCCGTGACGTTGACCCTGCATTTGGCGGCGCGTCCAAGGCTCGGGGGCGAGTCTATCCGGTCTGGGAGTCGGTTACCCTTGAAAGATCGTGACTGACGCTCGATCGGCTCAAAGGCCAAACCAAAACACAAACGAAGGAGACCTCACCACTACGAAATAAATCGTCGCCGAAGCATGAAAAATAAATTGAAGCCTCAGGATCCTTTTCTCTTAAACCGACCAGTACACTTTCACGCGGTCATTTGGCACAATTTGTCTCCGTCATTGACACACGCCGGGCGTTGATTGGAAATCACGGGCGTATGGCTCAGGAAGCCTTCGATAGCACTGATCCACATAAAAGGGACGACGATCCAAATAGAAGGACGTAACCCCGGGGGCCACGGCAAACGACAGCGCCGAACCGACGGATGACATCCCGCCGCAACCGCATTGAAACGCCGTTGTGCTAGGACCCCGCCTAGCGATTCCGATAGTCGCTCGGGGCGCCTGTGTTATTAAAGGCGGGAGCCGTCATTAGTTCGTCTTTGGTGCGATTAAGCACCAGCCAATCCTTGCCGTCACGAGCCGCGGCTTTCAGTTCTTTGAAAGGGACCACAACGTCTTTCTGATTAACGCCAAGGAAACCGCTGCTGACGTTGATGATCGCTGCTGTAACGTTGCCGTTGCTATCGATCACAAGATTTGTGACACTGCCAATCTTGTGATCTGAAGGATCATAAATGCTCGCCTTATAGATATCAGAGGCAAGCCACTGGCCGGTCGAAAGCGTGGTCTCTGCGAGAGAAAGACCGCCAGTGGAAGCAACGACTGAGGCGGCCAAAGCGAGCGTCCTTAGCATAAGTGATTTCCTTTGCTATCGCGTCGCCCCGTGATTCTTAAACGTCAGGGTCAGACCTTCGTTCCCATCCAGCAATACCAAGCGCGATTGGTTTCTGGGGGGCACATTGGCGCTAAAGCCTTGGCTCCGGCTGGGCAATGACACCGCAAGGATAATCGTGACCGCCGCATCTATAGAAAAGGGTCGTGTTTTCCAGGGATCGCACAATGAGCCAAATAACTGGCTGCAGAAGCATCAACGTAGCAAATAGGACAGCGAGAAAATGGCGGCCAACAAAGGCCCGCCAACGAGAGTAAACTTGTTCGCCATTTTCTCCTAAATTCATTTCCGTTGCTCGCAGGACGATCGTCAAACTGCGGATGAATTTCCCGCTTTTGGCTGAATTTGGCAACACCAATTAGCGCCCGCGGCCGCTCGCCACTGGACATAGCCGACGAAACCGCAGCGTCCACCCAGCGACGCTCGGCTGAGAGTGTCGGCCACTTGCCGACACTGGGGATAAGGCCAACAGCTGTTGCAAGGGGCTGCTGGCGGCCTTCCTGTGCGGTCGCTGAGCGTGCAGCCGCGGCCCTTGCGGCTGCAAGAGAGCCAAAGATGCCAATTATTGGAGGTATCCACTTACCGTGTGCCGCCGGGAGCCGCGCAAGGCAAAGTAAATGATGTAGACGTAGCACAATGCGGGCAAAATGAACGCGCGGTGGATTCCGAAGTTATCGGCCAGCGCCCCTTGCAGGATCGGAATTACCGCCCCGCCAACGATTGAGCATATCAATATTCCCGATCCCTTCCCCGTCAGTGGTCCCAGCCCGTCAATCGCGAGCGTAAATATGCTTGGAAACATGATGGAGTTGAAGAGCCCGACCAGCAGAATAGTCCACATCGCTACATGCCCTGATGTGAGCATGGAGACGAATACCAACGCTGAGGCTACAGTGGCAAACGCGCCCAGCAGCTTGCCAGTGGGCACTCTTTGCAGCAGAGCCGAGCCGACAAAGCGACCGACCATTGCGCCTCCCCAGTACAGCGAAACGTAGCGCGCAGCGAGCTCCTCTGGCAGATCGCCAATGTTTGGCTGATTGAGGTAATTCACCAGGAAGCTACCGATCGAGACCTCCGCACCCACGTAAACAAAGATGGCGATTGCGCCGAGCACGAGGTTGCGCTGTGTCCAAACAGACGCCCTAACCTCCGCGTCGCATCGTTCGACCACAAGGGCGGGAAGATTTGATTTTGCGATCAGGACGCAGAGGATGAGGATGGCAAACGCCACTCCGAGGTACGGAAGTTTCACTGACGCGGCCTCCTGCAAGCGGTAAGCCTGGAGGTCGGCGGGTGCGAGCTGGCGAATCTCCGCGATGGTTTTCGGGGCGCCGCTCAGGATCAGCAGACTCCCCAGAAACGGCCCGATGGTGGTCCCGAGAGAATTGAACGCCTGCGTCAGCGTTAGTCGGCTAGACGCACTAAGGGCGGGGCCCAGCACCGCAACGTAGGGGTTCGCCGATACCTGCAGCGCCGTGATGCCCGCAGCTAGAACGATCAGGGCGGTGAGAAATAGCGGAAAAGAAGGCACGCTAGCGGCGAGGACGAACAGCAAGGCGCCAGCGCCCATCGTCATTAAGCCCAGTACCATAGCGCGCTTGTAGCCGACGCGCTCGATGAGATTAGCGGAAGGTAGGGCGAACACGAAATACGCGGAGAAGAAGCTGAACTGAATCAGCATAACTTCCACGTACTGTAGATCGAAGATCGCCTTGAGATGCGGCACCAGGATGTCGTTCAAGCTGGTTAGAAAGCCCCAGATGAAGAACAGCGCGGTGATAATTGCCATCGCCCCCCGACGAGACGAGCTTTCCGGCGCGTTCGCCCGCACCGATGATGTTTCGGCTGCCATCGCCGGGGGTCTCCTGGTACTATGCTATCGGCCGCTCGCGGCAGGCTTTGCTCGCTTGCTCGAAACCTGTGGGACACGCGTACTTGTTTTTCTTGCACGGTCGTCTTTGAGCGCAGGAACCTCGAACCGCGCCTTCATCACTTGAGCTGAATTAGGCCCGACGGCGACGCTGTACGTGCCGGGGCGAACGGCGAAGCGCATGTCGGGACCTAAAGACGCCAATTGACCGCGGGTGACCGTAAATTCCACCTTCCGGGTTTCTCCTGGCTTCAGCACCACCCGTTTGAACTGTTTCAACTCGGTCACCGGCCGAACGATGGGTGAGACGAGTTCCTGCAGGTACAACTGCACGACCTCCTCGCCAGCTCGACTACCAGTGTTTGTCACTTCCATGGACGCCTGCAGCTCTCCGTGTGCCCCAATCTGGTTGTCTGTGTGCAGACCGCGGTATGCGAATTTGCTGTACGAAAGGCCGTAACCAAATGGATAGAGAGGTGAGGAAGGAAGGTCGAGGTAGCCGGTCTGATACCTCGGGTCCACGCCAGGAGGACGCCCGGTATTCAGGTGACTATAGTATATGGGGACCTGGCCGACGGCGCGGGGGAAAGATACCGGAAGTCTGCCACTCGGGTTGGCATCGCCAAAAACGATATCAGCAATCGCATTGCCGCCCTCGCTGCCCGGGAACCAGACCTCCAAAATCGCTGAGACGTGTTCAGCGGCCCACGAGATCGCCAGAGGACGGCCGCTCATCAACACCAGCACAACCGTTTTGCCCGTGGCCGCCACCGCCTCGAGCAGCTTTTCCTGCTGGCCAGGCAGGTTCAGGCTGGATCGCGACGCGGCTTCCCCGCTCATGTCGCCACCCTCGCCGAGCACCAGTAGGATGACATCCGCCTGCCGCGCCATTTCGACCGCTTGCGCGATGCCGTCGGTGGACTCGCCCGCGACGTCCACGCCTTTGCTATAAAGCAAAGCAGCGCTCACCGTTGCGCGTACCCCTTCGAGGACGGAAATGGCCTCCGCAGCGGTGCCTTTGCCGAACCAGCTGCCCAACACATCGGTTTTGCTGTCAGCGAGTGGCCCGATGACCGCGATGGTACCAACGGATTTGGAGAGCGGCAGAACGTTACCTTCATTACGCAGCAGCACGATCGACTTCTGCGCGATCGCGCGCGCAGCGGCGCGGCTTTCAGCTGTCAGCAATGCGCCGGCTTGGTGTTGTTCGTCCACATAAGGGCGCTCGAACAGCCCAAGTTGGAACTTCACCAGCAGAACACGACGCACCGCGTCGTCAACGATGGACATCGGGACGACACCGCTCCGTACCAAGCTGGCAATGTAGTCGAGGTACACCTCGCTGGACATATCCATGTCCACGCCTGCGATTAGGGCTTCGCGCGCGGCGTCCCTTTTGTCCTTGGCGACCCCATGTGGCACCAGTTCGCCGATAGCGTTCCAGTCGCTCACCACGAAGCCGCGGAAGCTCCACTCTCCCTTTAGGACTTGACGCAATGTGAAGCGATTAGCGGTCGCCGGCACGCCATTCACGGTGTTGAACGAGCTCATGAACGTAGCTGCGCCCGCTTCGGCCGCAGCCTTGAAGGGAGGTAAGTAAACCTCGCGAAGGTGGCCTTCCGACATATCAACGCTGTTGTAATCGCGGCCGCCTTCGGCGGCGCCGTAGCCGACATAATGCTTCGCGCAAGCTGCGATGCTGCTGGGGTCAGAAAGTTCCGTTCCCTGGTAGCCCCGAACATACGCAGCTGACATCGCCGAACCGAGAACCGGGTCTTCACCGGCCCCTTCAGCGATACGTCCCCAACGCGGGTCGCGAGCGATATCCACCATCGGAGAATACGTCCAGCGGACACCGGCAGCACTGGCCTCGCGAGCTGAAATCCTGGCCATCGATTCGACCGCACCCGGGTCCCAGGTGCTCGCCAACCCCAGCGGAATCGGGAAAATCGTCCGATAGCCGTGAACCACGTCGAATCCGAACAATAGGGGTATGTGCAACCGAGAACGCTCGATAGCAAGGCGTTGCAGTTTGTTGGTCGGCGCCGCGCCTACTGCATTGAGGATTGCTCCAACCTTGCCTGCGGCAATCGCCTGTTCCAAATCGGTCTTGTCAACGCTAAACAAATTTAGCTGCCCCACCTTTTCCTCAAGTGTCAATTTGGCGAGCAGATCGGTGACGCGCGCGTCGAGCTGTGTTTGGCATCGCGCTCGTTGTCCGTACGTGGTCCAGACGAGCAAAAAAACCGTCAACAGTATGGGCGAGCACCATACGTGCCGCATGCGTCCTCCTTTCAGGCAATAAGTCAGCCGGGCATTGACACGTTAACAACTATTACTTGTCAATATCGTTGGCCTGCCCCTAGCTGCTCTCAGCAAAATCAATCACTTGCAATTGTCGCCACCAATCCGAAACGGCCTCCTATAAATCGCAGAGGCAACGTGGGCATTGACACGATAAAGCGCAACGGGCCTCCGCATGTATGAGTTTGGGCCATGAAGCCCATCTCCTATGCTAGCTACCGATTTTCTCCCGGCGTCATCCGACATGCTGTCTGGCTCTACCTCCGGTTCACGTTGAGCTATAGGGATGTTCGAGGCTCTCCTGGCTGAGCGCGGACAGACTGATGATCAGCAATGAGTCGATCCGTCAAAATGGGTGCTCAAATTCGGACCGGCCTTGCCAGGCATTGACGGGCGAGCCGGCTATTGACGCTGTATGCTGCATTCGATCTAACGAACCCATGCACTACGGCCACGCCCAATATCTACCGATAGCGCCGCCGCTGTTTGCTGCTCGCTGGCGCTCTCATCCTTCTACTGGTCCTTGCGCAGATCCGAGTGCTGCGTTACGCGTACATGCAGCTCGGAATGAGCTCAGGCACGGCCTTCTTCTTGCTCTTCGCCTCTCTCATCGGCAGCTACATCAAAATTCCCATCGCAATTCTTGGCCAGGAACCCCTGGTGACCGAGCGAGAGGCGACCTTTTTCGGCATGCGCTACATCGTGCGAAAGTCCGCTTTGGAACCGCAAGCGGCTGGCAAACGGCGCAGCCAGCACTTCTGGGATGCGCCACCTGTGGACGGCTCTGAGTTGGCAAGGAAAATCTTTGCGTCGCATCACTGGTCGGTGCAGCCATGTGTTCGGCCTGTTCACGGGGAAGCATCAAGCAGCTCTGCTGCTCGGGCGTCTTGCTCTCGACGAACCGCAGGTTTGCGCTGGTGGCCGCCTCGCAGATGGCCTCAGCGTTGGCAGCATCGTTCTTCTGGCGCCTGACATAGGCTTCACGTAATCCTGCCGCATCAGCCGCACGGTGTGACCGAGCGCCTTGAGTTAGCGCTCGATGCGCAGGCTTCGATACCAACGAGGCATGGCGGCACCTTCTAGAAAAACGTCAGGACATAGCGGCGCTTCAGCTGACGGCGAATGATCACGTTGCCTTCCGCGTCGATTGCCGTGCACCTGAAGTACCGACTTTGCTATATCGAGACCGGTTGTTGTGACTGCATGCATGATTGGCTTCTCCGAATCGTGGACGCCCTAAACAGCATCCACATCCACGGCATTCGTGTGCCGGTAGAGGAGCCGTCCATGCCCGAAGCGTGATGTTAGGCTAAGTTCGAACTGAGGGTTAAGTGCTGGCGGCCTTTTTTGGAGGCCCGCTCAGGTCCTCGGAGACCTCAGGTCAGCTAAGCCCAATGCCGAGCTGGGCTCGCCCCTCGCGCCCGGCCCGGCCGGCGCATAAAACAAGATGGTGTTTTAACGACGGGGTCTAATCGCGGCCTCAAGGGCCTGGCGGGTCGCGCCATGGCGGGATTTGCCATCAGCGCGCATCGGTCGAGATCAAGCGCCAATGCCGTCGCTAGGAACTGCCGCAAAGAGGATCCTTTCGAGCTTGCCGTTGACCTGCGTCGTCGCTCGGGGGGCTACAAACCGATTCTAAGGCAATTGACCGGCTGCTACGAAGGAAGGCCTGCGCTGCGTGCTCAATTCCGGCGACGTTCGTGATCCACGCTGTTGCCGTGCCGCTGTGGCGCCAACGCTGAGGGATTTGGCCGTCTTGGTGTGCTTGTGATCAATGCGGCGTTTCAGTTGCATCCCGCGTGGTTCGAAGACCTCACGGAAGACCATTTGGACCAGACCGTTAAGACAAATTTCTATGGATATCTCTTGGGGAACAAGACACTTAGGCTATTCGATGACGAAAGGCGGTATTCACGCTTTAAGGCGTTCGCTGGCGACCAATCTGGTAGGGCGGGATTTGGGTGAAAACGCCCCGGCCTATGTGTTTCTCACGTCGCCACATTGTTCGAGTTTTATCGCGGGCGAAATCCTTCCAATCATCGGAGGTTATGCGGGAGGGTAGAGCACGCGTTTGGATCGAACTTTTTTTCGTGGGCTTTGTTTAAAGCCGGCTCGCATAAGGTAAGGCGTGATAAAAAGGAGTTCGCGATGAAACTCGTTACAGCCCTTACGGTCGCCGCGCTTATGACAGCGCCAACGCTCGGCTTTGCTCAAGGCACGGCTGGCGGTGGTACGGGCGGCGCCAATTCGGACGGCGCCAACGGCATGTTGGGGAATGGCACGTCCGGAACCGGCACCGGGACCGGAAGCGATCAGATGACGCCGGGCATGGGCCGTTCTTCCATTCGGGGCCAGACCTCCGGCCAGGGCGAATATGGAACAACCAATGGTCCAGGCAGCCCCGACGGTTCCGGGAGCGGCACGATGGGCGGGGGTATCGGAAAGTAGCCGCTACGCGCAAGTATCAATCTCTGAGTTCCCCAAGTTCATGGCAAGGCCGGTCGCTATCGTCCGTTTTTGCCATTCCCATACGAGATGTTTCATGAAGGAGGCGGTGGCGTCCTGACATCGAACGTACCGCGCTTCTAACTCCTCCACGCGCAATTGATCGCTGACTGTCGCCATGTGTCAAAATCCTCTGTTTTGCAAGGACGCGTGAATCCCCGTCATCGTCGTAGTCAATCACCCGGAAACCGTATGAGATCATCTCGTCGTTCCTGGCGATTCGACCTCGCGGGTAGGTCGCTCGGACAGCCACCGCTATACGAGGCCATTCGTTTTTCAATATGTTCCCACCCACAAACAGAGCGAGATGGGCACAAGGGGCAATCGCCGTTTCGACATCGCGCACGCGCGCGCCTGTGAGCGTCGCCGCCGCCAGGACTTGCCCCGCCGTCGCGATCGGGTCGCGATCGCGACGAGCTCGATCGCCACATAATTCGCCGAGGCTCATTCCGGCTCGCTCGATCGCGCCAGCGTCGCGTCGCCGTTGCTTGCATCCATCGACCCGTGGCCGGTCTCGGGGCGCGCCGCGTCAGATCCGAGCCACTATCCAAGGCCAGAGCCAGATCTCCCATGGGTTCATGACACGCTTCGTGGTTTGCAGCGCCTCTTCCGCTTTCCGAAGCATTCTAAACCAAAAGCAGCGCTACTTCTTCAACACGTAACTCCCGGCGCATCCTGTAGGGGCGGTACCCGAAAATAATGCACGCCAATTTTGGAGAGCGTCGAAATTCTATTGCAGCGGGCAGCTCGCCGTGATCGGCATCGCCCCAAGCCAAGCTCGTGCCGGTCGGGCCGCCGATACGAGGAGGTAGTCTCCCATCCGAACGTGATCGTTTGGGCCTACCACCCTTGCATCGATGCTCGCGGCGTTGCCCTTCCTTCGCTCGATCAACGGTTCAAGCTCTGCGGGATGAATGAATTTCACGCAGCCGCAATTTTAGAGAAGGTAACCGCAACCCGTGCCGACAGTTAGAGAGAGCGTCCTGTCCGGCGCGCACGCTCGTGGAGTTCTCACTCTCCCTGAACTGTGGGATAATTCTGCCGTTGCCGTCGATTTACGGTTGATTGTGGACTGGCGAACCGAAGGAGTTCCCATGACCAAGAAAGGAGCAGAAGAAGGCAGAAGAGGATGTAAACCTCGACGAGGCGCTTGCTGAAACCTTTCCGGCTAGCGACCGCCCTCGATGATTCAGCCCGAACCGGGGCAGATGTGCCGCAGAAACGAGCGAGGGGACTTCGAAGGGTTCTGCCAGACGTGGAGAAATGCGTCCCGTAAACCGATTAAGCAAACTAACAGTGACGTCTGTATCGGCTCCGGCTAAGATCGTTTTCCTGTCCAGTAACTTGCCTAGCGCCGACGCGATTGGGTTTGCCACTAGCTTTCATGCTCGCGGTTCGGCCGTTTGGCGTCCTCTTCTTCATTCGGTATTGGGGGACCATACTGCAATGATTCGGCTCCCCGCGCAGCCAGTCTCTGAAAGCTCGCTTAAGCAATTCGGGGTCCATCGCTGCAGACACGGCAAGAGGCCGTCGTCGTAACGTGAGCCTGACGTGCCGGGAGATTTGGCACCTGCTTTTTTACGTAATGTGACAGAGCCGACCCGGAAAAACAACGTTGCCGACGCCGAAGAGATCCGTGACGGCTTGTCGTCGGCGTATAACAGGCATATTTTGATGCCATACGACGCAACCGCACATCGTGAGACAACGGCGTGCGCCCCCAACGGGGCGACGTTTACTCATGGTATTGGAGGGTTCATCATGGCCATCGCCCCGACACTCCAAAGGTATTTGGATCAGAACGTCACATATGGCGTGATCCCGCACGAACCCACCATGTCGTCGATGCGCACCGCCCAGATCTGCCAAATCTCTGGCGACTGTCTGGCCAAAGGCATCGTGCTGCGCCACGACAGCGATTATGTACTCGCGGTCCTTCCGGCGTCGCACCACATCCGCCTGTCCGAATTGAGAATGCAACTCGGTGACGATGTTGACCTGGCCAGCGAAAACGAGATCGCTGAGCTGTTCCGAGACTGCGTTTATGGCGCCGTCCCCGCAGTTGGCGTTTGCTACGCACTGGATGTTATCGTCGATGACAGCATCGAGGAGCAGCCGGAGATCTACATGGAGGGCGGCGATCACGCGACGCTGGTCCACATGGGTCATGCGCAGTTTGCGCAACTAACGGTCGATGCCCGACACGGGTGCTTCAGCGCCCACGATTGAGGGACCATCGATCCGGATGGCGTTGTCAAATTTAGACGCCGCGAAATATCAGCGTCGTCCGACTCACTCCGCTGCGACGACGTCGGGCGACGTCTGCATGGCCGAGGTCCTAAAAAACTCTATGCGTGCGCGCCGACTTTAGGTGGCGTTGGATGGTGAAAATATTGTGGGCTGCTGCATTGATCGATCCAGCAGGGTGTTTCCACCAGCGCTGGTCCCACGATGCAAGCGCTAGGCACACAGTGGGCGCACGTAGGGTAAATATGAAGCTGCATCCGCAAGACCTACGAAAAATCGCCCACCTCACGCTTGAGCACTACAATCAGCGGGCCGAAGAATTCTGGAATGGCACGCGCGATCACAACGTCAGCCAGAACATAGAGGTACTGTTGCAGCATATTGAGGGTAAGCCGCCGTTCACGATACTCGATTTTGGCTGCGGACCAGGGCGCGACCTCAAAGTGTTTGCCGAACAAGGTCACGTCGCCGTCGGGTTGGAAGGCGCCGTGCATTTTGCCGCAATGGCACGCGCCCGTAGCGGCTGCGACGTGTGGCAGCAGGATTTCCTCAAGCTCGAGCTACCGGAAAAATGTCACCCACAAATCCTCGAAGGCTTTGCGTTCCTCCTTGATAACCTTGAAACGGTTCATGGCGATGAACATTTTTGACGTCTCCGAGGCGTGATTTTTCTCCACTCGCTTTTAATTATACCCATTTCCAATTGCGTTGCCGGCAATTCTCGACACCGTCAGCTGGAGTTTTGCGCCGAAGCTCCAAGCGTTATGATTTGCCCAACGGACGCCTGTCGGACAATACCGCGTTGATTGCCTCAATAAACGGCCCGAGCTTCGGCGGGTTTGCTTCGATATCGACCCTTACGGCGAGCTTACGGAGCGCGACGGTGCATACAGGGCCGATTGAAGCGACAAGCGTTCGGCCAAGACTTTGTTTAAGCGACGCCTCTTTGCCGTCGTTTTGCGCGACGGTGAAAAGGTTGCTCGCCTGCGACGCGCTGGTGAACGCCACGAGATCGATCTCATCGCGATCAAGCGCGCCGATCAGTCGTAGCAACGGCGCCGTGTCCTCCGGCAAGCCCCAGCGATAGGTCACGATTTCGATTACGTCCGCGCCCTCGCTTTCGAGCGCGGCCTAACTCACGATTGGTCTCACCGTAACGTTGCACTACGACGCGTTTGCTGCGTAACAGGGTCCTATGCCTTTCGGCAAGCACCTCATGAGTCGTGAAAGGATTGCTGGCGGCACGGTCGATGCGCACCTTGCGTGAGTGCAGTACTGTGGCCGGCTTGGGGCCCCAAACGACCACCTGCGCCAAGGCCAGTCGCGGCAACAGAACATCGGTTAGCCCTAGCGAATCTGTTGCAGCAAACAGGGCGCGTGTCCCGACGTCCGTCTGAAAAATGAATATATCGGGCGAAGGCGATAGGAATTTTCTCTTGCGAAAAGCACTCGGACGAGGACGGAATTACCATCCTGTGCATGCTGAAACTCCGAAGGTCCAGAAAATCTAGAGGCTTCACGGTCGCGCCTTCCGCCGCGGGCCATTTGGCGATTGCCGCGCTAATGCTTTTCAATGCTGATATTCCATGACACGCTGTTCGAGGTCCTTGAAATCGCGGCGCAACTGTTCAAGCGCAAAACCCAACGCAAACAAGCGTTCGACCGCGTCGTCAGGCAAATCGCGTGTGAGACCGTCGCGGCGAAGCGCGGTGATCTCGGCACCGTAGCCGTCGAAGGCCGCATCGGCAGCCCCAAGCGGCGGCGGGTTGCGCCGTGTGATGAGCGCCACGCCGCTTCCGCGTAAATAATCCACCGCGGTCTCGGAGACGCTGGCAAGCGACGGTCCAAGCCGTGCTTGCAGGGGTTCAGAAAGCGGCACGACTGCAGCGCGGCCGATCATGACAATGTCATGGCGCAGCCTGAGTAGCGTGCGCAACAATGGTCCAGGATCAGGCTCAAAAGCAAGATAGGCCGTCCGCTCGCGCATTGCTTCGGCCGCGATCGCGGTCAATCGTATGAAGGCCTTGCCGATATGGTCCTGCCTTCGCAGCATCGCCCCTTCGTCCAGCGTCTGCGTGAATCCCATAAGCAGCTCGGGCAGAACCCCAGCCATCAGATCGAGCATCGTGGCGGCAGCTTCGATTGCCAGACTATGAGCACGTGCTGGAAGCAACAGCAATGACACTGCGAGGCCAATCGTGCCCCCGATCAGGACTTCAAGCACGCGGTAAAGAGCCGAAACAACCGGACCGTTATGGGTGACCGACGAACCTATAACCACAATAACCGCGGTGAATGGCGCCACCCGGAAGTTTGTGTTGAGCGCAGCGAGCAGGGCGAGAGGGGCGATGGTTATCGCGAGAGCAATCAAAAGCGAAATTTCATCGGCAGGCTGAACAAGTAACGTGATCATGCCGGCATAAACCGCGCCGCCAAGCGTGCCGATCAAATATTCGATCGTCGCCTGCAAGGAGCCGCCGACGCTCATCTGCGTCACGACGACAGCCGTCAACACCGCCCACAAACCACCGAGGGGAATGTTCAAGGATCTCCCAAGAACGAAACTTAACAAGGCAGCGACAGTCACTCTCAGACACAGCTGCAGTTGCGGCCTGAAGTCCCGCATTTGGATGCGGATCCATGTCCAAACTTTTGTGATCCGCTTCATCTCGTTTTGAGCTGTAATCAAATTTTGATAACGAGCGAGGCGAGGCGGCCGTTTGCGCTTCTTCTTTTACAGCCTCGATTCCGCCGGTAAAGCTTAACGAAACAACGACCTTTGGCGACGAGACATTGAGTCAATTGGCCTTTTGTCGCGCCATATAATCCGACAATCCCAAGTGCTCTCTGGTTTCGACCGCAATCTGAGCCGCTTTCGCGTGTCTGGCAAGCTCGAACGTCCCCGATTGGCCAACCCGTGCGTTGGAACGACGCCGACGGTACCAGAAACCGTTGAGAATCGCCGAGTTTTTCGTCATCGAGACACATTTCTGCCGGGAATTGGCTTGGGCGATCTTGCGACCACCACCGGAGACGAGAAAATGCGGGAGTAGTTGGTGCAGCGAGGACGGCGTATCGTCGCCGGCTGCACAACACGGATTGAGGCGCGAGCGATTTCAAGCGGCTAGAAAGTCGATTGGCTGAGCTCGGATTTCGCGCACCGGCCACGATGCTAAACGCGGCGGATGGTCCACAGGTCTCGTGAACCTTCGCAATCGTGCCACACGGTCCGTGAGTTAAGCAAGTTCTGCCCCCACACGACCTACGAGTTTTAATGCGCTGAATAGAGTTGTGACCCAAGCGTGCTTCGCCGAATGACCTCGGGCAGGTTCACGCCGCGTGGTCGTCCGCCGAGCTATAACGCCGTTAGAGCCTTACGCCGCCTTCGCGGCGCCGCATCAGGTGGCTGTGGTTGCGGCCATAAAAGAAATAAATGGCGAGGCCAACGATGAGCCAGACGGCGAGCCGCAGCCATGTATCGCCCGGTAGGCCAAACATCAAAAAAATCGCCGAAGCCGCGCCCAGCGGCGCCACTGCAAAGACAGCCGGAGTCTTGAACGGGCGGTGGATCTCTGGATGGGTGATCCGCAAAACGAGAACGCCGAGACAAACGACTGCAAACGCAAACAAGGTGCCTATACTCACCAGTTCGCCGGCGAGACCGATCGGCAAAAGTCCCGCCAGGATCGCGACGATCGCGCCGGTGATCAGCGTCGTGATATACGGCGTGCGAAACCTTGGATGAACGATCGCCGCGAACGGAGGCAGCAGGCCGTCGCGCGCCATCGAATAAAAGATCCGCGGCTGGCCGAGCAAGGACACCAAAATCACCGAACTCAGTCCGAGGATCGCACCGAGCTTGATGATGGAGGCGAGCCAGCTGAGACCGATGGCATCGGCGCCAAGCGCAATCGGATCGGGCACGTTCAGCTCGTTGAATGGCACGATGCCGGTAATGACAAGGCTCACCAGCACATAGAGGAGAGTGCAAATCGCGAGCGATCCGAGAATGCCGAGCGGCATGTCCCGCTGAGGGTTCCGGGCTTCCTGGGCCGCAGTCGATACGGCGTCAAAGCCGATATACGCAAAGAAGACTACCCCCGCGCCACGGATAATCCCGCTCCAGCCATATTGGCCGGGGCCGATATTGGGGGGAATGAATGCGCCCGTGGGATTGCTCAAGGTCACCCAATTCGAGGCCTTGACGAACCAGACACCTGTAAGAACGAAAACGACGATGATCACCAGCTTGATGGCAACAATTACATTGTTCACCTTGGCCGATTCCCTGATTCCCACGACGAGCAGGATGCTAATCAAGATGATGATGAAAATCGCCGGAAGATTGACCAGCGCGCCGGTTGGCGACCAGATTCCGACCGCCGGATCATAAGCAAGCGGCGCCACCGAAAATCTGGCGGGTACTTCTAAGCCAAAATCGTGCAGAAAACTCGTGACATAGCCGGACCAGCCGATGGCTACTGTTGTCGCGCCAAAGGCATATTCCAAGATCAGGTCCCAGCCGATGATCCAGGCGATGAATTCTCCCATGGTCGCATAGGCGTAAGTATAGGCGCTGCCCGCGACCGGCACGATGGAAGCCATTTCCGCATAACAGAGGCCCGAGAGGCCGCAGACAAATCCAGCGAGAACGAAAGAGAGACAGACGGCCGGACCGGCATAGGCAGCTGCGGCATGGCCAGTCAGGACAAAGATGCCGGCACCGACGGTGCAGCCGATACCAAGCGCGACAAGGCTTGCAAGCGACAGCGTCCGGCGCAACCTCGGTACGCTCGGAACCGATCCGAATTCACCCCCTTTCGCTTCGGCCTGTAGTACCGCGATCGGCACGCGCCCCCAAATGTTCACCATCCCCCGAGTCTCCCTTTGGCCGAGTACCGTCACAGGCCGCTTATCATGATCGCGGGCACCCAAGCGCACGAAATTGGCTTCTGGCACGCTTTATCCGATTCTCTTTCGGCTGGAACGAGGGGGATGGCTGCAAAGCCGATGGGAAGTCGAAGACCCTGCTGTTCTAGGCAGGCCGCGCCGACGTTTTTACCGAATAACCGGAGAAGGGGAGAAGAACCTTCGAGAAATCGTCCATGACTTGACACCCCAGTGGGGAGACTCGCGTGGAGTTGATCCGGCTCGTCTTACTTGCTGTCTTTGGGGTTCTCGCGGCGGCTATATCGAGGCAACTCGCCGACGAGTTCAAGGCTTGGACGCCACAGCTCATCAGGCACCTCATTAAAAGCGCCGTTCGCCAATTGCCCGAAAATCAGCGCGAGCGGTATACGGAGGAATGGCAAAGCCACGTCGACTCGGTGCCGGGCGAAGTCGGGAAGCTGATTGTCGCTTTTGGTTTCTTGCAGGCTTCCTGGAAAATATCACGGGGCTTGCCGACTGACATACCTTATGCGGCCGCCGAGCGCGTATCTGGAATCACGACGGGCAGTAACGTGTTCTGCAGCAGCTGCGGAGCCCCGATTAAGGGGGAGCCGCCCATTCCGGATGATCCTGTTCAGCGCAAGCCATGCCCTTGATGCGGCTCAATCGCGCGGCCATCGTAGATTCAAGGAGACCGGACCCGGAAACTCTTCGTCCGCATGGTGCCGGTGCGGCCGGAGTGGAAGGAAGCCCGGGCACACAGTCGGGGCGTTAATATACCATTGACGGTGAACCACTCGGACTGACGACCCTCGCGCCGAACAGCAACTGGCGCGGGGGCCCCATGCAGGTGCGCTTTTGGTCTTGGAACCCTGAGCAGGAGTAAGCCTATTGCTTTGTGGCTTGGACGTTGTCTGTCGCGGCATCAAACGGCTTAAAAGACCGCCTTGGCGAGACGGAATAGAGTTCGCCCATTTTTTTCGTTTGGTTCATTCGATGACAGCGCTTTATTCAGCACACGTCATCGCCTGGCGAATTTCGGAGTTCCTCGGGGAAACGCGGGGTATTCCTCTGCTTTGACACCAAGGGGGCCAAGTGGGTTCTTCAATTCCTCCCAATCCACTGAACCGGTATCCGCCAGGCGCAACAGGACTTCCGCAGCCTGTTGGGGAGTTACCTCGCTATACGGGATAGTCAGGGCGGGGCTGAAGAGCTCCAGAGCTTCATTTCTTGTTAATCCAAGCTTTCTCTCGGCGGAAAACAAATCATGCTCGCCTTTGCGCGCGTTTCCGTCATCAGTAATAAGAAAGTTGGTCCAGCCAGCGATGCAGCAAGCCGTGCCGCACCAATTCTTCATGTCGAATTTCAAGCGCTCTCCACTCGGGAGAACGGTGTCTTGGGCAAGGATGGCCTTGGCGATGAAACGAATTGCCTCAGTATTCATCGATGGCTCCTAGGATCGAGCCTAAGCCTAATTAATAGCAATTTTTGGCGAAAATGCACCCAATTTTACATGTGATCCGATCAGCAACCGCAGAACCTGTGCCCGAAGTCTTGCCGTCCGACCTGCCTGACGTAGCCTGCTCCTAGCCGATTCCGTAGATCAGCTCACCCGCCCATCTGGAAGCTGCTGAACCTTCCGAAGTTCGAGTCCACGACGACGTCCGTCGTCGCAAAGAGCGCCTTCCCTTCACCGGCGATCAGCGGATAAAAACTATAAGCCGGAGTTCATCCTCAAGCCCGGCATCGATAAAACTCCCCGTAGTTCGAGCACCCCCAATGAGATATATGTCTTTGCCAGCTGCTGCTTGAGGGCAGCGATTTCTTCGAGTCCAGGGACGAAACTCGTCCTCGGCCAGAGAGCCGAAGTCAGGGTGCTCGATAGCGCATGATGCAGGGTGTGGCAAAACAGGCCCATACGATCTCAGCCGGTGAGACGATGCTGAACCGGCGGTTACTACAATTTCGATTTCCAAAACTTTCGGGCTCACTCACCCGAAGGTACTGGACGAAATCGGCGCCAGTGCTAGACTTTCAACATGGCTGATAGAAGAAAAACAATCACGCTGGGAATTGCCGGGGTGGTTGCGGTTCTTACCACTAAACTAGACCGGCCGGAATTGAGGGAGCCCTAAAGACGGTCTCTCTTATTTTCTGAGGCGACGATGTCAGCTCACGCATTCGAGGTGCTCTCACGAGCCCACAATGAAATTGTGGTGTGCCACGCGGCAGAGGGTCACCGCTTCAAGTTTTTTGTCATCACGAATGCGCATGGCAAGAAAGTCTTATCTGACTCGGTCGAGGTTGTTGCCAAAGAAGGCGCTGCCCATACGCCGGAGTTTTTTTCCGGCAGTGCTCGTGCTTTCGCCATCACGGTGGCCCATCGGGCTCACGCAATTGATTGAATTCATCCGCGCCGGCGACGCGACCTAGCTTATGCTGGCAGTTAGAGAGCATCCTGTCCAGCGCGCCCTCGTCGAGTTCTCACACTAGTGAACCGTGGGATAATCCTGCCCGTTGCCGTCGATTTACTGTTGATTGTGGAATGGCGAACCGAAGGAGTTCCCATGACCAAGGAAACCACCAGGACGCCGAATTTAAGGAAATTCCGCCGCGTTTGATCCAAGGCGAGGCGGAGTGACGGGCGACCGAAAAATTCGGGCGAACCGCGCCAATGCGCGTGCCAGCTCCGGTCCGAAGATGGCGGCCGGCAAGGCGAAGTCGGCGCAGAACGCGTTTCGTCATGGCTTCAACGTGCCGATCTGGCGCGATATCGATCTGGCGAGCGACGTCGAAGCCCTCGCGCAGCGGATCGTCGGCAAAGGCGGCGATGCCAATGCCCTGGAGCTGGCGCGATGCATTGCCGAGGCGCAGATTGATCTGCGCCGCGTCCGCTCCCACCGCCTTCGCCTGATCGAACGGGTGATGCCCGATCCTAAGGTTCAGGCCGGGGCGGCCGAGCCGCAGCCAGTCGCGCCGGCGAACACGCCTGTCGGCGGCGCGCGCGCAAAAGCATCCCCAACTGACGACCACGGCCGGATCCTGGGCGCCAACCCGCTCGAGGCGGACGTGACGGCCTGTTTGGCGGAGCTCGCCAAGAACCTCGCGGCGCTGGATCGCTACGAGCGCCGCGCCCTCTCTCGGCGCAAATTCGCGATTCGCGCGTTTGACGTCGCCTGCGTCGAGGCCGAACGACGCGTTGGCGACGGGGAAGCGGCGCGCTCCGGGGTCGGGGAGGCGATGGAGGGG
>DATBPZ010000167.1:0-9361 GCA_036561105.1 Methylocella sp. | reverse complement strand
GCGCCTGGCAGCCCGTGGGAGAACGGCTTTATCGAGTCCTTCAATGCGCGGTTGCGCGATGAGTTGCTCGATGGCGAAATCTTCTACTCGCTCAACGAGGCCAGGATCGTGATCGAAAGCTGGCGGCGTCACTACAATGCCCGCCGCCTGTCTCGTCGCGGACGCTGACAAGGTGCGGGCGTTCGGCCGAATTCCGGTCTGTCCAAAGATTCTTGGTGAAGCGCTCGGCCGCCAGATCGATGATGCCGTTGGCGGCCGCGAGGATCGGCTGCGTCGAACGATAATTGCGATCCAGCATAATGATCTCGGCCGCCGGACTAAACTGAGCAGGGAAGTCGAGAATGTTACGGACAGTTGCGGCGCGAAACGAATAGATCGACTGCGCGTCGTCACCGACGACGGTGAGGCCGTGTCCATCGGGTTTCAACGCCAGCAGGATCGAAGATTGAAGGCGGTTGGTGTCCTGATATTCGTCGACGAGGACATGATCGAAGCCTTGGCAAGATCCGGGTCGCTGACGGTCAGTGCCCAATAAAGCAGGAGATCATCGTAATCGAGGACGTTCTGCCGCTGCTTCGCCTCTACATAGGCTGCGAAGAGGGTGCGCAGCTCGGCCACCCAGACGGCGCACCATGGAAAAGGAAGTCTTCAGCACTTCCTCGATCGCAAGTTCCGCGTTCACGGAGCGTGAATAGATCGCAAGGCAGGTGCCTTTCATTGGAAACCGGCTCTTGGTCTTCGAGAAACCAAGCTCATGCCGGACCAGATTCATCAGATCGGCGGAATCCTCGCGATCACGGATCGTGAAAGACGCCTCGAGTCCAATCTGGTCGGCGAAGTCGCGCAACAGCCGCGCTCCGATCCCGTGGAATGTTCCGGTCCAGGTGAGTGCGTCCGCCCCATGACACTGGCGCGATCCCCCATCACTTGGCGGGCGATCCGTTCGACGCGCCGCGTCATCTCGGTCGAAGCACGCCTTGAGAAGGTCATCAAGAGGATTCGGCGTGGATCGGCTCCGTTGACGATCAGATGTGCGACACGGTGAGCGAGCGTGTTCGTCTTGCCCGAGCCCGCCCCGGCGATCACGAGGAGCGGAGCGCTGGGCGCGCAGCCTTTCTCCCGGACGCCATGCTCGACGGCGCGTCGCTGTTCGGGATTGAGCTTGTCGAGATAGCGACGGACATGGACAGCGAATCGTTCAGGACGCGGTTGCTTGAAAGAAGCATGTTTCTCCTTTGTTCGCAATGCGCGCCCGGATGGATCGGCCGGCAGATCAGCGAGCGAGCTGCGCCACCTCCCGCGCAGTGCGGTAAAACTACAGGCGCTCGAGCGTCAAAGGATCTGGCTTTCCGCCAAAATACTTCCGTAAGGCGATTTCGAAGAGCTGGTTGTCGACTGTCGCGCGAGCAAAAAGCGTCATGGAAGATCGAAATTTCAGATTATCAGGATAGCCGAAAATCTGGTCTATCGAACGACCCTCAATTTGAGTCACGAGCGAGGTGCAATCTCGTAACCTGGGGCCGAGAATTGGGTGTTTTAGATATGCTTCGGCTTCCGCGCGGCAGGAAATTGCGAATTTGTTTGCTGCGGGGCTGTAACCCAGACCTTTGATTTGCGGGAAGATGAACCAGATCCAATGTCCTCTTTTCTGGCCCGCCCGCAATTCTGCACAGACTTGCTCGACGACGTGGTTCTGGGCATCCAGAAAACGTTGAAGGTCGTATGGATCGTTCTCACCAGTTCCCGACATTGTTGCCTCCCGCCCCGCAACTCATCCGATTGATACGAGCGATTCAGCGGCATGGCGGCCGCGACAATGCGCCGTCTTCCTGATCTTTCTTTGCCCCCAAAATCAGGGGGATACTGTCTTGGCGTTATCCGAGGCGCGCCCGAACGACGGAATCTGCGAACGTTTGCCTGCGCCTATTTACGCCAATCCGCGGCGCCATCCGGAACTCGTAGCGCAATATTATCGAGCAACAAGCGACGGAGCGACCGTCTGGATTTGCACAAACACCCGAAGGCGGGGGTCTACATCGACGGCGAAGTACGATCGCGTACTGTGCATCGCTGACATGAGTGCACCGGCAACGAACGGCTCTAACTGCTCCGGCTATCCTGTCGCAACGCGATGGCCTCCTCATACACGAGCCTGGCCGTGACTATATCTTCGATTGCTATGCCAACGGACTTGAAGATGGTCGTGGCCGAGCGAGGCGCCGATTTCTTGCCCACGAACAACTCTCCCGCTTCCGCGAAAATGGGAGAGTTTGAAAGAATTACGTCACCGGACTCTTTCAACGCCGCCTCCCGCGAATCGACGATGAGGATGTTTTTCATGGCGTCATCATCGAGTTCACGCCAAGTCGGACGCGGAGAGCCAACCGCATTCACATGCGCGCCTGGCTTGAGCCAACGACCCCGAAGAAAGGGTTCAAGTGAATTTGTTGCCGTGATTACAACATCCGCATCACGGACAGCGTCCTCCAGATCCATAGCCTTCGCCCCATGAGCCTCCGCGAATCTTCTTGCGTGGGCTGGCGTGCGGCTCCACACTCGAACCTCGTCGAAAGCAAAAATATGACGTAGCGCCTCCAGATGCGCCTTGGCTTGAACGCCGCTTCCGAGCAAAGCCAGTTTGCGACTATCGTGAGCAGCCAGAAGCTTCGTCACGGCGGCGGAAGCGGCGGCGGTGCGCATCTCGGTAATGAGACGCCCGTCCAAGACGGCCAGAGGCCGACCGTGATCGGTCTCGAATAGCACGATCACTGCGAAGTGAGTCGGAACGCTGCCGCCAGCGTTCCCAGGGTAGAAGGACACCAGCTTCGCCCCCATCTCGGACTCGGTCACCGCTGGCATGACGCCCAAATAGCGTTTGCCTTCCTCGATCGTGATCATATTGCGGAGCGGCTGGATCACGTGGCCTGACGAGAACGCCACCAACGCTCCCTCCATTGCGGGTATGAGGCGTTCCCAGGTCAGCAGCTTGGCGACCTCGGCTTCAGTCAGGGTCAGCATCATCCCACCTTCGGGCGCCGTGTCGAGACAATTGCACAGTCGAAATACAGCGCCAACCTAACGTTGCGGAACCAAGCCAACGGGAATTGGCTGCCCAGGCCACTTGTATCACAATCTGCAGGCCTCTAGGAGTTGACCGTTATGAAATCGACGGCTTTCGGTGGCGCCCATAGCCTCAAAACGGTCTCGGTATTACTCGGTTAGCGTGATAATGCCATCGAGGGCTGTCTAATTAGATTGACTTGGATTGCGGCGCGTGAAGGTCATAGGAGTTGATTTTACGTCGCGTCCCACACGTAGGAAACCGCTCACCTGCATGCATTGCACGTTGGAGGGGCGTCTCCTTCGCTCCAATTGTTTCGAGGCATGGCCAGATTTTGCACCGTTCGAGGAAGCGCTCAACAATCCCGGCCCGTGGATTGCGGGGATCGATTTTCCGTTTGGGCAGTCCCGTACATTCATCGAGAATATCGGTTGGCCAGGTGACTTGGCAGGATATGTCGAACACGCCAGATCGCTGGGCCGCGAGGGCTTCCAGGCATTAGAGGCTTACCGTGGGCGGCGTCCATTCGGCGACAAATAACATCGACGCGCCACAGACGTCGCGGCCTCGTCAGTTAGCCCCTAAAAGCTTCAGGGCGTGCCGGTTGGGTTGATATTCTTTGAAGGCGCGCCGCGTTTGGTTCGTTTGGGTGTCACCATTCCAGCTCTTCGATCAGGTGATTGGGAGCGGATAGTTGTAGAAGCCTATCCGGGTGTATTGGCGAGGCAATTGATTGGCCGTGCTGGCTACAAGACTGACAATATTAGAAAACAGTTCAGTATATCGACTTTTGTTGACTGTGCACGTGTTGAGTGATTCACTCCCTGTATGCAAGAAAATGATGCACGCCGATTGGATCATCATACGCTGGAAGCGTTGCGTGAACGCGCGGTGCGTAAGGTCCAGGAAGGCGAAAGCCCGGAGTCGTCGCCCGCGTTCTCGGGCTGAATCGGTCGACGGTATATGGATGGTTGGCGCAGTATCGGCGCGGCGGCTGGGGCGCCTTGAAGGCGAAGCCTTTGTTCGGGCGTCCGCCGAAACTGGATGGGCGGTCTCTGAGGTGGATCTTTGACGTTGTGACGCAAAAGACTCCGCTGCAGATGAAGTTCGCCTTCGCGCTGTGGACCCGAGTTTCTCAAACGTCTGATGGTTGGAGCCACGCACCCGATATTTTTGATCGTCGATCGCGGCCCGGCGCATCGCGCGAAGAAGACCACGGCGTTCGTTGAAACTCTGGGCGGAAAACTACGGCTGTTTTTTCTGCCTCCCTATTCGCCGGATAGAAATCCAGATGAATTGGTCTGGAAGCATCTCAAGGCCGATACGGTTGCCGCAGCGCAATTCAGAGCTACGCGGACTTCAAAGGGAAAGTGAAATCATCGATGCATTCCTTGCAGCGCAACACCGAAAAAATTCGCTCTTTCTTCGCAAAAGACACACTCAGATACGCCGCCTGAATGTCGAATTACTTATGTACCAATTAATAGAAAACAGACCGAAACACAGCATCAGATTCGGCGCGCCATGCCGGATCACATCCTGAACGGCCAGATCGAAGCTGCTGACGGTTTGCACGTCCAGACGCCGAAAAATCTGGCTGATGATCCGAATGGTGACCAGTTGGATGAGCTGCTATGTGCGATTCAGGCTGCGTGGGCGTGGACGATGAAAGAACATGGCTACGGTAGGCCCTGCGGCACCGATCCGCTGGAGGGCTGGATCGTTGATCCAAGCCTCCGTCAAACCGCGCTATCCAATGATACAACGACTTAGTCGTACCGGGGACTCAGATCATGACACATACGTTGACAAGATCCGGATGGAGCCGCGACCTCGGCTCTGGTGCACTGGCGGTAATCGCTGTCGCTGCCGCGGCGTTCGTCGGCCAGCTTGCCATTTATCCAAACTTCGCTCCGTGGTATGCGGGGCTCGCCAAACCATCATTCAATCCGCCCAACTGGGTCTTTGCCCCTGTTTGGTCAATCCTTTATGTGCTGATGGCAATTGCTGTGTGGCGCATCTTGCGGCTGCCCCAAGTCTCCGCCGCACGCCGATTAGCGCTGAGCTTGTTCTTCATGCAGCTTGCGCTCAATGCGGCATGGACGTGGATGTTCTTCGGTGCCAACAATCCGCTGCTCGGCCTGATCAACATCTTTCCGCAAATTCTGGTCATTCTCGCCACTGTCGTCGCATTCCATCGACTCGACAGGATGGCGGCTTGGTGTCTTGTGCCGCTTGTGGCCTGGGTTGCCTTTGCGAGCGTTCTCAATGTCGCGATCTGGCGTTTAAATGGATGACAGACAGCATGCACTGAAGTGACTTTGAACTGGTATTCAGAGCGATTGTGTATTTCGAGCGGAATGATGACCGACAAAGCCGACCACATCGCCCAGGCTGCCGAGCCGAGGGGTTTTTTAGCGGCGCTGCCGCACCGGTGACGAGTATGCCATTACACATCCGATCCGCGATCTCGGACACTTGGCCGAGGAGCGCGGTCTCGACTTTCGCAGCGAGTCTTCCCGCGACGACGTACGATGAAGGCCCGGCTCATATCGTTAGCTCTGGCCGGGGTATTTTTCGTACAAAGAACATTTCATGGATTGCGTTCTTGGTTCCGCGTCTAAGCCTCTGCGAGCTGGAATTGGCCATTAGCCCCGCACACCGATATGCACCTATGTTCTTGCGGCGTGGCTACACCAGCGTTAATTTGAAGGGTAGTACCCGCTCAGACGCGTCCGGCGGATTATGCGACGCGGGTCAAATGTTGCGAGGCTGTAAGGAGGATGACGATGCTCAAGATGGCTTTGATTCTCGGTAGCATGCTCGCCCTTGCGGCGCCGGCTCAGGCCCAGATGAACTCGGCCGACGTGAAGTGGGGCCCCGCGCCGCCCGTGTTCCCGGCTGGCGCTCAGATGGCGGTGTTGTCGGGTGATCCCGGTAAGGCGGGGACATTCGTAATTCGACTGATGATACCGGCGGGCTACAAGATCCCCGCACACCACCACCCGACGGACGAGTATTTGACGGTGATTTCGGGCGATTTCTCCTTGGGCATGGGCGACAAGCTTGACGAGACCAAGAGCGCTGATCTCACAGCCGGCGGCTTCGCGCAGGCACCGGCGCAGATGAACCACTTCGCCTGGACCAAGAGCGGGGCGGTGGTGCAGGTTTCGGCGGATGGCCCCTTCGCCATGACTTATTTTAACCCAGCCGACGATCCAACCCACCAATAGCATGTAACCCCTGGTCACATCGAGGGCTCGGCGACGACAGCTTGGCGATGAGTCAACTGGCGCGTGCAGATAAGAGCGGCTCGCTTTGACTTAAGGGAACTGCTCGGCACGTCTAGGGCAACGCAGGCTAGGAAAATTAATTCCGACCGCTTTAGAATTGTTCGCACCAGGGCAGCTGTAAATTTCTCTCTATCTTCGTTGAATTACTGCGTTTGTAGGGAAGCCGGCGCTCGACGAGGACTCTGACTGAAGTCCATGCTTAAGATCAATGTGAACCAGTTACCACGGCGCCCCAATTCCAAGCGGAACGTCACCGGGGGAGGCTGGTCTCGCTTTGCGAGATCGCTAGCGCAAAACTGGGCGTTGCACGCTGCGCGCCACATTGATGGGATACACTGGACCTCGAAGCGCCGTCAGGGGGCGGCTGATGACCATGATGAGCGATTTTCCGGTCTTCTACGATTGTGAGGCGACCTGCATCGGCGGCTTGCCCATCGAGATCGGCTGGGCCTTCACCGATCCCTCGACGGGCGAAATCCAATCGGACAGCCATCTGGTCAAGCCTCCCCTGCACTGGGATATGCAGCCGGTGTGGGACCCGGACGCAGAGAAGCTGCACGGAATTTCTTTGAAGCGGCTCCTTGCGCATGGGCGTCCACCGTTCGAGGTCGCCCGGCGGATGAACGGGGTTCTGGCGGGTCGAGAACTCTTCTCTGATGCCCCGGCCGATGATGCGCGCTGGCTCCGAATCATTTTCGAGGAAGCAGGTCCGGATCCCACATTCACGATTCGGAGAACCCATGCTGACGTGCTCGTGACGCAGCTTGCAGCGAAGCGCGGTTGGGACAGCGCCAGCTATGGGGCCGCCAAGGCAGAAGCGGACCGTATTTCCCCAAGAACGCATCGTGCCGAAGCGGATGCTCGCCGTTTGGCCGTGCTTTGGCGTATGATTTCAAACGGACCCGTAACACGCCGTTGATCGATGCGGATTCCGCCGCGCGAGCTGCAATGGGCGAGGATTCTGCTATGCCATGTACCGCAGTCGCAGATGTGCGGGGGGCGATGGTTCCACATCGAAATAGGTAGGACCGTGGAACGATCCGCCTTGTCAAACAGCATTCAAGCTGACTCTCTGCAGAGCGAACCTCACATCATCCTAAGATACTAAAATTGTACCATACAGGGTTATGGCCGATTCCGCTCGACGGCAGTGGCATTTGTACGACCGATGTGCGGTGCAAGAGGCAGGACTTCAAACGTCGGCTAACAATTTTTTCTCATCCGCGGGTCGAGCCGCATGATCTTGCGTCGTTTGGCGCTGCCTCTGTCTTGGTCGCGAGCATGAAAGGCTCATGGTGAACGACATTTTTCTGGCAGCCTCCTCGATCTGCGCGGCCTTGTGACGGCTGCCGCGCACCATTAAGCTGAGGGCGTTGGTTAATGCCGGGTTAACACGAATCCGATCAACACCGCTACGCCGGAGAGCAGGACGAGTGTGCCAACGACCGGCAAACCCTTGAGGCGCCCGGTGAACCCGACGGTGTAGGCTGCCTTCAAGAGATTGTTTGAGGCGGTCGCAGTGAGCACCGCGACCGCGGCGTCGGCTCCCGTGAGCGACGAGGCCCCGCCTTGGGCGATGCTCAGCACGAAGGGATCAATATCGGTCACCCCGCCGAGAGCTCGAGTGGGTTGCTCGTCTACTCTCACCGATGTCTGCGCCGCAGAACGTCCGGCACACCAGTTGTGCAGGCCCGCAAGCGCGAACCCGAGAAGCGAGAGCGCAAGCAGGCTTGGAGTTAGGCTCGCGGCGAGGCTCCAGTTGAACACCGCGATTATCGCCAGAATGCGCAGATACATCACTGCGGTCGCTAACGCGATACCGACTTGGGCGCGGGCCAATGGAATCTCACCGGTGCTGGCACGGCGCGCCAGTACCACTGTCGTCGCTGTTGACGAATAGAGACCGCCGAGGATTGCGGTCACGAATGCACTTCGGTTCGACGCCCAATATCGCTGCAGCAAATAACTCCCGTAGGACAGCGTGCACACCGCGACCAAAGCGAGCCACGCCTGATAGGGCGTGACTCTCGTCAGCGGGGTGATCGGCTCGTTCGGCAACAACGGAAGGATAATACCGGTGAGGATGAGAAATTTTCCGGCAGTGACGATCTCTGGCAGCTCAAGCTGGCGTGCCATTGTATGGAGCCGTTCGCGACCCGTCAGGAGCAGCACTGCTGTGACGGTCAGACTGACCGCAACCCAATGCGGCTGAGTGAGCGCGCTTGGACCAAGCAAATAAGCGAGCAGATTGCGGACGGGAACGGTGAGCCCGACATTCGCCACACCCTCCGCGTCGCGCTCTGCCACGGCACTGCGGTAATAGGCATGGAGCCACGCACCCAGCACAAGCACCCCTACAGAGACGGGGATGAGTTGGGTTGCATCGAGCAGGTAGAGCATGGCGCCAGCCAAGGCGAGCAGCGGAAAGGTCCGCACGCCTCCCGGCTGGGTCCGGCCCTGGTGCGCTTGAAACTCCTCAAAGGCGAGCCCGAAAAACAGCGACAGACCCAGAAGGAACGCCAGGTTGGTGAGCAGTGGCAACGAAGTAGCGAACGACAAGGGGTGCCCCTCCGGCACATCAGTATCGGGCTACGACCCCAGCCTGACAAGACCGCGGGTAGGCCGAACAGCTTGCCTATAACGAATGATCCCGATCCGATGGATCCGGCGATGCCTTTCGGACATCTCGGGAACAAGGCCCTCGCTGCGTCGGCCGTCATTCCGTCGCGAAGGGGAGCCGCTAGGCGCGCCATTCCGTTGACACGGAAATGCTGTGGTGCGGGGCGAATGCGCGCGGTTCCCGTATCATGGCGTGTGTGAACCGAAGGCCAGGCGCGATTAACTCTCCGGGTGGTTCCGCTTCAATTTGACCTTTCGCCCGGCCGGGTTTGAGGCGCGCTCTATATCTGAGTCGGAGAGGTTGAGTACCCGCTTCGCCTCCTTCAGCAGATCTTGATCAATCGGGCGTGGATCCAGCGACACATCCTTGCCCAGCCGATCCGCGAGG
>DATBPZ010000166.1:0-15702 GCA_036561105.1 Methylocella sp. | reverse complement strand
CGATCATGACTTGCTTTTTACTCAACCTTTCGGCCAATAACTTATTCCTTATGGGATCCCACGGCACCCGATCACCCGATATTCATATCTGGGAGCGCGGTACATTGGTCCAGCTCGGCGTCTCAGGCGCCCATCGATCGGAGAGGTGACCGAGCAGCGGGTGACCGAGCAGCGATTGCTGAAGACTTTCGGTGCCCAGCTTTTAGGTTTGGCCGGAGATTCGCAATCTGACATTCTTTCCCTTTTATGGTTCGAGATGACAAGCTGCGACTCAGCGCTCTGAAAACGGTGCCAGAACATCTGCAAGCTTGGACGCCTGAGCGCACCCCTGCCCCCAGGTTAGTGTCAGGACGTGCGCGTCCTCTTGTCCTTAGTAGGGTAGACGTTTTAACGGCTCATAATCCGCCATGTCATGACAATAACGATACGCAAATTGCTTGGGCATCCGCTTGGCAAGACGGAAAGCCGATGAGAGCGAGCGCAACAGGTTATGCGCATTCTCCAGGCCGAGAGCTGTAAACCGACACGGCTTCTCCCGTCAGAAACGCGGGCAACCAATCGCAATCCTGAATCCCGTCCATCCGGGACCCGCCATTCGCCGCCTTGAGGGTCATCTGGTCCGTGCCGATGCATTGGGACTCGGATCGCAATGAAGTGGGTAGGAACAAGCGCCTCGAAGACGGCGCGATCCGTCCGATGATCCCGGCCTTCCCAAAGCAGACGCGTCATACTGCTGCGGCGCGTTCCAGCGCGGCAACATCCAGCTTCACCATCCCCTGCATTGCCACGAAGGCGCGTGCAGAAACAGCCGGATCTGGGTGGGCCAGAAGGCGTAGGAGGACCTCCGGCACGATCTGCCAGGGGACCCCCCACCGATCGCGCAGCCAGCCGCACATGATCTCCGCTCCGCCGTCGGCCGTGAGCGCTGCCCACAGCCGATCAATTTCAGCTTGATCAGCGCATTGCACCGAGATCGAAGCGGCCGTGCCATATTCCGCCGGCGCGCCGCCGTTGAGCGCCTGGAAGTTTTGGCCCCCAAGGCGAAAACTGATCAAGATGACGTCTCCAGCCTCGCCGCCGGGCCAAGCACCCGGCGAGCGCTGGATGTGGCCGATCGTGGAACCTGGCACGATCGAGACGTAGAATCGGACGGCCGCTTCCGCGTCTCTCCCAAACCATAGACACGTGCTGACTTCAGGCATGTGGTCCTCCGTAGCCGCTGCAGAGAAGATCGCAAATCTGGCTGTCCTTCCAAAGCGGCCAAATTGCGGAAATCGAGCGCCAAGAGCACTTGATATTATTGCAAGGATTTGGATGCAGTATCGACCTCGAGGCAGCGCGTTTTCGAATATTGCATATCTCAGCCTCGCTGACTTCGCCCAGGGCGGAATAACCGATCTTTGTGGAAAGCCGCTCGTCAGACAATCTGACAGGCCCGCCGCCGTTTCTGGAGTTCATTGGTGCCAAAGCCTATCCGTAAGTTCATAGGCGAACAGACGGGAAAAATGCTTTGTGCTAACCGTCAAGCTGGAACTTTCTGCTACGCTTTTAGTTTCAGCGGCTAGGATTGTGGAGGTGCTCCCGTGAATGTGATCGAGAGGGCCGACTCCGCGCATTCGACTGTGGGTGTGGGTCTTTTGACGGCTGCGGGACCAGTCGGCACGTCATTGCGCGACTACAAGTTTCCATCCCATGAATTGCTATATGCGCTGCCTACCGCAGTGTATACGACCGACGCCGCCGGACGAATCACTTTCTACAACGAGGCTGCGGCTGCACTTTGGGGATGCCGCCCAACCATCGGCGAGAGCGAATGGTGCGGCTCGTGGCGCCTTTATTGGCCGGATGGCACGCCGATGCCGCACGGGAAATGCCCTATGGCCGTCGCGCTCCAAGAACAACGGCCGATTCACGGCGTGGAGGCGGTCGCCGAGCGGCCAGACGGCTCGCGTGTCCCGTTCCTTGCCTATCCAACGCCGTTATGGGACGACGCCGGTACGCTGACCGGCGCCGTCAATACGTTGATCGATATCACCGAACGCAAGGAAGCCGAACGCCTCGCGCAGCGGTTTGTCGCGATCGTCGAGTCCTCGGGCGACGCGATCCTCAGCAAGGACCTCAACGGCACCATAATCACCTTAAACCCCGGCGCTGAGCGCCTCTTTGGCTATGTGGCTGAGGAGCTTGTCGGCAAGCCCGTGACTATTCTGATTCCGCCGGACCGGCAGGATGAGGAAGTTCGTATTCTCGATCGCATTCGCCGCGGCGAGCGTATCGACCATTATGAAACGGTCCGCCAGCGTAAGAACGGCAGTTTGGTCGAGATTTCATTGACGGTATCGCCGATCAAGGACGCTAATGGCAGAGTCATCGGCGCCTCGAAAATCGCCCGCGACATTACCGAGCGCCGGCGCAGCCAGGAGCGGCAGGCGCTCGTTCTCAAGGAAATGAATTATCGCGTCAAGAACTTGTTCGCCCTTGCGGGGAGCGTGGTAACACTCAGTGCGCGTTCTGCCGCGACGCCAAAGGAATTGGCTGAAGCAGTTCGGGAAAGGCTGGGCGCTCTCGCGCGCGCCCACGAACTGACACTCCCTGATCTGACCGAGATACGAGACAAGTCTGATCGAACGACAAGTCTGACCGCTTTGGTCCGAACGATCGTCGCGCCGTACCTCTCCGAAGATGATGCACGGGTTACGATTAATGGTCCTGAAGTTCCTATTAGCGGAAGTGCTGTTATGAGCGTGGCGCTACTGCTCCACGAGACCGCGACAAACGCCGCCAAGTATGGAGCCTTGTCGTCTCAACATGGCCACGTCGATGTCAGCTGGTTGGTGTGGAACGAGCAACTCCTGCTGGCATGGCGAGAGCATGGCGGTCCCACACTTGAGGGACAATCCGACCATGAGGGATTTGGTAGCTTGCTCACGCGGCTAACAGTCACAGGTCAGCTAGGCGGCAAGATTTCTCGTGACTGGAACCAGGAGGGCCTGACCGTAAACCTCACAGTGCGGTTGGAAAGCCTCATGCGTTGAGCCTCCGATCAGCCATGGGCAACTGGCTACGCCGATGTTTTGGACAATGGACTCGATTTACGGCTCCTCCAAAAATCATATCAGCAGCGGGATTTGGCGGAACTGCTCGAAACGCTTATGAAGCCGCCGTCAAGCGAAACGATTGAGCATTATCCTCCAGAATAGCCTCCGATGACCGGCAGGATTTCACCGGTGATAAAGCTTGAACAATGTGGAGATGCAAGAAAGACATAGGCCGGAGCAATTTCTTCGGGTCGAGCCGGGCGTTTCATCGGCGTGCTCGTTCCAAATTGGGCGACCTTTTCTGCATCCTTGTCCGCAGGATTAAGAGGCGTCCATACTGGTCCGGGTGAAACTTCGTTCACGCGAATACCCCGGCTGACCAGATTGCTGGCCAAGGAGCGGGTAAACGCATGGATACCGCCTTTCGTCATCGAGTAGTCGATGAGATCTTTGTTTCCTAAGAGGCCGGTAACGGATCCGGTATTTATGACCGTCGCTCCAGATTGCATATGCTCGACGGAAGCCTGGGCCATATAGAAATAGCCGTACAGATTCGTCTTCACGGTGTAATCGAGATGTTCCCTCGGTAAGGTCCTCGCGACGTGTGAATTTGAAATGCCGCGTTGTTTACGAGCACATCGAGCCAGCCAAATTCACGCAGCGTCTGAGCAACAACCTCGTGGCAAAAGAAGATGGGGCGCCCTGTGGGGAACTCCGGAACGGCCTTCTCGTTCAAACTAAATTGACAGGAGGTCATCATGCCGCTTGGCGACAAATCGAAATATACGAACAAGCAAGAACGCAAGGCCGACCATATAGCCGGAGGCTATGAGAAACGTGGAGTTCCGGAAAAGGAGGCCGAACGCCGGGCCTGGGCGACCGTCAACAAGGACGATGGCGGAGGCAAGATCCCGGCGGGTCCGGCCGCGGCAAGTCTATCGGCCATCCAGCCGCCCATAAGGGCGGCGCAGCCTCGGCGTCCCGCTCGGCGGACAGCCGCTCTGTGTCCGCGAAAAAGGCAATGGCCACGCGCAAGCCCAATGCCGAGCCTCGCGCCTGACCGGCGGGCCGTACCCGTATATCAAGGACCGGTCTAATCACGGTGCTCCGCGTTCTGTTAGGCTCGAGTTGACGTGTTTGAATGCCACTTAGAGACCCAGATGCACAGTGGAAAGAGCCCCAAAGTCGAATGCCGTGGCCAACAAGACCAGGCGCGAATGCGTTTAAGTCGGAGGAACCGACGTATCGAAACGAAGTTAGGACCCTTATCCACGTTGTTATGGGAGGAACATATGACCATTCGCTTATTCCGATACATTTGTGGGTTCTTCGTCTTGTCGTTATGCCTTGGAGGAGTGGCTTTTGCGCAGCAAAATGGAAGCACATCCGGACCGGCGTCCGGGACCAATGTCCAGCCCAGCACGGCCATTCAAAAGGAAACGGGCCGATCAAGCGTTGGCGGACCATCCACAGGGGCAGGGGCGCCCGGAGTCGAAGGGAAGCCTGGCGCCGAGAGCGGCCGTGAGCCTCGAGAGCAGACAACACCAAAGAAGTAACTTGGAAACTTGGCTTTGCGTGGATGATGAAAAGGAGAACACTATTTTGAATGAGCCTCGCGAGGAACTCTTGCCGCGAGGCTTCTAAAGGTGAAAGCGCTCAAGGCGATTCCAAGCCAATCACGACTCTTGCGGGTGCTCGGACCAGGATTGATCACCGGCGCTTCCGACGACGATCCGAGTGGGATAGCAACCTATTCGCAAGCCGGAGCGCAGTTTGGCTATGCGATCGGTTGGACGATGCTCTTGTCGTATCCTCTGATGTGCGCGATCCAGGAAATTAGCGCGCGCATCGGGCGAACCACGGGACAGGGTATCGCGGGAAACATCCGCCAGCACTACGCACTTTGGCTCCTACAAACCGTGGTTGTTTTGCTTTGTTTGGCAAATACCATCAACATTGGGGCCGATCTTGGCGCGATGGGCGATGCCTTGGCTACTCTTATCGGGGGACCAAAGCTCCTTTACGTCGCAAGTTTCGGATTGGTTTGCGTGGTCCTTCAGATTTTTATGAAATATACGCGCTACATTTCTGTCCTTAGATGGTTAACTCTAGCTCTATTTGCTTATTTTGGGACTGCGATGGTCGTCGAGATCCCGTGGGGAGAAGCACTTGCCGGATTGCTGCTCCCAACCTTTTCACCTGATCCAAAGTTTTGGGCAACCGTAGTTGCAATTTTCGGAACGACGATCAGCCCCTTCTCTTCTTTTGGCAAGCTTCCCAAGAAGCTGAGGATACCCAAGAAGAACCGCAACGCAAGCCGCTGACCAAGGCACCAAGGCAGGGCCAAGATGCAATTGCCCGCATACGCTCGGATACATATTTTGGCATGGCTTTTTCCAATTTGGTGGCGCTCGCGATTATCGTAACCACCGCAGCAACGCTTCATGTCGGCGGCATAACCAATATCGAAACCTCCAGCCAGGCGGCTGAAGCGCTTAAGCCCATTGCAGGCGAATTTGCTTTCGCGGTGTTTGCCCTTGGCATCCTTGGGACCGGGCTTCTCGCCGTGCCAGTATTGGCTGGGTCCGCCGCCTATGCTGTCGGCGAGGCGTTTCGTTGGCCGATCGGTCTTGCCCGCCAACCCAGGGCAGCGAAAGCTTTTTATGCCACAATCGTCTTCGCCACCATGCTCGGCATTGGAATGAATTTTTTGGCGCTGAGCCCCATCAAGGCGCTTTTCTGGAGCGCGGTTCTCAACGGGATTGTTGCCCTGCCGGTCATGGCGATCATGATGATCATGACGGCAAACCCCACAATCATGGGAAAATTTCCCGTGACTGGGGTGCTGAAGCTGCTTGGCTGGACCGCAACCGTCGTCATCGCAGCGTCGGTCGCCGGGATGGGAATTACGGCATCAATGGGATGAGGCATGGAGATTTATATGCCGCACGTCACGCCATGAGACGAAACACACACGCGACTATTGTTCTCGGCGTGCTGGGGCTTCTTGGCCTTTCCTCTCTTTGTCGCCGGGTCGGGGTCGAGGCCGACGCCCAACCCCGGCTGTCCTTGGGTACCGCATCGCGGCAGATTCCTCTTCCCGTTCCAAGGCCGGACACGAAATCTCCTACGTCAAGCGATGTGACTGCTGTCCCAAAGTTTGTCCCATCTTTACCGTCTGTGCCGTCGGTCCGATCGGAAGATGACACGTCCATCAATTGTTTGGCTGACCTCAAGATCGTTGGGGCTCAGTTCTCGCCGACGCCCTCTGACAAGCTTGATGGACGCTGCCCTGTCGTCACACCTATCGACATCATATCTCTCGAGACGCCGGTCGGTCGTATTACCTTTCCCGGCAAGCCCACATTCAATTGCGTTTTTGCGTTGCAATTCGCGAAATGGCTTTCCAATGTTGCAGCGCCTCTCGTCAAAATTCTTGCCGGAAACGACCTTGCGACCCTCGAAACCGGGCCCGGCTATGTCTGCCGTACGCGCAACGGCGACACCTTCCAAGACGCAAAATTGAGCGAGCATGCCACTGGCAACGCCGTGGACATCGCGAGTCTCGGCTTGGCCAATAAGCGGCAGATTGAAATTGCGGCGGTGGCCGACGAAAGCAATCCGGATCGTCGACTCCTGACGGCCCTGCGTCTCACGGCCTGCGGCTATTTCACCACGGTGCTTGGACCAGGTGCGAATGCCGCCCATGGCACGCATTACCACCTGGACCTTGGCGTTCATGGCAAAAGCAGCAACTACCGCATTTGTGAGTGAGCCTTTGCTACGCCGCTATTTTGATACTTGCGAACAGACCGTCGTTGCAGGAACCAACACGCAAAATTGCCGTTCCTGCAGAGCCTTCGCGCTGGCTGAGGCAGTATATCCAAAGGGAAAACGCATATGCAGAGCACCGATATCGACATGAAACACTGTATCGACGCCTGTTTGAATTGTTACCAAATGTGCCAATCGACAGCCATGGGGCATTGCTTAGAAGCAGGCGGACAACACGCCGAACAAAAGCACTTCAGCTTGATGATGGCATGCGCCGAAATGTGCAGGACGTCGGCACATATCATGGTGACCGGCTCGGAGCTGCACAAACGCACCTGCCGCTTGTGCAGCGAGATTTGTGAACGATGCGCAGCCGATTGCGACCGCATCGGGGATATGGAAGAATGCGCGGATACGTGCCGCCTCTGCGCCGAAACCTGCAAAAAAATGGCAGCTTGATGCCGCGGGAATGCGGCGCATACACGAGAGGCGCCCCTACGAGAGAGCATAGAAACATACGGTGGCCAAAACTCTAACGGTCTATCGTTCGAAACGGGATTTCACCAAAACGCCGGAGCCGGACAGTTCGGGGAAGGCGGCAGCGTCGGCCACACGCCGCTACGTCATCCAAAAGCATGCCGCCCGGCGCCTCCACTATGATCTGCGCCTTGAGCTTGATGGTGTTTTCAAATCTTGGGCAATCACGCGTGGCCCATCGCTCGATCCCCGTGACAAACGACTCGCAGTCGAGGTGGAGGATCATCCACTCGAATATGGCGACTTTGAAGGCACAATTCCGAAAGGACAATATGGCGGCGGCACTGTGCAACTCTGGGACCGGGGCGTCTGGACACCGGACGGACGCGACCCGCCAGACGCTGCTTTGGCGAAGGGCGAATTGAAGTTCACGCTCGATGGGACGCGGCTGCATGGCAGTTGGGTTCTGGTTCGGATTAAGAACGATCGTAACGCGGGGCGGCACGCAAACTGGCTTCTGATCAAACATCGCGACGAGGCAGCGCAAGACGGCGACGGCGATGCTCTGCTTGCGGAGGACCGTTCCGTCGCTTCGGGGCGGAGCATGGAAATGATCGCTGCTGGAAAAGGCAAGCGGCCTATGCCGTTCATGACCCGCGAGGATACAAGGCTGGCAGCGAACGCCGTCTGGGATTCGACCGGAGGCGCCAGCGATAGCAAGAGCAGCGGCCGCGTCGCATCGAACAAGCTCCGCCGCGCCGTATCCTTCGTGATGCCGGATTTCGTGGCACCGCAACTTTGCACGCCAGTCGAACGTCCCCCGGATGGGGCTGGCTGGGTGCACGAGATCAAGTTTGATGGATACCGCATGCAGCTGCGGGTGGACGGCGGCAAAGCCACTCTCAAGACCCGTAAAGGTCTTGATTGGTCGGCGAAGTTTGCCGCGATTGCAAATGCGGCATGCAATCTTCCCGACGCAATGATCGACGGTGAGATCGTCGCACTCGATAGGAGTGGGGTGCCAGATTTCGCCGCGCTTCAGGCCGCCTTGTCGGAGGGGCGGACGGACGATCTGGTGTTTTTTGCCTTCGACCTTATGTTCGATGCGAATGGCGACTTGCGCAGGCGCCCGCTCTCTGAGCGCAAAGCGAGATTGCGGGATTTGCTATCGGACCTCGGCAACAATGGCGTGATTCGCTTCACCCAACATTTCGAGAGCGGCGGCGAGGCGATCTTGCGTTCCGCATGTCGTTTATCTTTGGAAGGCATCGTATCGAAGAAACTTGACGCGTCCTACCACTCGGGACGCGGACGCAGCTGGCTGAAAGCCAAATGCCGGGCAGGACATGAGGTCGTAATCGGCGGATGGGCGACGACGAATGGAAGATTTCGATCTTTGCTCGCCGGCGTTTATCGGGGCGATCACCTCGTTTATATTGGCCGCATTGGAACGGGCTACAGCGCCGCGAAAATAAAGACTCTCCTACCCCGCCTGAAAGCTGTTGCGGAAAACAAATCTCCATTCACCGGCATAGGGGCGCCGCGCAAGGAGGACAATATTCATTGGACGACGCCAGAACTCGTCGCAGAGATCGAATTTACCGGATGGACTGGCGATGGCATGGTGCGGCAAGCCACCTTCAAGGGCTTGCGCGAGGATAAACCCGCGGAAGATGTCACAGCCGAGAAGCCGGCTAAAGCGAGCCATGCCAAGCTCTCGCAGCCCGCAGTTCCTGCGACACCCGCGCGGGTCGATGCTGCAGAGAAGCCAGTGGTTATGGGCGTCGTGCTATCCAATCCCGGCAAGGAGCTTTGGCCCGACGCGGGCGATGGGTCGCCGGTTTCCAAGCTCGATCTCGCCAATTACTATGAGGCGGTTGGAAGCTGGATGCTCGATCATCTTCAGGGGCGCCCCTGTTCGATTATCCGCGCGCCGGACGGCATCTCCGGATCGCAGTTCTTTCAACGTCATGCTATGCTGGGCGCTTCGAATCTTCTCGAACTCGTCCTGGTCTCCGGCGACCGCAAACCTTATCTCGAAGTGGACCGGATCGAAGGCTTGGCGGCGCTGGCGCAAATCGCCGCTCTCGAACTGCATCCCTGGAACTGCCAACCACAACGGCCAGAGGTCCCTGGCCGGCTCGTGTTTGATCTCGACCCTGGGCCAGATGTCGCTTTTTCGACCGTCGTCGCGGCGGCCCGTGACATGCGGGAGCACTTGGACGAGCTTGGCCTTGTGAGTTTTTGCAAAACCACGGGAGGCAAGGGGCTTCATGTCGTCACCCCGCTGGCCCTCTCAAAGAAAAGCAAGCTGACCTGGCCAGTGGCTAAGGATTTCGCGCATCAAATATGCTTACGGCTGGCGCACGAAAATCCGCAGCGTTACGTCGTGAACATGGCAAAGAAGCTGCGCACCGGCCGGATTTTTCTTGATTACCTCCGTAACGATCGAACGGCAACGGCAGTGGCGCCCCTATCGCCACGGGCCCGGCCTGGGGCGCTCGTTTCGATGCCGCTGACGTGGACGCAGGTGAAGTCAGACCTGGCCCCGCAGCGATTTACCCTCCGAACGGCCCCCGCTCTGATCCGAAGGAGTAAGGCATGGGCGGAGTATGACGAAAGCCGGCAGCCGCTCGAAGATGCGATCAAGCGACTCGGCAAAACCTGAAAAACTATTGTAAGCCTTTGAAATCTGGCGGAGACGAGGGGATTCGAACCCCTGATACAAGTTGCCCTGTATAACGGTTTAGCAAACCGAAGCATTAAATGCCTCGCAGATGCTTCCCTATACCGTATATTATTGAATTATATTCAATTTCTGTTTTACGAATTATGCGAAATAAGCGAACAAAACGAACACACAGTGGTTTAGCGTCGGCACAAGAGTCGGCACAGCAACCCGCAGCTCCCACTTCAAAAATCCATTCGCCTCAAGCCAGTCAGAAATGATTTTTTGAAGCAAGGATGAAACCGAGCGTTTGTTGCTTTCGCCGCCTTGTCGAGCGCGGCCTTGATGGAAACGCCCATCGGGGCGATTTTTAGTGCTGATGTATCGGCGCGGCCTGCGGAGCATTTCCCCTCGACATTGCCCCGAGACTTAAAATTTCGGCGGCGAGAAACGCGCCAAAAACGAGTCCCCAAAATGGATTCGTTTTCTTGGGAGAAATCGACCGTTCGATTTCCTTGACGCTCTTTGCCAGCGATGTGACGCAGGCTTTAATTTCATCGACAATAAGTTGGATTTCTCCAACTCGTTTGGAAAGTTCGTGAAATTCCTGGTTACCATCCAACGTCTTATCTCCTGCGTGAATCTTTATTTGTATTTATGATCACAGCATTACATCCACCCGCTGACGACCAAACCACCGACGCCGCTTGGCCCGCTGGAATTCCACGCGGTTGTGCCGGTTTTGCCTTTTTCGCGCGTTTGGATCAACAAACGCGGGTTTTTTGAGGATAGGGTTCAACAGCACATCCGCATTGAGCGGGATCGTGGGCAGCGGCCGGGTATTGAATTGACGTTTTTATTGGCCTTTTAACGAACACTGTTGGCGGGACATCACCGAGGCTCGAATAGGATTGGCGGCGTTGAATGGCTGCCAAGGGTGAGGCAGTGTGCCTCGGGGGAAAGCCGTTACTCGCTCAAAGCTCCAGAATGACGGGTTAATGGTCAATTTCAGCTGGCAGAGGCTTAGGTCAACACGGAACCAAAAATGCAATCCATCAAACGTTTTTCGCGGGAAAAAGACCCCGGTTAGGCTAAGGGCGTAGGCCGGGGCCTTGATCGTACGTCGCGCAATAGGGAGGTCTAAGACGACGCCCGAAGTCGCGCAAATTAGTCAGGTCGCGCAGCCAGGCATGAGGTCCAAGCTCGCAAGATACAACTCAACCTTGCTGTCTATTTTACTGGCCTTGCCATCCGGCTCCAGCTTGGCGTCATCGACTGCCTTGCCGGCCACCTGCTTGACTGCGCACTAATTTTCTTCGCCGTTTCGGCGACTCGGTCCTTGTCGATGATTTCTTCCTCCAAGACCTAGAAAGGCCCCTGAACGGGCGACGTGAGCGAAGGTAAGGTTCAGTTTTCCTTTGGTCTCAAATCGCGCCTATCACACCGACGAGCGGCGATCTGTTCAATATTGCTCACCGCGAAAAAGGTTTTATGATGAGAGAGGGTTCGCTCTTCAGAAACTGGCGGTAAAGAAGCCGTGTCATGGCGATCAAACGAAAAGCGTCCTTCAATCCGAAGGCATTTCTCGCCAAGGTTGGCGAGGGCCGGAGCATTGCTACGTACCGCAGTGATCAGATCATCTTTTCACAAGGCGACCCCGCGGATGCGGTCTTCTACATCCAGAACGGCAAGGTGAAGATCACCGTCGTTTCGGAGCAAGGCAAAGAAGCCGTCGTCGCAATTCTTGGAACGAACGAATTCTTCGGCGAAGGATGTCTGGCCGGCCAGGCTCAGCGCATAGCGACGGCCAGGACGCTGACGGAGTCAGTCATCGTGCGGCTGGAAAAAGCGGCAATCCTCCGCGTGATCCATGAGGAGCCCGCATTCTCCGAAATGTTCATAGCCCATCTTCTTGGTCGGACCATCCGCGTCGAAGCCGACCTCGTAGATCAGTTGTTCAATTCGACCGAGAAACGGCTTGCCCGGCTGCTCCTGCTGTTGGCGAATTTTGGCAAAGACGACAAGCCGGAGCCGATGATCGCGAAAATCAGCCAGGAGACGCTCGCGGAGATGATCGGCACGACCCGATCCCGCGTGAGTTTCTTCATGAACAAATTCAGAAAATTGGGCTTCATTTCTTACAACGGCAGCATTGAAGTCCACAGTTCATTATTGAATCTCGTCCTGCACGAGGAGCCGCATATTGAGACTTAAGGTGCTCGTTTTGCGGCGCATTGGGTGCGTGGGCACCATTAGCGGACCGCTTGATGTGTCCCCTTCATCCGGTGCAAATTCGAACACTTGTTTCCATTGGGGTAACTCCCGTCATCGAGACTCTGAGCCGGGTCCGTAAGCCGAAGAACTATGGTTCCCGATTCCCGCTCTGTCCGCAGCCCGTACTTGGCCATATCGCGAGATAAGAAATGACATTGAGCGGCTGTGGCACGATGCCGCAATGCACAAAGCGCGTGTTTTCCTAGGTTTAGAACGAAAATTGCTTGATCTTAGCTTAGTGATTCTAGGGTATTTCTGGTTATTCTAAATTGTTGAGCTTTCCTTTTTTATTGCGCAGTGCAGCAATTTACCACATTTTAACGGTGGCCTCGTTGCTTCGCCGTCTAGCCCGAGGAAAATCGTCCGCGACGGCTATCGAGACAACTTAGGGAGTAACAGTATTGGGTGAGATTCTTGAAATCGCCAGTTTCGTTGGCACGCCGCTTGGAGCTGTTTTAGCGATTGGCGCTGCCGCGAGCCTCTATTTTTTCGGCCGGTGGGTGCTCGCGGATTGAGCAGCGCCAAACCATGCGGATCGGACTGGATAAGCCGCGAAAATTGATAATGTTCAATCCCGCGAAGAGCCTGCTCCGATCATCAGAACTTGCTGTCGCGTAGCGCGACAGCAATTTATTTGACCGGGCTTTGCCATGATGGCCGCGAGATGGTCCGCACCGTTGCCTGAAATCATAAATCCCAACTTTTATATCTCAGCTATATCTCAGCGCCTTGTGGGTGCCTGTTTTAACCGTTTTGTAAAGCGGCGGCGCGGCGCGCAGTTTGACTGTCTGAATGCCTATTCGAAAGATCGCGATGGGTGACACCGCCAGCTGAATCACAGCGTGGCGCTCACCGATCCTCAACACTTTTGCGGACGACCGCGTCAAGGTCATGTGCTTTGGTAGCTAATTCCGTAATGAAGTCTTCGGCAACTTCTTCGGGCTGGTCTGGCATATTTCCCCTCAGCGAGTCTGCCAAATCCGGAGCGCCGGTGAGAACTGCCATAGGCATGATCTATTCATGGCTAGGGCGGAAGATATCGAGACGTTGAACGCGGCATTGGCGCGGTTGCGACAGTGGTTTCACTCGAAACAGAGTCGCGAAATTTATGAGCGCGTCAATGCCGCTTATCAGGCTGGGACCCGGTTCACACGCTCTTCGCCGTTGTGGTTCGTAACATTCAAACCCAGCCGCCCCTAGCGCGACTCACGACCAAAAAACCCGCGCCGGGTCAGATCAAATCCTTAATTGAATCGGTCCTGCGTCTTGCTCAAAAGCCTGGAATGATTGGCTTGTTGCGCGCGGAGTTAGGGGGCAATGGAGTATGAGTTATGAGGTCGAGGACGCAAAAAGCGCAAAATTTGTACGACAAAGCAGAATGGCACCGCCGGTTGGATGAAAAAGATACGATATTGGCTAAGGACGTATTTGAACTTTGGATGGCGGGCCTGATTGATCTCGATCTTTGTATTCGCATCGAGCAAGCGATTTGCAAAAGGCGTGCAGCTATCAACACTATTTGGACACCAGACCCCACAACCGGCAGAATGACTTACGATGCCACTGCAGACGACACCGCCCATAAACGCGAAAAGTGGGGAGTTGGATGCGACCCCGACGCCGTCACTCCAAGCGAGGCAGAGTTAGCTGTACCCCGCCTTTGGGTCAGGATGACCCAGTACTAAACAACCGTTCTGGGTGCGCGCACCCCTTCGAGCTGTCTGCGGGGGCGGGCCAGCTGGAGGAACGACCGGACGCCGAGGATCCCCGCTCATCACCATTCATGTGTAAATATGCAATAATAGCAGTCGGCGCTTGATTTGTCGGTCATGCCACGATTGAGCTCGGCGCAGAGCCTCCTAAGCCAGTGACCAACCTTGGCAAGATTGATCGCCATGTTGTAGCCGTCTGCCCCCAAATCTCTGAAGATCGAAGCTTCAATTATATAAGATTTTCCACGGCCATAAGTTGCGCCATGAGCAATGAGATGGAGCCCGTTAGGGCCGTCTAAAAAGTCTTGGGCACAGGGCACACGCTGGATACAAGTATCATGTTAAGCGCCCTTTTAAACGGGCTTTAGAGCTCGCTAATTTTTATGCCTCCTTTGAAAATATTTTTGTTGTATTTCCGAAGCGGGGTTTCATTACTAGGGGCCGATCGGGCGATCTTTTGTCTTTTGTTTTCCGCTGATAAAGTCCGAGGCATGAGAAAACTAATTTGTCTCTTGGTCGTCGCCCTTCATCTATCGGGATGTGGTCTGAATTATCACTTCTGTCCTTCTGGTCAGGAGCACGATCCCTCACGTCCGTTTGCGTCGTGCCGGCCTACGACGACTCAGGGCGCAAACGAACGATAAACAGACGCCGCGTCCGAGGCATCTTCCCTGATCTCCCAATATCAAACCGGACCTCGGACTAAAATTGACCCTGGATCATTATCTCGGGCGTGCAGACCTGCCCAAGGACACAGAGGATTTCCGGTTATCGGGGAGATACAGACGAGATATGCTCGCCGCAAGTTCTTCTCTCCATGATCCCGAACCGGACTTCAGCGGGCTCCCTTCACTCAGATGCATTCGAGCAACCAGTCCTCTGCTGCCCCGTATCAGGAAACGAGGAACCATCTTGCCCAGGGCCGCGTTGGGATGCATCTAGCTAGCGTTGGTAGTGGAGTGTCCGGTCCGATGGGCGGGACAGCGGAATTCCCGAGTTTGCGGCAGCCTACAGCCGCGGGTAATGTCAGGAGGGAGCGAAAGGCCAAGGTAGTAATGGAGAAAGCCAAAACTGGAATCTCCGGCCTGGACGAGGTCTTATCAGGCGGTCTGTCGCGTGGGCATATATTCCTACTGGAGGGCCAACCGGGCGCAGGTAAGACGACCGTCGCAGCCCAATTCGTTCTGGAAGGAGCCAAAGCGGGAGAGCAATCGCTCTACATCACTCTTTCGGAGACCGAGCAGGAACTTCGCCAGGGGGCGGCAGCGCATGGTTGGACCCTAGGCAGCGAGATTGAAGTCTTCGAGCTCATCCCGCCTGAAAGCCTATTGGCCGAGGAACAGCAACAGAGTCTCCTCTATTCATACGACCTTGAGCTTCGCGAGACGACCAAGCAAATTGTTGATGCTGTCGAGCGCGTGAAGCCAAGTCGCGTAGTGCTCGACAGTCTCTCCGAAATTCGCCTTATGGCTCAAAGCTCCCTCCGATATCGGCGCCACCTCCTCTCGATCAAACACTATTTCGCCCGTTACGGCGCCACTGTGATCTTACTGGATGACCTGACCGCGGAAGCGGGGGACAAGACCGCCCACAGCATTGCCCACGGCGTTATCCAGCTTGAGGAGCTGGCCCCTATTTATGGAGCGGAACGGCGCCGCATGCGCATTCTAAAATATCGTGGCCAAAAGTATCGTGGGGGCTACCACGACTTTACGATCACCACGGGCGGTATCAACGTTTTCCCGCGCCTCGTAGCAGC
>DATBPZ010000165.1:0-4163 GCA_036561105.1 Methylocella sp. | reverse complement strand
CGCATTGGATCGGCTATGTCGGTGTCGATAATGTCGATACAGCCACCATGCGGGTCAAGTCGCTCGGCGGAACAGTGCATGTGCCGCCGACGGATGTGTTGGATATCAGCCGATTCTCAATCATCGCCGATCCGGAGGGGACAACGCTTGCCTTGATCAAGTGGTTGAAGCCTAGTGGGGCGCCCTCCACCGCGTTGGGCACGCCGGGGTGGGCTGGCTGGCACGAATTGCTCGCCGCCAATTGGGAGAAGGCCTTTGCTTTCTGCGCCGCGCTCTTTGGCTGGCAAAAGGCCGAGGCGCAGGATGGTGCGATGGGTACCTATCAGCAATTTTCCACCGCTGGCGAGACGATCGGCGGGATGTTCACCAAGCCGCCGACCCTGACGCTTCCCTTCTGGCTTTATTATTTCAACGTTGCCGACATCGAGGCGGCGACCCGGCACGTCGAGGCCGGTGGAGGCGAAATCCTCTATGGCCCAATGGAAGTGCCGGGCGGCGCCTGGATCCTCCACTGCGCCGATCCGCAAGGCGCGATATTCGCGCTGCTCGATCGGCGCGTGCGCAAGGCTGTCGGTTATTACGTGCCTGGCTATCCCAGCCATCGCAAATAAAGTCCGCGACGCAGCCTTATTCGAAACATCTGCGTTGTGATGTGTGCAACATCATTTTGCGCCGGCCTCTTGACCCTGCTCCAACGGCGGCGCCCCGCGGCCGAGTCCAAATTGACCTACCGGGCCTTCGACGTGGAAGGCGATCCCCGTCATCTTTGCGAAGAGATCGATATTGGCGATCCCGAGTGCGCAGCCGCCGAGCCCCATATCTGCCGCCATGAGATAGAGCGTCTGAGTCAGGACGCCGACGTCCTTCAGGATGAGTGAATAGGCGATCGAGCTATATTTCCAAGACATGCGAGCGAAGCGCGCTGCGATGGTGATGAGGATTTGCGGCGGCGCTGGCGCCCCCATGGAGTACTGTGATCCCGCGAGCAGCGCATCGAGATCATGCTCCTGAACCTCGATCGGTACCAGCACATGCGTGCTGGCATCGTAATGATAAAAGCCCCGCGCCAGGCCATCGCATTTAACGGCCGCCAGATAGAGTTCGAGCTCATAGGCGGCGCCCGCCGAGGGATAGGGCCTCATCGCATGGCCGCCGTCGTCGAGGTCTGGGCTCGTCATCGAGACCGACAAGACGCGCGCTGCGCCGTCGAGAAATTGTGAAAGCTCGGCGATCGTGATCGGGTTTACGTTATCGAACATACGCGTCGAAATGCGCTCGCGTAGCAACTTTGCGAGCGGCGAGAATGCTTTTCTCGGCGCCGTCTGGGCTTTGGTCAGATCGATTTTTTCGCCGGACCAGCTGGGCCGCACTGCCGGCAGTGGAGGAAGGACTCCTGCATAGGGATAGACGCCGCCGAGCGGATTGGCGTGCCTGCCTTCCGTGCTACGCGTATGAAAGAGAAGATCATGGAAGTCCCAAAAGACGAGGTTCCGGTCGCCCTCCTCGATCCGCAACCCGTTGCTCCCGGCATCGGCTTTGAAAAGGATCCCACAATCGAGGAGCAGAGCGAGAAGCTCGGGGCCAGGAAAGTCATCCTGCCGGCGCAGCTCCTTGATCTGTCGCGGCATCGACAGCATGGCCAAAGTGGAAGCAATCTTCGAATCGCAGATCTTGAACAAGGCGCCGGCGTGCGGCGATTCGAGCACCAACTCGCTTCCGCGCCGCCGCATGTAAGCCAAGCGCGAGAGAACAAGACGATCCGCAGCGCCGATTTGCGGCATACACGGCCAGTAACCTTGGACCTGCGGCTCGATGGCGACGAGGTCCTCGCCTTTCCCCACGCGCGAGAGGTAATAAACCAAGAAGCCGCTTTCCGCCAGACGCCGGACGAGAAGAGAGAGCTCCTTCTCAATCTTTCGGCTGCTCCCAGAAAAAGAAGCGAACGACAGACCCTTGCGCAGCTCTCTCGCGCGTTCCGCGGCCCGAGTGCTGAAGCGTCCCATGCTCACCGGATAGCCATCGGCATAAGCTAAGAGTTCGCCGCTCGCTTGCGCGTCGAGCGCGACATCACCGCGCAATCGCGCGGCAAGATATGCCGGAACCGTCCGCCGCACTCTCTTTGGTTCGGGAGCGCGCAAGTTTTGATGACTTTCAGGTATGCGGGTGAATCGGATTAAGCTCGTGTTCTGGGATCGGCCGGTCCCGCAATCCGAGCTTCACCGGCACATCATAAAGCCGGCCAGGTGCGAAGCGGCGATAGAAATGCCGCAAGTGCGGAACGATTACGCGAACGACCGGAACCTCGATGTCAAGCCGCGTCTGATCGAGGACGAGGAAATCGAGACCTGCCTGTTTCGTTAGCGCGACACAGGCCGCAACTTGCTCATGCGTGTCAAGATGGCCGAATTTCACGCCGAAGTCCGGCTGCGCCAGCGAAACGCCTCCCGGAATCAGATAGGGATGATCCTCGAGGCGCAAGGGATTGATGCCGTCGAGGCTTGATTTCTCGCCGGTGCCGCCGCCCATAAGGCCCAAAGACAGAAATTGATTAAGCTCCGTCAGCGCCCGCATCAAAGCGATCCGCGCATCGAAATGAGCGCCGGAACCGAATTCGATATTCTCCCTTCCATCTTGCATCCAATGCGTGATCGCGATGAACGTCGGGATTCCGAGATCGCTGGTGATGTCGAGCACCCAAAGCCGGCGGCCGGTCCGCGCGAGCTGCTTGCGCAACTCGCGGATATAGGAATCGTCGAATTTGCGGAGATCCAATTCGGGCCTCTGCAAACTATTGTACCACCAGATCGCATAGGCGTCCCGTTCGACCAGCTCGAGGAAGCCTTGGACGATCGCCTCTTCGAGCGTATTGCCGGCCGCACAACCGTTCGAATCTGCGCCGAACGAAGCTTCGCCGCGGTAGAAGAAATAGAGAAGGCTCGTCGGAAGATATTTGAAGCGCTCGTCGCGCAAAGACCAGACCGGCGACCAGTCGATCTTCGCCGATGGATCGAAGAGCGCCGGGACTGCCTCGGGTTGCGGCGCCTCGGGCGACTGGTCCTGCTGCAATTGCGCATCGCTGAACAAAAGGACCTGGTTCGGGGCAATGGCCTCGTCCGGGGCGAAATCAATGAAGCGCCGCTTGGCTCTGATCTCGTCGCCCTGAAAAATCCCTGAGTAGCGCTCGATCGCCTCCATGAGCGCGCTGGCTTCGCCTTGCTCGGCGGTGCTGCCCTTGCCGAAGCTGCCGCTGCTCAAGGCCGCCCGCAGCTCGTGAACCGACTCGGTCGGCCCGACAAAATTATGCGCGGCGTGATAATTGGTGTTCATTGGCAGATCGGCTTGGATCCGCTCGAGACGTGAAACGACGCCAGTCAGCGGGCTCACATGGCGACGGAAGCGCGCAACCGTCGCCGCAGGCGATACACTGCGATAGCCGCCGCTCGTCATCACGAGCTTGCCGCCTTTGCCGATCTCGATTGGCGACGGCGCGCGGCGTGGGTCGCGCAGCTTCTTGCGACCGCACTCAGGACATTGCGGGCGGGTTGCCACATGATGTTTGACGACGGTCGAGCCCAGGAGATCGAGGCTTATGATGTTATGACTTAAATCCGTGCGGAAATCGCTGGCAATCGCTTTTGCAATCTCCAGGGCTGCAAGTTGGATGGCGCTGTGCCCGAACGCATGCCGAGCCAAAGGCGAAACGGTGATGCAATGGGCTTGCCTCCGGTCGAGAAGCGCCTTGACCTCGCGATTTCTTTTCATCCGCTCGGCAATGCATGTCCAGCAGGCGCCGCTTCCGGGTCTGAGCACAGGCCCGACGAGCGGAAAAAGGCCGGAGGGCTGGACGAGCAGCCATGATGTGGCTTCTGCCAGATGCTGCCGGTTCACCTCTTCCAATTGGGCTTCGAGATAGTCATTGACCAAGGTGATCGTCATGTCGGCCGAACGCTTAACCACGCGAACGCCGAGCTCTTTCAAAGCCGCTTCGAGTTCCGTTGCGCCATCGACGGCAATCGATTGAATGCGGATACGACATTTCTGGAGATTTTTCTCCGCTGTCTCCGGCGAGAGGCCGAGGCTCGCCCAATAGGCCGCGGCTATGCCCGTCGAAGCGCGCGATGCGGTGAGAATATACCGGCGCTCAATGAGCCGCTTCAAAGCTT
>DATBPZ010000164.1:0-20343 GCA_036561105.1 Methylocella sp. | reverse complement strand
GCTGAATCGTCTCAACAAGGTCCAAAGCTGCCTCGTATCGAAATTAGACGTCCGAAACCATAGTTTCTGTTCCTCTCAACGCTACCATACTCATGTCCGGCAAGAAACGAAATCCCGCTGCGCTACCGTCCTCGTGCCAGCACCGAGTTTCGTTTGGAAACAATCGGTACGGAAGCCTCCGCGATGGGCAACGTGAGCGGCGGTTTCGCGCGAGCAGTGACGGGTTTCCCGAGGAGGATCGTAGAGTGCAATGAACCAGAGAGCAGGTTTTTTGCCGCTCGCCATGCCAATTCTTTACTTGGTGAGTCCTTTTCAGCCCGTCGCGGCTGACGTTGATCGCTCCGAGTCCAGCGCCGGCGTGCAGCGGCAACTCGCCGGTACCTCATCGGCGTTTGGACTTCGCGTCGCAAAGCAGCCTCTCGCGAAACCTACGAGCCTTGGACAACAGTTTGCGCACGCAATCATTGTGCGTACGTCTCCGGAAAAAGGGACGGTGGCGCCGGAAACCGTCGGAAAAGTAGAAGTTTGGTACGACGCTGGGATCCGCGATGACTTCGTCGCATTGGCCGTCGTCAATGCTGCCGGAGATCGTGTCGATAAACGCGACGCCGCCATCGACAGTGCCGATCAGAGCCATGTGTCCACGAGCGTCGGTGCGCTCACGCCAGGTGAATATACAGTCCGTTACCGGGCGATTTCCGCTGATGGCCATATCGTAAGCGGTGCTTGGATCTTCGAGGTGCGCGGCGATAAATAGCCCAGCCGTTAAGCGCACAAAACTGCGTAGAGGAAGGAAATGCCGCAGATGAATGTTGATGGCCGGCTGAATTGGATTTTGTTCGCGGTTGTGTTTCTTTTGATCGGCATAAATTCAATCATATTTTTATACCCGGTTTGGCAGGCGAGCAGACCGCCGCGTGCCCCGCTTGAGGGCAAAAATCAAGCGTCTTGCCTCAAGGTGAGCGATTTCTATTCGGTGCATCTCACCACCTACTTCCTAGCTGCCAGCGGGGACGGGGGGAAGGACCCAAAAGACAAAGCAAAGAAGTACGATCAGTTCTGCGACCGGATACCAGGAACCGGGAAGGCAATTTTCACGGTCGATCTCATGGAGCAAGATGCACGAAACCTGTCAGTGGCGCTGTCCCTCTTGCAATATGATTCTGCAGGAGGGCTGACGCCCGTGAAGGAACTTCCCCAGAACCTTTATCCCGGTGGCGTGCTGACGATGGATGTCCCGATCGTTGAGCGGGGCAAATACCTCCTCAAATTGGCGTTCGGAGAAGCAAAGAGTAGGGACGACATCATCACAATGCCCATATTGGTGGGGCAGTGATGGTTATTACATTCGCCAGGAGAAGCACCCGAAGAGATACCAAGCCTATGCTAACGCGCGGGATGACCACAAGCCTGTTCGTGTTAGCAAAGAGCTAGCCCTTCACGCGGCCCTTTTGCCGCCAGCGAAGAAATCCGGTCACATATAGGATGAGCGGGACAAACCCCATCATCATGATGAAAGCGCGTCCGGCATTGCCGAAGGCCTCGCCACAGTGCAGCGGATATTGCCATTCGAGAAATCTTTCACCGGCGGTGAAGTTTGCGCGATCCTGCACATGCAGGACTTGGCCACTGTATTGATCGATGGTGACATTCCTGTTCGTGCTAGCCCGGTTTGGCTCATCGTCTGCCTGCTTGCCGACCACAAAGACTCCTTTTGACCCTTCTGGGATGAGGATCCAGTGCAGCTTTCCAGCCGGAAACACCCTATCCGCGATGGCGGCTGCAGCATCGAGTCCGTTCGGCCGCCGACCAGAGATGGGCGTGGACTTCGAGTTTTGTGGCTCTTGGTGAATGACTGAGAACAATGCCACCACCGAGCGCACCTGCGGCTTGAAGATCATGTAAATCCCGGAGAACAAAGAAACCATCAGAACTGCGGAGAGATAAAGCCCAACGGTCTTATGCACATCATAGGTGATCCGATCTGGGGTCGCGCCCCATTTGATCGACAAGGCATGACGCCAATTTCCATTGTGCGGCCACCATAAAAAAAGGCCAACGAGGATCGAGACGAAAAGAAAAAAAGCAGGGACGCCGACGACATAGGCCCTTGCAGCTCCAAGCAGCAATGTCCAATGCAAATCCATAACGATATGGATGAACGGCTGCGAGAGCAAACTGTCTCCACGCAGGAGAAGCCGTTGACCGGTGACTCGTGCAGTATATGGATCGACGAAGATCTCGAAGACAGCGGTTTCCAGATTTTCCCCCGGCACCATATACGTGACCACTGCCGCGGCGCTGGAATGGCGCGGCATTCTAAGCCTCTCAGGCATGCCATCCGGCGGAGCCGCCGCCTTGGCGGCAGCAAGAATTTCATCGAGCGGGCGGTATGCCGCTTGCGGCGGGGCCTCTACGCGCATGATAGAGGCGTTCAGCCATTCGTCGATTGACTGCCAGAAAGCGAGGACGCTTCCGGTGAGCCCGACAAAAACGAACAGAACCCCCAAAAAAAGACCGATCGTGCGATGGACTTTTATCCAGAGCTTGCGGCCCGAATCCAGCCGGCCAGAAACGCGCAACACGGGATCGGCACGGGCTTTAGCACTTCTCGCAACGACACCTTCGGCCATAAGTCAGGACTCCGTGCGGGGGCGGGAAAGTCTGTGCCACTCGGTTCATCTGCAACTAAACGCACCGCGCGGAAAAAATCCGACAACTTATGAATACCTCGCTGTGTGTACTTGACCTAAACCGTTGAGCCCGAAGGAAGGGTCAACAATGCCGGCGTTAAATTGAGCCATCACACGATTGCGCCTCTCATAGGCATGGGGAGGTTGGCGTAACTGCGGGACCTTAGTCGTTACACAACTGCATGAAGCAAGAATTCTGATCAGACACGAGCGGATGGGAGTGGTGGAATGCCAAACCAATTTCGCAAATGCGAGAAAGAACGCTCTGGAGTGATACTGTCACTGGCTTGGCGCAGTGCCGCCGCCTTCGTAATTATCGCCACCGTGCTTGTGTATGCGCCCTGCGCATGGGCGCATAAAACGAGCTACGGTTATCTCAAGGCGGATTTCTCCAGTAGCGCAGTGTCGGGCAAGCTTGAACTCGCGATTCGCGATTTTGACTTCGCCTTTTTCGACTTCGCTTTTGGGGCTGGCGCCGACGGCGGCGGCAAGGTCAACTGGGACCAGCTGCATCGGCATGAACACGAGATTGCCAGCCTTCTCCTCAACAAAATCTCAATCGGGTCGCCGGGCGCACCATGCAACCTCGACCCCGGCGCTATGGGCATCAATACACTCGGCGGCGAGTATTACATTGTTTTGCCGTTTTCCGGAAACTGCAGCTCAGCCGGCGGCCCTTTACAGGCCAGCTACGATCTGATGTTCGATATCGATGCCCAACACCGCGGCCTCATCGACATCAGACGCGGCAATGATGTCTACTCGGGAGTGATGACTCCCGAGACCAAGGTGCTCCTGTTTGATGCGGACACGGAAAATCTACGCGATACCGTCCTCTCTTATATCCATCAAGGTGCGCATCATATTTGGATTGGCTACGACCACATCTTATTCTTGATCACTCTTCTACTGCCAGCCGTGCTGACCCGCAAAAAAGACAAATGGCTTCCCGTGGACGATTTGGCTGGAGCTTTTTGGAGCATAGCCAAGGTGGTCACCGCCTTCACGCTCGCACACTCGGTCACGTTGTCGGTTGCGGCCTTCGGCCTTGTTGAACTCCCGTCGAGGTTAACCGAATCCGCGATCGCCGCGTCCGTCATGATTGCCGCGATTAACAACATCTACCCCATCATCACACGCCGCCTATGGGTTGTCGCCTTCGCGTTCGGACTGATCCACGGCTTTGGTTTTACCAGCGTGTTGACCGAATTTGGTCTACCCCCCGACCGGAAGCTCGCCGCATTGATCTCCTTTAACATCGGCGTGGAATTCGGCCAGCTCGCAATCGTCGCCGCTTTGCTCCCGGTATTGTTTTTTGCACGCCGCACGATCACCTATACCAAAGTGGTGATGCCGGTCGGCTCATTCGTGATCTCGACGATCGCGCTGATTTGGCTCGTAGAGCGCGTGACGGGGGTGGGAGATTTCTTGGGGGGCTAGCAATGAGCAAGGTGCGATCGATCTCCAGCCCGCAGAGGTCACCGCCGCTATTGTCACGGCATGACAGAGTTCGAATTGGGGAAACGTTTACGTCCGAATGGGCCAAACTTTCCAAAACTTATGCGGGTCGGCCTCCATCGCTCCTAGCGAGGTAAAGCATCAACGGTGCCTAGTTATAGTTAAAAAGGAGGTAGCATTGGGCGAAACGATTACACACGTCAAGAAAGTGTATTTGAGCAATTCGGCAGGAGCCCGGTTGCTCGCTTTCGGAGCGCTCATCTTTGCTCTGTTCATTGCCTCCGCCTATATCCTTGATATCGCAGGTCAGCATCAGCGAACGCTCTCCATTGTCGTCAGGCCGTGTGGAAATGATACCAGCGGAGCGTGACATGTAGGCAGCATAGGTACCGAGCCAAAGGCCGAACCCGGAAGCCCACTTGAATGCGCCGCCAGAAGTCCGGCCCTTTCCATTTTTTACAACGCTTAAGCTACATAAGCTGGAGTTCTTTGCAATTTTCGATGATGGGATATTTTGTATCAGGGGGGTTTGTTTTTACGATTTGAATACCTTCGGCAACGCTGTCGAAGCTACCGCGATCGCCGCTAATCCATTTTGAAAAGACCGGCGTCACAGGTCGTACCTGGCATAATCGAAGGAATTCAAAAGCGCGCTCGGCTGCCGCCGATATAGGCCGGTACGCCGCATATTAAAATGGACTTCGAACACAGCCGTCCTCAGAGAGACGACGGCTGTGCCGATCACATGCTCATTGGATCGCGTTCTTTGGGTTCGGAAGGTCATTCCCCCGCAGCGCGTTCGATGACCACCTTTCCACCCGCGACACGAGTAGTGGATATTCGAGTTTTTTGAAGTTCACGCGCGGGTCACTGTCGATCACGATAATATCGGCGGGTGCTCCCGGTACCAGCTGACCGAGCGGTGCGAGACCGAGATATTTCCCCGCTTCGCTGGTCGCCGAGGCGAGCGCTTGATCGACCGTCTTGCCGGCGTGGAGCTGGCGGTGGATTTCCTGGGCATCGATCCCGTGCGGGATATCGGGGTGCCCCATATCGGTGCTGTAGAAGAGCTTGGCGCCGGCATTGAAAAGTTGCGCAGCGTTCTCATGAACGCCTGTGCACTCCACCAGCGTGTCGAGAGTGCCGTCGATGGCCACCTTCTTGCTCCCGGCGAGTTGGACGAGGCTGGTGGCGAGAGGATCACAAGGCATATGAGCCCATTCGTCCACCCCAGCATCAAGCGCCCGTTGCACACCCTCGGGAGTGCCAAGGTAGGCTGTCACCTTCAGGCCGAGTTTATGCGCCTGCTGCACGGCGGCGTCGAGCTCGGCACTGCTCAACGTTGGCCACGGCGGCGGTGTGGTGGCCGGGTGATTGGTCCACGGCGCTCCCTCTTCGCTGCCCGGTTCAAGGGAGACAGCGATGACATTCGTACCCTGAGCGGCGAGCTTGCTGACCATGGTCCGCGCCTCGTCCGGTCCGTTGATTTCAATCCCGGAGGCTGGGAAGACAGGCATGGGATAACCGCCCTTCTCCGTGATGATCGGTCCTGACAAAATCTGGCGCAGCCGGAACGGTGCGGGGACGGAGACCGGCGCCACCGGACCTCCGAGATCCCGTGCCGTAGTGACCCCATGTTCCAGCGTGCGTAATGGCGGCACGGCGTTGACGATATGGTGGGTATGCATGTCGATAAATCCCGGCAGGATTGTTCCGCCGGGGACGTTCAGTTGCCGAGCGCCATTCGCCTGTATGCTTCCGGCCGGTGCCACCTGCATGATCTTTCCATCCCGCACGAGGACCGCCTGTCCAGGCATGAAGCGAGTGCCATCGAAAAGCAGGTCAGCAGTGATGAGCAACGGTTGATGCGAAGACTCGTGTTGCGGATTGGCCCCACCGATGGCTTCACCGATGGTAAGACCACCAGCGACCGCCACGGCCACCGCCGTTGCAGCAGTGAAGCCGCACCGCGTCACGATGTCATAGTTTCTTGTCATTGTCCCCTCGAAATTTGTTGATGGGTGAGACCGGTCAGGATGATCTTCCCGGTGACGGTGAAGAACGTCACTCTTGCGGCCGGCGTATTTGATAAACGTTTGGGTGGATCGGAATCCGACAGATACCACCAGGAAATCAAAAAACCATGTCGCCGAATGGCCGCTGATGCCGCCTTGACGCTTGGCCGGAGCGCCGTGAAAAATCGATCTATGTTCGGATGGCGCGCGCAGATCAGGGGCGATTTTGCAGCATTGGTTAGATCGTAGGGACAGTCATGTCTTCGGCCTATTGATGCGGGTCTCCGCCTTCATGTCGGCGCATCCTGGGTGATCTGTCGCCAGGGCTCATCAATCTTATGCCCTTCAATGAAGATCTATATCGCGGACCGTGGGCAAGACTGGGAAAGTCCAGGACTTCAATGGGACATTCCTATCCAATCCTTCACGGTTTGATCTGCATCAAGTCTCTGCTTTTCCACTTCGTGCAATCTTAGCAAGACCCGTTGCGCGCGGTTCACAGTTCCTTTCGCGCACCGCAAGCGGAACAGATCAATGGAACGAATATCTTTTCCCGTCAAAAGAATGACGTTTGGTGAAGTTGGCCTCGTAACAAGCTTTGTATTTCTGGCTTTGTTTGCACTCTGGATCGCAACAAAAGCGTATACGCCAGAGTTTGCCTTCCACGCGGTGCTGTTCAGCGTGGGTGGTGTCCTAGCTGCTTTTACGATTTTCAAACGGTATTCACTTCGCGACGCCGCGTTGCCTCTCCAATCGATCGACGGGCGTCCGAACTACAATTTTGGCCCTGTAAAATTCTGCACGATTGCCGCCATCATCTGGGCGATCGCCGGTTTTAGTGTCGGGCTCTATCTCGCCCTGGAACTCGCCTTTCCAGCGTTTAATCTCGATCTTCCCTGGACCAATTTCGGAAGATTGCGCCCATTGCACACCTCGGCGGTGATTTTCGCCTTTGGTGGCAATGTCTTGCTGGCCACGTCGTTTTATGTTGTGCAGCGGACCTGCCGTGCGCGCCTCGCCGGTGATCTCGCTCCTTGGTTTGTGGCGATAGGCTACAACTTTTTCATCCTGATCGCTGGCACTGGCTATCTCCTGGGCATTACCCACTCAAAAGAATATGCCGAGCCGGAATGGTACGCCGATATTCTTCTTGTCGTTATTTGGGTTACCTATTTCCTTGTCTTTCTTGGCACGATCATGAAGCGTGCTGAGCCCCACATCTATGTGGCCAACTGGTTTTATCTCGCCTTCATCGTTACGATCGCCGTGCTCGTTCTGACGAATAATGCTGCGATTCCGGTCTCGATTTACTCATCCAAATCCTACATTGTCTGGTCCGGCGTCCAGGACGCGATGATCCAATGGTGGTACGGCCACAATGCCGTTGGCTTCTTCCTCACGGCTGGCTTCCTCGCCATCATGTATTACTTCGTTCCTAAGAGAGCCGACCGACCCATCTATTCCTACCGGCTCTCGATCGTGCATTTCTGGGCGCTGATCTTTCTTTATATCTGGGCCGGCCCGCATCATCTCCATTACACGGCGCTTCCCGATTGGGCGCAGACCCTTGGCATGACCTTCTCAATCATACTTTGGATGCCATCCTGGGGCGGCATGATCAATGGTCTGATGACCTTATCGGGCGCTTGGGACAAGCTTAGAACTGACCCCGTCCTGCGGATGCTCGTGGTCTCCATCGCCTTCTATGGGATGGCGACATTCGAGGGGCCTGTCATGTCGATCAAGACCGTCAATTCGTTAAGCCATTATACGGATTGGGGCATCGGTCATGTGCATTCAGGCAGTCTTGGATGGGTCGGCTACGTGTCCTTCGGTGCACTCTATTGCTTGGTTCCTTGGTTGTGGAACCGCAAGGGACTTTATTCCCTAAAGCTCGTCAACTGGCACTTCTGGATCTCGACCATAGGGATCGTGTTCTACGTGTCGTCGATGTGGGTTGCTGGAATTATGCAGGGTTTGATGTGGCGCGCATACACGGCCCTTGGCTTTCTAGAGTATTCCTTCGTTGAAACGACTGAGGCGTTGCATCCTATGTATGTAATCCGTGCGTTCGGCGGCTTTCTCTTCCTCGTTGGTGCGCTGATCATGGCTTTCAATCTCTTTAAGACAATGGTGTCTCCCGACGCTTGCGCGGTTCCGGAAGAGACAGGGGCGCTCAAAATCCGTTTCGCTACGGCAAAGTAGGAGAACGGGCGCGTGACCAACCCTAGCCAAAGCCGCTCAATCTGGGTTCGGCTCCAAATCTTCGAGAAGAATTCCATTCTGCTCGTTCTCGGTATCCTGCTCGTTGTATCTATTGGTGGCCTCGTCGAGGTGATCCCGTTGTTTTACCTCAAAAGCACGATCGAGAAAGTTGATGGCGTGCGGCCCTATTCGCCTCTCGAACTCGCCGGCTTCAACATCTATGTCCGGGAAGGATGTTATACGTGTCACTCCCAGATGATTCGGCCATTGCGCGATGAGGTCGAACGCTACGGCCACTACTCACTGGCCGCCGAGAGCATGTACGATCATCCCTTTCAATGGGGATCGAAGCGAAACGGCCCAGATCTGGCGCGTGTCGGGGGAAAATATTCGGATGACTGGCATCGTCAGCATCTTCGCGATCCCCGCGCAGTCGTGCCTGGCTCGATCATGCCAGGATACGCGTTCCTTGAGTCACCACTCGACGATGCCCACATCGGCCAGGATCTCAAAACACTCGCGATGACGGGCGTTCCTTATTCTCACGAGATGATCGACAAAGCACGCGACGATCTTAGAGCGCAAGGGACATCCGAAAGCCCCAACTCTGCTGAGTTTAAGAGAAGATATCCGCAGGCGATCATGCGCGATCTCGGCACCGACAAAGGCCGGTTGACGGAGGCTGACGCGCTTATCACTTACTTACAGCGGCTTGGGACCCAAATTGATTTCAAACTTTATGACGATAAGGCCAACATCAGGTGAGGTCCTCTTATGTCCACATATGAAAGCCTGCGCCAGTTCGCAGCGTACTGGGGCGTCGCCTATTTCGGGCTGATCTTCTTCATCGCGCTTGTCTATGCTCTACTGCCGTCTAAGCACGATGCTTTCGAAGAAGCGGCTCGTATTCCGTTGAGAGAGGATTGAGCTGTGTCTGTGGAGAAACGTCCAGAAATCGACGCTTTGACTGGAACGGCGACGACAGGCCACGACTGGGATGGGATCAAGGAGCTGAATACACCGCTCCCCCGCTGGTGGCTTATAACGTTCTATGCCTGCATTGTCTGGGCAATCGGATACTGGATCGCCTATCCCGCCTGGCCGCTTGTCGCGGGCTTTACCCAAGGAGTGTTTCACTGGAATTCTCGCGCCTCAGTCAGTGATGACTTGAAAGAATTGACGGCTATGCGCGCAACCATAAACGAGAAACTTGCGGCCGCCTCCCTTGCCGAGATTGAACACACACCAGAGCTGTTGTCTTTTGCGCGAGCGGAAGGGGGTGCCGCTTTCGCGATAAATTGTGCGCCATGTCATGGCGCGGGCGGCCAGGGGTCAAAGGGGTATCCCAACCTCAATTCAGACCGCTGGATTTGGGGTGGCACGCTTGAGGCCATTCAGACCACTATCGCGCATGGCGTGCGGTGGGACGCCGATCATGAAACGCATACCTCCTTGATGCCGTCCTTCGGCCGCAACTCTTTGCTGAACGAGCCAGATATGTCCGACGTCGCGGATTATGTCCGCAGCCTATCAGGCAATACGCCAGAGGAAGGCGCCGATCTCGCCGCGGGACAGAGTATTTTCATGCAAAATTGTGCTCCTTGCCATGGCGAGGATGGCAGAGGAAACATTGAGCTTGGCGCCCCCAATTTGCGGACGCAGGTCTGGCTCTATGGAGGATCCAAAGCCGACATCATGAACCGTATCCAGAACGGGGGCGGGGGTGTCATGCCGGCATGGGCGAGCCGGCTTGATCCAACGACGATCAAAGCTCTTGCGGTTTTTGTCCATAGCCTTGGCGGCGGTAAATGAACTGGAGATGAGACATCTCCTCGAAGGTGTGATGTGAACACGGCTCAAGTGCAAATGCATGAGGAGGTCCCTGGCCTTCCGCTCTACGCGGCTGCGGCGAAGGTGTATCCGCAAAGCGTGCATGGTGTGTACCGCCGGATCAAATGGATCCTTTTGGTTGTCACTCTCGGCATTTATTATCTTCTGCCGTTTGTGCGTTGGAACCGCGGTCCAAACGAACCAGCCCAAGCCGTCCTGATTGATCTTACGCACCGGAAATTCTATTTTTTCTTTATCGAGATTTGGCCCCAGGAAGTCTATTACCTCACCGGCCTTCTTATCCTGGCGGCGCTGAGCTTATTTCTCATGAATGCTTTGGCAGGGCGGGTCTGGTGCGGATATCTTTGCCCGCAAACAATCTGGACGGATCTTTTTTTAGCCACGGAACGTTGGACCGAGGGCGATCGGCGCGAACGGATGTTGAAGGATGCCGGTCCCTGGACAGTGGCGCGTGTGAAGGAAAAAACCCTTAAACACTTCATTTGGCTCATGATTGCCTGGTGGACCGGGGGCGCCTGGGTCAACTACTTCACCGACGCGCCAACACTTGTGCACGATCTGGCAATTTTCCAGGCGCCCGTTGTCGCCTATGTATGGATTGGGATTCTCACATTCACCACTTATGTTCTCGCTGGCTTTATGCGCGAGCAGGTCTGCCTTTTTATGTGCCCGTGGCCACGTATCCAAGCGGCTCTTACGGATGAGAATGCCCTGAACGTGATGTACCGCTATGACCGGGGCGAACCGCGCACGTCGTTCAAGAAATCGGCGGCCTTAAGAGCCAAGGGCGAATACCCAGGCGATTGCATCGATTGTGGTCAATGCATTGCCGTCTGTCCGACTGGCGTTGACATTCGTGACGGATCTTGCCTCGGCTGCATCCAATGCGGGCTTTGCATCGACGCATGCGATACTGTGATGAAGAAAATTGACCGGCTGCCACGCCTCATCGCCTATGACACGGACGTCAATGTGGCGCGCCGTCTTTCCGGAAAAGCGAATGTCTACAAGCCAATTCGCAGCCGAACCATTTTATATGCGGTGTTGATTGCAGGAGTTGGTCTTGTCATGCTCTCTGCCTTGACGGAACGCAAAAATATGTCGGTAAGCGTCATGCATGACCGCAACCCGATGTTTGTCAAAACGGCTGATGGCTCCATACGCAACGCTTGGACAATTCATATCGCGAACCGCGCGTCAAATTCGCGCCAGTTTGGGATCAAGACCGAGTCTTTCGATGCTGCCCATGTCGAGGCCGTTGGAGTCGCGTCTGCCGCCGATGGGTGGCCGGTCGTTGAAGTTGGACCAGACCAGATCCGCGAAGTGCGTGTCCTGGTTACCGTGCATGCCGCGCATCTGCCGTCGAAACAATCGCTCACATTCGAGATCGTTGACTTAGAAAGCGGAGAAAAGGCGAGTGCAACAGATAATTTCGTCGCGCCATGACATAGGGTGCAAGACCTATGACCCATGATGACCTCATGCCAGGTGCCGGCTTCGCCATCAGAGGATGGATGGTGCTGACGCTTCTCCTTGGCTTTTTTGGTGTCGTCGCGGGGGCTAACGCTGTGATGATCCATTACGCCATTGCAACCTTCCGGGGTGAACAAGAAGTAAGTCCTTACGAGCATGGGCTTGCCTATGAGAGGGACATTGAGGCCGCGCGGACGCAGGCAGCTCTTAACTGGAACGTCTCGGCAAGCTTTTCCCGAGACAAGGACGGTATGATGCTGGTGGAAGTCGTCGTCACGGATGCTTCGCACACTCCGGTCATAGGGCTTCATTTCACGAGCACTCTCGTTGCACCGGCTGACAAGAAACTCGACAAACCGCTGGCGCTTGCCGAAACCGCGCCTGGTGTCTATTCGGGACGTATCGCGTCGACACAGGGTCAATGGGATTTGCTGCTTGAGGTCAGTCATAATGGCACGCGTCTCTTCCGTTCAAAAAACCGCTTTGTTTTGCATTAAAGAGCTGCCATGGCGTTAGCGCTCGATCTTTCAGTTTTCGTTCAGCATGACGGCGACGGCGCCTCGCATATGGAGCTTGTCGTGGAAGGTATCGTCGACGCGGCATCGCTGCGCGCGATTGAGATAGCTGTGTGCAAACTCCCTGGGATCAGCCGAGCGCGGGTGAACTTTACCGATCGCCGCCTCTTCGTGGAATGGACGGACCATGCATTTGATCCAGCCCGCATTTTGGACGAACTTGCCGGTCTAGGCTATCCCGCGCATCCATTTTCTTTGCATATCGCAGTGGAGACCGAAGCCGCGCAAATGCGCTGGCTTTTGCGCTGCCTTGCAGTCGCTGCTTTTGCCGCCATGAATATCATGCTCCTTTCCGTCGCCGTTTGGGCCGGCAATGTCAGCGATATGACTGTAGAGACGCGGGATTTTTTCCACTGGCTGTCTGCCCTCATCGTAATTCCGGCTGCCGCTTTTGCGGGACAACCCTTTTTTCGCAGTGCCATTCGTGCCGTCCGGGCCGGTTCGCTTAACATGGATGTTCCGATTTCGCTTGGCATTCTCCTAGCTTTGTCGATGTCCGTGGTCGAGACCGGGCATCACGCCGAGCATGCCTATTTCGACAGCGCGATTATGCTGATCGCCTTTCTGCTCGCCGGCCGCTACCTCGATCACGCGATGCGGCGAAAGACTCGGGTGTTTGCGGCTAACCTCTCTGCGCTTCGAGCGCCAACGGCGTCACGGATTGGCTCGAACGGAGAATTGACGGTCGTACCTGCCGCGGCGCTCATGGCCGGGGATGTCGTGCTGGTCGGCGCGGGCGAACGAATTCCGGTTGATGGAATCATCGTTTCCGGCTCTTCCGAAATCGATCAAAGTCTCGTTACGGGTGAGACTTCTTGCACGGTGGTTTCGGCTGGGAGCAATGTCTACGCCGGGACGTTGAATTGCAGCGGCGCCCTGCAGATCCGCGCGCTTGCTGTCGTGGGCGGCACGCTCCTCGACGATATTGCTCGCCTGATGGAAAGCGCGTCCTTGCAAAAGACGCGCTATTTGCGACTGGCCGAGCGGGCGGCGCGGCTTTATGCACCCGTCGTCCATGCGACGGCCATTTTGGCGGCCATCGGTTGGCTTTTGGCCGGTGCGTCCGCGCATGATGCGATCGTCATAGCGATCACCGTCCTCATCATCACTTGTCCTTGCGCACTGGCGCTCGCCGTGCCAGCGGTCCAAGTTGTCGCCACAGGCGCTTTGTTCCGTTCAAGCGTTTTGATCAACGCGGGCGACGCCATTGAACGCTTGGCCGACATCGACACCGTCGTCTTTGACAAGACGGGAACGCTCACGCTCCCTGAGCCCCAGATCGACAATGTCGGTCACGTGGCGCCGCAAACCGTCGAAATCGCGGCACGTCTGGCTTTGTCGAGCCATCATCCGCTCGCGCGTGCACTTGCTGCGCTCGGCATCGACCATACACCTTTCGAAGAGTGCCACGAAGTGCCAGGTGAGGGTGTTCGCGCGATAATTGACGGAGTTGAGGCGCGGCTCGGCAATCCGGTCTTTTGTAATCTCGAATTCGAGGCGAATTGCGCACACAACTCGCATGAGGAGGCCTCCGTCATCGCGTTTCGGCATGGCATCGCTTCCGCGGTCTTCGTGGTTCACCAGAAGCTTCGCCCGGACGCATTGCCTGTCGTTGAGGGGCTTCGGTCACGCGGCCTCGCGACCATGATTCTTTCTGGCGACAGTGCGCCAGCAGTCAAAGCCTGTGCGGACGCTCTCGGAATTACCGGATGGCGGGCGCAAATGAAGCCGGCCGATAAGGTTGCCTGCCTCGCGGAACTGAAGGAGCAAGGTCGCAAAGTGCTGATGGTCGGCGACGGGATGAATGATGCGCCAGCTCTCGCGAGCGCTTATGTCTCCCTCTCGCCAATCACGGCGTCAGGCATAACCCAAGCCGCCGCCGACGCGCTCTTCCTCGGGGACCGGCTTGCTCCTGTCGCGGCGGCCATCGAGATCGCCTGCCGGGCAAAGACTCTCATGCGGCAGAATCTGTGGTTCGCGGTGCTTTATAATTCCGTTGCTGTCCCCCTTGCGATGTTTGGCCTCGTCACGCCGTTGATCGCCGCCGCCGCCATGTCGGGTTCATCGGTCATCGTGACGCTCAATGCACTTCGGGCGCGGCGGGCAGGACATGTCCGGAAAGCGGCGAGTCTTGAGCCCATGCTCATCTCGACGCGTAGCCCGCACCATTTAAACGAGGCATTGCCATGACGATCCTGCTGGTCCTCGTGCCGTTGGCCTTGTCCCTTGGCTTGCTCGGCCTTGTTGCGTTTCTATGGTCGCTCCGCAATGGCCAATACGAGGATCTTGATGGCAGCGCCTTACGCGTTCTTTCCGACGACGATCTCGCGCAATGAGCGGGGCGTTCCACGAGCGGCGCGCTCGCGCGGGACTGTTGGGCTGCGCATGCGATATTGACCCCCCGGATGAATGTCTCCCAAGTGGCGGCCCGCCTGCGGTCGCCCTCATCGCGGCAGGTTTCAGTTTCTCCATCATTGCGCAGGTGCTTGCGCTCACCGTGCTGCCACTGGCCGGAAGGAGTCTTGCACCCTCGCCCGCGGCATCAACCGTACCTTTCGTCCTGATGCTGACCGGTGCGGCATTGGCGACTTTTCCGGCCTCCATTTTACCGGGCCGCTTCGGCCGCCGCTCGGCCTTCGCGCTTGGCGCGAGCCTTGGTGTTGCGGGTGCCGTGATCGGCGCGTGGGGGATCGCCGCGGGACAGTTCGCGGGGCTTTGCCTCGGTGCGTTTTGGCTCGGCACGGCACAGGGGTTTGGTCTGTTCTACCGGCATGCGGCCGCGAGCAATACGCCTTCCGGGGGGCGGGCCATTGCGATTGTTCTTGGCGCGGCAAGTCTCGCCGCCTGCGCGGCGCCCGCGATAATCCGTTTAGCCCAGAATCTGGGGGGGCCGCTGACTCCTGCCATTGTATTGATCGCTGCCGGGCTGGCGCAGTTATGTGTCCTGACCCTCGCCGTGGCGTTGCCGAATGGAATTGAAGTGGCCGATCAAGCGCAAAGCTGGAGCACAGATTTGCGCGGCTTTATCGTTGTCAGCGGGGCGGCGGCGCTGGCCTGGTTCGGTATGACTTTGCTGATGGCGAGCGCGCCATTGATGATGGCGGGATGCGGGCTCGGTCTTGGCGCGGCTTCCAGTGCGATCTCGTGGCATGTCCTGGCGATGTATGCCCCAGCAGCCATTATAGGCGCCACGGGTTGGCGCGTGCCCGAGATTCCAAGCGTATTTGCGGGGCTCGCATTGCTGATGCTGGGTTTTATCACCGCACACGTCCAAAGCACAGAATCCGGATTTGACATTGCGCTGATAGTAAGCGGTTGCGGGTGGTCGCTCGCGACGCTGGGCGCAACACTCTGGATTCATAAGCAGGGCGCACCGTCCCGATCGCTCCTCGCTTTGCACGATTTCAGCCTGTTTTTAGGTGCGATCTCCGGAGCCATCGTCGCAGGGGTGCTTATCTGATCCGTATGGCTTCAGGCGAAACGAACGCCCTGCTTCTTCAATTCAGCCTGGATCGCCGTGATCCCAACCCCGGCGGTCGAGACCTTGTTCTTCACCGAGACGGCGGCGGCGATTCCGGCGCCCTGGCCGGTGACGGTGCAGCACATCATGTTGCGGACGGCGGCGTGCGAGATCTTGTCCCCGGCGACCGAACGCCCGGCGATCAGCAGATTGTCCACGCCCTGCGGCACCAGCGATCCGTAAGGGACATGGAAATACCGTCCGGTCGTCGGCAGCACGAGAACTCCATAACCGTCGATAAATTCCGGAAAGATCCCGATCGCATCGTCGAAACGCGCTTGTCCCCGTACATTCTTTTCAGTCAGATTGGTGCGGCCGATGATTTTCCGCGTATCGCGAATGCCAATCGTCATGCCGAAATTTCTTAAAGCCGCCGTCTCGAATCCCGGTGCGAAGCACTGCAGCGCCTTGATTGTAAGCATGGCTTGCCGCCGCCCCTCCATTTCTCCGCGCGTAAGATCGCGAATATCGGTGCCGTCGTATTCGAGCATATGCACCATATTGAGATAGGTGGCCTCGCCATGCTCGCTAATGGCACTCCAGGTGCCGCCTATGCTCTTTAAGCCAGCGGGAAGGATGCCTTTTTCCCGCGCCTGATCGAAAGGCTCTTCAAGGTAGGGACTGAACAGCTCGTCCTCCTTGCCGTCGGTTTTCATTTCCCAATTTTTTCCCCAGTCCTTGTATTTTTTCGGGTTCGCTTTGACGTAGTCAAGGAAGCGGGCCCGATCGACACCGGAGCAGGAGAACATCACGGTAACCGACAGCATGTCCTCCTTCGGAGTCTTGCGGTAAGGGACACCGCTAAGGGCGGCAATATCGGCATCGCCCGTGGCATCGATGATGCGTTTGGCCAGAATAGCTTGACGCCCGGATTTGCTTTCGATGATGATCCCCTTCAGGCTGTCGCCATCGCGAATGACGCCAACGGCAAGCGCGTGAAGGAGCGTTTGGACGCCGGCCTCTTGCACCCAATTGTCGGCGACGACCTTGAACATCTCCGCATTGATGGCATGGCTGAGTGATTGCGGTTCGGGCGTTGCTCCACCGAAAGTTTTGGCACGCTCCTCGAATTCAATGCCAATCCCCTCGACATCGACCGTCGTCTCCTGCCGGTACCAGGCAATGCCTTCCACGCCGACATGAGTAAGGTTCCCGCCAAGGCAGCCATAGCGTTCCACCAGCATGGTCGGCACCCCCGCCCGCGCCGAACTGACCGCCGCCGCCAATCCCCCAGGGCCGCTGCCAACAACAAGAACGTCGGTTTCCGCGATCACCGGGGTGAGCCTCGATGCTTCTCGGATTTCCTTCATAGTTGCACCGCCGCTGTAGGACGCTTCATTCGATGACTTTGCCGGATTTTACATGGCCAAGTGTGACAACGTTGCTGGCGGGCTCAAAAAATCCTGCGTGGAATGAAAGTTGAAGAAAAATGGGCACTCTCGCGCTTCTTGTTGATCCGTGGAGCGGGGCTAATCCGTTTCGATGTCTTTCCGCCGCCTAGCGTTTCGATTTCGGCGGGAAGAACCATTTGCCGTCACGGATCGGCAGGAAGCTGCCATCGTCATCGCCCACTTCCTCGGCGATGCGCGCGTTGAGTTTTTCGTTCATCGCCATAACAAGGTCATGGTTGGCCGAACCCATTGCGAGGTTGTTGATCTCCTCTGGATCTTCCTGCAGATCGTAAATTTCCAGATCATTATGAGCGATCAAGTCCTCATACGTCGCCGGCGTGTTGAAATCGAGTGGCGCAAAATACCGGCTGAAGCGGTAGCGTCCATCGAAGGCGCTGCGAATGGCGCAGCGATCGTGGAAGTCGGGCTCGACCTTGATCAGTCTTTTGATCTTGTCGGCCACCGGTGCCGCCGACTCCTTCAAATATTCGTACATTTTTTGCGCCCATTTGGCATCTTGAAACGACAGCATGTTGTAATTGTAGAGCGAAGCGGGCCGCAGTGAATCGAACGCCGCCTTTTCGGGCGCCGTCATCAGGGCCGAAAAATCGCGCCCTTTAAGACCAGCCCCGGCTTTTCGCACATCTTCCGGAGCGGCGCCGGTGAACGCCAGCAGAGTCGGTACGAGGTCGATCTGCGAAGTCACCGCCTGGCAGCTCTTACCGCCCGGATAGGCAGGGTGCACGATCATGAGAGGCAAGTGATTCTGCTGCCTATAGGCACAGTTCCCTTTGCCGCGCATCTGATGATTGCCACCAAGCTCGCCGTGGTCGGCGGTGAAGATGATGATAGTATTTTTGTCCATGCCATTGGACTTTAGCGAATCGAGGACGCTCACGACCTGCGCGTCGCAGTCGCGGATACAATTGTAGTAATAGTTGCGCAGGAGACGCCAGCGGCGATCCTCGTTTGGCCATGCGCCAACAAGGACGTCCTGCACCTCCTGATAAATTTTCTGGCCACGCGGGCGGCCTGGCGCGTCGAATGGCTGGCCGCGGGTCGCCGGCAGCGCGACGTTCCAATCAGCCTGGTAGATCTCGTCATCGGGCGGCCTGGCGATTGGAAAGGCGGCGGCTTTTCCTTGGACCGTTTCGCCGGGCAAGTCGGAATCGATGAACATCACGTCGTGAGGGTTGACAAAATTAACGGCAAGAAACCAAGGTTTGCCGGCCGTTCTCAATTCCTCGCCCTTGGTGCGCAGCCAGCGCGTGACGAACGCCGTCGTGGTACCGTCGAAATTGTAACCGCCAAGCGTCCTGTCATTGATGTCGCCGACGCCGAAGAAATCCTCGAAACCATAGGACTCGATGATCTTGCGATAGGTGAGAAACGGCGCGTCGATTGCTTCCTTGACCTGATCGAGGTTGATGCTGAGATGCCATTTGCCCTGATAGGCGGCGTGATACCCGAGCGCCACCATGCGGTGGCCGATCGTTTTCACCTGCGGCGACATATCGGCCTGCCAAAGCGAATTGGCATTGTCGAAGACGCCGGTGTGCTGGATGTGCTGGCCGGTATAGATGGTCGAGCGCGCTGGCGAGCAGACGCAGGATGCCGCTTGATGATTGGTGAAAGTGATACCGGCCTTCTTGATCCATTCCCGGCCGGGGACCGGAATCGGCCAAGCGTCGAAGAAGTGCTCCTGGTCGACCAGGATGAAAAGGATATTGTAACCGCCGGGCGGCGCGTCAGGGGCGGTGGCTGGAGCGGCCTGCGCCGTTGCGGCAATTTCCGGCAGGAGATTGGCAGCGCCGAGCAAAGCAGCCCCGCGCGTCACCACCGCGCGGCGGGAAGGATTGCGGGCATCCGGCGGCAAGTTTGTCATCGTCCCTCCCTTTTGTGCGGCGCGGCCGGAGTTGGAATCATACCACGTCTTTCCGGCTCGCAGGGCGGGTGTGTTCGACCGTGTGGCGGAAGACCCCTGTTACGCCGCCAGCCGCATGAGGCGCATGGCGTTGAGGCGGCTTACTTTGGCGCGGACCGTGTCCCGGATGGCGGCGCTTTCGATGAAGCGCCGCGCCACCGCGGAATCCTCATAAGGGTAGTCGATGGAGAACATCACGTGAGCGTCCCCGAGCGCCGTGAGAGCCGCCATCAGCGGGACATTGGAGCATTGGCCGGACGTCGTCACATAGAGATTGCGCTTCAAATAGGCCGAAGGCGGCTCCTTGAGCGGCCTCCCGCCATAAATAAACGCGGCCCGGCTGTCGAGCCGCCACATCATGAAGGGGAGCGTCTCTCCCATGTGTCCGAGAATGATCTTGAGCCGCGGGTAGCGGTCGAAAACCCCGGCGAAGATCAGACGCAGAAAATGCGTCGACGTCTCCGTCGTCCATTCCCATACCGGCTTCAACAGCTCGTCGCATCCTTTTAGGACGTAGGGCAGCTCATAGCTGTCGCCCGGATGGAGATAAAGCGGCACGCCGAGTGCCTGCATCCGCTCCCAAAAGGGTGCGTAGCGCGGATCGTCAAGGTAGATGCCGTTGGTCTGGCCGTTCACCATCGCGCCAACGAAGCCAAGATCGCGGACGGACCGCTCGAGTTCATCGGCGGCGGCGGACGGGTCTTGCATGGCGAGGTGGGCGAAGCCGGCGTAGCGCTCCGGCCGGCGTCGTACTTCCGTGGCGAGAAGATCATTGGCCTCCCTGGCCAGCTTGATCGCGACTGCTGGATCGGGTTCGGCTTGAACGCCGGGGCCGGAAATCGACAAAACCGCCAAGCCGACGCCTCCGGCATCCATCGCAGCAAGCCGCATCTCGCCGAAATCCGCCAATGCTGCCATGAGCTGTTGGTGAGCCGCCGGCGAAACCTTTGGCATCGCTCGTTCGAGGTAACCGGAAAGACACGGCACAATGCAGTGTTCTTCGAGAGCGATGTTCATTCAGAAAACTTGTGATAAAAGTTGCTTTCCGTCAACTCTCTTAATGGTTGTCAAAATGTCGAGGCAGATGCGCTCCTCATTCAAAAGCAAGCCGCCTGACCGTGGGGCCAGGCGGCGATGGTATTTTGCGTGTCCGGCGGGGAGGCCGGGAGCTTAGAACTTGACGACGACGTCGCCGCCGAAGGTGACTTGCGAGCTTTTGGTGCCGGCGCCGAACCCGG
>DATBPZ010000163.1:0-2578 GCA_036561105.1 Methylocella sp. | reverse complement strand
AAGGTTGATCGACGAGCTTGTTCCAGGCGTAGCAGCAGTGGTCGAGGATGTCGTCGTAGGATTTGAAGATGCGGTTCGAGAGCCAGTTCTCGCGCATGAACTCCCAGACGTTCTCGACCGGGTTCAACTCCGGGCATTTCGGAGGCAGCGGCACGAGCGTGATGTTGTCCGGCACCACGAGACGGCCCGACAGATGCCAGCCCGCCTGATCGAGAAGGAGAACGGCATGGGTGCCGGGCGCCACCTGGGTGGCGATCTCGGCGAGGTGCAAGTTCATCGCCTCCGTATTGCAGGACGGCAGGACGAGGCCTGCGCCCTTGCCGTCCTTGGGGCAAATGGCGCCGAAGATGTAGGTCGAGGCGGTGCGCTGGTCCGACGGTGCCGAAGGCCGCGTGCCACGCTTGGCCCAGCGCCGCGTGATCTTGTTCTTCTGGCCGATGCGCGCCTCGTCGGCGAACCAGACCTCTATACGCTCAGGTGCGATGCCCTTCTCCTGCGCAATCGCGTCCAAGCAGGCGGGGAAGCTTTTTTAAAATCCTCGATCGCGCCCTCGGCCTGGGCATGATGGCGCGGACGGGCGGAGAGCCTTCGATAGCCGAGCGCTCGCAGCTGGCGGCTGAGCGTCTGCACGGAGACCGAGACGCGGAACTCCTCGAAAACCCATTGGCAGAGATCGACGAGCCGCCAGCGCACCACACCATGGATCGCCGGGATGGGTCCTTCGTCAATGGCCCTGGCGAGTGCCGCCCGATGTGTATCGTTCAGCCGCAAAGCCTGGCCGGGCGCCTTCTTGTCGATCAGGCCGTCGGGACCCTGGGCGTTGAACTTCACCACCCAATCCCGCACGATCTGCAACGTCACGCCACCGATCTTCGAAGCCTCGGTCCGGGTCGCCCCCTCGTAGATCGCGGCGAGAGCCAGCAAGCGACGTGCTTGCGGCCCGTCCTTCGTCCGGCGCGCAAAACGACGCAGCTGCAGCGCATCGAAATCCCCTCGAAGCGGAACCGGCATGGCGAATCTCCTTGTTCGCCATGAGGAATCAAATTCCATCCGCTCACGGAATCCCCCTCCGAGTCATGTTCACAGGGAATTGGTATAACACATTTGAGAGAAGATCATGGCAAAGGCTCTCACCATCAAAGCCCTTGAAAATCTCAAGCCAACTTCGCGGCGTCGCGAAGTTCCTGATGGTGGCGTTGGCGGGCTCTATTATGTGATCCAGCCATCGGGAAAAACATCATGGGCTTTCCGATATCGGCTTGCCGGAAGACCCCGCAAGCTAACGTTGGGCGCGGACTTAGATTTGAAGCAGGCGCGGGACAAAGCCCGCGAGGCTCTCTGCAAAATTGCTGATGGCATTGACCCTGGCGTCGAGAAGAAAGCGGCTCGTGCTGCCGCGATGAGTCATGAAGACACCGTAGAATCTGTTGTCGCAAAATTTCTGACCCATCATGCGAAGCAAAAGTTGAAGGCATCAACCGCCAAGTAAATCGAGAGGCTTCTTGGAAAAGAATTGGCGCCATGGAGTCGTCGGCGCTTATCCGAAATTACAACATCAGATGTTCATTCGCTTCTCGATAAAATCGTTGAGCGCGGAAGTCCTGTCACTGCGAACCGAACATTGGCATCGTTGCGGCGCCTCTGTTCATGGGCGAAGGGCCGTAAGATAATTACTGCGAATCCTTGCGATGATATCGAGGCACCAGCGACCGAAACCGCACGGGATAGGATTCTAACAGATGATGAATTGTTGGCTGTCTGGCGGGCCAGTGAAGCCATTGGCAATCCATATGTAGGCTTCATAAGGTTATTGATACTGACGGGAGCACGGCGTTCCGAAATAGCGGGCATGAGATGGTCGGAAATCGATATCGAAAAGAAGCTTTGGACATTGCCCAAAGAACGCACGAAAAATAAACGTGAGCATATCGTTCCGCTGTCCGATCTCGCTATCGATATCATTCAACATATCCCGCGCATTGCCGGTTCGGATTGCGTGATCAGTTTCACCGGCGGTCCGATCACCGGATTTTATCCCGTTAAGAATCGCCTTGATGAATTGATGCCGGGAGTCCCGCATTGGACGCTTCATGATTTACGCAGGACGTTCGCCAGCGGATTGGCGCGACTGGTTATCGCGATTCATGTCGTCGAGGCTTTATTAAATCATCGAAGCGGCGTGATTTCGGGGATCGCGGCTGTTTATAATCGACATGATTATCTGCCGGAAAAAGTCGCCGCAATGGCCACGTGGTCGAATTACGTTTCCGCGCTTGTAAGCGGCCAGAGCGCAAGCAACGTGCACTACATTACCAAAGTGTAATTTTCGCCCTTGTGAATATCGGGACCGGATCCGGACTGAGCTAAAAACTCCCTCGCTTTCAGCGGCTCTTGGGATTATTTCCAAACATACATTGAAAACAAAGGAAGGTTTAATTGTAATGATAAATTCAGTCGAGGCAACGTCCGTCGGCAAGCTGTTATCCAAACGCGCAGTGGCGGATAGTTTCTCCGTTTGCACAAGAACAATCATGAACAAGACGAAAGAAGATCCTGCCTTCCCACGCCCCGTAAAAAT
>DATBPZ010000162.1:0-17463 GCA_036561105.1 Methylocella sp. | reverse complement strand
GCACGCAGCTTATCCGTGATCTCATCTTGCAAGGCCTTACGCTGTGCGCGCGTCGAGAGCAGTGGAGCTTCGATACCATCTGCCTCGAAGAGTTCGCGTTCTTTCTCTAAAACACGGCTCAGTTCGAACATTTTTGAAACGAGAGTGCGAGCCGCCTCGGAAACATCGCCGCGCTTCGTGGCGGCGCGGATGGTATCCAACGCCAACACGTGCAGCAGTGCGTTGATAAAAGTGTAGTAGCGACCCTCTGCTCGTTCCCGATCGCGGCGGTATTCTCTATTTGTGGGTATGCCCTTCTTATGTCTTTCTATACGATCTATGATCGAACTTGCGTGGTCTGCGACGAGTCGAAGGTCGGCGCTCTCGCCTCTCCACTCATAGCGCGGCATTATTAGTCCAGAAAATACAGCGCCCTGCACGGCTTCGAAAAACTCTTTCGCTGCCTCCTTCACGGCCTCTCCCACCTTTACAAGCTCGGGAGGAACGTCGCAGGCGTGTGCATCCTCGTAACGCCCGATATCTCTCTGCGCATCCTTGACTGCCCGGTGAAGCGCAACGGTGCTTGAACAAAGGACAATGACGCTGGGGTGGATATCGGCCGGATGGGAGCACGCCAGCACGCTGGCGAGGCTCTTAACCAGGGGAGCGGCGAGCGCGTCCAAGCATCGGACTTGTTCGTCGAGAACATTGCTGTATCTCTTGTCGGCAAGATAATCGAGGGGACTTGTCATTCCGCCTCCCTGGCTTTCAGGCCGTCGATCAGGTCGCTTGCTCGCCAGCCGAGCTTGCGGTCGCCGATCTTAATGGGGGCGGGGACTTTATGGGCTCGGTAGAGCCGCCGCCAATGCGGCACTGATACGCCCCAGAGCTGCGCGGCCTGCGATGAGCTTAAAATGCGATGCAGGGTTAATTCGGATGGCAGTATGGCGGGCATGCGTGCAACTCCTTGTGCGCTGCCCTAAAAATTGCACTGGCCTTCCTGAGACAAAACCCCTGCACTTTAAAAAAATTTTGCGGCTATTTATTTGACTTCACAATCGGCGCAAAAACGCTTGGATTATCAGCGATCAACAGTGATCGGCATGTAGCTTGCGCATTGGCAGTGCGGCGATTACGCCGCAATTAAAGTGATGATTATGCGATCAATTTCCGGCGCTTTCCCGGCCGCTTCCAGCGGTCAGGCGCTCCCGATGCCCAAGCTTGGTCAAACGCGCGGTCTGAAAGCCCACTGCACACGGCTGAGAGTGGGTGTTTGCCGGACTTGATATCCGCGCGCAGCTTGTCCTTAATCAGGACCGGCTCGTCGTTGTGGTTGCGTAGCCATTCTGCCAGCTCCTCCTCGGGCGTCAGCGTGGCGCGTTCGCTTAGCATGTCGTTTTCACGCAGGTATTCTTCCAGCCTACCCAACTCAACTTTTACCATCCCCCATTTTGTGGAACCCTCATGCCTGCGCGACTGGACCGATGAGAAAAACACATCGACGTGGTTGGAGTCGGAGATTTTCTTTTCAATGCGCTCGTCGGCAGTGGCAGTATATTCGAGCCTTCGGCCAAGCGTCGGCACGTCGCCGCTTCGAATGGCATTGGCTATGGCTTCGTGGGCGTCGTTTAGGACACTGATCGACACGCCGCGCCCTGCCAGTGCGCTAATGACACCGCTGAGGTACACCCATCGCTTACTCATGCCCGGCCACTCGCTCGAAGAGGGACGACGGTGCGTGGTGCGACGTTCGCGACGGCCGCTACATGATCCGCCCATAGGGCGAGCGCCATACGTTTCTCGTTCGAGTAGGTTGCGCGGTTATAAATACCCGCCACGCCCGACTTATGCCCTGAGGTATGATTGAGCACGGCCTCGATGACATGCGGCTGCACCCCCAAGTCCGCCATGCGCGTGGCAGCTGTCCTTCTCAAGTCGTGAAGACGCCAAGGCGCGGTCATACCCGCCCCCTGCAGTCGATTATCGAGGGCATTTTTTGCCTTTGACCAACCTTGAAAGGGTCCAGCCGCTTCACCGAAAACAAACTCGCGGTCCGGCTGCTTCTCTTGAGCAAGCAAAATCTCGATGGCAGGATGCGACAAGGGCACATCATGCGGCCGTCCGTTCTTGGTCCGGCTGGCTGGCAATGACCAAACCCCTTTGTCGAGGTCGAGTTCAGACCATTGCATCGCCGCGACCTCTTCGCGCCGCTGCCCAGTCAAAAGGAGTAACCGCACAATTGCGCCGTACTGACCAGCGCCCGCATGCTGCCAAACTAGGCCTATTTCATTGTCGGATAATACGCGGTCCCGCGCAATTTCATCCGTTGCCTTGTTTGTGCCGACAACGGGGTTTGCATCTGTCAATCCTTCCCCGATCGCCCATGCGAAAAGGGAGCTCAGCGCAGCGCGTGAGCGGTTCGCGCCATAAGGCCCACTGCTCGCTGCAATCCGGCTAAGCTCGGCGGCAACGTGGCGCCGCTCTAAATTTTGAAGCTCGTAAGCATGCAGTGACGACCAGTGCTTCCTGAGGTGCAAAACGACGCCTGAATATGTCGAAGCTTTTAATCTTCGCTCCGCGTGCGGCAAATACCTTTCAATGACGTCGTTTAGGGTAAGCTCGCGGGCTTTAGGGACGCGCGCATTGATTTTCTCTGCCTGCGGGTCCTGACCAAGCTGTACCCGCGCTATGGCGTCCTTCGCTCGTTTGCGGGCTTCGATAGCCCCGCCTGGTTGGACCGTCCCAAGGCTTAGGCGGCGTTGTTGATGGCCAAGGCGATATTGCACGACCCATGTTCGCTTACCGCCCGCTCGCAGGCGGACGCCAAAACCGGGCAATGTGCCGTCGAATACCAGCAGTTCACTTTTTCCTTCGGGCAATTTCAGCCCAACGACGCTTGCGTCTGTGAGTTTCATGGCGCGCCTTGAGACCAATTGGGAAGCATGTGGGAAGCAACTTCTTGGTCACTTGTGATCCCTAATGCTTCCCAATATCTCAGGTTACCATAGTTATGTCAATGATTTAGATGATCATAAGTGCCCAAGGAAGATCACTAATATCATATAATCTCAGATTGTGGATCTAGAGGTCCCCCGTTCGAGCCGGGGTGGCGGTACCAATGAAATCAACGACTTAGAACCTAAGCCCGGCTGGAGCACCGATTTTCTGCTACGGCAGGTCCGGAATAAGGGTCCACTTAGGTCAGGGCTGGAAATTGTCGCGGGCGGAATCGACGAGTCCACGGCTGGTAATCACGATCCAGCCCGCCCCGCGCCTTTCAATTGATCTAACGGTTCCCGCGCCTGGAATGGTTTCTCCGGGTGTGACTTCAATCGAGCCACGTGGACTTTCCACCAGAGCAATGCCATCGTAAACGTCTCGGACCACCCAATTCGTGATCAATTGCGGATTTCGCTGTCCGTTTGCCGGTTCAACCGGCGACAACCGCGCCCCTGCTGGGTTTGCGTTCGCAGCTGGGGCGATGCTCCCGAGCGGACGTGGAGACCCTGGTGCGTTGGGATTTTGGGAAGGATCGAAGGCGTCGCCGCGGCCGCCTTGCGCCTGTTTGCGCGGCGCAACTGTTCCGGATGCCGGGGCAGCGCCCGCTGATCCGGCGGCAACGGGCGCCGCAATTTGGCGCTCCATTCGATCGAGCCGTTCGATAATTTGGGAGAGCTTTGCCTCCGGTTCGCGCTGTGCGCGTTCGACCTTGTCAGCAAGGCCCGCGATCGAGGTGCTGGTTTCGGACTTGATCGCATCCAGACGCGTCTTCAGGTTTTCGAACCTCGTGGTCTCAACCACCGTTTGGCCTTGGGCGCGTAAAACCTCGACGCTTGCCTTAAGGGAGCGGAGATCCTCAGCCAATTTTTGTGTCGCATGCAAGATTTCCCGTCGCTCGGCGCTATCTTGCGCGGCGATCTGTTTAACGGGAGGCGGATTTAGGCTCGATATAAAGGAAGGGTTACCAGAAAAATACGAGCTCGCCGCCCAGGCAAAACCAAACAGGCAAGCTGCCAAAGCCGCCTGCGATCCGCAGATAAAGATCCGTTCCAGCCGGGGTGGTAATTGTCCTGCCGAGCCTGGCTCCGCGTTATTAAGAATTACGAGCCCCGACAACCGGTCGGCCCGAGGTGTCGAGACATTGCGCTCCCCTGTTCCCATCGGGACATTCGCCGCCGGCGTGCGAGCCCCTCCCGCCCCGGCTTCAGGAACTGCTCCAGCAGCGGAATCAGTCATGCGCGCGCTCCACAGATGGTTAAGGCTTAACGGTGAGCCTTACGCGCATTCCTCTTAAAACCGCGTTAACAAATCTGGGACTCACGACGAGGTGATTCAACGAGACCGCAGAACCTTTTTACTCCGTAAGCGTTATTTGTTTGGGGAGGAACATTTGATGATGAAAGCATTTAATGCAGTTCTGCTCATCGTAACCGCGAGTGCAATTTGCCCGGTCCAGGCCCAGACTGTGGAATCCGGGGGCACCGGCGACTCTTCCCGGCACCTCTTGAATGAAAATTATTTGGCCCCGACTGGCGAGACCGTCCCTCGCCCTGGTGTGTCGCAAGGTGCAGCCACGACAGACCTCGATCGACGGATCGAGCAGAAGGACAACAGTCTCGAACAAAGCATTTGCAGCAATTGCAATTGAATCTGGACCGGCCAGTAAATGCCTTCTTGCTGTTGGGGTGGGTGTGGCAGCCAAGCATTCTTTTGCATGACATCCCTTCCACATCCACGCTACACTCGCCGCACGGAATAGGAGAATAGAGTGCGGGTCGAAGGCAAGCCTTTTAGAACCATTTGGCCGGATGGGCAAACCAGGTCAGTCAAAATTATCGATCAGACGCGGCTGCCGCATGAATTCGCAAGTCTGTCCATAAATACCGTTTTTGAGGCGGCGCATGCCATCAAAACGATGCAGGTGCGCGGCGCGCCGCTCATCGGCGTGACGGCGGCCTATGGAATGGCACTCGCCATGCGTACCGACGCTTCCGATACGAACCTTGACTCGGCGTGTGCCATTCTCGCGGGAGCCCGGCCAACCGCCGTCAATTTGCAGTGGGCAATCGATTCCATGCGCAGGCATCTCTTGGCCCTGCCTCCCTTGAATCGGGAACAGGCGGGGTTCGCCCAAGCTGGCGCGATCACCGAACAAGATGTCGAACTGTGTCAGGCCATCGGCGGACATGGGCTCGGCTTGATCCGCGCCGCTGCCGCCCGCAAGCCCGGCCACCGCGTCAATATCCTGACGCATTGCAATGCGGGATGGCTAGCGACGGTCGATTGGGGGACCGCCACGGCGCCCATCTACAAGGCGCATGACGAAGGAATTGCGCTACACATATGGGTCGACGAAACGCGCCCGCGCAACCAAGGCGCCTCACTCACGGCTTGGGAACTTGGCCAGCATGGTGTGCCTCACACGATCATCGTCGACAATGCTGGCGGCCATTTGATGCAGCATGGTGAGGTCGATCTGGTGATCGTCGGGACCGATCGAACAACCGCTTCCGGCGATGTTTGCAACAAAATTGGCACCTATTTGAAAGCGCTCGCGGCGCAAGACAATGGCGTGCCATTTTACGTCGCCGCGCCCTCGCCATCGATTGATTTTACAATCGAGGACGGGATCGCCGAAGTGCCGATCGAAACCCGTTCGGCCAGGGAAATCACTCATGTCTCGGGGCTTGGCGCTGACGGGCAGATCGAAACGGTTTGCATCGCTCCTGCCGGGAGCAGCGCCCTCAATTACGCATTCGACGTGACGCCCGCCCGGCTGGTGACAGGTCTCATCACTGAGCGCGGCGTGATCTCGGCCACTCGCGACGCGCTTGCCAAGGCTTTTCCCGAGTGTTCGGGCAAGCGGACGTAAACTCGCGTCCGCTCAAAAAGAAGCGATGGTGAGTTATGGCTGTTTGAGCAGATCCGAGCGCCGCTCGCGAGTGACCTTGAGCGCTTCCGCCTCACGCCAGGCCTTGATTTTCGCGTGGTCGCCAGAGAGCAAAACTTTTGGAATTTCGCGGCCCTCCCAAGCGCGCGGCCGGGTAAAATGTGGATATTCAAGCAGTCCCGCTTCGAAACTTTCCTCGACGCCGGATGCTTCCGCACCCATCACACCAGGCAACAGCCGAATACACGCATCGCATATCGCCATCGCTGCTATCTCGCCGCCAGAAAGGACATAATCGCCGATTGAGATCTCCTCGAGTCCCCGCGCGGCAATGATGCGCTCATCGACACCCTCGAACCGCCCGCAGATCAGCACCACTCCCCGGCCCGAAGCGAGCGCCCGAGCACGTGCCTGGGTGAAAGGAATGCCGCGTGCGCTCAGAAGCAGACGGGGTCTAGAATCGGATTGATCAAGCCCGGCATCGAGGCTTGCGCTCAGCACATCGGCGCGGATTACCATGCCGGGGCCGCCACCGGCTGGGGTATCATCGACGGCGCGATGCCGTCCAATTCCATGTGCCCGGATATCGCGCGCGCGCATCGCCCAAATACCGCGCGACAATCCCTCTCCCGCGAGCGAAACGCCGAGCGGCCCCGGAAACATCTCCGGAAATAGGGTGAAGACCGTTGCGGTCCACATTCCGGTTTAACCCTCCTGCGGTTTGGCCTCGATCTCGACGGGTGGAACGAGAGTCAAACGGCCCACTTTAAGATCAACATGCGGGAAAATTTTCTTTTTGAACGGCAAAAAAAAAGTCTCGCCGCTGCTGGTGCGGGCAAGTTCCAAAATATCCCCGCCCCCGAAATTCAGGACATTGACGACACGGCCAAATGCCTCGCCCGCTTGAGTGAATGCCGCCATACCGATCAGATCGGTGAGATAAAACTCCTCCTCCCCAGCGTCCGGCAACACCTCGCGCGGCACATAAAGCGCGGCGTTGGTCAAGACGGCGGCACTCTCGCGGTTGACTACTCCCGCGATCTTGGCAACGAACACCGCGTCCTTCACCGGACGCAGGCTGACAATCGAGAATTGCCGGGTGCCGCTTTCGTCCAGTAGAGGCTCGTAAGCGGCGATCGCACTTGGAATGCCGGTGAAAGATTGGAGCCGCAAGTCGCCGCCCACGCCATGCGGGGCACCAAACCTGCCGACGAGGATAAGATCCTTGACCATCGCGCTCCAAGCCTTCGATCAGGCCGGGGGCGCGGCAGCCTTGTCCGCGGCGGCGGCGCGTTCCTGCGCCTTTTTCTTAGGCAATGCCTTTTTGGGATTGCTGTGCTGTACGCGCGTCAAAACGCCGAGACCGTCGAGGAGGCGAGCGACGCGATCGGTAGGCTGTGCGCCCTTGGCGATCCAAGCTTTCGCCTTCTCCTGGTCGAGTACGACGCGCCCCTCTGCGTCCTTCGCCTTCAAGGGATCGAAAGTGCCGAGCCGCTCGATGAATCTCCCATCGCGTGGCATCCGGGAATCGGCCACGACGACCCGGTAAAACGGCCGCTTCTTAGCGCCGCCGCGCGACAGACGAATTTTCAATGGCATTGTGTTTTCCTTTCAACGATGATTGACGATTAACCCTCGACAATGTCGAGCGGTTTTTCGATCCGAGTGGTTTGCGCGTCAAGGCAATCGAGCTTGCTATTGATCCCGGCAAGTTCCGCGGAATGGTTGGCGACGGTTCGCTCGACATGGTCTAGCCGCATGATGACGTCATCAATCCTCTTCCCGATGCGATCGAGCTCTGTGCGCGTAGTTGGTAGATTCGCCATGAAGAGATTGTCGGCCCCGTCCATCACTTCTTCTTTCCGAAGGGATTGAACCCGCTCAAAAGGCCGCCGCCAAGACCCGGCAATCTACTGCCGCCGAGACCAGGCAATTTTGGTGCTTCCCCGGTTCGGATCGCCAGATTTTTCGGAGCATGCCCATGGGCTCCGGATTGGGGCGCCGAGGCAACGTGCTTTTGCCCCATTTGTTTTTGCATGGCGGCTATCTGCTCCGGCGTCGGTTGCGGCATACCCGCCGGAAGTCCGAGCATCGAGGCCATTTTCCCCATCGCGCCGCCACGCTTGGCGCCGCCCATCGCCTTCATCATATCGGCCATTTGACGGTGCTGTTTCAAGAGCTTGTTAATTTCCTCGACCTTGACTCCGGACCCCGCCGCGATGCGCCTTTTGCGCGACGCCTTGAGCAAATCCGGATTGCGGCGCTCCTCGCGCGTCATCGAGTAAATTATCGCGCGCTGGCGTTTGATGATGCGATCGTCGAGATTGGCGGAAGCAAGCTGACTTTTCATCTTGGCGACGCCCGGTAGCATCCCCATGATACCTCCGAGGCCGCCAATCTTCTCGACTTGAGCAAGCTGATCCAAGAGGTCCTCAAGATCGAACTTGCCCTTTCGCATTCGCTCGGTGGCACGGCGAGCCTGCTCAGCATCAATCGACTCGGCAGCTTTCTCGACGAGCGAAACGATATCGCCCATCCCGAGAATGCGATTGGCGATCCGTGATGGATGAAAATCCTCCAGCGCGTCCATCTTCTCGCCGGTCCCGAGCAGCTTGATCGGTTTACCGGTGACAGCACGCATGGACAGCGCAGCGCCGCCGCGCCCGTCGCCATCTATCCGCGTCAGGACGATTCCGGTGATGCCGACACGATCATCGAAGCTTTTCGCGAGATGAACCGCGTCCTGTCCGGTGAGGCTGTCGGCGACGAGCAAGATCTCATGCGGGTGCGACGCCGCCTTGATCTCGGCCATCTCGGCCATCAGCGCTTCGTCGATATGGGTTCGCCCGGCCGTGTCGAGGATAACGACATCATAGCCTTGCAAACGCGCCGCCTGTTCCGCGCGTTTGGCAATCTGCACAGGGGTCTGGCCGGCGATAATCGGCAAAGTGTCGATGTCGACCTGGCGGCCAAGCACGGCGAGCTGTTCTTGCGCGGCCGGCCGTTTCACATCGAGCGAGGCCATCAAGACCTTGCGCTTCATTCTTTCGGAAAGCCGCTTGGCTATTTTGGCAGCAGTGGTCGTTTTGCCCGCGCCCTGTAGGCCCACCATCATGATAGCGACAGGTGGAGCTGCATCGAGATTGATAGGGTCGGCATCGGCGCCGAGCGTTTCGATCAAGACGTCGTTGACGATTTTCACGACCATATGGCCGGGCGTCACCGATTTGACTACGTTCGCGCCGACAGCGCGTGCACGCACCTTGTCCACGAAGGAGCGAACAACGTCGAGCGCAACGTCAGCTTCAAGAAGGGCGCGGCGAACCTCGCGCAGTGCTAGACTCACGTCTTCTTCCGAGAGCGCGCCACGCCGCGTCAGTTTATCCAGAATTCCAGAGAGCTTTTCCGAAAGCCCTTCGAACATGCGCTTGACCTTTAAGCCTCACCACGACAGTGGCAGTAATTTTTCTAACTTTAGCGCGCTCTGCAATAGCTAAAGCGTCCAGGAGCGCAACGCACCACTGGACGTTCACCGCCTGCCTCAAAGGACAAAGCGGCTCATTCGTAACCACCCTCAAAAGAAGGAATTGGTCTTTTAGGCGTTTCCCGGCAAGAAAGTCAAGAAAGCTTAACCTTTGTAGTGCCTCAAGGCGACGTCACCAGCATACCAGCATAAGCGTCCAGCAAATTGCGTACATAGCGCTTGGGATGATGCGAGCGCGCGAGCATCTGTATCTCGGCCGTATTTTCATTACTGGTCCAATCACGAGTCCTGAGCCTAGTTTTGCAGTCAAACGTCGAGCTTGCATCTGGACTGGGTGAAACTGGACGCACGTCTACGCACGCTTGACGCAAGCCCGCGAGCCTATTCCTTGCGCATTCAAACTAAAGGTAAGCAAGGACGGCGATGACAGTAGGGATGAGCGAGCACAGGCGGGAAGAGGGAGAAATCGCGCCCGGACATCTGGCGCAGTCATTTGCAGAGGGGGAGCTCCTCGCGAACGCCCTCGAATATTTTCGCGCCGGCCGCTACGCAGAGGCGGAAGCGGCCTATGCCGAGATCTTAGCCCGCCTACCCAGACACTTTGTTGGCCTTCATCATCTGGGTTTGATCGCTCACCACCGAGGAGAGCATATAGCCGCCGCGAGGTGGATCGAGCAGGCACTTGCCGCCAAACCAGATTATGTTGAAGCCCTCTCCAATCTCGGTGCGGTTCATCGCGCGCTCGGCAATACTGAAGCTGCGCTTTCCGCAACCCGGAAAGCTATCGCCATCGCCCCGGAATTTGCACAAGCCTATTCCAATTTGGGCAATGCGTTAGAGGACCAGGGCCGTCTCGACGACGCGCTCGCCGCCTATCGGCAGGCTGCGTCGCTCAATCCCGGTTTTGTCGAAGCACATACGAATTGCGCTAATGTGCTACGCAAGCTTAGCCGGTGTGGGGAGGCGATAGTGGTGTGCGAGCACATCACCAAACAGCGTCCAGATTCAGCCGAATCCTATTTCTGTCTCGGCAACATTTTGAAAGAGTTAGGCAAGTCGGACGACTCCGCTAACGCATACCGGAGAGCGCTGGCACTGCGTCCGGATTTCGCCGAAGCTTACACCAATCTAGGGAATGTCTTGCATGGCCAGGAAGCCTTTGAAGATGCGGTCGAGGCTTACCACCAGGCCCTTATTTTACGTCCGGATCTTGCCGAAGCACACGCCAATATGGGCGCAGCACTCGAAAGTATGGGTAGGCTTAAGGAGGCGATAGAGGCCTACCGTACCGCCGTCGAGATCAACCCGAAACTACTCGCCATTCGCGTTTGGCTTTGTCACAAACGGCGGCTAGCATGCGATTGGGAGCGGATTGAGGCCGATGAACGAGAACTTCGTACTCTGATTGCCTCGACAGACGAACTCATTCATCCCTTCCCGCTCCTTAGCATGGAACTGAGCGCGGAAGAACAACTTCGCGTCGGGCGGTCCTACGCGGCAAGTTTTGTAGCAATACCCATCGAGCACAGGCGGGAAGAATATGCAGGATCCAGGAAGCTGCGAATAGGATATTTATCGGCCGATTTCTGTCGCCACGCGACCGCGCTTCTCATGGCCGAGGTCTTTGAGTGCCACGACAAGTCTAGTTTCGAGATTTTTGCTTATTCTCACGGACCTGAGGACCGCAGTGAACTCAGCGTGCGGCTGCGGCGCGCGTTCCATGAATTCGTTGATCTTCGGGAGATGACGGACACTGAAGCGGCAAAACGTATAAAATCTGATCGAATTGATATTCTCGTTGAATTGAAGGGATACACAAAAGGAGCGCGTACTGGGATTGCCGCTCAGAGGCCAGCTCCCTTACAGGTGAGCTTCGTTGGCTTTCCAGGAACTATGGGTGCCAGTTTTATCGACTATGTGATTGCTGATCCCTTTGTGTTACCGATGAGTCAGCAGCCTTTTTACACCGAAAATATCGTCCATCTACCGCACTGCTACCAGCCAAACGACAGCAAGAGGCTGATTTCCAACATCGCGCCGACGCGCGCCGGATGTGGTCTTCCAGATCAGGGATTCGTATTTTGTTCATTCAACAATACCTACAAGATCACGCCGGAGTTTTTTGGTATCTGGATGCGCCTCTTGACCGCTATCCAGGGAAGCGTGCTGTGGCTCTTGGAGACGAATGTTCTCGTCAAGGACAACCTTCGCGCCGAAGCAGTAAAACGGGGGGTTGACCCAAATCGTCTCATTTTCGCGCCAAGACAGCCATCTCCGGAGCATCTCGCCCGTCACAGGCTAGCGGATCTCTTCCTCGATACCTTGCCCTATAATGCGCACACAACGGCAAGTGATGCCTTATGGGCAGGCCTTCCGGTATTGACATGCTCCGGGGACACCTTCGCGGGACGCGTCGCTGGCAGCTTGCTGCACGCGGTTGGCTTGCCCGAGCTTATTACCTTTTCGCTCGACGCTTACGAAGCCATGGGCCTGCGCTTAGCGCGGGATCCTGCACTCTTGGAAACCCTGCGGCACAGGCTTCTCGGCAACCGGTTGACGGCGCCGCTCTTCGATAGCGCGCGTTACACGCGGGACTTTGAGGCCACGCTCACTCAGATGTGGGAGACTTGGGCAAATGGCCATGAACCGGTAGCCTTCGCAATTGCCGCCTCTCTACCCGACGATGTCGCCGCGAGCCCCGCCCAACCTATAGAACGAATCGCCTACCTTACGTGTCCGCTCTGCGAAAGCGCCGATATTCCAGCGGTCCTTGGCGCCGATTGCTCGAAACACCCAATCTACCACCCAGACCTTCCGCCAGTCATGACCTGGCACGAATGCTGCGCCTGCGGACATAACTTTACCGAAGGCTATTTCGATGCAAGCGCCGCCGTGCGGATATTCTCAAAAACGCAGCCCAATCAGACCGTCGGTTACGACATGGAACGCCAACGCCCGGTCTCCGCGCGCATAGTCGCACGTGTCGCACGCTATGCAAAGGCAGGAAGCTGGCTGGATGTTGGCTTCGGCAATGGCTCCCTTCTCTTTACGGCGGAAGAATGGGGGTATACCCCGGCCGGACTTGATCTCCGTAAGGAGAATGTTACCTCACTTACGCAACTTGGCTATGAAGCATATTGCATGCCAATCGAGGAACTCGATTACCCCGATCGCTTCAATGTTGTCAGCATGGCCGATGTACTCGAACATATGCCGTTTCCAAAGGCCGGGCTAGCCGCCGCGCACCGGCTCATGCGCCAGGACGGAGTTCTATTCCTGTCGATGCCGAATACGGAGAATATGGTCTGGCGGCTGCTCCACGCCAACAAGGTCAATCCCTATTGGGGCGAGATCGAGCATTATCACAATTTTTCGCGCAAGCGCCTTTACGCGCTTCTGCACGACCATGGATTCGCCCCAGTCGAATATCACGTCGGCGAACGCTACCGCGTGTGCATGGAGGTAATAGCGATCAAGCGTTGACGAAGATGTATGCGGCCGGCCCAATAGCTTAACCCCCGCGTGCAAAAGTGCGATCCCGCGGTTATCAGTCATACCAATATTCTACGCTTGGGACAATATAGTCCAATCCTGGAGCACTCGTCCTCAGGACTGAGGCCAACAATAGATGGGATGGGAGAGCTCCACATCACGCCGTTCCCGGCTTGCGCCGCGCGCGTCCTTCGTTTATGCCGCTGCCTTCGCCGCATCTAAGATTTGGGCCGCCCTTTGTCTCTTTTAGAAAAGCCCGTTGCCATTATCATGGGCAGCGAATCTGATTGGGAGACGATGCGGCACGCCGCCGCCCTTCTCGACGAGCTCAAGATCGGCTTTACGGCCCTGATCGTCTCTGCGCACCGGACGCCAGACCGACTTGTCTCTTTCGCTAAGGGCGCCAAGGGAGCAGGCTTTAAAGTCGTCATCGCCGGCGCTGGCGGCGCCGCCCATCTTCCGGGCATGACCGCCGCAATGACCGCGCTTCCGGTGCTCGGGGTTCCCATCGAAACAACGGCACTTGGTGGGCAGGATTCCTTGTTTTCGATCGTACAAATGCCTGCGGGTGTACCAGTCGGCACTTTGGCAATTGGCAAGCCTGGCGCGATCAATGCGGCGCTGCTCGCCGCCGCCATCCTCTCCTTAGCGAATCCAGCGATAGAAGCCAGGCTTTCGGCTTGGCGGACGGTACAAACCAAGGCGGTGGCCGAAGGGCCGTCGCAGGAGGGCTGACGGGTGCCATTCGACCTTGTTCCAGGTGCGACGATTGGGATTCTCGGAGGCGGCCAGTTAGGGCGGATGCTCACATTGGCGGCGGCTAAACTTGGGCTCAAGACCCATGTTTACGCGGAAGATCTCGATAGCCCGGCGTTCGACGTGGCAAGCGTGCGAACGATCGCATCTTATGAGGACGAAGTGACTTTAGCGGAGTTCGCGCGCGCCGTCGAACTTATCACATATGAATTCGAGAACGTACCGTCTCGCGCCGCTTCCATACTTTCGGACGTATGTCTCGTGCGGCCTGGCCCCAAGGCATTGGCTATCTGCCAAGATCGTCTCGTCGAAAAAGAGTTTTTGACGTCAGCGGGTATTAAAACGACGCCCTACGCGCGGGTGGATGACGCTGGAGCGCTTGCCCGCGCTGTTGCTCAGATAGGGCGCCCATCAATCTTAAAGACGCGCCGTTTTGGTTACGATGGCAAGGGTCAATTATTGCTGCGCGAAGGCGCCGATTTGGCGGTGACGTTTCGTACGCTGGGCGGGACACCCGCGATTCTTGAAGCCATCGTGCCTTTCAGTATGGAAATCTCTGTTATCGCCGCACGCGGACCAGGGGGTACTTTCGTGGCTTACGATGTCTGCGAGAATATCCATGAAAATCATATCCTTAAGTCAACCCGTGCACCCGCGCGCCTACCATTTGAAGTCGCGGCCGAGGCTGTTCGCCTTACCCGGGTGATAGCGAACGCGCTAGACTATTGCGGGGTCATCGCGGTCGAAATGTTCGTTCTCGGCGAAATCGACGGCGGCAACTCTTCCAAGATCGAACTTTGTGTCAACGAAATCGCGCCGCGTGTCCATAATTCCGGCCATTGGACCCTCGATGGCGCTGTCACTTCCCAGTTCGAACAGCACATCCGGGCTATAGCGGGCTGGCCGCTGGCAGCCGCCAGCCGCCTCGATGCGCAATCGGGCGGGCATGTAGAGATGGAAAATTTGATCGGCGAAGATGTGCTTGCCTGGGCAAAAATCCTTAGCGAGCCCGGAGCTAGTCTGCATCTTTATGGCAAGGCGGAGGCGCGGCCGGGCCGCAAGATGGGCCACGTAACGCGTATAGTACCTGGACCGGGCCAATAGAGCGCCATTTGGCTTTACAGATAGCGCCAGTTCTGGTATCGGCACTGCTTCGCCTGTCAGGTGCTTTTCAGCGCCCGGCCATCTGTGCTTTTGTTCAGATCGTTCATCCCATCATGCATTGGCTGAGGCCAAATTCAAGGACTCCCGCGTGCAAGTTCTCGTTCGTGACAACAATGTCGACCAGGCGCTCAAAGCGCTCAAGAAAAAGATGCAGCGGGAGGGTATTTTCCGCGAGATGAAGCTCCGCGGCCACTATGAAAAGCCCTCGGAAAAGCGGGCTCGCGAAAAAGCAGAGGCCGTTCGCCGCGCCCGCAAGCTGGCCCGCAAGAAGCTGCAGCGTGAAGGAATTCTGCCAATGCGGCCCAAGCCCGTAGTGGGGGTTCGCTAAGCGCCTGAATGGGCACCATTCGAGCATGGACAAATAGACAAGACCGGTTCGGGATCATGCTCCACCATTCAGCTAACCGGCGAATGGGACAAGGGTTACCCATGATGGTTTTCCCGGCGTTTTTTGATATTGCAACGCGGGCGCAATGGCGAGCTGTAGTTGGCCTTTTTTTTCTCACTTGCTCCCTGCTCCTCGCTGGATGCGAAACGGCGACCAGCATCATGGGCAAGCAGGGCACCGGAGTCGCCGAAGTAGCCGATCAGTCGCCTCAGGAAGCGTCCGCCAATCTGGCGTCCCTAAGCGACGTGATTCAGCGTAACCCAACAAGTGCAGAGGCCTACAACACCCGTGGCGTCGCCTATGCAAAAATTGGTAAGTTTCAAGATGCAATCAATGATTTCAGCCTGTCGATCAAGCTCAATCCAAATAATGCGGCATCACTAACCAACCGTGCGCTGGCTTATCGCCAGGTCAACCACGACGAAGCCGCTCTGTCTGACTTTAACCGCGCGGTCGAGACCGATCCGAATCATGCCCAGGCTTTTCTCGGCCGTGCCAACCTCTTGCGTATGCAAGGCAAGCTTAATGACGCTCGCTCCGACCTTGACCGGGCAATCAAACTCAATCCAGAAAATGCCCAAGCATTCCACGCACGGGGATTGATCTATCAGCGCGAAGGATTACATGAGCAAGCGATTACCGATTTCGATAACGCAATTGATCGTGATCCCTTCGCTGGTGCGCCATATCAGGCTCGCGGACAAAGTTTACTAGCAATTGGTAAGAACGACAAGGCGATCGAAGACTTCAATGCCGCACTTAACGTTGACAATAAGAACGCTGATGCATGGGCGGGACTTGGATTGGCCTACGAAAAATCCGGTAATCGAATCAAAGCAATTGAATCCTATCAGCGCGCGCTGGTCTTTGATCCCAGTAGCCAACTCGCCAAAGATGGTGTCGCGCGCGTAGGGCGGATTTAAATCTGCTATAGATACGTTTGGGATAAGTTGGATGGCAGAACAGGCTTAGCTTGAGGTTTTCCTATCCGAGCGAATGATAGGGATTCTTGAGCGGGGTACTGATTCAAGATGAATACTAGAGCGGAACTCTGCCTCATTGAATCAGTTTTTTTGGGATTCCAGAATCGGCTTTGAGCTGATTTAGAATGAGGGATGGCGAAGCGGGCCGGCCCTCATGCCCAAGTCTCTTTCTTTTGAGCTTCGCTCCCGTGTCATGGCCGCTATTGGTGAAGGGTTTTCGCCCTCAGGCTGCGGTGCGGTTTGGCGGCAGCGTATCGGGCGCGATCCGATGGCAGCCGCTGCGCGTTGTCGTCCCGCACGGACTCTGGAAGACGCGACAATCGTCGCCAGATTTAGGATCTACGAGATCGCGACGCCCGCCGTCCTCGATGGTCCGATCAATCGGAATGCTTTCGATATCTATGTCGCAAAAGTCCTGGTTCCGAAACTCAAGCCAGGCAACATCGTCGTGATGGACAATTTGTCGAGCCACAAAGGTGCCCGGCGCAAGCCTGGTTTATCTGCTGCCTTACAGCCCGGACTTCAACCGATTGAAAAAGCCTTCTCAAAACTCAAAGCGCATCTGCGAAAAGCCGACGAGCGCTCCATTACGGGCCTCTGGGACGTGCTTGGCCGCCTCATCGATCTCTTGACGCCGCAAGTATACGCAGACTTTTAATACCAATGGCCCCGCTGGATGAGTCATTGAGGGGATTCCCTTGGCGGCGGTTTTCTGACTCCCTTGGCGCTGAGGATTCGCGCCATGTCATCGGCGGTGAAATTGCGAGAGGACTATTCGGTTAGGGAGCTTCGGGTGTTGGCCCGGCGCTCAAAGAATGTCAACCAGAGCCGCTGGCTGTTGTCGCTGGCGGCGGTGCGGGACGGGATGGATCGGAGGGAGGCGGCCAAGATCGGCGGGATGGATCGGCAGACGCTGCGCGATTGGGTCCATCACTTCAACGCCACCGGGCCAGAGGGCCTCATCGACAACTGGACAGTGGGTCCCAAGCCGCGCCTGTCAGCCGCGCAGTTGGCCGAGTTCGCGACAATCGGCGAGGCCGGGCCGGATCGTGAGTAAGATGGCGTCGTGCGTTGGCGCCGGATGGACCTCAGGCGCATCATCGCCCAGAGGTGCGGCGTGGGCTTCCACGAGCGCTACGTTGGAAAACTTTTGAAGAAGCTCGGCTTCTCGCACATCAGCGCAAGGTGTAGGACTGTACGGACTGGCGGGACATCTTTCATAGTGCCCATTGTTGGCGATGAGGATGTTTCAAATGACCGATCAAGAACGAGACGTACAGCGCAAGCTCAAGGTGTTGCGACATGCCGAGCAGACGGGTAACATCGC
>DATBPZ010000161.1:0-38348 GCA_036561105.1 Methylocella sp. | reverse complement strand
TGTGAAACCAAAACATCTACCCGGCGCAGTTTGGCGATGATCTCCTCAGGCTTGTGGCGCTTTATCGGCATTTGCGGTCCTCCTTTTCATGTCCAAAGACATACCTCACGGTGGACCAGTTCAGAGGGGGCGGATCAGTTTTGGTACGATTTGCCGGGGAAACCGGACAAAGCGGGCAGATTTTGCTCAGTGCCCGTCGATCTGCTGGCCGACAACCGCGATGGCGCGCTCATAGACCGGAGCGGCATTCCAGGCCTGGATCGCTGCAAAATTGGCTTCGCCAGGCTGGTATCCAGCGCCCGGGCTCCAGCCGTGGGCTCTGAGGAAATTTGCCGTCGAGGATAGTGCGCCGGCCGCCGTCTCGAGACTTCCGCCGGTGCCATACTCGAGGATGGTTTTGGGCAGGAACTGGGTCTGGCCGATCTCACCATGCATGGAGCCGCGCGAATTTGCCGAGATAACCCCGCGATCGATCAGTGTCAAAGCCGCGTAGAGCTGGTCGGTGAAAAAGGCCGACCGGCGGCAATCATAGGCGAGGGTCGCCACAGCCGACAGCGCGTTCTGATTCCCATGGACGGCCCCGAAGCCTGTCTCCATGCCCCAAATGGCCAGAAGCGGCCCCGGCGGAACACCGTAGCGTTGCTCGATGGACGCGAAGAGCGCCGCATTGGATTGCTTGAGCGCCCGCCCACGCGAGACAATCGCCGAACCGCCACGCTTGGCAAGAAACCCTTCGAGCGACAAATGGAAGCTTTTTTGGCCACGGTCGGCCCCGATGGTCGCGGAGTTATACCTTGTCCCCATGAGGGCTGAGATGCCATTGGCGCTGACACCTCTTCCGCGTGCTTCCTCGGCGAACTGCGTCTTCCACGCCTCGAAGCCCCCCGGTCCGTTGCCGCACTGCGCGGCGTCCGCTTGACTGGCCATTGACGCGAAAGCCGCAAAGGCCGCAAAGATGATCGTCTTGAACTGCCCGCCCTTGGTCATGCAGAACTCCCTTCAAACCGCTTGCGCAAAATCCTGGCTTCGTCCCGAGCCAGTTCTTGCAAAAATGCACTTGCCTAGAGCGTTATCGTACGAAAATGGTTCGCGTAAATCTTTTTTGTAAGATTGGGGCCAGAAACTCACAATATAACGTTTGAATACCGTTTGATCAGTTGCGAGGCCGTCCTTCCACTTAGTTCATATGTGTGACGACGGCCAGACGTCTGATCTCGCCGCTTTGATAGGCTTGCAAAAAGGCGTTGTAGTTTCTGAACGATACGCAGCCGTTCGAATCACCGTTCGGGCCAAGCATGTAAGTGTGGGCAAGAAGGCCTGTCCGTCCATAAAGTTCCCCATCGCCAACAGGGATGAGGCGCAAGGCTTGAACGCCATGGAAAAGCGCCTCGCGGGGGCGAAGGTCATAAACATTCGGCGGCGTCGCCCCGCGCATGCGTTCGTTGACGTAACGGGGATTGTCCAGCCTGTCGCGAAGACCCGAATGCGCTTCCAATCTCGTTCCGTTCGGTAAATAAACTGTGTGCGCTGCAATATCGTAAATGGCGGTCCAGCGATCGTAGCGGGACGCCGGGCTGGATGTCAGAGCTCGCGGAGTGCTAACAACTCCATCTTCCGGAGCCGCATAGGCAAGCACTGGCCCCGAAATTTTGGGGGTGTTAGACGCGCCAAAAAACTTCTCGAAAAAAGAACGGTTGTCGGCGACCGCGGCTGGGGTAACGGCCCTCGTGTTTTGCGGCGCAGTCCGGCGGCCGCTGGAGGGCAATGGGCTCCGGCTTTCGAGCGATGCGAGTTCGGCGGGACGCGGAACGGGCAGAGGCACGTTCGCGCTGAGTTGGATCCCGGCCGGCGCAGGCGAGACGTCTTCCTGGTCCGCGATTGTGGTGGAGGGCGCCTGAGCATCGGGGTGGAAAGCCAGATCAAGCGGAAAGTTTTTCGCGAGCGAGACCGGCGCGGACCCCGATATGGTTCGCGGGTCAAACAGACCGCCATAGGGATTTGAGGCAACGGTTATAGCGGGCGCGGCGGCTGGCGCCGCAGCAATTGCTGGTGCTGGTGCCGCAGTGGGCGCCGACGACTCAAAAAAGCGGCGATTGTTTACCGGAGTAAGATACAGAGTCCAGACGCCGAAGAACGCACTTACAGTGAGGGCAGCAACTCCTGGAATGGTCCGCGCACAAAATTTTGAAAAAACATGCGCGCGCCTGCTTGGAATGGAACCAAAATCACTTTCGACGAGTTGTGTCATTCGTAGGCTCTCGAAATCATTTCAATTCATGGCGCTATTTGGCCAAGGTTGTCCGTGGCGCGAAAAAGGCGCGATTAACCACGGCAATTCATTGGAAGCGTCTCAGCCTTGCTGATGGTCGGCGCGATGAGCTTCGCAACTTTGCTGAAGCAGCATTGCGGCGATTTTTAGCAAAGCGTGAATCAAGGTAAATTTTTCGATATTGGCAGGATCATGCGGCGAACCGCAGGGTTCGAATTTTGTCCAAAAAATATCCTTAAGAAACCGTTTTTCCAACGATCAAAGCGACAGGCAAAAGCACTCGCATACCGCTTTAACGCGTGGCACTTTGAGCCTGCGGATGTGCCGCAATTCTGACATGGTTGCACGTCCCGCGTGGCATCAAACCTTACCAAAATTTTTTACAAAAAAAAGTTTTGGTAAGGGATTGGTGAGGGATGCACGAAAGCCCGCGGAAGTTTTTTATCCGGAAAAAATCGCGCTCATTTAGGGCGCGAACCCGTCACCAACAATGTTCCGCGCCTCTTCAGACCTCGCTATTTGAACAGCTCTTTGCAGTTCTTGATGAGCAGCCATTTCGCATCTGGCGGATTTGTCATGGTGAAGACGATGTCTTCATTGACGTTTTGCTGATCGCCTTTGTCTCCAGTTCCGGTATCGTAGGCAAGCTCGTAACTGAACTGATTGGCTTCGGCCCCGCCGCCCGGATTATTTATGGCGAGGGGAATGAGAACAACGCTGTTGATGTCGCGCTTTTCACCCGCCGCGAGTGTGATTTCCGGAATGTTCGTCAATCCCATAATCTTCGCAAATCTGGGATCTGGATAAACAAAGCGGCGATTCGCTGTTCCCAACGCGAGGACAGGCGGGGATTGATTCACAAAAAGCCGCTCTGGCGCAAAAGTGAAGCTGCTGTCGGCTCTTGTATTGCTCAAGGATTCGATTTTGAAGACAGCAAAACCCTTGTTTGCTCCCGCGGCCACGGGGCCGTCTGGCGTTTCATAGCCTTTGCAGAGGCCGAGCGGCCGATAGGATATGAGGGTCGGATTGTGAGAACTCTGGTTGCCGCATCCAGAGAGCGCGAGCAACCCAGCGGCAAGCATTAGTAAGGACAAAAACCCCTTTGTTGATGGTCCCATGGCGCTCTTCCCTTTGAAGCTGGTTATGATTCTGGGTGCAGACCCTAAACCGCGAAGACTTGCGTCACTTGTTCCGGCAAGTCGCCTGCTATGATCTCATAACCCGCGACGCGCAAGATCGCACGCGCGGGATTCATTGTCACCGCGAGCCTCGTATAGGGGTTGAGGACCGGCGGTTTCACCCAATCAAAGCTGCCTTGCGATATGATCCCGCCCCAGTTTGCCAGCGCGTCATGCCGCTCGCGGCATCGGGACGCCGCCTCTTGCGCCGAGCAACTCAAAATACGGGTAGCCGAAACACGCGCCTCCCAACGCGGACGCTCGGGTATCCAATCATTGGCGGCACTCGTTTCGTCCTCGCGTGTTACAAAACCGGTCTCGGTCCGCTCGATCACGCAGCGTTCTCCTTGCCCGCAGCCAATGAGCGTATAGATCACCGGCCGCGCCACCGGCGTTTGTTCCAGCACGCGCTTCGCGGCGGCATAGGTTTCACAGGTCTCAAAAACCTGGCGCAGCAATTGGTCAGGCGGCATGTGCCGGATATTCGTCCATGTATGAAGTGCGTTGGCCGCAATATCGTAAAGGCGCAGCCAAGGGTGGCGGGTGCGGCGCCACATCGGCGCCTGATTGATGCAGGCGGCAAACCGGCCCGGCGCCATTGCCGTCAGTGTGCCCGCGTAGCCGGGCCAGGTGACGCTAAAATACTCGCCCGCAGGCGCTATGGCGCGGACCACATCCGTATGGCGGCCGAGCCCGGGAAATGGCCAATCAAGCGTGCGCGCGAGCCAGGGCACGCTATCTTCGTCGCGCGCGAGGGCGGTGCAGCCCCATTGATACGAATTGTTAAGAAGCCAGACACCTGGAAAGCCGAGCGTTGCTGCGATTTGTGCGATGTCCGGCACATAGGGCGAGCAAGACCGGCTAAGCCAGTGCCGCGCGGCGCCATCCAAGGCGGGCAGGAATGGCGTCATGGCGCGCGGAAAAACCGTGAGACAGTCGTCGCGCAGGGCGCGCGCGCGGTGCCCGCTGAGCGCCGCGTGGCGGACAGGCCCGCCGGCGCCAACATCGATGAGGGGTATGGCTGGCAAGACGGCACTCATGGGCGGCTCATCGCAACATGGCGCCGACAACAACCAGTGGCGCCTTCCCGGACCACAATATACAACTAAGGTTATATGGTATTCCACTCCCGCGCTTGCAACAAATTCCACATCGCGGCAACCACGCCTTTCGCCGGTGCATTCGAAAACCCGCCAGCCACGGAAAAACGTTACCCCTGAAACATTTTTCCGTGGCCGCTGCTGAAAACCTTACAAATTGAGCTTAGACCAAAAAACCTCGCAGCCGGCGATTCGGGAACTTTCAATATGAGCGAAATTCATGCTCTTTTTATCATGGCCTTCATCGCTGTCCTTGCGCCCTTGCTCACGCGCTTGCCGGCGTTTGCCCGCACACCCGCGGTGGTGTTGGAGCTATTGCTTGGCATCTTGATTGGCCCAAGCATTCTGGGGCTCGTGACGAGTCAAGGCGCCATCGGATTTCTTGGGCAATTCGGCCTGATTTTCTTGCTCTTCCAAGCGGGGTTCGAGTTCAACCCGGAGGAAATCGGCGCCGGCCCGTTGCGTCTTGGCGCGGCGGCATGGCTCGCGGCCTTTTGCTTGAGCGCCCTGTTCGCCAGCCTGCTTTACATGATTGGGGTGTTGCATTCCCCTTTGCTCATCGCCCTCGTGCTTCCAACGACCGCCTTCGGCATGCTGCTTCCCATTCTGCGCGAGAGCGGCGATCTTGGCACCCCTTTTGGCCGGCATGTCCTCGGATTGGCGGTGGCTGGTGAGCTGGGCCCGCTGGTGCTGGCCTCGATCGTTCTTGCGCATCAGCACCATCATTTGCACGAGACGATCTTGACGGTCGTTTTTTTCGCGCTCGCGATAGCTGTCATTGTGGCCGCGAAACGATTGCGCTCCCGTCAGCTAACCGGAGTCATTGCGCGGTGGATGCATGACCGCTCCATTCTGCCGGTGCGGATTGCGCTTCTCATCCTGCTCGGCCTCGTCTCGCTCGCCAATGAGCTCGGCATGGAGCTTGTCCTCGGTGCCTACACCGCCGGAATGGTGATCGCCATGCTGGTGCGCGACACGCAGGCGGAGGTCCTCGAAAACCGTCTGATGTCGATCGGCTCGGGATTCTTCGTCCCCTTGTTTTTCATCACCAGCGGCGTCGAATTCGACCTGCCCGGTCTCCTGACCAGCGCTGGCAGTGTGGCCCGCCTCATTCTCTTTTGCGCGGGTTTTTTCTTGATCCGGATAGTGCCGGTCCGCTTGTACAAAGCTGTGCTTCCAGAGAAGGATTTGCTTCCCCTGGCACTGTTGTCCTCGACGACTCTGCCGCTCGTTGTCGCGGTGACCTTTCTCGGCGTGCGAAGCGGCGATATGGCACCGGAGAACGCCCACGCCCTTGTCGGCGCGGGCGTCGTCACGGTCACCGTGTTTCCGATCCTTGCTTTTTTGTTGAGGGCAAAGGGGGAAGGCGCGGAACCCGAAGGCGTTGTGGCCGTCGTGGTCCATCGCGCCGCCGATTGGGCCTCTGCGCAATATTCGCGCGCTCTCGGCTTCGTTGCCCAGAAAGTTGCGGGAAAGCCGGAGAGCTGAACCTTCGGTCAGAAGGGGTGATATTGATAGAGCCAGGTCTCACTCAACGTTTTGTCGCCCGCCCGCAGATAAAGCCGCATCTCGACTGGATCAGCGCCCGCCACCGTCAGGTCGAATTGGGCGCGCCAGTGGCCGGGCACATCGTTAGGAACTGCCTCAGTGTAAATATAGGAGAAAGTCCCGCGCGAGGCCCAAAGCACGGCCTCGGGCTTGACGCCAAAGGGCAAAGATTCCAGCGGCGGCCCTTTGAATTCGACCATGAATTTCCGCACGCCCTTGGGCCGTGGCTGGCCGGGCTGGCCGCCATTTCCCAAGCGTGTCGCGACGCAGCGCGCAAGATCGGTGGGATAAGGCTCATCGGCGGCCCAGGTGAGGCGATATGACAGTTCGGAGGAAGAGCCTGCCACCGCGGGCTTTTCGGGCACCCACATCGCAACGATATTGTCGTGAATTTCATCGTCGGTTGGGATTTCCACAAGCTGCACTGCGCCCTTGCCCCAAGCATTCTTGGGCTCGACCCAAAGACTCGGGCGGCGGTCGTAATAGACGCCGTCCTGATAATGATCGAAAGCGCGGTCACGCTGCAAAAGCCCAAAACCGCGCGGATTTTCGTCTGCAAAGGAGGACGTCAGGATACGCGGCGCATTGTTGAGCGGCCGCCAGGCGCGCTCCCCGCTTCCCATCCACAATGCGAGGCCGTCTGAATCATGAACTTCGGGACGCCAGTCGATCCCCGTCTCTTTTTTGGTCTCGGAAAACCAGTACATCGAGGTCAATGGTGCAAGACCGAAACGGGAAATGTCGGCGCGCAAAAACAGCGTCTGATCGATATCCATGAGGACGCTCTTGCCGCGTGTCAGGACAAAGCGGCAGGCGCCGACGATCGAAGGACCTTCAAGAAGCGCATAAATCGTCAAGGAATCGCGGGTTTCGGCCTGATCAATATAAAATTTCGTGAAATCGGGAAATTCTTCCGGCTTGCCCGCTGCAGCCACATCAAGAGCGACGGCACGCGCGGAAAGCCCATACTGATGCAATTCGCCGATCGAGCGAAAATAATCGGCGCCGAGAAAAGCCACCCAGTCATTTTTGCGCCAGTCGAGCGCGCCGTCTCGCGCCTCTTGTACCCGCAAGCCAGCGAAGCCGGCGCCCTGCGGCAATTTCTTGGCGATCGAATCCTCGGGCATTTCAAAATAGTTCTGATCATAGACGATTTGCCGGGCGCTTCCGGCCTCCACGACATGCATTTCGATGGCTTTTTGGAAGAACATGCCAAGATGAAAGAAGCTCACCGGAAAGCGGCCTGGCCCATCGGCGAACAGAGCATGGTCCATGCCGAATTTGATTTTGCCCCACGCCTCGTAGTTGATCTTGGTGACGATGTCGGGGGATGGCCGTGCCGGGCCAGCATATGGCTCGCCTGCCATACGTCGCGCCACGGCCTTGAGGCCATCGAAGGAAAAGGGCACCGCCGGACCAAGTTTCATTGCATTCGCAGCGGCAAAACCCTGTCTGGCATTCGCACCCAAAACGCCGAAAGCCGCGGCCGCCTTCAGCACCGTTCTCCGGTCAAAGGCGTTGGTCATGTGGCTTGATCCTTCGGATTTTTTTCCGGCTTTTGCGGAAGACGCGCGAAAGCCGCCAACATCTTGCCGCACGGCCATGGAGGGTGGGCTGCTAATAAATCGATTCGTGACGAATCGCGGTGCGCATGAAGTAGAAAAGCAGCACGAAACCTGTGAGTGCAAACGCCACTTCGATGATGCGGCTGATGAGAGGGTCAAGTTGCAAGAGGCCGCCCAGAGCCCAGCCGGCGGCCCAGGACGCGCCAACGACTTCGGTGCCGACGAGAATGGCAACGGCAACGAGGGTCGAGACATGGACCCAATTGATTTTTTTTGTGTTAGCCAAAATACCAATTGCTCCAATTCGAGACCATCGGATCTCTTTATCCCAGATAATCTACCCGCGATCGGGGGTTCCCGGCGCGAATACGCCGTTACTATATCTATCGGCGGGGCCCGGGCAAGTCTCGCATCTCCGCCTCTGCCGGTCCCAAGGGGCCTCAGCTTAAATACGGGAAACGCCAATGGATCAAGAGCTACCCGACGGCAGGGAGACGCCCGTGGCGCGTTTCCCGTGGCTTGCGGCCTATCCGCCCGGCGTCCCAGAGACGATCGAGGCGCCGCCCTATGAAGTGCTGAGCAGCATCGCCGCTGATCTGGCGGCGCGTAAACCCGCCGCCAAAGCGTTTACGGCACTGATGCCCAACGGCATGGCAGCTAGCTTGAACTTTGCTGAAGTGGACCGCTATTCGAACGATTTTGCCGCCTATCTGCGAGAGAGATTGCATCTGCCGATGGGAGCTAGGGTCGCGATCCAAATTCCAAACGGGCTCGCCTATCCGGTCGCCGCCTTTGGGATTTTCAAAGCGGGCTGCGTGCTGGTGAATGTCAATCCGCTCTACACCGCGCATGAGATGGCGCATCTTTTCCAGGACGCCGAACCGGCCGCGATTATCGCGGTCGATATGTTCGCCGACAAGCTCGCCGAAGCCTTGCAACATGCTCCTATACCGCATGTGATATTGACAGAGGCGGCAAGCCTATTTCCGATGGCGTCCCGGCGGCTGATCGGATTTGTCTTGAAATATGTCAAAAAACAAGTCCCGCCCGTCCGTTTCAGCCATACCACCTTGGCCAAGACGCTGGCGTTGGGTGCGGCGAGCATTCGCGCCGGGGCCAAGGTCCGGGATTACACGAGGGGCGTGCAGGCCTCCGACATCGCTTGCCTGCAATACACGGGCGGCACAACCGGCGTCAGCAAGGGAGCCATGCTAACGCATCGCAACTTGATCATGAATGTCGCGCAGTTCCTCAGTTTCAGGGGCGATGACATGCGCGAAAGCGACCTTGTTCTGACGGTGTTGCCGCTCTACCATATCTTCGCGTTCACCGTGAACTTCCTTGGGTTTTATGTTCGCGGCGCGCACAATGTTTTGATTCCCAGCCCGAGGCCGCTGTCCAATCTCCGCAAGGCTTTCGAAACAATGCCGATCACCTTCATCTCCGGGGTGAACACTTTGTTCAACGGTCTCATGAACTCGCCGTGGTTCGCGAAGAACCCGCCGCGCAGCCTACGTATCTCCGTTGCCGGTGGAATGGCCTTGCAAGCGGCGGTGGCCGAGCGCTGGCAGAAAATTACCGGAACCCCGATCATCGAGGGCTACGGCTTGAGCGAAGCCTCCCCGGTTGTCATTTGCAATCCCACCGGGCGCACCAAGCTCGGATCGATTGGTGTCCCGCTTCCTTCCACGGAGGTGAAATGCGTTGACGATCAAGGCGTCGAAGTCGCGCCCGGCGTGCCTGGAGAGCTTATTGCGCGCGGCCCTCAGGTCATGCCGGGCTATTGGAAACAGCCGGGCGAAACGGCGAATGTCCTGCGCAATGGATGGCTGTGGACCGGCGACATCGCGACCATGGATGCCGAGGGTTATTTCACCATCGTGGACCGGCGAAAGGATATGATCCTCGTCTCCGGCTTCAATGTCTATCCCAACGAAGTCGAAGAAGTCCTTTCTGGCCTGAAAGGCGTCCAGGAATGCGCCGTGATCGGCGTTCCGGATGCGGCCACGGGGGAAGCCGTCAAGGCTTTCATCGTGCGCGGCGATCCGGGCCTCGACACGAGCACGGTGCGCGAGTTTTGCAGAAGCGAGCTTGCGGGCTACAAAGTGCCGAAATTTATCGAATTCCGCGACGAATTGCCAAAGTCGAATGTCGGCAAAATCTTGCGCAAGGAATTGCGAGAGCGGCCTCAATAAGCAATGCGGGCGCTGGGAGGCACGCAGTTAAGATTCAGCCGACCATCGCAAAATAAGACCATCCGAGAACCATTGTGAAATAAAACCGGCAGCTCGCTGTGTCACGTCGCCGGCACTCTGGAACGCGAGGAGCGCGCAGATATCTCCAAAATTCTTGCCGTGCGTTGCCTCCATGAGTGCAAGGCGTTCATCGTCCGGGACAGGGCGATAAAATGACTGACCATCGCGACGCCAGAAGAGAATTGCTTCCTCGCCGTGCTGGATAGCCAGTTCCTCTTCTTCCCCGGAGAGAGCATCATAGATCCGCGCTGTTTCGCCCGCGAGATCGAGAAGATTGACGCTCGGATGGAATTCGAAGGTGAGGCGCGGCCAGTCTTCAACGCACGTGTTCCGTAGGGTATCCAGCGTGCTTATAGGCGCATCAGGAGCATCGAAGGCATTGGCGAGAGCGCGCTCGAACCGCGCCAGATCAATGGCTTTCCGGTTCGTTCGCCATTGCGGCCCTTCGCACATGAATTTAGGCAGGCGCGTACCATACCAACGTGCATTTGGCTGATGCGGCGGCACGGACTCGATATAGTCTTCGACGAGACGGCCGAAAGCGTCCTCGCCGAGGTGAAGACGAAGAATTGGAAAGTCGTTCGAAAGGAACTCCGCAAGACGCAATCGATAGGCATCGTAATAGACCGCAAATAGGGTCGCTCGATCCGTCCTCGATGAATCCTTGATCGAGGTGAGGATCGTCTGATCGTTTTCGATGATTCCCGCCTGGAACTTCGTTTGCAATTCGGCGAGGCTCATGCGGCAGCCTCATGGTTCGCAAGTTCCGTCGCTGCTGCGATGGCTCGCGCACGATCGAGTTCCGCCATGAGGACGTCGAATGGCGGGAAATTGGCGTCACGCTCAATCATCGTCGAGACCGATCCGAAACGGCGGCAGGCATCATAATAAAGCGCCCACACTTCTTCGCAGACTGCCTGATCGTGCGTATCGATCTTGTGAGTCCCAGCCTCTGAATGACCAGCGAGATGAAATTGAACCACTCGATCGGCTGGAAGGGTGTCGATGTAACGCTGCCGATCAAAGCCATGATTGAAACTCGAAACAAAAACGTTGTTGATATCGAGTAACAGCCAGCAATCGGCGCGCTCCGCCATCTCACGGACGAACGTCCATTCGTCCATTTCGGATTCGGTGAAAGTCACATAGGTGGACACGTTCTCGATCGCGATGCGGCGCCCGAGGAAATCTTGGACCCGCATGATGCGGTCGACGACATGATCCAGCGCCTCTTGCGAGTAGGGAATAGGCAGCAGGTCGTGTAGATTCACCCCGTGCACGCCGGTCCAGCACAAATGATCTGAGATCCATTCTGGCTGAAAACGGCTGGCAAGACTCTTGAGCGCCCTGAGATATTCAAAATCAAGGGGCGCGGTCGAAGCGATCGACATCGAGACGCCATGCATCACAATTGGGTAGGTGCCGCGAATCCGCTCGAGCATCGCAAGAGGCCGGCCACCTGGAACCATGAAATTCTCTGAAATCACTTCAAACCAGTCGACCTTCGGGTTTTTCTCAAGGATGTCCTTGTAGTAGACAGGCCGCAGACCAAGGCCGAAACCCAGCGGCAAAGGCTTTTCCATGAGTTGCTCCTTACTCCTAGCCCGGCGACTGGACAGGCGGACGACGCAATCCGCCTGTCCTAGAATTGGATCAGCCGACGGTGCCACCCTTGGCTTCGCAGGCTGCCTTTGATTTGGCCGGCAGCCACCCATGACCCTTGCAGGAGTTCTGACCTTTGCAGGCGTTATCGGCGGTTTTGCAGGCGCTCGTGCCCTTGCATGAGTTGATCCCCAGGCACTCGACGGTTTTCGCCGCTTTCGCGGAAGCCGGAGCGGTGGGGACCCCGCCCATGGCAAGCGCGATCGCAGCAGCGGCGAGGGCAGCACCGGACACAACAGTGGACTTCATACTGATCTCCTAATGGATTTGTTCGTAGGACAAGCAAGTCATGAACATACGGGACGCTCACAAGAGATCATTCGGAGTGGCCGGGAACAGCGTTACTGTCCCGACGAAGTCAAGCAATCACGGTTTTGTGAAGGGGTATGGAGCCCGCAACGGGCAAGCAAGTGCTTCTCACCTCACCAGCGCAATAGCCGCGCGCCCGCGAGCGCGCCAAGCGCGGTCATGATGGCCATTGCCAAACTGTACCAAACGGCGACGAACATCGGCGAATCGTCAAAGCAATGCGAGGCGTAAAGCGCCGCGCCGATCGCGCCGCCAAGAAGACCTGCCGCCGCTCCCGCAAAAGCCGGATGCTCCGGCGCCCCATGACGCAGGCAAAACAAAGCGGCGGCAAGCGGCGCCAGCCCGAGGAAGGGAATGCTTATCAAGCAGACCAGCGCATTGGTTCCAATCAATCTTTGACGCCAAAGATCCGAGGGGACCAAGAGCAATTCGGCACCGATGGCCGCTGCGAGCAATACCGGAACGATCACAAGCCGGAGGGCAGCGCCATGCGTTCCAACTCCGGGCTGGCCAAGTCGCTTGACCCAGCTCGCGGCAAGCGCGGCGAGCAGCAAAGCAAGGCAGATCTTGAAAGCAAATCTCGGTTCCGCAATCAGCTCAAAGAAATGCGGCCTGGGACCGAGAGTCGCCAGAAAAAGACAAGCCGCGACGACGACACCGGGAATCATGGCCGCCGCGAACATCTGCCGCAATGGCATCTGGCGGGTCGCGCCGTCGGCGGCCAGGGCGCGAATGAGTTCGTCCGTCTTCATGGCTCTTCCGTCCTGAACTTTCGCGCGAGGCCCGCCAGCCCGCGATGCAATGCCACCCGCACGGCGCCGCTGGTCATCTTTAATCGTGCCGCTGTTTCGCCAATCGATTCTCCGTCGACCGCAATGGACCGCACGACATTGCGCTGGCCGGGCGGCAGGTCTTCAAGATGCCGGCCGACGTCGGCGGCGACCATGTCCGGTTCGGCGGCGCCGTCCGTCAGCACTTCGGAGAAATCATCGATCGAAACATTGATGCGGCGCCCCCGGCGGCGCAGCGCGTCGATCATCTTATGGCGGGCTATGGCGCGCAGCCAGGGACCGAACGGAGCCTCCGAGTCCCAGCTCTGCCGTTTCAAATGAATGGCAAGCAGCGTTTCCTGCACAACATCCTCAGCATCCGTATCGGCCATCCCCGCTGCGCCAAGACCGCGGCGCGCGGTGGCGCGAAGCACTGGCGTCAGCTGCACCAGCAGGCGCCGGTACGAATCGGCATCGCCGGCGTTCCCCGCACGCATCAAAAAAGCCCACTCTTTTTCCTGCTTGTCGCTGCCCACAAGGGTTCCATTTTCGTAGTTCGGGCCCTACGGCCAATATGTTACCTGTCGTCTTTGGCCTCGCTATCACGTTTTTGTCACGGGGAATATGCGATGGCAGACGTAACGCTGGCGCTCGCTCCCGCGTAGAAGACGTTGTAGAAACGCCATGCCGTTCCACCAGGGGAGGGAGAAAGAGAATTTTTTTCTCACTCTGAAAATGGCTCACATTTATACAAGGGAAACACCATGATCACCAAAACCGAGATCACCGCCGCCACACTAGCAGCTGCCCTCGCGCTGCTTGCGGTGCCCGTTTCCGCCCAAGAAATGGGCGGTCCCAAGGCAGGCAAGGAAAAATGTTACGGCGTCTCGCTCAAGGGCCAAAATGATTGCGCAGCGGGCGCGGGCACCAGTTGCGCTGGCACATCGAAGGTCGATTACGACCCCACGATCTGGAAATATGTCCCCAAGGGCACCTGCGAAACGATGAAGACCCCAAATGGTATGGGAATGTTGAAACCCGGCAAATCCTAATTTGCGACAGGGGCGCGCGACACTCCGCGAGCCCCTTATCGCGGCGCCGCAACAAGAACTGTACAGAAGGCTTCGGGAGACCATCCATGCACGCTTCGCGACTGCCTTTGAGTGCTGGCGTTGGCTTCAAACCGGAACATTTCGCGGCGATCTCGGCCAGCCCGCAACCGCTTGGCTTTTTCGAGGTTCACGCCGAAAATTACATGGGTTCGGGAGGAGCCCCTCACGCGCAACTGGCATTTCTGCGGAAAAACTACGCGCTATCCGTGCATGGGGTCGGTTTGAACATCGGCGCGGAAGAACCACTCGACCGCGCCCACCTTGCAAGGCTTAAACAGCTTTGCGACCGCTACCAGCCGGAAAGTTTTTCCGAGCATCTGGCGTGGTCCTCGCATGGCGGCCTCTTTCTCAACGATCTTCTGCCCCTGCCCTATACCGAGGCAACATTGCGTTCGGTGATTGCCCATATCGACGAAACGCAGACCACGCTCGGGCGGCGCCTTCTCCTCGAAAATCCGGCCACCTATGTGCGTTTCGCGCAATCAGAACTTCCCGAGACGGAGTTTTTGCGAGAGATCGCCCGGGCTACAGGCTGCGGCCTTTTGCTCGACGTCAACAATGTGTTCGTTTCGGCGCGCAATCACGATTTCGATCCCAGCGCCTATCTCGATGCCTTTCCGCTCGATTACACCGGCGAAATCCATTTGGCCGGACATTTCGCGACGACGGACGACGAAGGCTCGCCGCTCTGCATCGACGCGCACGGATCGCCCGTCATCGAGGATGTCTTCGCCTTGTTCGAGAGGGTGATCGCCCGCGCCGCGCCGCTGCCCACCTTGATCGAATGGGACAATGATGTGCCGGACTGGCCAGTGCTTCTCGCTGAGGCACTCGCCGCGCAACGCTGTCTTGACCAGGCCGTGCCGCTTCGTGCCGCACCGGCCGCCGCGTGAGGCTATTATGAGCGGTGGCTATCAGGATGTTTTTGCGCAGTCGCTGCGCAACCCTAATGCCGGCGTCCCTCGCGGCGTGACCGCGTACAATTCGGCGGCGCCACACAAGCGTTTCACAGTCTATCGCAACAATGTCGCGGTCGGTCTCGCAACGGCGCTCGAAGCGCGGTTTCCGGCGGCGCGCAAGATCGTCGGCGAGGATTTTTTCAAGGCCGCTGCAAAATTGTTCGCCGCCGCCCATCCGCCGCGCTCGCCATTGATGATGTTTTACGGCGACGAATTTCCCGCATTTTTGGCGGCCTTTGAGCCGCTCCGAGAGCTTCCCTATCTCGCCGATGTCGCACGGCTGGAAGCAGCGCGCACTCGCGCCTATCATGCTGCGGACGCAATACCGTTGGAAGCTGAGGCACTCCATGCGCTCTCTCCGCAGATGTTGCCGGACCTGCAGTTCACTTTGCATCCCGCGTGTGAAATCGTCGCGTCGGCGTATCCAATCGTCACGATCTGGGCGATGAACTCAGGCGAAATGGATCTCGCACCGATCAAAGATTGGCACGGGGAGGATGCTCTTGTCTCGCGCCCTCAGTTCAATGTCGAGGTGCGGTGTCTGCCGCCCGGCGCCAAGACTTTTTTGCAAAGCCTCGCCGCCGGGCAGCCGCTGGGCACAGCGGCCGCCGCTGCGCTCGCCGCGTCCGTGGATTTCGATCTTGCCGTTAATCTCGCGGCGCTTTTTTCTGGCCTTGCAATCCATATGACGAACGGAGACATGCCGTGACCGACTCTCCAGCAAGCCAATTCAGAAAACCTTCCGGGCTGCCTGGCGCGATGCTCGCCATCGCCGCCATCTTGGATAGGATTCCGCTCTCCCTGATCTTGCTCGCCGCGCGGATTTTTCCCGCGGCCGTGTTTTGGCGTTCGGGGGAAACCAAGGTTGAAGGCTGGCATCTCAAGGATAGCGCGATTGATCTGTTTCGCGACGAATATGCGCTGCCATTTATCGATCCCGAGCTTGCGGCGAAACTCGCGGCGGTCAGCGAACACTTCTTCCCCGTCCTGCTCGTGATCGGTCTCGCCAGCCGTTTCGCGGCGCTCGTCCTTCTCTGCATGACCGCCGTGATCGAGATTTTTGTGTACCCTGATGCCTGGCCCGAACATGGCGTCTGGGCCACGTGTTTTCTCATTGTCATCGCCCGCGGGCCGGGGATTTTTTCGCTCGACCATCTTTTGACACGGCGTTGGCGGCACGGCAGGGAAAGCTGAACGCAACAGGGAAAGTTTACTTTTTGGGCAAATCAAAGATAATTGTTATCTTACATCGGCTTGAGGGCGCACCCTCGCACGGAGACATGCCATGGTCACTCGCCGCGTCTTTACCGGTACACTCGGCGTCTTCAGCCTCGCCCTAGTATTTGGCATCGGCGCTTCCCTAGCCGCGCCCTCGCCAATTGCGGCACTCGACAAAGACCACGATGGCACCCTCGATCTTGCCGAGGTGAAGGATGCCGCGGGCGCGGTGTTCGATAAGCTTGAGAAGGATCATGATTCGACCCTCGACCGCAGGGAGGTCGGCGGCCGCGTCGCCACAGGGGAATTCAAAGAGGCCGACCCCGATAACGATGCAACCTTGACCAAGGATGAATATCTCGCGCTGGTTGAAAAGCTGTTCAATGAGGCAGATGCCGACAAGGACGGAACCCTCAGCGCCGCAGAATTCCATTCAAAGGCTGGCCGCTCGCTGTTGCGTTTGATCCGTTGAACCCCATGCCGGACCGGCGTGGACTCGGCCGTTGGGGCCGGCAAACCGCAAATAATTCGCGCAACCGCTTTTCCCGCGCGACAATTCCTCCACATATAGTCTGACCCGAAAATTCTAATCTTTTCGAATGGTAAGGCCGATGCCCTCAAAACTTGAACAATTGAAAGCCATGACAGTCGTCGTCTCCGATACCGGGGACATGGATGCCATCCGCCGCTTTAAGGCGACCGACGCCACGACAAATCCGACGCTGATCCTCAAAGCTGCTCGCATGCCTCATTATGCCAGTATCCTGGACGAGGCGATTCTTTGGGGCCGCAGCCGCAATCATTTGACAAGCGAGATCACAGACCGGCTCGCCCTGAATTTCGGCTTCGAGCTGGCCAAAATTGTCCCCGGCCGCGTTTCTACGGAAGTCGACGCGGATCTTTCTTTCGACATCGAGGGATCCGTTGCCAAGGCCCGCAAGATCATCGCCGGCTATGAAAAGCTCGGCTTGGGCCGTGAGCGGATTCTCATCAAGCTCGCCGCGACCTGGGAGGGAATCCGGGCCGCCGAGATCTTGCAGCGCGAAGGGATCGACTGCAATATGACGCTGGTCTTTTCGCTGACGCAAGCGGCCGCTTGTGCCGACGCCAAAGCCTTCCTGATCTCGCCGTTTGTGGGACGTATCCTCGACTGGTACAGCAAGGCTGAAGGCAAGACCTATACACCCGAAACCGATCCAGGCGTCCGCTCCGTGCGGGAAATCTACAATTACTTCAAGGGGCACAAAATCGAGACCGTGGTCATGGGCGCGTCCTTCCGCAACAAGGGCGAGATCGAAGCGCTAGCCGGTTGCGACCGGCTGACGATTTCGCCGCAATTGCTCGACGAACTCGCCAATGACACGGGCACTCTCACCCGCCAGCTCGATCCCGTGGCGGCTGCGGCGCACCCGCCGGCAAGGCTCTCCCTCGACGAAAAAACCTTCCGCTTCATGTTGAACGAAGATGCGATGGCGACCGAGAAGCTTTCCGAGGGCATCAGGGTTTTTGCCAAGGATTTGCACGCCCTGCGAGAACTGGTGTCAAAGCGGCTGCTGGAAGCGGCTTAGTCCTTAGAGCGCTTTCCGATCAGGTCGATTCACCTGATCGAAAAGAAATCGCTCAAAATCAACGAGTTGGAGCATATTCTGATCAAAAAAGCCGATCAACTATTTCGGAACATGCTCTAGCTGGCGCCCGTGCCGCCCGCGAGGACAGCCAGCAGCAAAGTGATCCCCAAGCCCAGCACCGCGCTGGCGGCGGCGAACTCGAAAAAGCGTCCCGCCATCAGGCTTCGCCGGGAACCGGGTGTGGCATATTTCACCGCCGTGTTTTTGGCGAAAACAGCGGTGCTGGCCAATGCGGCGGTAGTGATCGCGGTGCCAAGTGACATCGCCAGCACGGCAAAGATTCCGGCGGAAAAAATCCCCTGCGCCAAGGCAAAGACGAGAACCAAAATGGCGCCCGAGCAAGGGCGGGCTCCTGCCGCAAGCGTCGTCAGCGCGGCGCTTTTCCAAGAAAATCCGGCGCCGAGCGTGATAGGATCTGGGGAGTGGAAATGGCCGCATCCGGGCCCGTGCAGATGGTCTTCCGTGCAATCATCCGCGCGGAAATTGCCGGCGCCCCCCGCCCCCGCGTAGGCAACACCAGAGGGTGCCACACGCCACGCGACCAGAAGCGCGGCGCCCTTAACTGTGACCAGCACCGCACCGAGCACGGTGATTCCGGCATAGCTCACGATTTCAACCACATTCGCGGCGGCCGTCATCCGCGCCGCCGCCGCCTTGAACACGATGGCGCTGATGCCGACGATCGCGACCGCGCTAAAACCTTGCAAAAGCGCGGCGCCAAACGCGATGACCAAACCTCGCCGCAAGGCGCGTTCATTGGCCAGCATATAGGAGGCGATCACCGCCTTACCGTGGCCTGGGCCAGCGGCATGAAAAATTCCATAGCCGAGACTGAGAGCGATAAGCCCCCAAGGGACGCCCCCGTTCAGTTTGGCGGTCCGAATGGCGCCGCTGAGCAGACGGTAAAACCCCGATTCCTTGGCTAAGATCCAGCCCATGACGCCTTGCGCGCTGGAGACCGCGCCTTCATTGGCCCCGACAGCAAAAGGATGATGCACGCCCTGCCCGAGGCTAAGCGAGGGCCACAAAACCACAAGGCTCAGCAAGACAAGCGGCAGCGCAGAGCCCGCAAATGTCGGCCTCACGGACATGCGACAATGATCCGGCTGGCCAGCTTGACCCCAAAATCGGTGCCTGGGGACAAACCGCTGAAAAACGACTCGGAGAGCTTTTTGGTGTCAGAGGCTGCCAGCGGGTTTGACCCAAGAACATTGATCGAACATCCTTTTGGCGCCCCAGCCAAGTTGACCGGGTTATCCTTTTCCATTTCGAAGGCCACGAAATAGGTCGGATCATAGACTTGAAACGAAAACGCCCTGGTTGCGCTCGTCGGAGTCTTTAGCGGGAGGGTGAAGCGCAAGACAACAAGCTTATCCTGCCGTTGCTCCAGCGAATAGTCGGCCGGAGCACCGAATTCGATCTTTTGGCTCGCTGCCTTCGCATAGGTGAAATAATCGAATTCCTCGAGAGACTCGACGTTGGTCTTGGCAAGCGGAGCGAGTTCGTCTTTGCTCAACAGCTGGCCGTCCTTGCCAAGCCCCTGCGTCGCGAACGCCGAATACATCTCATCGAAAACCCAGGCGTTCCGAATCGCCTCGATCTGACCTTGCGCGTTGAAAACCACCTGCGCCCGCGCCGTGACCCAAACATGCGGGTGCGCCGCCGCTGCACTCGCTGAAATCCCAACAAAAAGCATAGATAGAAAAAGCCTCGCACGGGGACACTTGTTCATGCAGAACCTTCGAACGGCGTGCGCGATGCGATCGCTCGGCTTTCCAGCCAGGACGAATTTATGGACGCGGAAGTTCGGCCGAAGCAAGGCAGCCACCGGGGAGAGGCCACCTTATTGAGGTTGATTGCGGGCGATGAATAGGGCATACGGAGCTTGCGTTTGCATTGAAACCGGCCGGAATGGCCGGTTGTTTTTTTGGAACAAGTCCGATGAAAGTTCGTAACTCCTTGAAATCCTTGCGTACGCGGCATCGCGACAATCAGCTGGTGCGCCGCAAGGGCCGGGTGTATATCATCAACAAGACGCAAAAACGCTACAAGGCGCGGCAGGGTTGATGCTGCGGCCGGTCGCGTGAGCCGGATTTTTCTTTGAAGCTGATACGTGGCTGTTTCCTCCGCGTGGTGAGTGTGGCCGCTGTTCTCATGACCGGCGGTTACGCGCTCGCCCAAGCGCGAGTGGGAGGAATAGCCCCGCCTGACAGCGACTGGGACGAAGTCCCTGGCGATGATGCGCCTGTCCCTTCACCGCGACGCCCGTTCTCCCGTTTCGATCTCGAAAAACTCTGGGCGCTGCCCAGGGAAGGCCAATCCGGTAAAGCGACAGATCCAAAGGGTCCGGCCGCTGCAACCGGAAACGCTGGCCGCACCACAGCGGAAAAATCCGCGGCCGCGCAGGCCGAGCAATTGAAAAAAGCCTTGGCGCCGAAGCCGCCGCCGGAGGCCGTGCGTCAACAAACGCTCGACGGGTTGTTCGAGCGCCTCCGCAAGGCCAGCCAGCAGGAAGACGCGCAGCACATCGCGACGTCGATCCAGCAGATTTGGCTGAAGTCGCATTCCGATACCGCAAATCTCCTCATGCAGCGGGCCACGTCCTCCGTACAGGAGGGGCAATTTCCCCTCGCGCTGTCTTTGTATGACAAGCTGATCGAGCTGGAACCTGGATGGGCGGAAGCCTGGAATCAGCGTGCGGTCACGCGATTTCTAACCGGCGACACGGATGGCGCGATGGCGGATATCGGCCAGGTGGTGAAACTGGAGCCGCGCCACTTCGGCGCTCTCGCAGGGATGGGAATGATCTTGCAAGGGGCCGGGCTCGACAAAGGCGCCTTGGAGGTTTTCAACAAGGTGCTCGTCATCTATCCGCTCGACCCGGACGTTCAAAAACTGGTCGAAAAGCTGACGCTCGAAGTCGAGGGCCGGGATATTTAGATCTCGGCCGCTGGACCGCCGCTTCGATCTCGTTAAACCGCGTTCATCGGCATTGCCGCCGCGTCGCATTCTTTACAGGATCGGAGACTGCCGTAACAGTATGGATGCGCCACCCTGGCTGACGACGCGCGCTTCCGCAAGAGCTCCCGTGCAAGACAAAAGACTTTTTTGGGATAAGCCTTGAGCTTGCGAAACGAAATCTGACTCCTCAGATATTCGGCCGAGTGAAATTCTGCGAAGGGTGTGGAGTCCTTTCCATAACGGCAAGCCCGATGGACCTTCGCCACAAGGCTGCGAAACGGATCGTCCGCCAAATCTCGTAAAGTCTCAGGAAAATTTTCGAAATCGCACCGCTGGCCCAGCGAGTAGGGATAGACCAAATTGCGCCATTCCATGACCTGCCAAAATTTGGTGCGATCGAGGTGCGAGAAATCTTCGAGGGACAGAGATACACCGCCTCGACCCCCTCTTCCAAGAAAGCTCGGCCGAGGTGATGACCATCGAGAATATAGTATCGGCGGTTTGGCCCCGCCACTGCGGGAAAAGGATGCCCGGCAAGAAAGCGGATCTTCTCTTCGCCGGTAAGCACCTTCCAGATCTCTCGTTTGAAAGCAGCCTCGTCATATCCAACCGTCATCTGGGTTGGACACAAGTCTTCGGGTTTTGCTTCAATCAGCCGTACGCCGCTCACGAGTTTAAGTCCCTGTCTGCTTGCCTGAAATTGCCTGTCTGATTTTTGACCGGCACTCTACATTTAAGGTGCGGCGCAGCGGGCGCAATTGGTTAATATGGGGAAAGCCCTAAGCGATTCGTCGCAGTCGTTTACTGAGTGGATTTCTCAATCGCCCACTGTCGACGAAGCACTCAATTCCCCCCCATCCAACTTTCACCTGAAAGTTCGCGGTGGGCCTTGTCGAGTTCATCGGTGTAACGGCGCAACACATGCGCCTCGGTCAATAGCCCGACGACATGGCGGTCCTTCTCATTGTCGACGACCGCGAGCGCTTCATTTTCGTTTTGCTCGAAATATTGCACGGCAAGTTTGATGTTCATCTCCGGCTGCAAAAAAATATTGGTTGATCGCGCGAGTTGACCAAGTCCGGTTGTGTTGGCACCGCCGTTTGCTCCGGCAAGATGCACATCGGGAACGAATAGCAATCCCGCGTATCTGCCAGAGGGACCTGTCAGGACGACCCACTGGTTTGCCGATTGCGCCGGAAAAGCTTTTATGAACGCAGCGAGCGGCATATCAAGCGACGCCTTCGGCACGTCCGTTCGCATGAGACGTCCTGCCGTCAGGTCCCGCATCCAGCCGACATCCTGCGCGCTGCGGATCGATTCGCCGCGCACATGCAATCGCCACGTCGCGAAGGAATAGCCAAACGTCCGCCGCACGATGATCGAGACGACGCTTGCCACGGCCAGCATCACGAGGCCGAGGGGGAAATCGCCCGTCGTCTCCAAGGCGAGAAAACTCATCGCCATGGGCGCTCCGATGATCGCCACGGCGAGCGCCGACATTCCGATGAGCGTGCAGACGGTCATGTCGGGAGCCAGCGACGGGTCGAAATATTGGACCGCGTAGAAAAATACCAAGCCGATCATGCCGCCGAGATAGAGCGAGGCGAAGAAAAGCCCGCCGCGAAAGCCGGTGCCAAGCGAAATCACCGACGCGAGCGCCTTCAGAAGAAGCGTGATGAGGATCACATCGGCCGGGCCCGAACCCGGCCCGAAAAGCTCGAACAAGGCGCCATGGCCCGAGGCCAACACATGCGGCGTCACGAGCGCGAGCAGCCCGACGAGCAGACCCCCAAACATCGGTTGCAGGGGGCTTGGCAGGGCGATGCGTGCGCAGAGTCGTTCGACCGATGTAACGGCCCGCATCATGCGGATCCCGAACAGCGCGCAAATGATCCCCAGAAGCAGCAAAAATCCCATATCGGTTGGAGAAAGCGCCGATTTCAGAGTCATTTGGTTCATGAATTCGCCGCTCGCGCCAAACGCCTTGGAAACCAGAACCCCGCAGACCGCCGCCGCGCCGACGGGCGCGAGGCCGAAGGGCGTGTAGGTCCCCAAAATTAGCTCGAAACCGTAGAACGCGCCGGTCAAAGGCGCTCCGAAGGCCGCGGCAATCGCCCCCGCCGAACCGCAGGCAACAAGCGTGCGCATGTCGCCGCGCCGCAGCCGGAACGCCGTCCCGAGCCAGGAGGCAAGGCCCGAGCCCATCTGCGTATAGGCTGCCTCCAATCCCACCGAAGCGCCAAAACCATTCGAAACCACCGTTTGCGCAGCAATGACCAAGCTATCCTTGATGGACATCCGGCCGCCTTGCAGCGCATTGGCCTCGATCGGATCGACGGGCCTTCGGGGCATCCATTTGCGCACATAAATCCCAGAAATCCCGAGAAGGAGACCGCCCAGCAGCGGGATGAACGCCAGAAAAGGCGAATCGAGCGCCGTAAGATTGCTCAAATGCGGATGGCCGAAGAGCCAGCGGTGCAAAAGATTGGTGGTCCCGAGCAGCGCGGCGACGCTGAGGCCCGCAATACCCCCGACCAAACCCGCAAGCCCAATGAATCCAACTTCATTGCGCCGGACAAGACCGCGGATACGGAGGGGAATGAAGGAAAGAATATCAAATCGGGAAATCACATGCTCCTTCGGCAATCGCCCCTAAGGGTTCATATCCTCGCCCAAAGGGCCGCCGTCCATTAGCATTGCATAGGCGCCCTCCCGCCGCTATAAGCCGTGCGGCGTCCCTTCCGGCACCCCTGGAGGCACGGGCGCGTCATCTTTTCCACGAATTCCTAAGGATACCGAAATGGCCGGGACGAAAACTCTCGCGGCCACGACGCGTAAGGGGACAGGCAAGGGGGCCGCCCGCAGCGTTCGTCGTGAAGGCCGTATTCCAGGCGTGATCTATGGCGGCGGCGATGCCGCCGAACCGATCGCGCTCGATTACCGCGAATTGAACAAGTTGATCTACGCCGGGCATTTCCTGACGACGATCTTCGAACTTGATCTGGATGGCACGAAACAACGCGTCATTCCGCGCGATTACCAGCTGGATCCGGTCAAGGATCAGCCGCTCCATGTCGATTTCCTGCGGCTGAAGCCGGGAGCAAGTCTGCGCGTCCAGGTGCCGGTGCATTTCCTCAACCAAGACATCTGCCCCGGCATCAAAAAGGGCGGCACCTTGAACATCGTCCGTCACGCGATTGAAATGCGGGTTCCGGCCGACAACATCCCAGAAGCAGTCACCGCAGATCTCGCCGCTTTGCAGATCCATGACTCAGTGCACATCACCGATCTTCCCTTGCCGGAAGGCTGCAAGCCAACCCAGCGCGAACGCGATTTTACGATTGCGACGATCTCGCCGCCGCTTGTCGCCGCGGAAGAGCCCGCCGCCGCTGCCGCCACCTCGGCGGCGCCCGCCGCCGCCGCGGATGCAAAAGGTGGGAAGGCGGCCGCCACGCCTGCCGCCGCCGCGCCTGCCGGTGCTCCCGCAAAGGCACCCCCGAAGGGCAAGAAATAGCAGGACATGTTTGCGCGCGGATTATTCGCGCGCAAACACTCTAAAGCTTCCGGGCGGGCGTCATGCTTCTCTTCGTCGGCCTTGGCAATATGGGCAAATCCTTCGCCGCCCATCGCCACAACGCAGGCTTCATGGTTCTTGATGCCATCGCGCGCCTGCATAAAGCGCCGGAATTTCGATCGCGCTTCCAGGCCCTCATCAGCGAGATCACGCTTGAGGGCGAACGAGTCATTCTCTTAAAGCCGCAAACCTATATGAATGAGTCCGGCCGCGCCGCTGGCGAGGCGGCCCGCTTTTACAAGATCGAACCTGACCACATCGTCGTTTTTCATGACGAACTCGACCTTCCCCCAAGCACGGTCCGGGTAAAGACGGGCGGCGGCAACGCCGGCCATAATGGCCTAAAGTCCCTCTCAAGCCATCTTGGCAACGACTACCGCCGCGTGCGACTCGGCATCGGCCACCCAGGCGACAAAGCGCTGGTGCATAATTACGTGCTTGGTGATTTCGCCAAGGCTGACGCCACTTGGGTCGAGGCGCTGTGCAACGCGATCGCTGCCAACGCCGGGCTTTTGGCCAAAGGCGACGACGGCGCGTTTCAACGCAAGATCGCGCGGGACATGGAACCAGGCATCCGCGAGTCACCGCCGGGCTAGGCTTCCGGCTTTGCACGCTCGTGATCAGGCATTCACCGCTGTTTCCTCGCCGGGTTGCTCCGGCATGATTTTCAGCGACGTGATCCGGTTGCGCGTTTTACGCAGCACTTCGAAGCGGAAATTGTGAAAGGTGAAGACCTGACCCGACTCCGGAATGGCGCGTGCCTCATTGATCACAAGCCCGGCGACGGTGGTGGCTTCCTCATCCGGCAGATCCCAGCCCATCACCCGGTTGAGATCGCGAATCGGTACCGAGCCGTCGACGATCGCGGAACCTCCCGCCAACATGCGCACGCCTTGCACGATGACATCATGCTCATCGGCAATGTCGCCAACGATTTCCTCGATAATATCCTCCAAGGTAACGAGGCCCATGACAACGCCATATTCATCGACGACGAGCGCGAAATGGGTTTTGCGTTTCAAGAAGGCCTGAAGCTGATCCTGCACCGGAGTCGAATCCGGCACGAACCAAGGCTCGATCGCAATGCTCTCGACCTTGAAATTGCCGGCGATATTTCCGGCCGCTTCGAGGGCACGCAAAAGGTCGCGTGCATGCAAGACGCCAACGATATTTTCCGGCTCGCCGCGCCAGAGCGGCAGCCGCGAATAAGGCGCGGCCGCCACCTCCCGGATCAATTCTTGCGGCGGCAAATCGGCGTTGAGGGCAAGCATTTTCGTCCGGTGAACCATGACGTCGGAGACTTCGAGGTCGCGAAGTTCGAGCAGGCCGCCGAACATGTCACGGTCGGACCGCGCCACACCTCCCTCGCGATGCAGGAGATCGACGGCACTTTTCAACTCTTCATGGCCCGACAAAATCGAATGCCGGCGGCTCGTATCGACGCCGGCAAGTTTCAGCAAACCGCGCACGAACACTTCTACAGCGATGAGAACCGGCCCAAAAATGGCGACGAAAAAGGAGATCGCACGCGCGACAAGCAGCGATGTGCGGTCGGGATAATTGATTGCCACCGTCTTCGGCATGACTTCGGCGAAGACGAGTAAAATGATGGTCATGAGGCCGGTCGCGTAGATCGCGCCGCGATCGCCGGCAAGCGCGACCAGGACACTCGTCGTAAACGCCGAAGCGCCAATATTGACGAGCGTGTTGCCAAGCAGCGTCGTCCCGATCAGCCGTTCCCGGCTCATCAGCAGACGGTTGACCAGGGCGGCGCGGCGATCGCCGTTTTTCTCCAGGCCATGCATGCGCGCCCTAGAGGCGGCGGTGAGCGCCGTCTCCGACGCTGCGAAAAATGCCGACAGAGCTACACAAAGAAGGATCGTTGCAACCGCAAGCCAAACATCGAGCGGTGTAACCTCGGCACCGGGGCCGTGCATGATGTGAATGTCCTATCCCAATTCGCTTTGCAAAAATCCGAGTATCTCGCTGGCTTCCACGGATTTGGCGATGAAGCAATCCCCAATGGCCCGTGCGAGGATAAAGGTGAGAGCGCCGCGCGTCACCTTTTTGTCCTGATACATGGCGTCCAATATCTCTCCGGCGCCCGTGTTCAAGCCTGGTATCTCCACGATGCGGACCGGCAAGCCAGCATTTTGCAAATGTGCTTCGACCCTGGCACGGTCATCCTCGCTGCAAAGACCGCGCCGCTCGGAAAAACGAAAGGCGCAGGCCATGCCAATCGCGACAGCCTCACCATGCACAAGCCTAGTCCCATCGTAATTGGTGATCCGCTCCAGCGCATGGCCGAATGTATGGCCAAGATTGAGGAGGGCGCGGTCGCCTTCCTCATATTCGTCGCGCGCGACAATCGCAGCCTTGGCCTTGCAGCTTGTCGCGATCGCATGAATCCGCTCGGCAGCCCCCGCGAAAACGCCGCGCCAATGCGCTTCGAGCCAAGCGAAAAATCGCGCGTCGCCGATCAGCCCATATTTGACGACCTCGGCGTATCCGGCGCGAAACTCCCGCAACGGCAATGTTTCGAGCGTCGCAATGTCGGCGAGCACGAGCGAGGGCTGGTGAAAGGCCCCAACAAGGTTCTTGCCATGCGGCGAGTTGATTCCGGTTTTACCGCCCACCGAGGAATCGACTTCCGCCAGCAGCGTTGTCGGCACCTGAACAAAACGCATCCCGCGCCGGATCGTCGCCGCAGCGAACCCCGCGAGATCGCCAACGACCCCGCCGCCAAGCGCGATGACAATATCGCCGCGCTCCATTTTCGCGCCGATCAGGGCATTGCAGACGCGGGCATATTCGGCGAAGGATTTCGACCCCTCGCCAGGTGCCACGGCGACCGTTGAATGGCGGATCCCAGCCCCGTCCAGCGCCTTTTCGAGCGCCGGCAAATGCAACTTTTCGACATTTGTGTCGGTGACTATCGCGCAGGCCGCACCGGGGGCGATACGGCGAATTTGATTCGCCGCGTCCGCGATCAGCCCCTCGCCAATCAAAATCTCGTAGCCGCGCGCCCCGAGTTCGACGTCGATCCGCGCTTGGCTGGCCGGAGATTGCCCGCTGATGTCCAGCTGCCCCTCCATTTTTGGAATTCCCCTTATGTTTGAGAGTGGCGGCGGATCCGGCGAAAAACGTAAAAAAAACTCAAGCCCCTCGATCATCTCCTCGACCGCCCGCTCTTGCGGCCCATCTCGCGACACGACGGTGATGTCGGCCCGCGCATAAACCGGATAGCGTTGCTCAAGGAGCGCTCGGAGCGTTTGTTCCGGATCCTCCCCTTGGAGGAGCGGACGGTGGGAACGCTTGCGGACCCGGCGCCAGAGCACGTCGAGATCGGCTTTAAGCCAAATCGATATGCCAGATTCGGCAATCCGCGCTCTGGTCTCTTCATTCATGAAGGCGCCGCCGCCGGTGGCCAGAACGCGCGGACCCTCGTTCAAAAGGCGGGCCATGACGCGGCGTTCCCCGTCGCGGAAATAAGGCTCTCCATGCCGCACGAAAATTTCCGAAATCGACATGCCGGCCGCGGCTTCGATTTCGGCATCTGCATCTACGAAGGGAAGATTGAGCATTTGCGCCAGCCGGCGGCCATTGGAGGTCTTGCCCGAGCCCATGAGCCCGATGAGGACGATCGAACGGTGCCCCAGGGCTTGCACCAGTTGTCCGGCGCGCCTGTCCGGCGCGTTCTCCGTCTCCCCATCTGCTCCTGATGCGATGCCAATACTCATCTTAAGACTGTAGCATGCCCAGCCCGCGGTTTTAAACGAGACTTTCGGCTCTTTCTCAGGAGCGGTATGTCCTTGTGTGCCGACACATCCGGCGAGGCGCGCCTCGCTGCTTGGGATCTCTCCCGCAAGCTAAGGCCAGGATATCAAGCTCATCCAGCGCAGGGCTTCCACCCGATTTCGTCATACTGCTCCGGCGGGAGCGCTTCTGCTAGAAGCTTGATAAGCGATATCCGCCGCGCCCCCGCAACGTGAGCAGACGATATTTCTAATATACCATAAGTCAATTTCAAATTTGATATGTTGTACAATAACAAAATTAGATATTTATAATATATATAAACGAAATTCGTATTAATTTACCTATATATATTAATACGAATAAATGCAATTACCCCGATAATAACAGTTATACTCCTGTTTTTGCTTCAAATTTAGCGGCATTTGCTGTGCCACAACCCATTATCGCGCGCCGTGTTATATTTGTTACAGTTCCGGGAATAGTGGCCGTTGCAGCACGGAAAAATGCCCCCCTTTCCTAGCTTCGGCCATGGTTTTGGGCTACCACTCAAAAGTAGATTTCGCAGGGGATATTCATGTCGGGCTCGCGCATTGGGTTAATTTCCTTAGCCGCCCTCGCAATATTGGGCTCAGGCGGCTGTTCCTTTTTTCCGGTATCTGGACCGTCATCCCTGGCCATCGACGCCGGATACTCCGAGACCGTCCCATACCACCTGGTCAAGCTCACGTCTCCGATCATTGACATCCTCGCGGCGCATGAGCCGAAAGGCCTCGCAGGTGCCTTTACAGATGCGCGCCCCTCGCAGAAAATCGTGTTCGGCGTCGGCGATGTCATTTCGACCACGATTTTCGAGGCGGCGGCCGGCGGTTTGTTCATTCCCCTCGAAGCTGGCGTGCGTCCTGGCAATTTCGTCAATCTGCCCGACCAGATCATCGATAATAATGGAAATATCTCGATTCCCTATGCCGGCTTGATCAAAGCCGCCGGCCGCGACAACGTCCAAGTTCAAAATGATATCGTCGACAAGATCAAAAACCGGGCGATCGAGCCGCAGGTCGTCATAAGTTTGTCGCAGCAGCGGACCTCGCTGATCAGCGTGGTCGGCTCTGTGAATACGCCGCTGCGCTTCGCGGTTCCAATGACCGGCGCCGGAGACCGTGTTCTCGATGCCCTCACCCGCGCGGGCGGTATTGCCGGACCTGGCTATGCGACCTGGGTCATGCTTGAACGGGGCGGCCGCCGCGCCACCGTGCCCTTCGAAAACCTCGTGATGGATGCGAAAAACAACATCTATATTTTGCCGGGCGACCGAATTTACGTCTATCAAGAGCAGCAGAAATTCATCGCGTTTGGCGCCCTGGGTATCAACACGGCGGGTTTTGCTCAAGGACAGATCAATTTTGACGCTTGGCGCATCAACCTTGCCGAAGCCACCGCGAAGGCGGGCGGCCTCGGCGATGTCCAGGCCGATCCCGGCGCCGTGTTCCTCTACCGTCAAGAGCCGCGCGAGGTCGCGCTGCTGCTCGGCGCCGACATGGCGCGCTTCGCCGGGCCTCTCGTTCCCGTCATTTTCCAGGTCGACTTCCGCGATCCCGGCGGTTATTTCCTCGCCACAAGGCTCCAGATGCGCAATGACGACATCCTCTTCGTGGCCAATGCTCACTCTTACGAGACCGATAAGGTCCTGAACTTCATTGGCAATGTCGCGGCGACGGCGGTTGTGACCACGGCAGCGATCGAGGGTGTTCCGATCGCGAGTGCCGCAGTTCATGGTCATGCTTTGGCGGGAGCGCCCAGCAAAACAGTGACGATCACTCCAAACGGTGTCACCGGGACCATCGTCCGCCCGTGATCCAAAATCCCCGGCAGCGGCCACGCGACAAGTGGCCGCTGCCTAAGTCGCGGACACTCTCCATTTGAAACTTTTGATGGTCTGAGTCGAAAACTGGAAGGCCCGGATCCTGCAAGAGGAATTTCGGGCATCAATTGTGGGCCTTTCTATAAATTTGATATCGAGCCGCAATGCCGCATTTGACCGCCGCCGACACCGCCGCAAAGCCCCTCAAGATCCTCATTTATTCGATCAATTACGCCCCTGAGATGATTGGCGTTGGCCGGTCCACCGGCGAAATCGGCGTCTATCTCGACGAAAACGGCTTTGACGTCAGCGTCGTCACCACGCCGCCGCATTATCCCGGCTGGCACGCCCGCCCGCCCTATTCCGCCTGGCGTTACGCGCATGAAACCCGCGCCGGCGTCGAGATTCTGCGCTGTCCAATCCTGCTTCGCACCAAAATCCATGGAATCTGGCGTCTCATCGCGCCGCTCAGCTTTGCTCTGACATCGGCGCCAGTTGCCCTGTGGAAAATGGTCACCGGACGGCCCGATGTCGTCTTATGTATTGAGCCAACCATCTTTACCGCGCCCGCCGGACTGCTTTCGCGACTTTTGGGAGCGCATACCGTCCTGCATGTGCAAGATCTCGAAATCGACGCTGCGTTCGCCGTGGGTCATCTCAAGGGAGATTTTTTGCAGAAGATCGCGGTCGCGATGGAATCCTGGCTGCTGCGGCGATTTTCAACCGTCATTACGATATCCGAGCAAATGCGTAAGCGGCTCATCGCCAAGGGGGTCGAGCCCGGCCGGATTGGATTGGTGCGCAATTGGGTGGATATGACCAAGATCAAGCCGATCGCGGGCGACAACGCCTTCCGTGCCGAACTCGGCCTCAGCCACGAAGACTTCATCGTGCTTTACGCCGGCAACATCGGCGCGAAACAATCCCTCGATGTGGTGGTCGAGGCGGCAAGGCAGCTTGCCACGGCGCCGCGCGTGCACTTCGTCATTGCCGGAGATGGCCCTGAAAAGCCGCGTCTGGTCCAAAACTGCGCCATTTTGCCCAATGTTCATTTCCTGCCGCTGCAGCCGGAAGAGCGGCTCTGTGAACTCCTGAATTTGGCGGATCTGCATGTGCTGCCGCAATCCAGTGGCGCCGCCGATCTCGTGCTGCCGTCGAAACTCGGCGGCATGCTCGCAAGCGGCAAGCCGGTGCTTGCGACAGCCGATAAAGACACCGAATTGTTCGAAGTGCTGCATAGTACGGCTATCCTCGTGCCGGCCGGCGATAGCCGGGCGATGGCCCGCGAGATCGAGATTTTGGCGAGGGAAGGATCCCACCCGGCGCTTGGAGACGGCCGCAAGCTTGCACAAATCTTCGACCGGGAGATTTCGCTTGCGAGTTTTGCCGCGTTACTCCGCGGGCAAGTCAGTCCCGGCACCGATGTGGCCTAAACTTATCCTCAAAGGTGCCAAAGCGCCGCACGGCCATCCGCTGCGGCATCCCTGAAGCCCGCGCGCATCCGCGCGGCAATGCGTCGCGCGCTAAACCGCCCCTTCCCTTCAAGCGTTCATTTGGACATCACTGGCGCGCAAACTGCATGACGCAGAATTCATTCAGCCCGATTCGACCGGCCTCGACGCGGGATCGGTGTAGGTTCATGGAGGCCTCGCTTGGATAGTTTCGAACTCAACAAAATCGCCGGGGCGTTTCTCGGCACTTTGCTGTTTGCAATGTGGCTGAGCGTGATCTCCGGCGGGATTTTCTCGCAAAACAGACCCGCCAAGCCTGGCTATGCGCTACCTGCCGCGCCGGAGATGGCAGAGGGTGGCAGCGGTGCGTCTGCGCCACCCGTCGTTCCGATCGAGTCGCGTTTGGCCCAGGCCGATGTAAAAAAGGGCGAGGTTGATACCAAGCCCTGCCAGTCGTGCCACAACCTTGAGAAAGGCGGCGGCGTCAAAATCGGGCCACCCCTCTTCGGCGTCGTCGACCGTCCGAAAGGCGCGGCGGCGGGCTTCGACTATTCCGACGCAATCAAGTCCAAGGGCGGTAAATGGACCTATGAGGATTTGGACAAATTCCTCGCCAGCCCGAAAGCCTACGCTCAAGGAACGAAAATGGCCTATGCCGGCGAGGCCGATCCTGCCAAGCGCGCCGATCTCATCGACTATTTACATACGCTTTCCGATAATCCCGAACCTCTGCCAGCAGCCAGTTCGGCTCCGCCGCCGGCGGACAGCGCCGCGGCGCCTTCGCCAAAACCAGAATCTCCGCCGCCTGCAAAAATCGAGGCGCCGCCCCCGGCAAAAATTGAGCCCCCGCACGCAAAAAGCTCAAAGGGGGCACTCGCCAAAGCCGCGCTTAAACAAACAAAATAGGACATTTCACGCGCGTTTCTGCAAAAGCCGGGTTCCTGCCCGGCTTTTTCACGCCTATTATGGTGCCTATATCTTAAGCGTATCAGCAGGTGGCCGCTGCTCGCGAGCCAGCTCCCTCGTCTTGAAGGACAAATCTTGAAAGCGATTTCCCGGGCAAATGTTTCGACTTGGCTCAGCCGCCGTTCGGTGCTCCGCCTTGGCGCCGCCGGCGTGATCCTGCCGCGGTTTCTCACCTCACCCGCGAAGGCGGCTTCCGAAGAGACCGAGACTCACGGCCTTTCGATTTTCGGCGACCTTGCGATGCCCGCCGATTTTAACCATTTCCCCTATGTCAATCCCGACGCGCCGAAGGGCGGCGAGATCGCCCTTCAGGTCAGCGCGACGGGCGGCAACCAGAATTTCACCACCTTCAACACGCTCAACATTTACATCCTGAAAGGCGATGGCGCCGCGGGCATGGGCGCCATCTTCGATTCATTAATGGCAGGCAGCGGCGATGAGCCGGATTCGCTGTATGGCCTCGTCGCCCGCGCCGTGCGGGTTTCGGCCGACAAGAACACCTACCGCTTTCTTTTGCGCAAGGAAGCGAAGTTCCACGATGGTTCGCCGTTGACCGCGCGTGATGTCGCTTTTTCGTTGAATGTTCTGAAAACCAAAGGCCATCCGTCGATCCGCCAGCCGTTGCGTGATCTTGACGCCGCCGAGGCCGAGGCCGACGACATCGTCGTAGTGCGCCTCAAACCGCATCATAGCCGGGAAGCGATCCTGATCGTCGCCGGTCAGCCGATCTTTTCCGCCGCCTATTACGCAAAACATCCGTTCGACGAGACGACGCTGGAGCCGCCGCTCGGCTCCGGCGCTTATAAGGTGGGCCGCTTCGATACCGGCCATTTCATCACCTTCGACCGCGTTCCGGAGTATTGGGGCAGGGATCTTCCCGTCAATATTGGCCAAGGCAATTTCGATCACATCCGTTTTGAATATTTCGGCGACCGGAAGGTTGCGTTCGAGGCCTTCAAGGCTGGTGTCTTTACGTTTCGCGAAGAATTCACCTCGGCCGTCTGGGCGACCGGCTATGATTTCGCGGCGGTCAAGGACGGCCGGATCATCCGCGCGACACTGCCCGATGAATCGCCGATGGGGACGCAGGGCTGGTTCTTGAACATCCGGCGCGACAAGTTCAAGGACGTCCGGATCCGGCAAGCCATCGGTCTTGCCTTCGACTTCGAATGGACCAACGCCAACATCATGTATGGTGTTTATGCCCGCACCACGTCATATTTCCAAAACTCTCCGATGGCGGCACAGGGCAGCCCGTCGCCCGAGGAGCTTGCCCTGCTCGAACCCTATCGCAGCGAACTCGACCCCAGCGTGTTTAGCGACGTCTATGTCCCGCCCGTGTCGGATGGCGCCGGCCAGGATCGCGAGCTGTTGCAGCGGGCGTCGAAACTTTTCGCGGAGGCGGGATGCAAACGTTCGGGCACTCAGCTGACCCTCCCGGACGGCAAGCCCTTCGAGATCGAGTTTCTGGATTTCGACAACGCCTTGGAGCCGCATACCGCGCCCTTCATCAAGAATCTGAAGCTGCTCGGCATCGAGGCGCGCTACCGGGTTGTCGATGCCGCGCAATATAAGCGGCGCTTGGACGATTTCGATTATGACCTCGTCACCTCGCGTTTCGGCTTCGGTCTCACCCCGGGAGAAGGCATGCGGGGAACATTTGGATCGGAGGCGGCAAACATGCCCGGCTCGCGCAATATTTCTGGCATTGCCAGCAAGGCGGTCGACGCCTTGATCGAAAAAGCCCTTGTTGCCGATTCACGCGAGCAATTGACCTTTATCTGCCGCGCGCTCGACCGCATTCTGCGCTCCGGGCATTATTGGGTTCCGATGTGGAACAAACCCAATCACCTCGTCGCCTATTGGGATCTGTTCAGCCGTCCCGGGCGTAGCCCGCGCTATGAAACTGGCGTCGTCTCGACGTGGTGGTACGACGAGGACAAAGCCAAGCGCATCCATTTCGCCGGGCGCTGAGGGCATCTGATGTTTGCCTATATCGCGCGCCGCTTGCTGTTCATGATTCCGACGCTCTTCGGCATTTTGCTGATCAACTTCGCCATCGTGCAATTCGCGCCGGGCGGCCCTGTCGAACGCATTCTCGCGCAATTGCAAGGGCTCGATGCCGGGGCGACCGCACATTTTGGCGGCGGCGGCGAGACTGGCAACACGGGCGCGGGCGCCGGCGACATGTCGTCGAAATATCGCGGCGCCCAGGGCCTCGATCCGAAATTCATCGCCGAACTCGAAAAACAGTTCGGCTTCGACAAACCCGCCTATGAGCGCTTCCTCCTGATGCTCAGGAACTATGCAACCTTCGACTTCGGCCGCTCCTATTTCCGCGACGTTCCGGTGTGGCAGCTCATCAAGGAAAAACTGCCGGTCTCCATTTCGCTGGGACTCTGGATGACGCTGTTCTCCTATGCCATCTCTATCCCCCTCGGCATCAAGAAAGCCGTCAGCGACGGGTCGCGCTTCGACATTTGGTCGTCCGCCGTCGTCATCACGGGTTATGCGATCCCGAATTTTCTCTTCGCAATTCTGCTCATCGTGCTGTTTTGCGGCGGCTCCTTCTGGCAGATATTTCCCTTGCGCGGCCTCACTTCGGAAAACTGGTCACAACTTTCTTTGCCCGGAAAAGTCGCAGATTATTTCTGGCACATCACTTTGCCGGTCGTCTCCATGACACTTGGCGCCTTCGCGACCTCGACATTCCTCACCAAGAATTCATTCCTCGACGAGATCGCCAAGCAATATGTGCAGACCGCGCGGATGAAGGGCTTGAGCGAACAGCGCGTGCTCTATGGTCATGTCTTCCGCAATGCGATGATGATCGTCGTCTCCGGCTTTCCTGGCGCCTTTATCGCGGCGTTCTTCGGCGCTTCCCTCTTGATCGAAACGATCTTTTCGCTCGACGGGCTCGGCCTTCTATCGTTCGAATCCATCGTCAACCGCGACTATCCGGTGGTCTTCGCCGATCTTTATATTTTCGCGCTGCTCGGTCTTGTCGTGAATCTTCTCTCCGACTTGACCTATATGTGGATCGATCCGCGCATCGATTTTGAAACGCGGGAGGTTTAGCCGTGCAGGCTTCCTTGCCGGAGAGCGGCATCGCGCCAAAGCCTCTCGTGCACGCCGCCCCAGCTCGGCGTCCATTGCGCCTCAGCCCGATCAACCAGCGCCGTCTGGCGAATTTCAAAGCCAACAAACGCGGCTATTGGTCGTTTTGGATTTTTCTCTTCATCTTTGTCCTGACGCTTTTCTCGGAGTTCATCGCCAACGACAAACCGCTGCTGGTCGTCTATAAAGGCGAGCTTTTGTTTCCGATCCTGCACAATTATCCGGAAGAGAAATTTGGCGGCTTTCTTGCGCAGACCGACTATCGTGACAAGGTGATCGCCAAGGAAATCGACGAGCATGGTTTCATGCTCTGGCCGCCGATCCGCTATTCCTACCGGACGATCAATCGCCAATTGCCGGTTCCCGCCCCCTCGCCGCCAACTTGGATGCTGAGCGAAGCGCAATGCCGCGCCGCCGTGCTGCGCATGTATAAAAAGCCGGATGGCACCTGCCGCGATCTCGAATGGAACTGGCTCGGCACCGACGATCAAGGCCGCGATGTCCTCGCCCGGCTGCTGTATGGGTTTCGCCTTTCGGTCCTGTTTGGGCTGACGCTTGCGGGGATCTCCTCGATCGTCGGGGTCACGGCTGGCGCGGTGCAAGGCTATTTCGGCGGCTGGACCGATCTCATCTTCCAGCGCTTCATCGAAATATGGTCGTCGCTCCCGCATTTGTATTTGCTGATCATCGTGTCGTCGATCATCACGCCGAGCTTCTTCGTGCTGCTCGGCATCCTTCTGTTGTTTTCCTGGGTGTCGCTCGTTCACGTCGTGCGGGCGGAATTTTTGCGCGCCCGCAACTTTGAATATGTCAACGCCGCCCGCGCGCTGGGGCTCAGCAATGGCGCCATCATCCTGAAACATGTTTTGCCGAACGCCATGGTTGCCACCCTGACGTTTCTCCCCTTCGTGCTGAACAGCTCGATCACGACCTTGACGGCGCTCGACTTTTTGGGCTTTGGCCTGCCGCCGGGTTCGCCCTCGCTCGGCGAACTTTTGTTGCAAGGAAAATCGAATCTGGCGGCGCCCTGGCTCGGCCTCACCGGCTTTCTCGTCATCGCGATCATGCTCTCGCTGCTGGTGTTCATCGGCGAAGCCGTGCGCGACGCCTTCGACCCACGGAAGACGCTCAGTTGAAGCCCGTTCGCCCCTCGTTGGAGTTCTCTACGTTGCTGGATAAATTTGGTGCCTGATACCCCCCTCCTCGATGTCCGCAATCTCGGCGTCCGCTTCAAGCAGGGCGATACCGAGACCATCGCCGTCGATGACATTGCCTTCTCGCTGAAGCGCGGCACCACGCTGGCGCTCGTCGGCGAATCCGGCTCCGGCAAATCGGTCACCGCGCTGTCGATCGTGCGCCTGCTGACCCGCGCTGCCAGCGTAACCGGCCATATCGCGTTCAAGGGCGAGGATCTTCTGGCCTGCTCAGAGGCACGGTTGCGCGAGATCCGCGGCGGCCATATCACGATGGTCTTCCAGGAGCCGATGACCTCGCTCAATCCGCTCCACACGATTGAGCGGCAAATTGGCGAAATCTTGGAGCTGCACGGCGCGCGCGGCGCGGAAAAAATCAAGACGCGCATCATCGAGCTTTTGCAGGAAGTCGGCATTCCAAATCCGGCCGAGCGTCTCAACGCCTTCCCGCACCAGCTCTCGGGCGGCCAGCGCCAGCGCGTGATGATCGCCATGGCGCTCGCCAACCGTCCCGATCTTTTCATCGCCGACGAGCCGACAACTGCCCTCGACGTCACGGTGCAAGCGCAGATTCTTGAACTCCTGAAAGATCTGCAGAAGCGCCACAACATGGCGATGTTGTTCATCACGCATGACCTCGGCATCGTCCGCAAAATCGCCGACGATGTCGCGGTGATGCAAAAGGGAAAGATCGTCGAGACAGGCAAGGTGACGGAGATTTTCGCCGCGCCTCAGCATCCCTACACCAAAATGCTAATCGCCGCCGAACCGAAGGGCTCGCCGCCCGCCGTCAATGCGGCCGCGAAAACCATCCTTGAGGCCAGTGACATCCGCGTCTGGTTTCCGGTCAAGCGCGGCTTCTTCCGCAGGACCGTCGGCTACGTCAAGGCGGTCGATGGAGTGAGCGTGTGTGTGCGGGAAGGCGAAACCCTCGGCGTTGTCGGCGAATCCGGCTCCGGCAAAACGACGCTCGGCCTTGCCATCCTGCGGCTCATCCGCTGCAAGGGCTCGATTGTTTTTCTCGGCCGCAACATCGAGGCTCTCAATTTCAAGGCGATGCGGCCACTGCGGCGCGATATGCAAATCGTCTTTCAAGATCCCTACGGTTCACTGTCGCCCCGATTGTCCGTCGCCGATATCGTCGCCGAAGGTCTTGGCGTACAATTTAAATCCATGTCCGCCGCGAAGCGCCGCGAGATCGTCGCACAGGCGCTCACCGACACCGGCCTCGACCCCTCCGCGATGGATCGCTATCCGCATGAATTTTCCGGCGGCCAAAGGCAGCGCATCGCGATCGCGCGGGCAATCGTTCTCGAACCCAAATTCATCGTGCTCGATGAGCCGACTTCGGCGCTCGACATGTCGGTGCAAGCGCAAATCGTCGATCTGTTGCGCGATTTGCAAAAGCGGCGCGGTCTCGCCTATCTCTTCATCAGCCACGATCTGAAAGTGGTCCGCGCCCTCGCCAGCGAAATCATCGTCATGCGCGACGGAAAACTCGTTGAATCCGGCCCCGCCGTAGACCTTCTCGCCAACCCGCGCAGTGCCTACACCCGCGCGCTGTTCGCGGCGGCCTTCGAAGTGAAGGCGGTCGCGGGCGCGGTGGTGAACCAGTAGGCGCGTTCGTCGCCAAAGGCGCGCTACCTATGGCCCGGTTAATCGCGTTTATGCCATAAATCGGAGCAGGGATGCCTGCTTCCTTTTTTTTCTAGCGTGTCTTGCCCTGCTCAAATTAGAAGGTGTAGGCTTGAAAAATATCTAGGCTCAGGACCCATTAAAGTTCTTGCGTTGAGGTGAGTCGGCTGATTCATAGGCGGGGCGAGGAGGCTTCGCCATGGCTGATTTGTTTTTGCTCTCCGAGGCGCAAATGCGCCGGATTGAGTGTTATTTTCCGCT
>DATBPZ010000160.1:0-55377 GCA_036561105.1 Methylocella sp. | reverse complement strand
GCCCTTCTGGATATTGAACCACTTTACCGTTCCCGTAGTCATGGAAACTTCTTTCACAAACATAGTTTCTGCTTGCCCGCGAAACCGCTGGCCGTCGAAATCGCATTTTCAGGCATGGATATTTTTAGGTTAGCGCTAGATTTTTCTGCGCATAGCCAAGTCATATGGCCTTGTATCGACGGTGTCCAATATAATCGGATGTAGAAAAACCACAAGGGGCAATTAATAATTTTACCTAAAATGCAGAAACTTCATAGCAGAAAAAGAAAATTATTTGGCACGATTTTCTGAAGTGTCGTTTTACTGGGAATTATTGGCTACGAATTGATTTATGACTTTCCAAAATCCACACCCATAATCATGGCTCTTGCCAGCCATTTGCTCGGGCGTCGAACGTCATCGTACCCGACTACCTACCAGCCCTTCCCTGCCGCTCTTCCCCATTCGCGATGTCTTCGGCAATTGAGGCAGCCGCATCGTCACTTTTGCCGGCCAATACCCGCTCTTTCCCCCTGGTAGCCGCTATGTCATTTGGTCAGAAGACTCGCGCTGTAAGACTCGCCTGTCCCGGAACACCGATGACGGAAGTACAAAACGATAAAGCTCAAGTTTAAATGCAACCGTAGATGCGAGCTATGTTGACTATCAAAATATATAATCCAGCACATACCGCAAAATTTTAACTGCCTTGCTTAAGGAGAAGGATGGTGATTAATTGCGATCTGAAGTTAATCGACCAAGAAGAGCTAGTTCGAATTAATTCATTGTTTTTAGGATCTTAAACGGCCGGACTCATCCAAAAGGGGGAGGGCTTCAGGGTCCGAGAAAAATGCCTCTCTGCGAGTGGTTCTACGACCTGCGTAGAAGGATTGCTTGCGATGTCATCCGAGTCAGACATTCTCCCGATCATCACAAAAATATACGACAGCATCCTCGAGCCGGGGTGTTGTGCTGAGATCGGCGAAGCCCTGGTCCGTCTTGCCGGAGGCCATATCGGGGTCCTTGTCACGCACAGTGGCGGCAGATCCATGTTTTTTCAGGATATGGCCTACAATATCGATGTCAAAGCGCGCGACGCATATCTGGCGCATTACGATCGGATCAGTCCATTTCATTCTCTGGAAAGACTGTCACGGCCCGGCCAAGTGATCACAGCCTCAAATCTCGTAACGTCGAGCAATTACAAAAAATCGGCTTTTTATAATGAGTTCGCAAGGAAACGGGACCATTGGGATTATCTCGGGATCATGCTCTCGAAAGACGCCGCGGCGATGACTGGCTTTGCAATCTTGCGGCCCCACCAGGCCGGGCTCGTAACGGCGATCGAGGTCGAGCGCATGAAAGCGATCGCCCCCCATTTGCAGCGCGCCTTCATGATCAAGAATCGTCTGAATGAAAGCCAGTCGCAGGTAAATCTATTGGAATCCGCGATCGGCGGATCGGGCTTTGGTGTCGTTATCGCCACTGCGACCGGATGGATTTCTTACGCCAACCGCGCGGCTGAGAATTTGTTGCGCGGGGGACGCGGCTTGCGGTGCGAGCGGGGGCGTATCACCGCGACGGATTCCCCCACCGCGCAAAAATTGCAGGCCCTGATCACGGCCGCATCGCGCTTGACGGAAGATGCACCGCCGGCAGGGTCGCTCCTTGTGCCCGATGAGTGCGGGGCAGTATCACTCGCCATCCATGTCGTTCCTTTTTCTCCAGGCTCCTCCGACATACTTTTCGCCAGGCAACAACCTTTCGCTGGAGTTTTTATCGTCGACCGCAACGCCGGAATAAACGGCCGCGCCAAGCAGTTTGCATCGCTTTTCAAGCTGACGCCGGGCGAAGCGCGCGTGCTCTCCGAAGTGATCTCGGGCGAGGGCATTGCGAAGGTTTCCGAACGTCTCAAGATTACTGAACTCACCGCGCGCACCCATCTCAAACACATAGCGGCGAAGACCGATACACACCGGCAGGCGGAACTCGTGAAATTGTTCTTCGAGACAACGATTCCAGGAGCCGAATATGTAAGGCCTCAGTCCATACTTGGCTGGCGCGGTTCTCAAAATCCCTGATCTCACAACGTCTTGAGATATTCAAGGAGCGCCTTGCGCTGGTCCTCCGGAATCGTTGTGCCAAATTCATGGCCAGTGTTGGCATTTCCAGGTTTGACATTGCCCGACGGCTCTTGGGTTTCAAACAAAAAATCATTGTCGGCTAACGGCGTTGTCAAAAAGCCAATTTTTTCCGGATCGAATTCACGGGTGCCGGTAAAGAATGTCTTCGGCCGCTGCGCCGCCGGGAGCAGCAAATCATAGAGCGTCGGAACCGAGCCATCGTGCAGATAAGGCGCGGTTGCCCAAATGCCGGTCAAGGGCCGTGCTTTATAAGCCAGAAGAGCGTCGTCCGTCGCGGTCAGACATTCGCTCCGGCGCTGCGCCACTGTCATGGCTGCGGCGCTGCTGGCACCGCAATTGTCCTTGCATGGCTCGCCGGCGGCGGGACTGCTCGCATGCTCAGCAATAGGAAGTCGGATTGCCGGAACTGAGAGAGGCGGCAGCTTTATATGAAAGATCTCGTCCAGGTAATGGTCAACGAGTTCGCGCTGATCCTTTACAAGCGCTCCCAGCGCCACGATGTTGACCAAATCGCGCGCCGGAGCGGTGTCTCCGATCGGATCGAAAACAAGAAATTTGAGCGCGCCCCTGAGCGCCCCAGAAGCCGCCTTGGTGGCGTAGACGTTACAGGCCATGCCGGGATCGGTTCCAGCATTTTCACCCGTCCCGGCGAAGGGAAGCATCGTAACGTGGAAATGCGTTTCCAGATCGATGCGCGGTAAAGACCCATGACATCTTGCACATTGCGCTGCGAAGATCACAGATCCCTTTTGGACGAGAGTCGGATCGGGGGCTCCAAAAATGTCGCTCGGCCAGGCGGGCGGCAACAGACTTCGTAACTTGTCTTCAAACCCGATAATATTGGTGGGCTGCAGCGACGAATAAATACCAAAAATTATCGGCGACGAGGTGACGTTCACGTCGACGAAGACGCCAAGCATGCCGCCGGAGTTGCGGACAAGCGCAGCGGGATCGATTTTTGCCCCATTGAGGGTGAGCGGTTTGTTTGGAGCGATGCCATCCCACTGGACTTTGTCGTGCTGCGGCACATTCCAGAGAAATGGATAACTCACAGGTGCATCGGACGGAATCGGTTTGGGATTCTGGGCACCGTCGGAAAGAGCGATATCATTGAAGATATGGCCGAAAGCGTCGAGGCGCCCGTAGCCGTTGCGCAAGGGCGCCTCATTTGCGGCCTCGATGCGAAGACGCCGCGCGGTGAATTGATCGAGCGCATCCTTAAGACGTGCGCGATCTGCTTGTGTATCGCCCCCCGCAAGAACCCGGGTCGCAAAACGGTCCCATTTGACGGGGTCATCACGGGTCGCGCTCAAGGCGCGATCGAGTGCCGCCATAAAGGATTGAAAGTCCGCCAGCGTCGGGGCGCCCTGGACGCGTATTCGATTGCCTTTGTAGGTCAGCTCAGCCGTATGACAAGCGGCACAATTCATGCCGACCCATGGCTCCATGTCGCCTTGCGAGGCTTTCCAACGCAGCTTCGTGGCTTTGAGATTTTTGTCGCTTTGCGTGTCGACGGTGAACCCGAGCGGCAGAGGCAGGCCGCCCGAATTCACATGCGGCAAATAGCGAAATTTGGCGACATGCGCGTCGTCGAGAAATTTGTTGTCATTGTCCGGCTGTTCGAGCGCCAACAGCCATGAGAGTGGGATCAGGCGGGAGCCCGCCGACATCTCGTACCATTCCTTGAGATCGGATTGCGTCCAGCCCTGATCGACCGGAACCCATGTGTCCGCTTGCGCCATTGACGCGATCGTCACCATGAAAAGCGGCAGGCCGAGGACGGCGCCCAATTTCGCTGATCGAGCAATCATGACCCCTCCCTCATGACAAAGCACAATCACATGTGGAACGAAAACAACGATGCGTCACCCCCTAAATAAGGGGTGCACGGAGACATGTCTTGTGGCCCGGTGCGGGCTGGGACAGAATGCCAGAATTGGGCGACGCTCACACTGGAGGTCTTAAAGGGGGGAAACGGCAATGCGCATGCAGCTTTTAAAAAAGACAATGTTTTTAGGCATTCTATTTTGTGCCACGGCCGCCGCGCCGGCTGTTTTTGCCCAGGGGGCGGCTTCGGACGTGAAGACACTCCCGCAAGGGGAAAATTGGACGGACACGGACCGCACCAATTTCTATAGCCAGGACCAGGGGTCGCAGATGATGCCGCTGGCGTGGTTCCGGGCTCTGAAACAGCCGAGCGGACAGCCCTTTCTCGCCGACAGCCTCAGCCGCTACGGCTATCTGCCAAATCCGGCCTCCGACAATGGCCTTCCGATCGGATTTACCGCCTCCGGGCCGGAGAGCGTCGCTTTCGCGGGCATGACCTGTTCTGCCTGCCATACGCGCCAGATCACGGCCGATGGCACGGCGTACCGGATCGATGGCGGCCCCGCCATCGTGGATTGGCAGAGTTTCAGTACCGATCTTGATGCGGCGGTCGCCCAGTTGCTCCATAATGACGGCGATTTTCGGGACTTCGCGGCGGCGGTGCTTGGTCCCGGCGCTTCGCGTCCCGATGATATGAAGAAACTGCGCGAAGATCTCCAGTTATGGTACGAGCGCTACGACGCATGGGCAAAGTCGTTGCCTTCAAATGTCCCTTGGGGTCCAGGCCGCATGGACGCCGTGGGCATGATCTTCAATCGGCTCACCGGCCTCGACATTGGCCCTCCATCAAATCACTTAATCATCCCAGGCAATATCAAAACAGCGGACGCGCCGGTGCGTTATCCGTTCTTGTGGAATGCGCCCAAACAGAATCTCACTCAATGGGCGGGGTTTGCTCCCAATGGCAACGATATTTTCGCATTGAACCGCAACCTCGGCCAAGTTTATGGCGTTTACGGCGTCTTCGAACCCAAGAAAATGCATGTGCCAGGAACCAATATCCCGATCCCTGGGGTCATCGATTATCTGAGAAACAACTCCGCTAACTTCAATGGCCTGAACAAGCTGGAGAATTTGGTCAAAAAGATCGGGCCGCCGAAATGGCCCTGGCCCATCGATGATACGCTGGGCGCCAGGGGCGAGGAAATCTACAAATGGCCGGCGGCAAAGGGCGGGTGCGTCACTTGTCATGGCCTTCCTTCCGCGGAACCCGGACTCTGGGAAACTCCGGTCCAAAAAGTCGGAACCGATGCGAAACAGATGGCCCTCCTCGAGCGGCAGGTTCAAACGGGAGAATTGGAGGGCGCCATCCTGCTCGATAGCGTCCTGAACAAGACCGATGCCGCGATCCGCGTTCTCACCGCCTCGGTGCTGGGGACCATCTTCCAGAAATATTCGCCGGTGACCGGACAAAGCTCGCCAACAGATATCACTATAAAGCTTCAACCGCCGCCATTGCGCGCACTGGCGAAAGTGGTCCCAGCCGCGGACAATATGCTTATGAAGAAGCTGGAAGGAGGCCAAGATACGGGCGGCCAAGGCACGGGCGGCAAATATGAAGCCCGAGTCCTCTACGGCATTTGGGCGGCGGCGCCATACCTTCACAATGGATCGGTACCATCCCTAACCGAGCTGCTGAAACCGGCGAAGGACCGAGTCCCCGACTTTAAGGTCGGGCCTGCCTATGACAAAGACACCGTGGGGCTGGCGGCGGAGCAGCCAAAGTTTGACTATACTTTGCATACGACGGGTTGCGATGACTTGACATCCGGCAATAGCCGCTGCGGCCACGAATATGGCACGCAATTAAAGCCGGACGAAAAAAAGGCACTGCTTGAATATCTGAAGTCGCTCTGACGACCATCAATAGCCAATCATGCGCGCCCGCGCGTGGTTGGCCCCTGCCCCTAAGCGGCCCCTTCAATGACCGATCACGCAAATTTGCTTCACAGAATTTTTATCGCTACGTGACCATCATAGAAGCCATCATTGGCTGCGCTGCCATCACCGGCTTTCCTTTCGACGGCAAATCTGGGAACACTCTATATAACTTTCCAAAGACACGCCTCGAATCGAATGACCCATGGTGGACACGTGCAGCCTATTATCTCGATTTCTGATCTCACCAAAACTTACGCATCCGGCTTTGAAGCCCTTAAAAAAATCGATCTCGACATTCGTGCCGGCGAGATTTTCGCCTTGCTTGGGCCAAATGGCGCCGGCAAAACCACGCTGATCAATATCATTTGCGGCATCGTCAATCCGACTTCGGGGACCGTCATCGCCGATGGCTACGACATCGCCGCAAACTATCGGGCGGCACGGTCGAGGATCGGTCTCGTGCCGCAGGAATTGGCGACCGACGCGTTCGAGACCGTCTGGGCCACCGTGAATTTTAGCCGCGGGCTCTTCGGCAAATCCGCTAACCCGGCCTATATCGAGAAAGTGCTGAAAACATTGTCCTTGTGGGACAAGAAAAGCAGCATGATCCGGATGCTGTCCGGCGGCATGAAGCGCCGCGTGATGATCGCCAAGGCGCTATCGCACGAGCCGCGCATTTTGTTTCTCGACGAGCCCACCGCTGGCGTCGATGTCGAACTCCGCCGCGACATGTGGGAGATGGTGCGGTCGCTGCGCGCGACCGGCGTCACCATCATCTTGACAACCCACTACATCGAGGAGGCCGAGGAGATGGCCGACCGGATCGGGGTGATCAACAAGGGCGAGGTCATTCTGGTCGAGGACAAAGCGGTGCTCATGAACAAGCTCGGCAAGAAGCAGCTGACGCTTCATTTGCGGAAGCGTCTGGACAGTATTCCTGAGGTTCTTGCCCAGTACCAATTGGAGCTGGCACATGAGGGGAGCGAACTCATCTACACCTTCGATGCACAACGTGACCAGACCGGGATCGCCGCCTTAATGCGGCAATTGAGCGAGCTTTCGATCGACTTCAAGGATCTCCAAACAAACGAAAGTTCGCTGGAGGATATTTTTGTCAACCTCGTAAGGGCAAAGCCATGAATGTTCACGCAATCCGGGCGATCTATCTTTTCGAGATGGCGCGGACCTGGCGCACGCTGCTGCAAAGCATCGTTTCGCCAGTGATCTCGACGTCGCTGTATTTCGTCGTTTTCGGCGCCGCGATCGGCTCACGCATGACGGCAATCGAAGGGATCAGCTACGGCGCCTTCATCGTGCCGGGACTGATCATGCTGTCCCTCCTCACCCAGAGCATCGCCAATGCCTCTTTCGGTATTTTCTTCCCGAAATTTTCCGGCACGATCTATGAGATTCTTTCGGCACCGGTCTCTCATATCGAAATCGTTGCAGGCTATGTGGGTGCCGCGGCGAGCAAATCGATCCTCATCGGTTTAATCATTCTTGTGACCGCCCGGCTCTTCGTGCCCTTCCACATCGCTCACCCTTTTTGGATGCTCGCTTTTCTTGTCTTCACCGCTGTCACCTTTAGTCTGTTTGGTTTCCTCATCGGAATATGGGCCGACGGATTTGAAAAGCTGCAGCTTGTGCCGCTGCTGATTGTCACGCCGCTGACATTCCTCGGCGGCAGCTTCTATTCGATCAGCATGCTGCCGCCTTTCTGGCGGACGGTCACCCTCGTCAATCCGGTCGTCTATCTGGTGAGCGGATTTCGCTGGAGTTTTTATGAGACCTCCGATGTCAGCGTCGGCGTTAGCCTCGCCATGGTCGTGACATTCCTGGTCCTCTGTCTGGTAGCGACAGGCTGGATCTTCAAGACGGGCTACCGGCTGCGCGCTTGAGCAATATTGCACTCAGGAAGGCGCCATAAAACTGAGCACGCGTTCCGCAGGAAAATCGTAGAGCTTGCCTGTATGCGTCCATGCAGGCAAGCAAAGTTCGAGAATTTTCGGCGCGAACTCCTCTGGTGTCCGGAGACTCATCGGGTCTTCACCGGGCATCGCCGCCGCCCGCATCCGTGTCCGCAGCGGCCCCGGATTGGCCGTCATGACCTTGACCTTCGAGATATTCATCGTTTCGGCGGCATAGGTGCGGGCAAGCGCGTCCAGCGCGGCCTTGGTGATCGCATAGGGTCCCCAGTAAGGCTTGAAATCGGCAGCATGCGCGGCGCCCGATGAGATAAAGACAACCCGCCCCGCATCCGCGGCGCGCAGCAAAGGGTCGAGCGAGCGGATCAGCCGCCAATTGGCGGTCACGTTGACCGCCAACACATCCTCCCATTGTTTGGGTTCGACATGGGCAAGCGGCGACAGCGGTCCGAGCACGCCGCCATTGCCAATCAGAATATCGAGCTTGCCCCAGCGTTCAAAAATCGCGGCCCCTAACCGGTCGAGCGCCTCGAAATCCTTGAGGTCGCAAGGCACCAAGGTCGCTTCGCTGCCCGCGCCCCGGATCGCATCGTCAAGCTCCTCGAGCCCGCCTTGGGTGCGGGCAAGTGCAACAATATGTGCGCCCGCGCGGGCAAGCTCCAAGGCCACCGCGCGGCCGATGCCGCGCGAGGCCCCGGTCACCAGGGCGATGCGTCCCTCAAGCGGGCGAGGCATGGAAGATATTGACCTGGGCGTCCGCGCCGTAACTCGTGCGCAAGGCCTAACCGGCCTCCGCGAGAAGCGACAACTGCGCTTTGCTATCGCCGCCGCTGTCGGTCAGCGTGGTGGGATAGTCTCCCGTAAAACAATGATCGGTATATTGCGGCCGGACCGGATCGCGGCCTTTTTCACCCATTGAACGATAAATGCCATCGACAGACAGAAAAGCCAGGGAGTCGCAACCGATATAGGCGCGCATTTCATCGAGCGTGTGGGTCGCGGCGAGCAATTTATCGGCCTCCGGCGTATCGATCCCGTAATAATCGGGATGGGTGATCGGCGGCGAGGAAATCCTGAAATGCACCTCGCTCGCGCCCGCGTCGCGCATCATCTGGACGATTTTCACGGATGTCGTCCCGCGCACGATGGAATCGTCGATGAGCACGATTCGCTTGCCCGCGACGACCGCGCGATTGGCGCTATGCTTCAAACGCACGCCCAATTCGCGGACGGATTGAAACGGCTGAATGAAGGTGCGCCCGACATAATGATTGCGGATAATGCCGAGTTCAAACGGAATTCCCGAGTGTTGCGCAAAGCCCAATGCCGCGGGAACACCTGAGTCCGGGACCGGCACGATGACATCGGCCTCGACCGGAGATTCGCGCGCGAGTTCGGCCCCCATGGCTTTGCGGACATTGTAAACGGGTTTGCCGTGCACGATCGAATCCGGGCGCGCGAAATAAATATATTCGAAGATGCAAGGCCGCGCGGGTCTCGGCGGAAACGGCCGCAGGCTTTCCACACCTTCGTCGGAGATCACGACGATTTCGCCATTTGCGATGTCGCGCACGAACCGGGCGCCAATAATATCGAGCGCGCAGGTTTCCGAGGCGAGAATGTAGCGTCCATCGAGTTCGCCAAGAACCAGCGGCCGGATTCCAAGCGGATCACGCGCGCCAATCAACTTTTTGTTGGTGAGCACCACAAGCGCATAGGCGCCCTCGATCATCCGCAAGGCTTCGATGAACCGGTCGATGAGTTGCGGACGGCGGCTGCGCGCGACAAGATGAAGGATCGCTTCCGTATCCGATGTCGATTGATAGATCGCACCGCTCTGCACAAGGTCGCGGCGCAGGGCCACGCCATTGGTGAGATTGCCATTGTGCGCGACCGCGAAGCCGCCCGCACTTAGCTCGGCGAAAAGCGGCTGAACATTGCGGAGGATCGTCCCGCCGCTGGTGGAATACCGCACATGGCCGATGGCGGATTCACCCGGCAGCCGGCCGATCGTGGAGGCCTTCGAAAAATGGTCGCCGACGAGACCAAGCCGGCGTTCGGAATTGTATCTTTGACCATCGAACGTGACGATGCCCGCCGCCTCCTGACCGCGATGTTGCAGGGCATGCAGCCCCAATGCCGTGATTGCGGCAGCGGCGGGATGGCCAAAGATTCCAAAAATTCCGCACTCTTCCCGCAGGCGGTCGGCGTCGAGATCAAAATTGAGATCGCTTTGACTGGGGTCCGTCACATCCGAAAACCCTTGGCCGGGATCAGGGCTCTGTCCGGCATCCTCCGTGTCACCCATCGAAAGCCTCTCAAAAGCTTCAGGCATGATCCGCGCCAGAGGATCGTCTCGCGTTGCGGTCGCATTAAGCGGCGACGCTACCGCGTGGCCCCGGCGTCTTAACCTCGACAAAACGTTTCGAACGGCTGAACTTCGGACAATTCCCGCCCGGGATGCAATTTCGCGGGAACGTCTTACAATTTACATAATCGACCTCGCCGCGAATGTCAGCCTCGAAGATGCGGCCACGGCCAGTTTGTTTCGGCGCCCCTGCGAAAGCACCCCGAAATCTTGTAAAGTTTTCCCCAAGATTCCACGCGCAACCAAGGTGCCAGGGACAAGCCCTCTTAGGTGCCTTTGCCTGCCGTCTCGGGTTTCTTGGGCTCCGGTTCCGTGTCGGGCACCGCTTCCTCGCCGGTGCCACCGGGCGCTTTCGGCTTCAAATGCTTGTTCAAGAACCCTTCCACATCATCAGGCAGCGGCAGAACCGCCATGAGCTGATCGCCCGTCGCCTGCAAAAGCGGCCGCATCTTGGCGTTTTTGACCCATTCCGGCTGAGTCTGCACCGGCACCAGCCAATTGAAAAACACAAAAGCGATCACGCAGAGGAGCAGCCCCCGCACCGCGCCAAACAGGAATCCCAGCGACCGGTCCAGCGCGCCAACCTTGGAATCGAGGATGACATCCGACAACTTCACCGTGATCAGGGAGACGATGATCAAGGTCACGACGAACACCGATGCCGCGGCAAGACCCAGCGCGACCTTATCGTTGAGGTCGGCTTTGACATAGGTTTTGATGTAAGGCACCACCATCGGATGCAGGTAGAATGCCGCGACAGCGGCGGCACCCCAGGAGGCAATGGCCAAAACTTCGCGGGTAAAGCCGCGCAACATCGCGAGGAAGGCGGAAAGCAAGACGACGGCGATCAAGCCAAGATCGAGCCATGGTGGCATTATCTTTGGTCCTCGTCCTTTCGGCCCACGGCCAATGTTCGCGGTCGGCGCCGCGCGCCCGCAAAAATCGCCGGACGTGCTGGCTTTTCCCTTAATCGACGCGACAAAGCAAGAGCCTGAGACGCAAGTGTTTATTTCTCACGCACCGCCGGGATGCGTTTCGGCGCCCCGCCACCGGCTGCGATACCGGTGACAAGCCCGGAAATATGGGCACAATTTTGCACGCTCAGCACAGCAGCGGGAGCTTCACCCTTTTCTGGCGCGCCCTGCGGAATGGTGGCGCGGCAAAAGCCCAGTTTCGCTGCTTCCTTAAGCCGGGCCATGCCATGCGAGACGGGCCGAATCGCTCCCGAAAGAGCGATTTCGCCAAAATACACCGAATCGGCCGCAAGACTAATGCCGCTCAAGGAAGACACCAGCGCCGCCGCCGCGGCCAAATCGGCGGCCGGTTCGCCGACCCGCAACCCACCGGCGACATTGAGATAAATGTCATATTGGCCGAGCTTGACCCCGGCATGGACCTCGAGAACGGCGACCACCATGGCAAGGCGGGCATTGTCCCAGCCGACAACCGCCCGGCGCGGCGTGCCAAGCGTGCTCGGGGCGACAAGCGCCTGAACTTCAACCAGCAGCGGCCGCGTTCCTTCCATTCCCGCGAATACGGCGGCGCCGGGTGCGCTCGTGTCGCGCGACGATAGAAATAAGGCAGAGGGATTGGCGACCTCGGCGAGGCCGCGCCCGGTCATTTCAAAAACACCGATTTCATCGGTCGGGCCGAAGCGGTTTTTGACTGCCCGCAAAATCCGGAAACTGCGTCCCCCCTCCCCTTCGAAGGAAATCACCGCATCGACCATATGCTCAACAACGCGGGGTCCCGCGATTTGGCCATCCTTGGTGACATGACCCACAAGGATCACCGCCGCGCCCGCTGTTTTCGCAAAACGGATCAGCGCTTGCGCGGCGCCGCGCACTTGCGAGACCGTGCCTGGCGTCGATTCGATGAGTTCGGTCCACATCGTCTGAATGGAATCGATGACAACAAGGGACGGCCGCTTGCCATGCGAAAGCGTCGCGACAATATCCTCGACGCTCGTCTCGGCGGCAAGTTCGACGGGCGCTGCCGCAAGTCCCAGCCGCAAAGCGCGCAAGCGAATCTGATCGACCGCCTCCTCGCCGGAAATATAAACAACGCGGCGGCCTGCTCCGGCAAGCGCGGCGCAAGCTTGGATCAGCAGTGTGGATTTGCCGATGCCAGGTTCGCCGCCAAGCAGCAGCACCGAGCCCGCAACGAAACCGCCGCCCGTGACGCGGTCGAGCTCGCCAATGCCCGTCATGATGCGTGGCAGCGACGGCTGCTCGGCTTCGTGCAGATTGGAAAGGCCGAAGACGCGGCCCTTGCGCGCGCCTTGGGCGGCCCTGGCGCCAATACCTGACGATGGGCTTTCCTCGACAATGCTGTTCCAGGCGCCGCAGGACTCGCAGCGGCCTTGCCAGCGCTGCGCAACCGCCCCGCAATTTTGGCAGACGAAGGAAGCGTGAGATTTGGCCATTGCGGTCCTTGATAAATCATAACGGTCAATAACCGCTAATACCGCTCCGGCAGGCTTTCGTCCGGCGCGAGATTGGAAAAGCGCGTCATCTCCGCCTCGAAGGCGAGCTCGATGGTGCCGGTCGGGCCGTGCCGTTGCTTGCCGATGATAATTTCGGCCTTGCCATGCGCCCGTTCCATATCGGCCTGCCAGGCAATGAATTCTTCGCTTCCCTCGCGCGGCTGCCTGTTGTTCAAATAATATTCTTCCCGGAAGACAAACATCACGACGTCGGCATCCTGTTCGATCGAACCGGACTCGCGCAAGTCGGAGAGTTGCGGGCGCTTGTCGTCGCGGTTTTCCACCTGCCGCGACAATTGCGAAAGCGCGATCACCGGCACGTTAAGATCCTTGGCCAGGGCCTTGAGGCCGGTGGTAATCTCGGTCACTTCTTGGACCCGGCTGTCGCTTCGCGTTTTGGAGCCGCCGAGCAATTGCAGATAATCGATGACCAAGACATCGAGGCCGCGCTGACGTTTGAGCCGCCGCGCCCGCGCCGCCAATTGGGCGATCGAAAGACCGCCGCTCTGGTCAATGTAAAAGGGGATCGTCTGCATTTCCCGCGCGGCTTCGACGATCCGGTGAAATTCCGGCTCATTGATGTCGCCGCGCCGGATCTTGTAGGAGGCGACGGCTGCCTGCTCGGCGATGATCCGGGTCGCCAATTGTTCGGCCGACATTTCCAGCGAGAAGAACCCGACAACCCCGCCATTGACCGTTTCGGCCGTGCCATCGGGCTTTGGGCGGAACTGATAATTGCGCGCGACATTAAAGGCAATGTTGGTCGCAAGTGCCGTCTTGCCCATGCCGGGACGCCCGGCAACGATCACGAGATCGGATGCCTGCAGGCCGCCCATTTTCGCATCGAGATCCTTGAAGCCTGTCGCGATGCCAGAAAGTTTCCCGTCGCGTTCATAGGCCTTGGCGGCCATATCGACGGCGATGGTCAAAGCCTCCGAGAAGCGTTGAAAGCCGCCCTCGTAGCGGCCGGTCTCGGCGACCGAATAGAGCTTGCGCTCGGCCTCCTCGATTTGTTCGCGCGGACTGTTGCCGACAGGAGCGTCATAGGCCGCATTGACGATATCCTCGCCGATCAGGATCAGGTCGCGGCGAAGCGCGAGATCGTGAATGGTGCGGCCATAGTCCTCGGCGTTGATGATTGTGGTCGCCTCTGCCGCGAGCCTGGCGAGATATTGCGGCACGGTCACACCGCCAAGATCGTGCTCGCCAAGAAACGTCTTCAACGTAATGGGCGAGGCAAGTTTTCCCGCGCGAATGAGTTGCGCTGCGACATCGAAAATCCGCCGGTGCAGTTCCTCAGAAAAATGCTCGGCTTTGAGAAAATCGGAGATCCGGTCGAACGCATCATTGTTAACGAGGATCGCGCCCAGCAGAGCCTGCTCCGCCTCGACATTGTGCGGCGCCAGACGAAATGTGGGATCAGGTTCCGTGGCGGTCGCGAAGCGGGTCCTCGCGGGAAGGTTGTCGATGGCTGGCATAGTGTTCCCCGAACGGCGCCGATGGCCCGGCATGTGCCGAATCAGTTCATGACATGCTCTTCTTGTGGCATGCCGAGGCGGCGAAAAGGAGGAATTTTTTGGTCAGCCCGGCCCCGGTCCCGCTATCCACATACCCGAAAAATTTTCAAAAAAATTTGGCTGGACACTTCCTCAGCCTCTCGCAAAAGCCAGCCGCGGTTTTGTCCGATTGACGTCCGCGAACACTATACACGCGCAAGGCCGGAAAATTGTCTTTTGGGCAAGAGCTTTTGTCCGGTTCGGTAGAAAGCGGCATGGCGGCGCCGGGCGATTTGAGACTCGGCACATATCAGGAGCACATATCAGTGTGTGTGCTTATGGCCATGCCGGTGATGGAGATCAGGATAGTGCGGGTGAAGGTGCACAAGCGGCTTATGCTGGTGCCAATGGCTGTGCGGCTCGCCTTGCGGGTCGCTGGGCAGATGCGAGTGCTTATGGTGCGCATCATGGGTATGCCGATGTTCATGCTCTGATGCTTCATGCGCATGTTCATGCTCGTGGCGTTCCGTAAGATGCAGCCAGAGACCTACCGCCATCAGAGTGCCCGCCGCGACCAGCCGAACCGTGAACGGCTCATCCAGTAAAATCAGCGAGAGCAACGCACCGATGAACGGGGCGAGCGAGAAATAGGCTCCCGTGCGCGCCGTCCCGAGATACCGCAGGCCGAGCACGAACAGGGTGAGGCTCACCCCGTAGCCGAGAAAGCCGACGACGCCAGCAGCGAGGATGGTGCCGGTGCCAGGCAATGTAGCGTCTTGCGCCAAGGCGAGCGTCAGGTTCACCGTCCCGGCGACCAACCCCTTCAACATGGCAATTTGCACCGGATCGGCAGATGAAAGTTTGCGCGTGAGATTGTTGTCGATGCCCCACGACAGGCACGCGGCAGCGATCAACAACGTCCCCCAGTTGAGTGAGGCCCCGCCCTGCCATGACAACAGCGCCGCCCCCGACAGAATGGCAAACGCGCCGAGCAGCAAGCGGCGGTCCACATATTCGCGAAAGACCACCCACGCAATGCCCATCGTGGCCACGCCTTCGAGATTGAGCAACAGCGATGCCCCGGCGGCATCGGTGCGAGCCAGACCGAACATCAGAAACACGGGCCCAACAATGCCGCCCGCCACAATGACAGCGGCCAGCCAAGGCAAATCCCCACGGCGCAGCGGAGCTTCAATGGCCGGAACGCGCAAAGCTTTTCGAGAAAAGTGCGCAACGGCGAGGCCGAGTCCTGCACCAAGATAAAGCAACCCTGCCATCGTCCACGGATCGACGCTGCCCAGCACGATCTTTGCCAAGGGAGTGCTCGCGCCGAAAAGAGCGGCCGACAAGAGGGCGAGAAGAACACCGGTTTTCATGCGCCGATCCAAGCACACTTCGCGTTGCATGTCTCGAGGCGCGAATCGCCCCTAGACGCGAACATTGTGTTTTGGATGAAATCTTTTGTCTGGTTCTGGGAAGGTGGGGCACCGCTAACCTGGTAGGTTGAAACGAGAACGACCTTGCATGTTGCATAAATCAAGACTTTTGCACGGTGCTAAATAACTCGGAAAATCTGGGGAGCGTCGCAAAGACCTGATTTCAGTCACACTCATTATAAGCCGTTTCCGCTTCATCTCTCGCATTCAGGTTTTCGCGTAGCGCCAACACGACACGGTGAGCTGTCTCTATCTCTTTGACCGATAGACCCTCGGAAAGGCTATCACTCCAAGGAGCCTGCAAGCGCATTGCGGCGTCGAAGGTCTTCCTTCCCTTTTTTGTCAGGACGACGAGCTGCGCCTTCCGATGATGCGGGTTGGTTTCAAACGCGACTAACCCTTCCTTGGCCAGATCATTTATGATCCGCTGCACGTTTTGCCGATGCGCGCCGAGGTTTCGAGCAAGCCACGCGACTGGTTGCGGATAATCGGCTGCAACAATCGCTCCGAGAATTTGCCAGCGCGCGCTAGTCAACCCGAGCGACGCGACCAGCCGATCTCCTGCGGCCAAAAGTCGGTTGTTCAGCCTGAATAGGTCGAGGACGAGGTTGGTCACGGCGTCACCGCTGGGCGTTCGGTTGAGTTGCGCCATTTTGCACCATAGATTGATATTGACATCATGATGTCAATTATGATGTGGTTACAATGCTACATTGGCATCAAATATTCAAACTGAACGGAGCACGCCATGTCGCTGCTGCGCCCTCTCGACCCGAAGTTCCCCATCGAGCGCCGGCTTGGGATTGAAATCGGCTCCGTCGTAAACCTCTTCACGCTCGATAAGGAGGACGAGCCGGGCTTTCTCAAAATCTGGCAGGACGATGCGGCTTCATGAAACGCCTGCCGGGCTTCATCTCGACCCAGTTGCAACCCGCACTAGGCGATAGCCCGACCTATCTGAACTACGCCGTTTGGGAGTCGAGCACCGCTTTCCGCGCCGCTTTCTCGAATCCAGATTTCCAAGCGAAGCTCTCGGCCTATTCCTCCTCAGCCGTCGCAACCCCGCATCTTTCCCAGAAGGTCGCGGTGCCGGACATCTGCGGCGCCTAACTGACCAAGTTTCAAGTGGGAAGGCAGAACCCATGCTCAAGATCATCCATCCCGTCGTAGGGACAATCGCATTGCTTACGATTCTCACCTTCTGGCTCTCGACAATCTTCGCCGAACTGTTTGGCTCCGAGGCGCTCATCGTCAGCGTCAAGACAGACATTCCGTGGGGCTTCTTATTGCTCATTCCGGCGCTGATGACGGCGGGTAGCACGGGTTTTGTGCTGTCGCAGGGAGATCGGGCTGGCGTGATCGGCGCGAAGCTCAAACGCATGCCGTACATCGCCGCCAACGGACTTCTTGTTCTTATTCCCTGTGCGCTTTTTCTTGCGTCAAAGGCGCGCGCTGGCGACTTCGGCACGGCATTTTATGCAGTGCAGACGATTGAACTCCTCGCCGGTGCGACGAACATCACACTGCTTGGTCTCAATATGCGTGACGGCCTGCGATTGAAGGGGCGTCTGCGGCGCGCAGCCGCATGAGTTTCTCACGAATTGGCTGCTGATCCGAGGAGGTGGGAGGGCAAACCTCGCCCTTTTTATATGCAAAATTCAAGAATTGTGCACGAACATTAAAGTCTTGATTCAAATTGATTTTTTCGGCGCATAATTCTAGTGCAGAATGATCATAAATGTTGGCGGGCTTCTTTTTCCTCACGCCATCCCCTTCAGCCGCTTCGCCACGCGCGGGGCGAAATAGGTGAGGATCGCGTCGGCGCCGGCGCGCTTGAAGGCGATGAGACTTTCCAGCATGGCCTTGTCGCCATCGATAAACCCGCGCTCCGCCGCCGCGAGGATCATCGCGTATTCGCCAGAGACTTGATAGGCGAAGACCGGCATGCCGAAGGTGTCCTTCACCCGGAACACAATATCGAGATAAGGCAGGCCGGGTTTCACCATCACGATGTCGGCGCCTTCCTCGATGTCGAGGGCGACTTCGCGCAGCGCTTCATCGGAATTGGCCGGGTCCATTTGATAGGTGCGCTTATCTCCGATGAGTGTCGCATTGGTGCCGACAGCATCGCGGAACGGCCCGTAGAAAGCCGAGGCATATTTGGCGGCGTACGCCAAAATCTGTACATCCTCGAAATTTTCCAAGTCGAGCCCGGCGCGGATCGCGCCGACGCGGCCGTCCATCATATCGGAAGGCGCAATGATATCGGCACCGGCGCGCGCCTGGTTCAGGGCTTGCTGCACGAGCACAAACACCGTCTCATCGTTCAGAATACGCTCGCCGTGCAAAATTCCGTCATGGCCATGGCTCGTATAAGGATCGAGCGCGACGTCGGTGATGAGGCCAATGTCCGGCACCTCGCGTTTGATCGCCCGGCAGGCGCGGCAAACGAGATTTGCGGGATTGAGCGCTTCGCTCGCCTCTTCATTGCGAAGGCCAGGATCGGTAAAGGGAAACAGCGCGAGCGCCGGAATGCCGAGCGCCGCCGCCTCGGCTGCGGCGCGTACCGCTTCGTCAATGGAGAAGCGTTCCACCCCCGGCATCGAACACACCGGCTCCCGTGTGTTTTCCCCTTCGCAAAGAAAAACCGGCCAAATGAGATCATCGACGCTCAGATTGTTTTCACGCACGAGGCGGCGCGCCCAGTCCGCCTTGCGGTTGCGCCGCGGCCGGATCGCGAGGTCAAGTTTTCGCGCGGCGGCGGGCGCGTTTTGGACGGCCGGGGGGCCGTGTTTTGGGCGTTGAAGCAGAGGCCAGACCATGCAAGGCTCCGGTGGAAATTTAAGGCCTCTCGCACGGAGGCGACAATAGATCATGCGCCTGGAGGGCGAGAGAAGCGTCATGCCCGCTCTGGGCCGCAAAAGCCAGGAGCAACTTTTCGTCGGCGGCGAGATGGGCGAGGATGGCTGCCAAAAATCCAGGCTCCGCCGCCACTGCCCGCAGATTTTCCAAGCCAATGCCGCTGAGGGCCAAAAACCTGTCAAGCCGTTCAGGCTCCGCCGCCAAAAAGTTTAGCGCCTCGATGGCAAGCGTCTCGGCGGAGGATTTCGTAAGTTTGGGCATTTTGAGCGAAGAGGCCTTAAAATTGAGATTTTCCATTATAAGGATTGTCCTTTCGTCAATTTCCGTCCGTTGTTGACGCGCGCGGCTGGATGGCGCTCCCAGGTCTAGCCGCCCGGAATCAGGTATTTTTGATGCAAAAGAGCATTCTGATCGTAGAAGACAATGAGTTGAACATGAAGCTGTTCAACGATCTTTTGGAGGCGCACGGCTACAAGACGATCCAAACGCGCAGCGGTCTCGAGGCGGTGGCGCTGGCGCGCCAGCACCGCCCCGATCTCATTTTGATGGATATTCAATTGCCCGAGATTTCCGGTCTCGAGGTGACGCAAAAGTTGAAAAATGATGGCGATCTACGCCATATTCCAGTGATCGCGATCACCGCCTTCGCCATGAAGGGAGACGAGGAAAAAATTCTGCAGGGCGGCTGCGAGGCCTATCTCTCAAAACCCATTTCCATCGTGAAATTTCTTGAAACCGTCCGCAATCATCTCAAGGAACATTAGGCCGGGCGAGCGAAGTCTTTGCCTTAGCGCCGGAAGCAAGCAACCCCGGCCGAAGGCCAACAAGCCAGTTGCATTTTGCCGCGTTCACGGGTTAACTAGGGGTGCCGGGCATGATTTTTATCTGGCAGCGCGAAGCGGGATCCTGAAAGAAAGTCCTGCTCGCTGCTGTGCGTATCGTAATGCGTATTCGGCGTTGAACTTCAGATACCCTGCGGAGTGCTCGGGTCCGCCGCATCTCCTGGGTCCGTAGGGTTGGCCGGCGTGCAAATGGTTATAGGAGTGGCCTCCTCGAAACGCCATTTGCCGCCGGCCACCTTCGCCGGTCGCGCCGGTGGGCAAAATTGCCGAATCGGTGATCCCTTTGATGCGGAGCTGCTCAAGCGTTAGAAGCGCCGTCGTCAAACCACGACGAGTTCAGCGGCGGCAGCAAATGTGGCGCGCTCTTGAATGAAGGCGAATCGTGCCTCCGGCCGGTTGCCCATCAATCGCTCGACCGAGTCCGCCGTGCCTTCCTGGTCTCCAGCGAGGACGACCACCCGGAGCAGACTGCGCTTTTTCGGGTCCATGGTGGTTTCCTTCAGCTGCGCCGGAAGCATCTCGCCCAAGCCCTTGAAGCGGCTGACCTCTATTTTGGCCTTTCCCGTGAGGAGCGTTGCCGTCAAGTGATCGCGGTGCGCATCATCGCGCGCGTAAACTTGCTTGGTGCCCTGGGTCAGCCGGTAGAGCGGCGGGACCGCGAGGTAAAGATGGCCATCCTCAATGAGTTTGGGCATCTGGCGATAGAAAAAGGTGATGAGCAAGGACGCGATATGGGCGCCGTCAACATCGGCGTCGGTCATGATGATGATTTTTTCGTAGCGTAGATCAGAGTCCTTGTAGTGCGCGCCGGTGCCGCATCCCAATGCCTGAACAAGATCGCTCAGCTGTTGATTTCCGGCGAGCTTGTCGCGGGTGGCGCTGGCGACGTTGAGAATTTTGCCGCGCAGCGGCAGCACCGCCTGGCTGGCGCGGTCGCGCGCTTGTTTGGCCGATCCGCCCGCCGAATCGCCTTCGACGATGAAGAGTTCCGATCCTTGCGACGAATTGTTCGCGCAATCGGCGAGCTTCCCCGGAAGCCGGAGCTTGCGCGTCGCGGATTTGCGCGCGACATCCTTTTCGGCGCGGCGGCGGGCGCGTTCCTCGGCGCGTTCGATCGTCGAATCGAGAAGTTTGGCGGCATGCGACGGCGCCGCCGCCAGCCAATGGTCGAAGGCATCACGCACGCTTCCCTCGACGATCCGGGCTGCCTCATTGGTCAGAAGCCGGCCTTTGTTCTGGCCTTGAAACTCCGGCTCGCGAAGAAAAATCGAGACCATCGCGGCGCAGGACGCCATGACATCATCGCTGGTGATGAGCGCGGCACGCTTCGCCTGCCCCGTGCGTTCCGCATGATCCTTGAGGGCCCGCGTCAGCGCGGTGCGCAGTCCTGCTTCATGGGTTCCGCCGTCGGGGGTCGGAATGGTATTGCAATAGGAACGGACAAAGCCATCGTCGAAGGCGAGCCAGGCCAGGGCCCATTCGAGCGATCCGTGACCGCCGTCCTTCTCGATCTTGCCCGCGAAAATCTGATCGGTGACGAGGTCCTTCCCTTCTATATCCTGGAGAAGACAGTCCTTCAGACCGCCGGGAAACCGGAACACCGCCTCAGCGGGAATCGTGCCATCCGGATCAAGCCGTTCCGGCGCGCAATGCCAGCGGATTTCGACCCCTCCGAAGAGATAGGCTTTTGACCTCGCCATTTTGAACAGGCGGGCCGGTTTGAAATGCGCGCCTTTGCCGAAAATCTTTTCGTCCGGTTTGAACCGGACACTGGTCCCACGCCGGTTTTGCACCTTGCCTAGTTTTTCGAGGGGCGATGCAGGGTGGCCCCGCTCGAAGATCTGGCGGTACAACTGCTGATTGCGCGCAACCTCTACTTCGAGCCGTTCCGACAGCGCGTTGACGACCGAAATACCAACTCCATGCAAGCCGCCGGAGGTCTGATAGGTTTTTTGGTCGAATTTGCCGCCCGCATGCAGCGTCGTCATGATGACTTCAAGGGCCGATTTCTTGGGAAATTTTGGATGCGGGTCGATCGGGATGCCGCGCCCATTGTCGGTGACGGCGAGAAAACCCGAGGCTTCCAACCGGACATCGATGAAGGAAGCGTGGCCGGCGACGGCCTCGTCCATCGCGTTGTCGAGGGCTTCCGCGAAAAGATGGTGCAGCGCCGCCTCGTCGGTGCCGCCAATATACATGCCGGGCCGGCGGCGGACGGGCTCCAGCCCTTCGAGCACCTCGATCGAGGCAGCAGTGTAGGCCGCTTCTCCCGCGGTTTCGAAGCTGGCTGCCCCGCTGGCCGTCTTTCGCGCGGGCGTCTCTTGGCGTTTCGCTGCTGGCCGGGCCGGAGGTTCCTTACGTGCCGCATTGCCGAAAAGATCGCCATTCCTAGCCATGTATCGGTCTGTCCTTGTGATTCGAAAGGGCCGTGGTGTGGGCTGCTTATGCCATGAACAAGGCAGGAATGGAACGGAACGAAAACATTTTTCGGTTCACAGACACTGCGTGACGGCCGCGACTCACCGTGTAGCCGCTGGACGCGGTCTCGAGCAAATGAAAAAAGGGCGGCCGCCCGGCCGCCCTTCAATGATGATGATGATGTATCTTCAGCTCGGCAGCATCGATAAGGCGAAAGACGGCCAAAAAACGCCGCCGTCCCACCCTTGGCTGTGCTGCTAGCCGACCGCCTTCAAGGACGGCGCAGCGCTTGCCGCGGTTGGCACGCTGGCAACCGTCTTCAAAATCCGGGACGCGATTTGGTAGGGGTCCCCCTGCGAGTTCGGACGGCGATCTTCGAGGTAGCCCTTGTAGCCGTTTTTCACGAAGCTATGCGGCACCCGGATCGAGGCGCCCCGGTCAGCCACCCCATAGCTGAACATATCGATCGCCTGAGTCTCGTGTAGACCCGTGAGACGCATGTGATTGTCCGGCCCATAAACAGCGATATGCTCCGCTTTGGCCTTATCAAACGCGTCCATCAGCTTCTCAAAATACTCCTTGCCGCCCGTTTCGCGCAGATAAGTGGTGGAGAAATTGGCGTGCATACCAGAGCCGTTCCAGTCGGTGTTTCCCAGCGGTTTGCAGTGATACTCGACGTCCACGCCATACTTCTCGCACAAGCGTTGCAGGATATAGCGGGCAACCCACATTTCGTCGGCGGCTTTCTTGGAGCCCTTGCCAAAGATCTGGAACTCCCACTGCCCCTTGGCGACTTCGGCGTTGATGCCTTCGTGATTGATGCCGGCATCAAGACAGATATCGAGATGCTCCTCGACAATCTGGCGGGCCATATCGCCGACGTTCTTGTAGCCAACACCGGTGTAGTAAGGGCCTTGCGGGGCTGGATAGCCGCTCTCTGGGAAGCCGAGCGGCCGGCCGTTTTTGTAGAAGAAATATTCTTGCTCAAATCCGAACCACGCACCCGGATCATCGAGAATCGTGGCGCGAGCATTTGTGGCGTGCGGCGTCACACCGTCAGGCATCATGACCTCGCACATAACGAGGACGCCGTTTTTCCGGGTGCTGTCAAAGAAAACGGAAACTGGCTTTAAAACGCAGTCCGAACTTCTGCCCTCGGCTTGCTTGGTGGAGCTGCCGTCAAACCCCCATAGAGGAAGTTGATCGAGAGTAGGGAAGTTGGTGAATTCCTTGATTTGCGTTTTTCCGCGAAGATTTGGGACAGGCGTGTAACCGTCGAGCCATAGGTACTCGAGCTTGTATTTGGCCATTTTTAGACTCCGTCCAGGGATGATTGCGGCAATGTCGCGGTTAAGTGCGGCGCTGGTTAAACGGCGCTGATCAGCTGAGCCGTTTTCCAGCTCAAAGGAACCGCTTCCAAGTGCATCATTCATGCCATATTTGCCTGGCGGTTATCTCGATTTCAACAATCCTATTGCCGAGGAGCGACCCATTAGCCTGAAGATTTATGGCTCTTGGCATCACGTGTGGCAGTACCACGATAAGGTATTTTTGGGCATTCTGCTCATGTTTTAGGCATATTCAAAATAGGCCGTCAAAAATCACCCCTAAGGAATGAATCACATTCAGGAGAACCCATGACCGCGATCGAAAATGTCACCGGAACAGCTTTCATCGTGGCGGAATTCCGTGCCGAGGAGGCCGCCGAAACCAAGCCGCTCTATCAGGACAAAATCGTCCCGGTGTTTCTCAACGAGGACACAAAGCGCGCGGCGGCCCGGATTGCGGAGACTATCCCCGCCGTCAAGAAAATGGTCAGGATTAGAACGCGCTATCTCGATGACCGGCTGGACGCTCAACTGCAAGATGGGTGCACGCAAGTGGTGATTCTTGGTGCGGGCCTCGACACGCGTGCGATCAGAAAACAAGCGCCAGAAGTGGTTTATTTCGAAATCGATGATGAAACGACGCTCATCTATAAGAAAGCCACGCTCGCGGAAAACCACCTGAGCGCGGAGGTGTCATTCATATACGGCAACTATGTCACCGATGATTTCATCCACTTGCTCATATCGCACGGATTCGATTGCTCGCGTCCCACTCATTTCATTTGGGAAGGCAATACGATGTATTTGACCGCGGCTTCCATCAGGCAAGTGATGGCGGAGATAGTGCGGCATGTTCGCCAATTCACGCTTTCTTTTGATTATTTCAAGGAGGCCGTGATCAACGAGACGACCGGCGACGCCGCCGCGACGCTCATCGCCGAGCGCTTCGCCGCCATGGGCGCGCCATGGCGCACGGGGATCGACGATCTTCAAAGGCTGGCGGATGACGCCGCCATGCGGCTCGTCGACAATATCGCGACCGCCGAGCTCCATCGTGCCTATTGGCCCGGGCAAGCAATGGATTCGGCGATCTTCGATTATTACTTTTTATGCACTTTGCGATCGCCCGCGCGGTGATAAAACGGCGCCGCCAATAGACTGCTTGGCCTACCGGCGGCACTGGCAATTGTTTTACAGGGAATAATACATGTCGAATTCGATCGGATGCGGGGTCATCTCGAAGCGCATCACCTCGGTCATTTTGAGTTCGATATAACTGTCGATGAAATCATCGTCGAAGACGCCTCCCGCCTTGAGGAAAGTACGATCCTTGTCGAGATTGACGAGAGCTTCGCGCAGCGAACCGCAGACTGTGGGGATTTTTTTCAGTTCCTTCGGCGGCAAGTCATACAGATCCTTGTCCATCGCCTGGCCCGGATCGGTCTTGTTCAAGATTCCGTCGAGTCCGGCCATCAACATGGCGGAGAAAGCCAGATAGGGGTTTGCCATCGGATCTGGGAAACGCACCTCGACACGCTTCGCCTTGGGATTGGACGTATAGGGAATCCGGCAGGACGCCGAGCGGTTGCGGGCCGAATAGGCGAGCAGGACCGGAGCTTCATAACCGGGCACCAGCCGCTTGTAGGAATTTGTCGAAGGATTAGTGAAGGCGTTCAAGGTGCGGGCATGCTTGATGATGCCGCCAATGTAATAGAGGCATTCCTGGCTCAAATCCGCATATTTGTTGCCGGCAAAAACCGGCTTGCCGTCTTTCCAGATCGATTGATGGACATGCATCCCGGAACCATTGTCGCCGTACACCGGCTTTGGCATGAAGGTCGCCGTCTTGCCATAGCTGTGCGCCACTTGATGGATGCAATATTTGTAGATCTGAAGATGGTCGGCCATCGTCGTCAGCGGCCCGAATTTCAAGCCCAGCTCATGCTGCGCCGAGGCCACTTCGTGGTGATGCTTTTCGACCTTGGCGCCCATTTGCGCCATGGCAGCGAGCATTTCGCCGCGCATGTCCTGCGCCGAATCCTGCGGCGGCACTGGGAAATAACCGCCCTTGGTCCGGATCCGGTGACCGAGATTGCCGCCTTCGTAAGCGGTGCCGGTATTGGATGGCAATTCCGTTGAATCGAGGGTGAAGCCAGTGTTGTAAGGGTCCGCGCTGAAGCGGACGTCATCAAAGACGAAAAACTCGGCCTCGGGACCAAAATAGGTGGAGTCGCCAATGCCTGTGGAGACCGCGTAGGCCTCAGCTTTTTTGGCGATGCCGCGCGGATCGCGGTTGTAGGGCGCGCCCGTCGTGGGTTCGAGGACGTCGCACACGATCGAGAGGGTGGGTGCCGCAAAAAAAGGATCAAGCACGGCCGTCGTTGGATCGGGCATCAAGTTCATGTCGGATTCATTGATCGCCTTCCAGCCAGCGATCGAGGAGCCATCGAACATTTGACCCTCGGTGAACGTTTCCTCTTCGATCAGCGAAATATCGAAAGTTACGTGCTGCCACTTGCCGCGCGGGTCGGTAAAGCGGAAGTCGGCGTATTTGACGTCATGGTCCTTGATGTATTTAAGGACATCCTTCGCGGTCTTCATGATTTACTCCCTAGGTAGATTTATATTTTGGGGCAAACATGCAGTTGCCCAACTTCGCAGCAATTTGCAATCAAATCGCATCCGTTCCGGTTTCCCCGGTCCTTATGCGGATGGCATTCTCAACCTCAGAGATAAAGATTTTCCCATCGCCAATCCGGCCCGTCTGCGCGGCTTTGCGGATGGCATCAGCGGCAAGATTGGCACTGGCTTCGGACACCACGACTTCGATTTTTACCTTGGGCAGGAAATCGACGATATATTCCGCTCCCCGGTAAAGTTCCGTGTGGCCTTTTTGGCGGCCAAAGCCCTTGACTTCGGTAACTGTAATCCCGGAGACGCCCGCTTCACGGAGCGCTTCCTTCACTTCATCGAGCTTGAAAGGCTTGATAATCGCCTCGATTTTCTTCATAGGCATGTTTTCTAGACTTTTTGGTTGTATTGCCGCGGCAAATGAACCGCGCAAGCGGTGCGTTGTCCGGCTCATACCATCTGCCAAGCAAACCTGCCAAGGAAAACTCATCGGGCACGCAACGTGCTGAAATCGATATCCGGGGAGGCGCTAGCGCAGTCCCCCCTTTCTCCTCAGGCAGCACCGGCCTGCCTAAAAATAAGGCGGCTATGGGCGAGAGAGGGTTCGCGGCGTCCGCTGCAATGCAGTACGATGCGGACTTAGAGCATATTCTGATCGAAAAAGTTGATCGACTTTTTCGATCAGAATATGCTCCAGCTCTTTGATTTTGAGCCGTTTCTTTTCGGTCAGGTGATTCCACTTGATTGACAAGTGCGCTCTAAAAGCCGGACTGCAGCGGCGGAAACCGCCGCTGCAGCCGGGCTTCGTACAGCTCTGCTGTGGTTTATCTCAGTGGCAGTTCTTTACAATTCTCAATGATCGAGTAGGTCGCATCCGGCGGGTTCGTCTTCTGAATTAGAATACCCTCAGAGACGCTTTCTATATTGCCGCGATCGCCCGTCCCCGTATCGTACACAACCTTGAAATTGTACTTATCGGCTTCTGGCCCGCCGGTTGGGTTGTTTGTCGCGAGCGGGATGAGAAAGTAGCCGGCATCGTCAAGTTTCTCGCCCTTGGCAACATCGGTCTGGGTAACGTATTTCGTGGCCAAGGCTTTCCCAATTCTTGGATCGGGATTTACGAAGCGGCGAACCCAGCTGTACACATTTTTCTTCAGCGTTTCTGGATCTGATTGGTTCACATACAAGCGCTGTGGATCAAAGTAAAAACCAGAACCATTTTTCGTATTGTCGATCGTTTCAAGCTTGAAAACCGCAAAGGCTTCATCGGTCTTTGCTTTCTCTTCCGTGCCTGCTTCTGTTACATAGTCTTTGCATATGCCGACTTGCTTGTAAGCAATGGTGGTCGGGTTGGCGGACTTGCCGCATCCTGACAGTGCGATCGACCCGGCGATCAATAGCGGAATCGACACGAAACATGTGCTTGACGTTTTCATGGTACCTCTTTCCTTGGGGTGAGTAACGCGGCGGGATCTTCTGAAGCTTAATGTGTTTTGACAGTTCGCGAGCACTTGGGGGGAGACTTCGCGCTCTGATCATACAATGATGGGAAAGTAAATCACCTGTGGGACTTCCAACGCCTGCCTTGGAGGTTTGCTCTGGAGTTTACGAAATCAGCCATGGATCATCAGCTCCGGTGCGTTTTCTTTTCCTCGATTATTTGAAAAGCCGGAAACATAACACCTCAAACGCAACACATTTCTGCATGAACAGCGAACGTTGGATGACAAATAGCGAGCTATTTGGTCAATTGGCTGGAGTCGCGGAATTTGGCGCCTCGTCCACCAGACTAAAGTATGGCACTACAAACAAATTGACGCCGGATCAAGCTCGAAAGGTGGGCCCAGAGCTTCTCGCCGGTCCCCTTTGCCGGAACCCAGCGTTGATCGCCGCGCCAAAGCCGTGCGGGACACCGCCTCAAGTCATCGGGAGGAACGGCCTAGCAGAAGGTCAAAGCCTTCTCAGGCATTTTCCCCACAGCAGGCAAGATGACCATCGTCCAAGCGCAGCTGCATCAAGGGATTGCTTTTAATCCCGGCGTCCATCCTGATCCGCCGGGAACGGTGCTATACGGGGGAGCACATCGTGAATCATTCGCAAGATTGCGGCGCGCGAGACCGGCTTGCGGAGCGAGGGCGTTGTGCGGGTCAGGGCCAGGACGGCACCGTCGTCAGCCGCCGTGCTGAGAACGATGATCGGCGTCGTCTTGAGCCCCGGAATGGATCGAAGCCATTTGATTGCCTCGTAGCCAGGAACGTCGCGAAGCTGGACATCCATAACGATCAGAACGGGAAGGTTTTTGCGCGCGGAAATGATCGCATCGATACCCCTCTCCACGGCATCGACAGCCAGCCCCGAACTCTCCAGAGCATCACGGCACAGCTGTAGAGTCGCAGGATCCGTTCCCACGACAAGCGCGCGCCAATCGGAGCGGCCAGGGGATGTCAAGAGCGACGGCATTTGATCCTCCGGCCGAGATGGACGCGGTGATACCGCGCCTGTTGCTGGTACAGGTATCTTCGCCCCAGCGACCGGCACCCGCGCCGTGAATGCCGCCGCATCGGCATCCGAGGCCGCAACATCTGAGAAGGGATATTTCAGCAGTTGTTCCCCCATCGTTTTGCGCGACTTGATCATGAAGAATAGTCCCTCAAGCGTAGGGTGCAGGCGAGCCTTTTGACCGCTGGATGGCGAGGCGATCGAAAACCTTGCTTGTCGTCTCTTCGCGAAGGCTTGAAATGGCTTGTTCAATCATCTCCTTCCATAGGCGTGCGCCGATGGGTTGGGATGGTTTAGTAGCTGGTGTCGCCATCCCCCGCAGCCAATTCCTCGAGCTGGTTGCGGTCGAGGATCTCCATTCTATTTGGTGTGGTGAGAGCGATGAGCCCATCCTGTTTCAGTTTCGTAAATGTTCGAGACACGGTTTCGATGGTGAGGCCGAGGTAGTCGGCAATATCGCTCCGCGTCATTGGCACATCCACCTCCTGCGTGCCGTCCACGCCTTGCTGCTTGGCGATCGCCAAAAGGAAACTTGCAACTTTCTCCATGGCAGTCTTCCGGCCGAGAAGCAGCATCTGCTCTTGAGCCGCACGCAGCTCATGCGATGTCACGGCGAGCAACCGTTTCGCGAAGCCAGGTGCCTCGTCGATCAGACGCTCGAAGGCCACCCGCCCATAGCGGCAGAGCGTCACCTCTGTCACGGCCTCCGCAGTGTAAACATGGATGCCTTCCGGAGCGAGGCCGACGAGATTGCCGGCGGAGAGGAAGCCCGTGATCTGCCGCCGGCCATCGGGGAGAAGTTTGACAAGCCGGAGCATGCCGCGCACGATCTCATAAACGCTGTTCGTCTCGTCCCCTTCCGAGAATAGCGTCTCTCCCGGGGCCTTCCGCTGCAGTGAACTGATAGCCGTAAGATGGCTGCTGGCGTGGCGTTCTTGGCTGTTGGAGAGCGAAAAGCCCGCGAAGTTAGTCTTGGCAACAGCGCTCGAAACAGCTTGTGCATACATGGCTCAACCTCTTCCTCATATGGGACCTGGGCCGCCCCATGTGTCCAGTGAAGGTGAGGTTTAGAGGAGCCATGTCACTGGTTGATGCCGGACGACTTGGCTTTTAATATCCGAAAGAGACGGAATGTAACACTTTGTGACAGGTTCTCCATGTTCATTTTCTCCCCCGCGGGACACAAATCCCGGCTTTTACATGAGTGACCAATTGCATGTCCTGGTCGTCGATGACGAGCCGCGCATCCGGACGCTGCTCCGGCGCTATCTCGCTGACGAAGGTTTCAAGATGAGCGAGGCTGGAGACGGCGTGACGATGCGCGCCGTGCTCGAACGCGAGGCGATAGGTCTCGTGTTGCTCGATCTGATGATGCCGGGCGAGGACGGGCTTTCCCTTGCCCGTTATATCCGTCAGCGGTCGGACATTCCCATTATCATGTTGACGGGGAAGGGCGATTTGATTGACCGCGTGGCGGGGCTCGAAACAGGGGCGGACGACTACATCACCAAGCCCTTCGAACTGCGGGAAGTGCTTGCCCGCATTCGAACTGTCATGCGCAGGGCAGGTCCGCGCATCGGTGCCGCCGCGACCCCGTCCGAGCCGGCAGCCGGCGAGAGTACCAGCGAGGTTCTTGTATTCGAAGGCTGGCGGTTCGATTTGCTGAGGCGCGAGCTCCGGCGGATGACGGGCGAGCTCGTGCCTCTCACTGCCGGAGAGTTCGAACTTCTATGCGTCTTCGCCCGCCGTCCCAATCGCGTGCTGAACCGGGAACAATTGATCGACCTCGTCAAAGGACGGGAATGGGCTGCTTACGACCGGGGCATCGATACGCAGGTGATGCGGTTGCGCAAGAAAATCGAGTCTGACCCAGGCAACCCCTGCCTGATCAAGACGGTTCGTGGCGCCGGCTATGTGTTCGCCGCAGCTGTGACTCTTGACTGAACGGAACGCTGCCGCGGTGGTCATGGCCCAAGCAGCTCACGCAATTTGGCGTCGAGGTCATTGATACTGTACGGTTTGCCAAGCCAATGCACATCCGCCGTCAGACTGCCCTTGACGACTGCGGGCTCGGCATAGCCAGAAGTGACTAAGACCTTTAGCTGGGGGCGCCGCTTCCGCGCCTCCTGCGCAAGATCAAGCCCTGTCATGCCGCCCGGCATCACGATGTCAGTAAAGAGCACGTCGATTGGCTCGCCGCGGTCGAGCACAAGCAATGCAGCGGGACCGCTATCGGCCTCAATGACAGCATAGCCAAGCTCTTTCAGCCGGCGCACCGAGACCCGGCGCACACGCTGATCATCTTCAACGACGAGGACAGTCTTCCCTAGCGATTCTGGCCCAACGGAAGCGGCGGCTCTCTTTGCTTGTGCACTCACGGCGCCGGCATGCTGCGGTAGGTAGAGTCGCACGGTCGTCCCATGCCCAGGTTCACTGTAGAGCTGCACATGCCCGCCGGATTGTTTCACGAAGCCATAGACCATGCTTAAGCCAAGCCCGCTACCCACACCAGGTCCCTTCGTCGTATAGAAGGGTTCGAAAGCGCGCTGCCGCACTTCGGGGGTCATGCCAGAACCGGTATCCGTCACTGCGAGCGTGATATATCTGCCAGGCATGAGATCCACATAGGCGGCAGCATAGTCTTTATCGACCTCTGCCACGGCTGTCTCAATAATGAGCTGTCCGCCATCCGGCATTGCATCGCGCGCGTTGATCGCCAGATTGAGAAGGGCATTTTCGATCTGTCCCGGGTCGGCCATGGTTTGGGGCAGCCCTTCAGCAAGCTGCGTCTTGATCTCGACCGTCTCGCCGAGTGTGCGCCGCAGCAACTCGACCATGCCGCCGGCAAGAGCATTGAGATCGGTCGGCTTTGGGTTGAGCGGCTGGCGGCGCCCGAAGGCGAGCAGCCGTTTGGTAAGCTCGGCGCCAAGCTTTGATGCCTCCTGCGCCTCATTGAGAATTTCGCGATGTTCGGCAATCGTGAGCCGCCGCTCCAGGATCTCGAGATTGCCGGAGATGACCGTCAGAAGATTGTTGAAATCATGGGCGACGCCGCCGGTGAGCTGGCCAATGGCTTCCATCTTTTGAGCTTGGCGGAGGTCCTGCTCCAATTTGATGCGTGCCGTCAGATCCCGGATAAAGCCGGTGAAGATGTGGTTCCCGGCAAGTTTCACTTCGCCCACCGCAAGTTCCATCGGAAAGATTGTGCCGTCCTTGCGCTGCGCCTCCACTTGGCGGCCGATGCCGATGATATGCTTTTCGCCTGTGATCAAATACCGGCTCACGTAGCCGTCATGCAAATCTTGATGCGGCTGCGGCATGAGCATCTTAATGTTGCGCCCGATGACCTCGCCAGATGCATAACCGAACAGCTTCTCGGCGGCGTTGCTGAAGGATTGGATGATCCCCTTCTCATCGATCGTGACGATGGCGTCTGGGGCGGTCTCGAGAATGGAACGCAGCCGGGCCTCCCGCTCCTTGAGCATGGATTGCGCGCGTCTGGTTTCGGTGATGTCCGCGTTAAACTCCAGGACCGATATGGGACCCGCTTCGTCACGCCGGTGCAAGGCCCATCGGCTTGCAACCGCCACGCGCCCGCCATCGCGCCGTGTGCACACGAGTTCCCCATGCCAGACTCCGGTATCCAGCAGCTCGGCCTGAATTTCGGACAATGGATCCGGAAACTCCGTCGCGAGAAGTTCATGGGAGCAGCGCCCGGTGGCCTCGTCCTCCCGCCAGCCATAAAGCGCCTCAAGACCTCTTCCCCAGAGCAGGATCTCACCATCGAGTTTGCGCACCATCGCTGGCACTAGATCCAAGGCATGCGCGATTTCGTCACGACGCTCCTGCCTTGCTTGGAATTGCGCTTCCCGCACCTTGCGTTCGGTGATGTCATTAGCATTGCCATCGAATCGCACCGGCCGCCCGCCCGCGCCGTACGCGGTTGCTGCTTTGTCTTCCAGCCAGCGCACCTCGCCATCGGGACGAAGAATGCGATACTGAAGGGCCACGGTGCCTTGTTCGATCAGTTGGGGAAGCATTTGGGCGACCCGCGGCCGGTCGTCCGGGTGAACAATGTTCATGAAGAGCTTCGGGTCTGCATAAAAGGCGCTGGCCGCTCGGCCATAAATCTTTTCGGCGGCTGGGTTAAGGTACAGCGTCTCGAACGTATCCGCGGCAATGGACCATACGGCAGTCTCGATGGTCCCCAGGATGTTTGCCAGTTTCTCTTCGGTTGCCATGCGCGATTTCGGAATTGTCTGGTTGAGGCGTCCCGGGCTTGCCGATCATCGAGGGAATGAGGCAAGTTAGTTGGTTACGGCTCTATGGTCCACCTTCTTCCAGAATTGGCCGGTTTCGGACTTTAATCCCAGCGTGGATAACCGCGACGCCAGCTCCTCTTGACCATTGCAAAGGCCGATTCGAACGGCTGCGCAGTTGAGTTCTTGCGCCCGGGTTTCTGCGGTGTCGAGCAAGGCTCGTATCGTGGACGGGGAATTTGCAACATCGACCGCTGTGAAAAAATGGACAGCAAGGAGGCGGCCGAACACCAAATCCATGTCTAGACGGTAGGCGAAGAGTCCGCAAAAGCACCCCGCCGGGTCCCGCAGGCCAACAATCCCGCTCTCTTGGGAAGCTCCCGGGTTGTTGAAAAACTCCACGTAGGTCCGCCATGAAGTCATGTCCACGACGGGCCAAGTAGCTTGAACGAGCGGGAGCGTCAGGGGAATCAAATCTCCAGACAGGATGACTGCATCGAAGTTCATAAAATAAGGATGATCATTCGTGACGCCTCCATCATTGACCTGCATCATGAAGGTCATGAAGAAGTGTCCACGTGTGAGGCCACTCTGTTTCAGCCGATGCAATTTATGGCGCGCCAGCTGCCACGGCGCAAAGACGATGCTGGTGAGTGAGCGGGAGGCCCCATGAGGAAGTAATGGTCGGAGTGGCGGGATTCGAACCCGCGACCCCTAGTCCCCCAGACTGAAGTTGTGGATATCATCCTGTTTCCCCACGTCGTTAAGTTGTTGATTTCCAAAGAGCGGAATTGTCAGATCATTCCTTCTCATTTCTAATGTGTCGCATCTGGTGGTCACCATGTGGTCACCAAAGTCCAGATCGGACAGGGCAACGGGATGTCACATTCATCTGTTAAGCTTACGAAACGAGCCATAGACGCAGCACCCGCCGGAGCGGCGAGGCGCATCATCTGGGACACAGAGTTGCGAGGGTTCGGCGTGAGGATCGAAACCAGCGGCACGAAGACGTTCCTTATCCGCTACCGGCCGAAAGGCAACGGGCGAAATGGTCCTAAGCGGTTCGTGACTATCGGCCGGTATGGGGCAATGACGCCCGAGCAGGCACGCAACGAGGCTCGCAGTAAGCTCGGAGAAGTCGCAAGGGGAGAAGATCCGGCCGAGACGCGCGACCAAGCCAAGGGAGCGCCTACCCTATCGCACCTTATTGAACGGTTTCTCGCCGAGCAGGTAAGCATGAAGAAGAAGGCGAGTACGGCGGCGCTCTACACACATTATCTGACAGCGCTGGTCATGCCAACATTAGGCAGGAAGAAAGCCGACTCGGTCTCGCACGCGGACATCGCCAAGCTGCATGGCGCGATTGGCAAGACGAGGCCCGTGACGGCCAACCGTGTTATTGCCACCCTTTCAGGTTTGTTTTCCTATGGCGCAAAAATTGGGGAACTCCCCCCTGGCTTCAATCCCGCGAAGGGCATTGAGCCTTACAAAGAGCGGCCCCGTCAGCGCTATCTCAGTACCGCAGAGTTGGCGCGCCTCGGAGACGCTCTCCACCAGGCTGAGACCATCGGAGTGGCGTGGATTGCCGACGAAACCAAGGCAACGGCCAAACATTTGCCAAAGCCGGAAAACCGGCACCGGACGCTCGATCCCTATGCCATCGCGGTGATCCGTCTCTTGCTGCTAACGGGCGCCCGCCTTCGAGAAATCCTGAACGCGCGCTGGGACTGGTTCGACGCCGAGCGCGGCATGTTGCTTTTACCCGACTCCAAAACTGACGGAAAGTCGATTTATCTCAGTTCTGCCGCCCTCTCGATCTTGAACGCCCTGCCCCGCCTATATGGGAACCCGCATATTTTTCCCGGCGCCGCCAGGAACAAAGACGACGAGGGCAAACCGCGCGCCGATCTGAAGAAACCATGGGCTGCCGTCACAAAAGCCGCGGGGCTGGCGGGTCTCCGCATCCATGACCTTCGGCATACATTCGCGAGCTACGGTGCCGGTGCACATCTGGGCCTCCACGTGATCGGAACCTTACTCGGGCACGCGCAACCACAGACGACGCAAAAATATGCTCACTTGGATTCCGACCCGATGCATCGCGCCGTCAACACGATAGGTGCCACTATCTCAGCCGCGATGAAGAGCAAGCCGAGCACCGAGGTTTTGTTGCGGAATCGCGCCGATGGCCTACGGTAGCCTGCAATCGTAGATGTAAAACTACCGAAGATCGGCTGGCGCGTAGGTGCGGCTAACACCGCTGGCGCCAGACATCGTCGAGTCGATTCTCGACAGCAGGCTGCAGCCGACGCTGCAGCTCGACGAGTTATTCAAGCCCATCACATCTGAGAGCAAGTTAAAGACGCAATGTTAGCGTAGCGAAAGGAACTGAATTCCACGCTTCTGTATCACCCTTGCGTCGCACAAATTTTGTGCCATGCGGCCTGTATAAACAGATAGTGTGATTGGTTATCAGACGAGCAGAACGGCCAGCCCGAGAGTTCGCGAGAATATCTATCGAACTGCGGACCGGGCGGGGCTTCGTCGTTCTCATTGCAGGGGAGGCGAAAATGCCATCGCCATGACGAACCATCCGATCATGCAGGGACAGCATAATTGTAGGCTTTCGCAGCGGCCTACGACGCAAGGCGCCCGGCATGGGCTTCAAGGCGCGACTGGCATGGTAACTTATTGCAAAAGCTACACCCGACCGCGCGAGTAATCCGTCGTAATTGCACCTAAACAGGGGGCACGGTTGGCTTGACAATTCAAAAATAAGGGCGGAATCATGTTAAAAAACCGCTCCATAAAACGTCGCTAGCGCCGCGCAAACAGTAGCGTAATGCAAGAGGGAGGAGCAACATGAAAATACGTGGTCAGGACGTCCTAATTCCGACGAGTATGGTCGGCAACTACCCGAACCCGAGGTGGTGGGACGCAGGGTGGGCGCGCCATTTCCATGGCGACCGAGAGCCGCCGGATTCCATGAGTCGCGAAGCGCTCGAGGATGCGATTGGGGCCATCGCCGTCGACCAGGAAAACGCGGGTCTCGACATTATCTCGGATGGCCGTGTCCATGGCGACAATTATGCCGACAACGCCGTCTACCACTATTTTCGCTGCATGGGCTACAACCTTCGAGGCGGACATCTCGGTTTCCCGATCTATAGCCGGCTGCATTCCGGCACCGTCGAGCAGGAGATCAAGCGGCGCGGCGCCATGATGGTCGAGCAGGCGCGGGCCCTCAAGCGGGCCACGAGCAAACCTACCAAAGTCCAATACACCGGCGTCCAAGTCCTCGCGCAATGCACAAACGATCTCTACTACAAGAGTTCCCGCGATCGTGCACTGGCTATTGCGAAGGCCATGAACGAGGACATTCTGGAGGTCGATGCAATGGGCATCGATTTTATCCAGCTGGATGAATTCACCTGGCCCTATTTTTACGAGGACTGGGCCATTGAGGCATTCAACACTGCTGTCGAGGGCGTCAAGCACGCGCGCATTGTCGTCCATGTCTGCTGGGGCAATTGGGGCGGAACTCCGGCTTACTTTGCGGACGATACCGGAAAGCCCGGTGAAATCTATGACTTGACGAAACGTAAGGAAAAAGCAAATGCGCCGGCGGCCACACGTGCGATCGTGCCGAAAGCTTACGAAGCGCGCATCAGCGTCCTCAACCTGGAGAACTGCGGCAGACGCGTCGACGATATGTCGGGTCTCGACGCCTTCAAGGAATTTCCGCTGCCCGACAATATCGACTTCTGGGCCGGGGTAATCGATGTGAAGAGCACGATCACCGAAACAGCCACTCAAGTGGCAGACCGAATCAATGCACTGCTGAAAGTCATCCCGGCCGATAGATTGGGCGTTACCACCGATTGTGGCCTGATCCTGTTGCAGAGATACATCGCTCAGGACAAGATCCATGCCCTGGTCGAGGGGACCAACCTCGTCCGCGACAAGCTGCAGCACGCCGTAGCTGCCGAGTGACTTAACGTATGGCGAGGGTGCCAGAGTGTCCCCGCCACACCTGCCACCGGAGGAGTTGAAATGCCAGTTTACACAATCGTCTGCCCCGACTGCGAGCGGGTAGCGAAGAGCCTCGTACTGAAGGGTGCCCGCATGCCCACAGAATGGACGTGCTCGGGATGCGGCGGCCGCCGCGCGCGGCCAGATCCAGAAAAGCGTCCAGAGCCCCATCCTTGGGAGAGCGGGCATGGTGCCGGTTGTCCTTGTTGCGGCGGCTGAACAAGAGGATATTTGCAAGAACAAGGGCGATTTCCACGCCCCGATGAGGCGAGACGAACGATGGACCAGTTCGCCACGAAAGGGTCTGATCCGTCCTTCCTGACAATCGAGCAGTGGGCGAGGAAGATCGAGGAGGCGCTCGAGAGGCCAAACGTCGTCGGGCCCATTAGGAATATCCGGGACGACGACCGGCGGGAATTCGACGCCATCTTTATCGGTGGCGGAGCTGCGGGGCGATTCGGATCGGCCTATTTACGCGCATTAGGCGGCCGTCAGCTTATCATCGATCGCTGGCCTTTTCTCGGGGGCTCCTGCCCACACAATGCTTGCGTCCCCCACCACCTCTTCTCGGATTGTGCGGCGGAATTGATGCTAGCCCGCACGTTCTCTGGAACCCTCTGGTTTCCCGACATGACGGGACGAACGACGTCGATCAAGGAAGTGGTCGATCTGTTCCGGCGTGGCCGCACTGGACCGCATGCCGTCATGAACTATCAGAGCAAGGAACAGCTCGACATCGAGTTCGTGCTGAATGCATCGGCCCGAATCCTCGACGCTCACACCATCGAGGCGGCCGGCGAGATTTTTCGGACCCGCACCCTGGTCCTGGGCCTTGGCTCCGAGCCGATTCGCCTCAATACGCTCGGCCGCGATCTCCATGGCATCCACGACTACGCGACTCTGGTCGAGACGCTCGACCGCGAGCCGGGCGAGGCCATAGTAATCGTCGGGGGCAGCAAGACAGCAGTGGAATATGGTTGTTTTTTCAATGCCACTGGTCGTCGCGTGATCATGCTGGTCCGCGACCGCCTTCTTAAGCTGATTAGCGATGGCGAAACCCGCTCCTACGCCATCGACCGGATGCGAGAACAAGGAATAGAGATTCTCGAAGGTGCTACCGTGTCCGCCATCCTCGGGGATGCTGAGGGCCGAGTCGCCCGGGTTGTCGCCGATACCCCCTCTGGTGAGCTCGAAATCGCGACGGACTTCGTGTTTCAGGCGCTTGGCGAACGGCCGCGGTCGCGGCTGGCGGTCGAGGCGCTCGGCGTCGCCATCGACGACAGCGGCGCCGTGGTCGTCGACGAGCAGCTACGGACGTCTATCCCCGATGTTTATGCGGTAGGCGATCTCATTGGTGCCCCCATGGAGATGTTTAAGGCGCGCAAGAGCGGTGCTTATGCCGCGCGCGCCATCATGGGCGAAAAGGTCAGCTACCGGCCGGTCGACTGGCCAGACTTCCTGCACACCCACTACGAGGTAAGCTGGCTGGGCCTGGGCGAGGAGGAGGCGCGTGCGCTCTATCGGAATATCGTTACCCTGAAGATGCCTCCCGACAACCCCAATGGCCTGGACATCGGCCTGCCAGCGAGCGACAGGACGATGCTCTATGCCATGGCGCATCCCCACATGTCAGGTTTCCAGAAACTGGTCCTCGATGGCAAGACCCGGCGGGTGCTTGGGGCCCACCATGTCGGCTACGGCGCCAAGGACGCCTTCCAATACCTCAACGTGATGGTCAAAAAGGGCTTGACCATCGATGAGCTGGCCGAGATGGACGAGCTTTTTCTTAACCCGACGCACTTCATCCAACTGTCGCGACTGCGGGCGGGCCATCGGGAGTTGCGAAGCCTATGAGTCGGGTGGTGATGGTGACCGGAGCGGCGTCGGGAATTGGAGCTGGGCTGGCCTCGCATTTCGTCAGCCTGGGAGACTGCGTGATCGCCCTCGACATGGATAGCGGTGGGCTCTCGTCGCTGGCCGATCAGCTTGCCAGTCCAAATCTTTTGCCAGCTGTCGCCGACGTCACAGATCATGCGCAGCTGGAAAGGGCGTTGGCTGAGTCTACCGCGCACTTCGGCCACCCGGAAATCCTCGTCAACAACGCTGGCACGACCGGTGGCCCGCAAGCGACAACCCTGCACGAAACCCCGCCCGACGTGGTCGATCGCGTCATCGATGTGAATCTGCGAGCCGTCATCCGGCTCACCGCCGCAGTTCTGCCGGCCATGCTGGAACGGCGCCGCGGCGTCATCGTGAACATTGCCTCGGTGGCCGGGCTGGTAGCGTTCCCGGCCAGAGCTGCCTACTCAATCACCAAGGCCGCGGTCATTCAGGTCACCAGGGCCATTGCCGTCGACTACGGCCACCAGGGCATCCGGTCCGTTGCCTTGTGCCCGGGAATGATCGACACGCCGATGACTCATTGGCGGCTCGCCCAGCCAGCATTGCGGGAGGAGGTGCTGGCCCGCATTCCCCAAAGGACCATTGGCACTGTATCAGATGTCGTCAGCGTGGCGGCCTTTTTCGCCAGCGACGAGGCCAGGTACTGCAACGGCGCCGCCATCCCCATTGACGGCGGCTATCTGGCGATCTGATCGACACAAGCACGTGGTCTTCCATCGGAGGTTCAAGAATGTCGAAGCGGGTGAAAGGCAAGAGGGTGATGACGACTGGCTCCGGCCCCGGGATCGGCCCATGATGGATGGAGTCATGTTCGACTACATCATTGTCGGTGCCGGATCAGCAGGATGCGTCTTGGCAAGCCGATTGACCGAGGATCCCGCCTGCCGGGTATTATTGCTCGAAGCCGGCGGCGAGGATGACGAACCCTCGATCCGGATACCGGCATTCTATGGACGTCTCCACGACAGCCCCTATGACTGGGCTTACAGAACCCTTCCCCAGGCGCATTTGAATGGGCGCCGAATCTTTGTCCCTCAAGGCCGGGTGCTCGGTGGATCGAGCTCCATCAATTACATGATCTACATCCGTGGAAATCGCAATGACTACGACGAATGGCGTCGGTGCGGAAATGAGGGCTGGAGTTACAACGACGTCTTGCCTTACTTCGTGAAAGCCGAAGGCAATAATACCCTTTCCGACCGCTATCACGGCGTGGACGGTCCCCTTAGGGTCGAAAGCCATTCGCCTTCGAACCCTCTCGTCGAACGCTATCTTGCCGCCGCGCAGGAAGTGGGCATCCCGTTCAACCCAGACTTCAATGGAGAGTTTCAGGAAGGTTGCGGTCCTTTGCAGGCCACGCTCGCCAACTGCGCCCGTTGCAGCGCTGCTGATGCATATCTTCACCCTGCGCGCTCGCGGCCGAACCTGACCGTCCTGACCCACGCCCAAGCGACCAAGCTAATTTTCACCGGAGCGCGCGCAGTGGGAGTTGAATATCTCCACTTCGGAGCCTTCGAGCGCGCGCGGGCGGCCTGTGAAGTCATCGTTTCCGCAGGCGCGTTGCGTTCACCGCAGTTGCTGTTGCTTTCCGGAATCGGACCAAAGGGCGAACTCGAGCGGCAGGGGATCGATGTTCACCTCGATCTCCCAGGTGTGGGAAAGAATCTGCAGGATCACCTTCACACGAGAGTGCGTTGCGAGATCATGCAACCGCTCACCTTCGCCCCGCTTCCAGACGAAAGGAAGGCGGCCGAACTTCAGAAGTACGAAGCGCATCGAAGCGGCGCGCTCGGCTCGAACTTCCTGGAGGCAGGAGCTTTTGTCAAAAGTGAACCAAAAGAGGCGAATCCCGCACTGCAACTATTCTTCTTGATGACTCTCTCACCTGATTACCCCGAAGCCGGGCCGCCAAACCGACATGGTATAACCTTCACGTCCTATATCAATCGGCCGCTTAGCCGCGGCGAGATCAAACTCGCTTCGTCCGATCCTCTTGATCGGCCGATGATCAACTTCAATTACTTGAGCGTATCCGACGACATGAGATGTGCCGTTTCAGGTGTGCGTTGGAACCTCAGAATTCTGTACGCCAAACCTTTCGATGATATCCGTGGCGAGGAAATAGCGCCGGGAGTGAATGTGAGGAGCGACATTGATATCGAGTCCTTCATTAGGAGCACCGCGTCCACCACTTGGCACCCGGCTGGCACATGCAAGATGGGCAATGACGAGATGGCGGTAGTCGATCCCCTTCTGAAAGTGCGCGGAATTGAGGGATTGCGGGTCGTGGACGCGTCGATCATGCCGACGATCGTGAGCGGCAACACGAACGCGCCAACAATCATGATAGCCGAGAAGGCGGCGGATCTGATTCGCAACCCCTCCCGGCACGGCGTACTGTCTCCTTTTTTCGGCCGGTCTGAAACCTGGGTCTCATCATCTCGCCATTCGGCAATTTAATGTGTTGCCACCGTTACGGTGGGTAATCGCGATTTTTTGAGGGAGGTCTGGGAATGTCGAAACGATTGGGGAAAAGGAGAGCAGCCCGGATCACCGGTACTGTTTTTGTCATGGCAGTCGATAGCGGTATGGCGGCGATTTGACAGAAGGTGGCAAGATGGCTCGGACCTCACGCCCCGTATATACTGACCACGACAAGCGGACGACGCTTGAGGATCTCGCAGCACGGATCGCCGATGGCGCCCTTGTCGCGGTCGGCGGCGGCCTGTCTTCGCGTGAGCCCATGGCCTTGTTGCGAGCCATGCTGCGCCATGGTGTCAAGGGGCTCTCGGTAGTGGGCTCGGCGCATGGCATTGATATCGACCTGCTGAGCGGTGGCGGCGCCATTTCGCGGTCTTCTGAGAGCTACGTCGGTTTCGAGCAGGATTTTGGCATGGCGCCGAATTACCGGCGCGCGCTGGAATCCGGAACCGTCAGCGTTGATGACAGCTGCTGCTACACTCTGGTGCAGCAGTTGCGAGCCGCGATCCAAGGCTTGCCTTTCATGCCCGTGCGGTCAGTCCGTGGTACCAGCTTTCTCTCGCTTCACCCGGAATATAGGCAAATGGTTTGCCCCTTTACCGGCGAAGAGCTGCTTCTGGTGCCGGCAATCGAGCCCGACGTTGCCCTCGTTCACGCCCAGTATGGGGACGCTCAGGGCAACCTACTGATCCAAGGACCGCCGGTTGCCGACATTCTGTTCGCGAAGGCGTCCCGTGCTGTGCTGGCGACCGTCGAAGAGATCGTCCCGACGGAGCGGCTCAGCGAACTTGGCGGTGTCACCATCCCGTATTTCTATGTGACTGCTGTGAGCGAGGTCCCGTTTGGCGCGCATCCCACCTCCTGCTATCCCCTTTATGCCTACGACCGTCGCCATACCGCCCTGTACTACGAGGCCGCCCGCAAAGGCGCCGGCACCTTCTCGGTCGAGTATCTCTCAGTTTTTGTCCACGGTGTGCCAGACCACTCCGATTATCTGGCGCGGATCGGCGGCGAAAAGACCCGCGCCCGTCTTTCCTCCTGGTGCGACGGCCCCGAAGCCTGGAAACGACTCTACCTTGATGAGGCGGTGGCATGACGACAAGCTGCACCTTGGGCGAGATGATGATTGCGACGCTCGCCCGCACGATAGAGGATGGAACGCTGGTTTTCCACGGATTCGGATCGCCGCTGATCCAGCTCGCCATGCATGTGGCTAAGCGGACCCATGCGCCCCGCATGGTCTTGGTGGCCGGTGCCACCTATGGAGTCAATCCTAAACCGCCCTTCCTAGCCCCAACGACCAATGACTGGGTGATGGACCGCGGCGCATCATCATCGCTCGCTATTGGTGAGCTGTTCGACCTCGCAGCGGCAGGGCGCATGGGACGGATGTTTCTCTCCGGCCTACAGATCGACAGATGGGGCAACTGCAACGTTACTGCGCTGGGCTATCCGAATATCACGCTGAAATTGCCCGGCGGCGGCGGTGGCTGCAATCTGTCCTGCGACGCCGCCCACGTCACCCTTTGGACCACGGCCCATCGTTCCCCGGAGGACACCAAGGGCCGGCGCCGATTCCGTCTGGTCGAGGACTGCGATTTCATCACCAATCTCGGCCATCGCACTCGAGACGGACGGCGGGCAAAGGAGCTCGGGCATCTCGGCAATGGCCCCCAATGGCTTGTAACCGAACTTGGCTTGTTCGACTTCGATGCCGAGGGGAAGGCTCGTCTAATTGCGGTGTACCCCGATACGTCAATAGACGAGGTTCTAGAGAACACGGGCTTCACGCCCGGGCTCGTCTCCCAGATCGAGACGATTCCGGCGCCGGAGCGCTCCGTCGTCGAACTCATACGGCGGCTCGATCCGCTCAAGGTCCACGAGAAGGAAATCCGCGCCGAGGATATGCGGCGCGGATATGCAATCGCCTAGGGGCTAGGGAGGAATGTTTTATGCCTGCGTCAGCTGGCCCGCTCCACTTCACCTCCAAGCCCGTCCGCCCACTGTTCAAGGACAAGCTCAACGTCGTTCCGCTGCCATACCGCGGGGTCAGCGTCCAGGGCTATGACGGCCCAATGACGGAGCATGGAATTGCGAGCTTCTTCCTCGGCAGGGAGACGTACCGCCGCACCGAGTTTATCGTGCTTTGCGCCCCGGACGGAAGACACGCAATAATCGCCGTCGATGCCACCGACCGGGAGCCTCTTTTCGCGCCGATCGTGCATGTGGAGGTCTTGGCTCTACCGGATTCCTGCGCTTACGTGCGCGAGCCCCAAACCGACTGCGCAAACCGGTCGGCCCTAGCCGCACTGGCGAGGCGCCACGGCATCGGCAAAGACCGGACGCTGATCTGCGAAGGGAAATACGACCACGTCAACTTCATCCATCATCCGAGTCCCATCGTTCTTAAAGTCGTAGAAGTAGCTCCTCCCGAGCCTCCGAAGCTCTTCGACCTCGTTTGCCACGTTCTCAGTTACGCCGATCTACCTCCGATCATCCCGGTCCTTGAGCGTATAGAACTAAAAGATCTTGTGCGGGACATCTTGGTACCGGCCTTCCTGGTCCCCTGCAGATCAGGGGGCCTCGACGACCTCGGCGCCCCTGTTTACTACCTCGACGAGCGGCCCGCCAAACGCCGCGACTGGACCCTGATCGGCTGCGAACGCAGCCTGCAGTTCCACCGCCACTTCTATGGCGATGAGCCGCGGCGAGTAGAAATGTGCCCGCGCATTATTGCCGGCCGCCGACACGAGCCGACCATCCTGAAATGCTGTCTTTGGGAATTCGACATCGAAAGGGAAGGCGAGGTCATGGTGGTCCCGTGGGGAGCAAACCTGTCGATGATTGAACAGGCCTTGAGGGAGCTGTCGCGTGACATCGACCGGGTTTAGATCGCCCTGGCAGGGCGTGTGGTCCCTCGACGTGATCGTAAACCGCAGGATCCGCCGGCCGCGAACGACCGGTGTCACGATGATCATTGACACCGGCCTCGGTGCCACCGCCTTGCGGGACATCTTGGCGCTGGCGGGCGAGCATATCGACCATTGGAAGTTCGGTTTCGGTACCTCAGCCTTGATGCCACTGGCGATTCTTGAGGAGAAGCTGGCACTACTCCGTGAGCGCGACGTCTTGACTTATCCCGGCGGCACCTTGCTCGAGGCGGCTATCGTTCAGCAGCATTGCCGCGTCTTCATGCGACACGCGAAGGAGCTGGGGTTTGGGGCCATCGAGATCTCAGAGGGGACGATCGACCTGCCCGGAGACCGTCGTCGACGGGTCATAGACTGCGCGCGCGACGCGGGGCTTGTCGCCATCACTGAGGTTGGCCGCAAAGATCCTAAGCGGCAGCCGACGGCTGAGGAACTGGCCCAGCAGGTCTTGAACGATCTGACCTGGGGCTCCTCCTGGGTGATCATCGAAGGCAGAGAGTGTGGTCAAGGCATCGGCATTTACGACCCGAAGGGCGAAATCCGCACCAATTTTCTTGATGAGATCATCGGATTGGTAGGCGATTCCGCTCCTCGCCTGATTTGGGAGGCTCCCCTCGGCACCCAGCAGGCCTATTTGATTTGCCGCTTCGGCGCCAATGTCAGCCTGGGCAATATCCGACCACAAGAATGCCTTGCTCTGGAAGCCCTGCGCTGCGGCCTGCGTTTTGAAACGTTTTCGACGATCGCCAATCAATCCATCGAGTCCGGCCGCTGGGATCCGGCGCAGGTGGAGAAATGAGCCCGACCATCCCCTTCAACGAAATCCCCGGGGCCTCCGTTCTGGAGGTCGGGGAACGGTTGATGGAAGCGCCGTCGAGGTGTCTCACCGACATTGCGTTCAGTCGCGAGCTGCAAGCGCAACAGGGCCTGACCCGGGCGATGGGGTGGGTCGATCTCGCGCATACGATGACACTTGCCGAGCGAGGCATAATCCCGCGCGATAGCGCCCGCAATTTGATCGCAGCTCTTCTTGCGCTCGACAAAGCGCCATCCTCCTTCTCGCCGACCGGCGGTTACGGCGACCTGTACACGAATCGGGAGGCATGGCTCGCCGAACGCACCGAGGCGGTCGGCTGGCTGGGCGTTGCGCGGGCCCGGCGCGAGGCGCTGACAACGGCCTATCATCTGATTCTCTGCGACGAACTGGTTGGACTCGGCGAGGCCCTGACCAAGGCGACCGAGGCCTTCAATGCAGTCTCCTTACGGCATCGAGACACTTTGATGCCCGACTATACCTATCTGCAGAGAGCCCAACCGACCACATTTGGCCATTACATTCAGTCCTTTGCTTGGCCGATGCTGCGCGACCTCGATCGGGTCCGCGCCCTTTACGACCGGGTCGACAAGTGCCCAGCTGGCATCGGCAGTTCCAACGGCTCGGTAACGATGCAGGATCGGCGCAAGCTGGCTGACCGGCTAGGTTTTCGCGAGCCGGTTCGACACGCCCGCGATGCCATGTGGCAGGCCGACATTGCCCTTGAAGCATCTGCCGTTGCCGTGATGGCAGCGGTTAATTTAGATCGCTTGGCGGAGGATCTGATGATCTTCACCTCGGCCGAATTCGGGTTAGTCAGGCTGGCCGACCGCCACGCTCGGGCTAGTAAAATCATGCCGCAAAAGCGCAATCCATTCGCGCTGGCCTTTGTCAGGGCTGTGGCAAATCGACTGATTGGCGCGCAGGCTGGGATCGCCGCTGCTGCCCGGACACCTTCGGGCCAGATGGACAACCGCTTTTTCGCCTATGAGGCGGTGCCGGACGCGGTGCGCTCCGCCGGCGAGGTTGCGTCCCTGGTCGCGGAATGCGTGGATGGGCTGAGCATAAACGAGGCCTGTGCCCTCGCCGCCTTGGACGATCGGTCGACATGCGCTTCCGATCTCGCCGATCGCCTGATGTGGGCAACCGGAATCGATTATCGCTCTGCGCACGGACTTGTTGGCCGTCTCGTCGGAACGCTGGAAGAAAGCGGCCGTAGTTTCGCCGAGGTGACCGCGAGCGATGTCGGCGACGCCCTGCGGGCTGCTGGCCTGCCCACCGATGGCGTCACTGATGGATTGGTCGCCGCGGCGCTCGATCTAACCGCCTGCATCGCAGTGCGGACCGATGTTGGTGGCGCTGCGCCGGAAGAGGTGACGGCGATGGCTTCCGTACTGGCTGAGGCGGTTGGTGAGTGCCACCACACCTTCGAAGCCATGCGTGCGCGCCGGGAAACTGCCCTCCGCCGCCTCCACGCCGAGGCCGAGACGTTCGTGGGAGACGCCAAATGACGGAATGGTCATTCGGCTCGGCTATCTACGGCGATGCATGGGCTACTCAGGAGATGAGGGCCCTATTCGCCGATGCGCCGCGAACTCGGCAATGGCTCGATCTGCTGGGCCTGCTGGCTGAAGTCCAGGCTGAGCATGAGCTCATTCCAGCGGAGGCAGCCCGAGACATTCAGACGACGTGCCGATCGATCGTGGTCGACTCTGGCTTTCTGGCGGAGTGCCGGGAAGGATACCAAGCGACCTGCCACTCGATGGCCGGCCTTATTGCGGCCGTCGGGCGCCGATGCTCCGCGTCCGGTAGCGAATGGTTCTACTTCGGGGCCACAGTCCAAGACCTGACCGACACATGGCTCATGTTGACGCTGCGCGAAGCGCGCGGCCAGCTTGTCGCCGACCTCGAGCGCGCGATGGCGACGACGGCTGAGCTTTGCCGCCGCCACCGCGACACGGTCATGGCCGGGCGAACCCATGGCCAGCAAGGCTTGCCGATCACCTTCGGTTTCAAGGCTGCGGGGTGGCTCGCTGAGCTGCGGCGTCACCGGCAGCGTTTCGACGAGGCCAAAAAGCGGATGGACATCGGCCAGCTTTGCGGCGGCGTCGGTAGTCTTTCAGCCATGGGCGCCCAGGCGTTGGCGATGCAAAAGCAATTTTTCGGACGTCTCGGCCTGCGTGCGCCGGACATGTCATGGACGGCGAGCCGCGATATCCTGGCCGAATGGGCGCATCTTCTCGTGCTTTCCACCGGCACCGCCGACAGGATTGGCCATGAAATTTACAACCTGCAGCGCGACGAGATCGCCGAACTCCGCGAACCATCCCTAGCCGGCGGGGTGGGCAGCATCACCATGCCGCATAAACGCAACCCGGAGATTGCCGAGCATCTCGGAACCCTGGCTCGAGTGGTGCGGGCCAATGCTGGGCTTCTTACCGAATGCTTGGTTCACGACCACGAGCGCGATGGCAGGTCGTGGAAGGCGGAATGGCATGCCGTGCCGGAGCTGACCATGGCGGCAGGCAAGGCCCATGCCTTGCTCGCTTCCCTACTCGCTGGGCTAGAGGTGCGCGCTGACCGCATGCGCGCCAATGTGGAAGCGTCCGGAGGGCATCTCTTTTCGGAAGCCCTCATGCTCGCCCTCGCCCGCCACATCGGTAAGCAGACAGCGCTTCGTGTGGTTCAACGGCTGGCCGCCGCGGCGCGGAGCGAAGACAAGTCCTTTGCCGTCATCGCTGCGGAGGATCCGGACGTCCATGTTCACCTGACAGAGAAAGAAATCGACCGGCTGTTTTGCATTGAGGCCCAAACCGGGCAGTGTCACGAGCTGGTGGACCGGGTCCTAAAAGAGAGCCCGCCGTGACCTCCTGGACCGCCGGCCTCGATGCGCTGCCGCGTCTATCGCTCGTGACGGATCCGACGCCGCTCGCCCCTGCCTTCCGCCTTTCGGCTGCACTTGGCGGTCCACAACTGTGGTTCAAGCGCGACGATCTCCTCCCGTTTGCATTCGGCGGCAATAAGGTTCGTTCCTTGGATCTTATCGTCGCCGAAGCGTTGCGCCGAGGCGCCGACACTTTGGTTACCGGCGCCGGTCCCCTCTCGAACCACGTACGGGCCAGTGCCGGAGTGGCGGCCATGACAGGATTGCGTTGTGTCGCCATCTACTGGGGCGAAGCGCCGTCGAGGGTCGAGGGAAACCATTGGTTGACCCGAGTGCTCGGGGCGGAGATTGTCTTTACCGGCGATGCGGACCGCGCTTCTGTGGATCGCGGAATCGACGCCACTGCGGCTGACGTTGTCGCGCGGGGTGGCCGACCTTTTCGCGTTCCTCGCGGAGGCGCTTGCGCCCTCGGTGTCCTGGCCCACGTGCTGGCGGTACGCGAGACCCTCGAACAGTGCGCGGTTCTCGGCATCATGCCGCGAGCAGTAGTTATGGCCGTGGGAGGGGCCGGAACGCTGGCAGGGTGGCTATTAGGCACCGCGCTGTTCGGCGCAGTTTGGCGGCTGGAAGCGATCACCGTTAGCCGGCCGGCGGTCGAGGCTTTAGCGCGAGCTCGGAATTTAGCGATCGAAGCCGCCGCCATGCTCGATTGTCCTGCGCAGCTCAGTAGCGTCGATCTTTGCGTCCATGATGGCTTCCTCGGAGGGGGGTACGGCGTACCGTCGCCACAAGGACAAAGCGCGATTGCCGCAACGGCACGCGCCGAAGGCGTATTCCTCGATCCCACCTATACTGGCAAAGCCATGGCCGGCTACAGCGCGCTGCTATCGCAAGGCCGCTATGCCGGCGCGGATGACGTTCTCTTTCTGCACACCGGTGGCGCACCGAGCCTGTTCACCGCTGCAGTGGAGGGGATGTCGTGACCGATTGGCAAGGCGCCCTGTTCACCCCGCGCCGAGTGGCGGTCGTTGGGGCTTCGGCCTCCGCAAGCAAGGCTGGTGCCCTGTTCCTGCGCAACCTGACGGCGGTTGAGGCGGGCTTCGCCGGCGAGGTCGTTGCGATCCATCCGTCGGCCCGCGAGATCCTGGGTTGTCCAGCCTTTCCCAGTCTGAAAACTGTTCCAGCGCGGGTAGATTTGGCGATCGTTGTCACGCCGCCGATGGCTGTACCGGACATAATTGCTGATTGCGGCGCTGCAGGGGTTCCTGTCGCAATCGTCATCAGCGGAGGCTTCGCCGAGACCGGGCCACGTGGCGTCGAGCTGCAGCGCGAAGTGGCCAGGATAGCGGCTGCACATGGAGTGCGGATTCTCGGCCCGAACAGCTTTGGTGTCATCAACACCATGTCCGGCCTCAACGGTTCCCTATCCATCGGCTTGCCGGGACGCGGGGGTATTTCCCTGCTCACTCAGAGTGGAGCCTATGGAATGGCGGCGTACTCGCGCTCGGTGGATGACAGCATTGGCTTCGCCAAGATTGCTGCCCTTGGCAATAAGATCGACCTCAATGAGGTCGAGCTGCTCGAATTTATGGGGAGGGATCCGGAGACGAAGGTTGTCGCCATGCTGCTAGAATCGATCTCCGATGGCCGCCGGCTCTTCGAGGCAGTGGCGGCGGTAGCGATGAAAAAGCCCGTGGTGGTGTTGAAGACAGGGCGTCATCCCGCCGCCCAACGGGCAGCAGCGAGCCACACGGCCGCGCTCTCTGGCGACGTGGCCGTCATTTACGCGGCTCTCCGTCAGGCAGGCGCGCATCTCGTTGAAGATGGCATGGCACTCCTCGACGTGGCCGCTTCCCTTGATCGCCAGCCACCCCTGCGCGGCCGCAGTATTGGCATCATTACCAACTCGGGCGGCACAGGCGTCGAACTAACCGATCTGCTCGAGTCGAGAGGCCTCGCCGTTCCAGCTCTGTCGCCGGGGCTGCAAGCGATGATCGCAAGCCAATTGCCGCCTCAAGGATCGGCCATCAATCCAATTGACGTCACGACTGACTGGCAGCGCTTCGCCGCAATGTATGGATTTACGGTAGAAACTCTGATGGCGTCTGACGAAGTGGACGCGGTGGTTCCCATCCTGCTGCAGCGCTCGGCGCTGATGCCGGAGGTTAGCGACGCCATCATTGCGGCAATTGACCGGGCACGTAAGAGGGGCTCACTCAAGCCGATTCACATCTGCTGGGTGGCGCCGCGGGCAGCCGACGCCAACCGCGAAAAGCTACAGGCAGCGAAAGTACCTTGCCATGCTTGGTCCGCCGTGACGGCTGCCGTTCTTGCCGCCACCGTCTCGCGACCGCCCCGGCCGCCTGCGCATGTGCCGGCATGGGAGCCAATTCCCTTGCCCGAGGCTGTCAACCACGCTGGATGTGTGACCTCAGCTGCTGCATTTTCTCTTCTGCAGCAGGCGGGCTTCCCAGTGGCGCGCTGGGCCGTAGTCACAGACCCCGCCGGAGCGGCGGTGGCGGCCGCCAAGATGCAATTTCCTGTAGTCCTCAAGGCCGAGCGTCCCAAGCTGACGCATAAAAGTGACGTAGGCGCCGTGTGCCTGGGCCTCACCGAGGGCGCCGCCGTCGCCGAGGCATTCGAGGATTTCTCTCGCCGGCTAGGCGCCGGCCCGGCTCTTTTGCAGCCGCAGGCGGGACCTGGTGCCGAACTGATCCTCGGGGCTCGGCGTGATCCACTCTTTGGGCCGATCGTGATGGCGGGCCTTGGCGGTGTCTTTACGGAAATCTTGGAAGACGTTGCCCTGCGCTTAGCGCCGATCGAAGCCGAGGAAGCACGGACCATGCTGGATGAGCTGAAGGGTCAAAAGGTTCTTTCCGGATTTCGGGGCTGTCCGCCAATCGACGTAGCTGGGTTTGCCCGATTGATCGCCGACTTATCACAATGGTTTTGCGCCGCCATCTGGCTGGACGAAATGGACCTCAACCCAATCATTGCGCATGGCGATAATTTTACCATCGTCGACGTGCGCATGCGCGTCGTCGATTCTTCGACGACCGCTTGAGCACGAAGGAGGACGAGACCATGGAGACGCTCACTAAGGCTCCCGCTGATGTTCCCGCCGAAGACGAGGCGCGCTGCGAGATAGAAGCGATGGTGGGACGGGCGCGCCTTGCGCAGGCAGCCATAGAAAACTATGCCCAGGAACAGGCGGACGCGCTGGTCACGGCAGTGGGATGGCAGGTCTACAAGTCGCGCGAGGCACTGGCCAAACTTGCTGTCGAAGAGGGAGGGTTTGGTAATGTTCAAGACAAGATCACCAAATTCGCCAATCGCGTGATGGGGACCCTGGCCGACATGGCTTCGATCAAGACCTGTGGCATCGTCGAGGAAGATCCGGCGCATGGCTTGGTCAAGATCGCCAAGCCGGTCGGCGTCATTGCCGCTCTCATTCCCACCACGGGGCCGGACGCCACGCCACCGATTAAGGCGTTAGGGGCGCTAAAGGCGCGCAATGCGATCATCATCGCGCCCCATCCGAGGACTAGGAAGACGTCCGCGGCGGTTGTCGAGGTCATGCGCAAGGGATGTCTGCAGGTCGGAGCGCCAGCCGACCTCATCCAGGTCATCGAACGTCCGTCGATTGCAAAGACCGAACTGCTGATGCGGATGAGCGACTTGATTGTTGCGACGGGCGGCTCCGGCATGGTGAAAGCGGCGTACAGCTCCGGGAGGCCGGCCTATGGCGTCGGAGTTGGCAATGCCGTGCATGTCGTCGATGAGAGCGCCGACCTCGATGACGCCGCGCAAATGATCGCCAACGCGAAGACCTTCGATTACGCGACGAGCTGCCTCGCCGACAATTCCGTCGCAGCCCACTCCTCCATCTACGAAACACTGAAGGGTAAGCTCATCGAGCGCGGCGGTCATGTTTGCACTCCGGCCGAAAAGGCCCACCTGCAAGCCGTTATGTGGCCGATGGATGGGCACATTCCGTCGATCGAGATTGTCGCTAAGCCCGCTGCCCGGATTGCCGCATTGGCTGGAATCGAGATCGCTCCGGACCGCACTTTCCTCGTGGTAGAGGAGGAGGGCGTCGGCGAGGTGCATCCGTTTTCGGGAGAAAAACTATCAGTTGTGCTTGCACTCTACAGATACAGTGGGGGTATTGACGGCGCAATCGACCTGGTCAACAAAATCACACAGTACCAAGGCGCCGGTCACACATGCGGTATCCACAGCAGTCGCGACGACCACGTCCTGGCATTGGCCCTGGGCACCAAGACCGCGCGCGTAATCGTCAACCAGAGCATGAACGAAGGGGCCGGCAGTATTCGTAATGGGCTTCCATATACCCTTTCGCTGTCTTGCGGATCCTGGGGTGGGAATATCACGACCGAGAACGTCAATGTCCGCCATTTCGTCAATCTAACCTGGGTCTCCCGCCCGATGACGCCGCGCCGACTAGTGGCGGATGAGATATTCGGGGCTCACTGGGCAAAATACGGCAATGAGTGAGCATTGAGCCATCATATTAGTCGGTGTTCGGAAATTATGGCTGCCCTGTGTCGTCGATCAGGCTGCACCGCCAACTCTACCACGGTGAGGCTGACTTGGCCGATTTTCTCTGCTTACGGACGCAGAAATTTGGCTTCTAATCTCTGCATGACCTCGCCCATCCGTCCGCGCAGTCAAACTGCTGTATCGAAAGGCGTCTGCGTGTCGATGAAATCTGCATAATGGCGTTTTGCGACGTCTGGATGCGAACGCAGTCTACCCTTGAGATAATTGGTCCCGACGTGCTGGAATAGCGGATTATCGGGATCACTTGTGGCCCCACGTGCATCCGCAGCGAGTGCGGCGGGAAGCGTGAGCAAGGGGACCGTTGCATCATGTTGCGCACCGAAGAAGAAGGCGACCGACAACCGCTCAGCGCCGGGTGGCGGCACGACAACGCGATGAACCGTGGCCCGCAAATAGCCATTCGTGGCAAGCTCCAGAAGTTCGCCTATGTTGACGACAAAACTGTTTTGGAGCGGCCTCGCCTTGATCCAATTTCCGTCCTGCGCCGCGATTTCTAGCCCCTCCTCGGCATCCTGCAACACAAAAGTCAAAAAGCCGCTGTCTTTGTGCGCGCCGACACCTTGGCCGTTGGCAGCCGCATCGCTACCCGGATAGCGAATGATCTTGACGTGTTGGTTCGGCCCGTCCCGGTAGATCAGCTCGAAGAAATCCGGACTTTGCCCGAGGGCCTCGGCTAGAGCACGAAGCAATCTGATCGCGACTTTAGTCATCGCAGCCTGCCAGCCGAGCAACGCTGGGCGAAGCTCGGGCAACGATCGCGGCCATTGATTGGGACCTTGCAGCCGCATCCAGGCTGGAGCGCCGGGCCGCCAGAGCGGCACACGTTCGCTGTTGATGTCGAATTGCTCGCGCCAATCGGGACGACCTCGCGTCAACTCACGCCCAGCCCTGGTGTAGCCGCGAAAATGCGGCGAATGAATCATCTCGACCTCAAGCTTGGCAGCCTCCGGAAGAGCAAAAAATTTGCGGGCGACGGCGAGAGTTTCCTCGCTCTGCTTTGCTGCAATGCCGTGTCCGGTCAAATAGAAAAATCCGACATCATGCGCTGCTTCGCGCAAATCGGCTAAGAAATTTAGATGGTCGGTGGCACGACCATCTAGCCTGCTGAAATCGAGCCATGGAAGCAACGCCGCGGTGTGCAGCACATTCAAAACTCCTGGTGCTCCGGACCCTGGTAGGCAATCCAAATCGCACAGGAATCCTGCCAACATTCTTACGCTGGTTTCTCTCACGAAGTCACTGCCGTAAACGACCAAAAACGTGACGGAAGCGCTCGCATGAGACTATGACGGCAACTGTTGGGCAGATCGCGCGTCGCGCTACTCCGCTGCCTCTAGTGCCTTTGCGGGGTCGCGTTGGTGGCGCGGCAGTTGTTCCACCGACGATGAACCAAACCGCGCAGGGAAGGGAACAAGCATCTTCGACCGGTTCGCCGGGATGCAGAACTTTCCACATCGTGCCAACGTTATCGGAAATTTCCTTGATTACCATCCCGTAGCGATTACGAATTTCTGTGCGGACACTTATCGCAACAGAATTGATCTTCCGTAGCCAGCGAAACCTGCGGCATTAGAAATAGGGCAGCGTCGGGATGGTCTTCGCCGACGAGGCAGCGACTGGCACTTAGCTCAAGGTGACTTAAAGGCTTACGACTATCCGGCCTTCCACGTTGGTGACGCCCGGCGCGGACCACGCCAAGCGCTCGGCCTCTCCCGTTCAACGCGACCTTATGATTCCCCTGAGGATAACCTCGGTGCACGTCAATTCGACTGTAGGATTAGAGAATCCAACACTCATCATTGTTCCTCCTGCATTTCGTAGCACTGGGCCTTGCGCATAATGAAGAATGACCAGGTGCAATCGCAGCTGCGGTGGATTTTCTGATCCTGAAGTTTCGGAGAAGCTAATTGATTAGTGCAATCGTCTATCCGTTCGCGGTTCTCGCCGTGTGAGGCGCAAAAGTAGGTTGCATAGGCGCGTTGTTTGTAACGAGCCCTCGCGGGCCCGACCCGTTCAATTCCAGAGCCTGCCTGAGCGCGGGCATCGCAGGCGCCATTTCCGGCCGCTTCACGACCCGATCGATGAGCTCGGTTCCGCGCGTTTCAGGCGACAGCCAGTAGCCGAGAATAAGTGAGAGCCAGATGAAGGCGGAAAGCTGGATTGCATGGGCGACGCCGATCGAGACGGCCAGAGTCTGGGTGACGATTGGGGCGGCGATCGAGACAATACGTCCGAGCCCAACAAAAGCGACCGTAGGCGGGGAAAGAGCGACGAGCGGAAAGCGCGTTGAAGTTAGCCAGGGCTCTGTGATTCAAACCCCCAAACTGGCAGCTTCGAATCATGCGGTTGAACTCGCTGACCATGAATGGGCTGCCATCGATCCGATGTTGCCCAATGAGCCGCGCGGCGTTCGTCGGGCGATCGACCGGCGTGTTCTCAACGGCATTTTCTGGGTCTTACGATCTGGGCCACCACGGCGCGATCTGCCGGATGCGTTCGGCCCTTACACCACTAGCTACAACCTCTTCGTTCGCTGGCCATCTGGATTTGGCTCCACGCTTACAAGTCCCGGCCTCAGTTTCTGGCCGCGATTCACGCGCGAATGCTCTTGACAATCTCGGCATATTGTCGAGCAGCGGAGATGCTAGTTGCGCGGTTGTAATGCTCTTCGGTGACGCTGCGATCGATATGCTGCAAGACGCCACTGGCCAGATGCGGATTGTCGCCGGCGTGGGTGTACATCGCCGTGGCAGCGCAAGTCCGGAAGAGGTGGGGGCTGACAGCGACGCCGAGCGCCATGCGTGTCGTTTCTGTTATGGCGCGCTCGACGGCGGGATAGGTCATGCGTTGGCCAGTATTGGATGATAGCCAAAGCGCCCCCGTGATATTGGCCAGCGGGTCGGCACAGGATGCGGAGATGTTTGCTGTCCTCCCAAGGCGATCCTTCACGTTAAAGGTGTCAATAGCTCCTCCACTTCTGGCGGCGGCCAGAACCGGGCGGTGAACCAAAAGATAGATGTCGATGGCGGCAGCGAGGTCGCCCGGCACTCGGCGTTCGTCCGGGCGACGGCTCTTGGTCTCCTTACGATTGAGCACGATCCACCAGCGCGTACCGACCCGTCGAAAGCTCGCTTGCAATTCAAGCGCCGAAAAGTTCTTGAGGCGGATTGGACAAAGCGTCAGAAGAGCGATCATGAGACCATTGCGAACTTGCCTAGCCTGGCGCAGTGGCGTCAGAGCGGGATTGTCGATGGCCTCCTCGATGAGGGCGAGCCCGGCTTCGTAGAGACGATCGGGATCGACAATGCGA
>DATBPZ010000159.1:0-3145 GCA_036561105.1 Methylocella sp. | reverse complement strand
CGAGGCGATGGCGAACGCCGATATGAAAGAACTCGACAGATTGACATTGGCGCGCGAGCTGTTGCTGAGGAAATGCCAGGGCAAGAGAGGGAATTCGAACTTGCCGCGTCTTGTGGGGCTGTGTTTGACCTCACCCATCGTAAGCGTTCCCTTCGCCGCCAAGCAGCTTAAGGTGTCGCAACAGGCGGCGACGATCATGATTGACGAGCTTTCGTCGAACCTTCGCGAGTTGACGGGACGCGGGCGCTACCGGGCATGGGCGGTAATGTGAGGACGCCTTTTACAATTCGAGTTCCGCACTTTCACAACTAAGAAATGAGTTACACTCGCCAAATGTGACAATGCTATCTGGAGACATAGGATGGCGAAACCGACCCAGGCCGAAGCCGAAGCAGCCATTAGGGTGCTCATCGAATGGGCGGGCGATGATCCGACCCGTGAAGGGCTGATCGATACGCCTGCACGAGTGGCGCGATCCTATCGTGAACTGTTCGCCGGCTACACGTCTGAGCCCCGCGACTATTTGGAGCGCACCTTTGAGGAAGTCGGCGGTTACGACGAGTTGGTGGTGCTGAAGAACATCCGCGTGGTCAGCTTTTGCGAACATCACATGCTGCCGGTGACCGGTCATGCGCACGTTGGTTACCTGCCGACAAACCGGGTAGTTGGCATCTCCAAGCTGGCGCGGGTAGTCCACGGGTTCTCCCGTCGGCTGCAGATCCAGGAGAAACTCACCGCCGAGATCGCCGAAGCCATCCAGGACATTCTCGAGCCGCAAGGCGTGGGCGTCGTGATCCAGGCCGAGCACAGCTGCATGACGTTGCGCGGCGTGAACACGCTCGGATCGACGCTAACCACCAGCCGTCTGCTCGGCGTGATCCGTGACGACCCCCGCACGCGTGAGGAGTTCCTTGGCATGGTGCGCGGAGGGTAACCGCGACGGCATCCGCGGCCCATGCGATGTGGTCGGCGTTATCGGTGATCGTTCAACGAGCCGCCTTGCACAGGCGCCGTTTCCATTTCTCGCCCGCCTTGAGACTCGCGTCGAGGATGCGGCGCTTTTGCAGTGATCTGCGCTCATGATCGGGAGCGATCAATGTTTCCGGCGCGATTTTCGTCGCGGATTGTTCCACCGAATCTTGCATTACGGCGGGTTCCGGTTGAACGGTCGACTTCTTGGGTTGAACGCGAGAGGCGGTCTTGGCCTTACCTACCGCGCGACCGCGGACGGGCTTTACATCGGCTTCCGCCAATCGAATCGTCGGGGCAACGCTGTTCTCGATAAGGCTGGGCAACACTCGGCCTACGGGGGCGTTAAGTGGTGGGTTGGTCTCAGGCCTGGGAGCCGCAGGGACGCTTCGAGCGAAAACCGCCTCGGCGGCCTTCCTCGCAGCTTCGTAGTCGTTCGCGTGGCCGTTGCGGCCCGCCGTGAAAACACTGGCATCCAGGAACGATGGGGTCATCGGAGAATCTTCCCAGAATCGTACTCTAAGGACAATCAACCAAAACTTCGCGCCCTTAATTTCAATTTGGCAGCCGAGTTTCGCAAGGATATCGCTGGTTTTCCGCATCCTCGACCAAAGTGTCGTCCGATCGTTAGGTTGTACAACTACCTGATACATAACTTGTTTTTGCTTAGAGTACGATTGTGGGAAACCTCTGTCATGACCCCCGATTGTTGCGCCAACGCCCGCGCTCATGATGATCTGAGATCCCCAGTTCACGAGCTGCGGCGCCATAAGACCGCAGGTCATCGGTGACGATTTTGTCTGACATCACGCCATACTTCTTCAGCAGCTTGCGCATTAACTTCAGCGCTGCATGCTTGTTTCGCCTACTCTAGACCAGAACGTCCAGCACCTCGCCCTCGGCGTCCACGGCCCGCCATAGATAGACCAGCCAGCCATCGATCTTGAGGTAGACTTCGTCCAAATGCCAAGTGGTGTGGGGCTTTGGTCGACGCTTGCGTAAATCGGCAGCGATCTTCGGACCAAAGTGTTGACCCAGCGACGCACGGTCTCATAGGACACGATGATCCCGCGCTCAGCCGAGAGATCTTCCACGTCACGGAAGCTCAGAGTGAACCGAAGATATAGCCAAATCGCCTGTTGAATGATCACGGGCGGGAAGCGGTAGCCGGCGTAGCTGATTTTGGTCATCCGGGAGGATAGGAGCCGGCAGCCAAGTTTGGCAAGCGCCGAACGTGACAGTGCCTCAGAACGCCGCCATCGGACGAGAGCAAACCGCCATCGAATTTGGCGTCGACGGCCTTGGCAGAAACAGGTGACAGGCCGGACAGCGGCAGCATAGGATCGTTCATGGCGGGTGTGGTTTCCTGAAAGGGCGCGGATCGGCTTTGACAGCCAAATCATACGCCACATCAGCGAGTTAAACCACGTCCGCCAGCCTGCGCTGCATGATGCGGGCTAGGTAGTTGCCGAGCGGCGTCGTGACGCACTGTCCTCTTGTTGTTCGTCAAACCAACTGCCGCAGAATCTCGTTATTTTGGCGGGTGTGGAAACTTCCCGTGAGCAGCCTCAAATGCAGACGCGTCGAGATATCGGCGAGTTCGTCAAGTTTGCGGGGATGATTGGCATTATCGCGATCATGTGTACCGTCGCCGCATCTTTTATTTGTCGCAGTAGCACGGTGTCAGTCACGCCAGACTGGCGCGGGCATAAGGTGGCGGAAATGGGGCGGTGATCGCACGCACGCCAAGGGCGGGCATGTTGGCTAGAGTCATCGCTGGGTCGGTGTGCCGCGCGAGCGGCGAAATATTGTCTCGCGGGCTTCCCTGCGCGAAGAAGCAGGATCAAAACAACCGTGTTCATGCACGCGCTCAGCTGCGCGCGCCCTACATGGTAGGTCGACCGTTGCGCAAGAAGCGGTCGGGCGCGGGGCGTTTCAAGTTTGGCCTTGGCCGAACAACCCGCACCAGAAAGATGCTCTTGCTTCATCAGGCTGCTTCACGGGAGGAACTCATGAAACGCACATTATTCGCCCTCATTGCCGGCGTCGCTATCGCTTATGGCTCGGCGGCTTTGGGCGAGATGATTGATACGCACAAGGTCTTCTTGCCGCAGGATATCAAGTGGGGAGCGACGCCCCCATCCCTGCCGGCTGGAGCAGAGGCTGCGGTGCTGTA
>DATBPZ010000158.1:0-6135 GCA_036561105.1 Methylocella sp. | reverse complement strand
GTAGGCGCTTGCAAACAAAGCCGCCTCGGCGAAGAGATCACCCTTCTTAGCGGTGTGGAGCACCACGGGGTGATTGTCGATGGTGTGCCGGATAAGGCGTAGCCGGCCTTGTTCCACCTCGAAAATGGCGAAGGTCTTGTCACCCTGTCGGAACAAGCCCTTGCCGGGCTCGAGCTCGCGTACGGTTGAACGCTCTTGGATCGCGGCAGAAAGCCAGTCGAAAGAGGACATAACGGCCCGCCTAGAGCCTGTGCCAACCGTACAGATGGGGGAAGCCGAGCGGCAGGCCGAACGTGAAGGCGACGATGTGGTTGAGCATGGCGCTAATCACCTTTATCCGATCCCTACTTGTGGCAGCGCCCGAGAAAGTCCGGAACGTAGCGACACCCTTCTCGCCATGTGGCGCGCGCCGGATGGCGGGGTCTTTCGGATCTTGAGCAAGTTCGACTGCTCTCGACATCCCGGAAACCGATCTCATCCAAGGGATGCCGGTCAATTCGTCTGCTCGACGGGCAGGCCAGCTGCTTTCCACTCGGGATATCCGTCCTCGAGGCGCCTTACCTTGAAGCCGCGTTTGCGTAGCAGGGCGACGGCCTCGAAGGCCAGGACGCAGTACGGGCCGCGACAATAAGCTATGATCTCTCCGCTCTTCGGGATTTTACGCAGCCGTCGTGCCAGCTCGCGCAAGGGAATGTTGACGGCGCGGGGCAGGTGCCCGGCCGCAAATTCATCTTCCGGACGCACGTCGAGCACTGTCACGAGACCTTCCTTCAGCCGGCGGACCAGCTCCGTGCGGGACACAGGCTCCAGGGAGTCGCGCTGGTGGAAATAGCCACCGATTACCTCGCGGACTTCGGCCAAGTTCCGTTCCGCGACGCGGTGCAACGCCGTAGTCAAGTCAAGCACGGAGGGGTCGCTCAGGCGATAGATGATGTGTTTGCCGTCACGACGCGAGGCAAGCAGACCCGCCCGGCGCATCAACCGGACGTGTTGAGAGGCGTTGGCGATCGAGAGCCCGGCCCGCCCGGCCAGCGACTCGACACTCCTTTCGCCCTGCGCAAGAAGCTCCAAGATCTCCAACCGATGGGCATGGCCTAGCGCCTTTCCCACCTCGGCAAAACAGGCGAATACGGCGTGCTTCGGATTCTGGCTTGACATGTTCCATCGCTCGAACAATTATTCAATAGATTTACTGAATGAGAACAATCCTCCGGCTTGTCAAGATGCTCGCCCGATCAAGCAGAACGCGAATTTGGGGGTATGTAGAGTTTGGAGACCGCCATGATCCTGCGCCAGTTCCTGCATACAGATCCCGTGGCTATCTCCTATCTCTTCGGATGTGGCGGGAAAGCCGCAGCCGCTGTCGTCGATCCTGTGGGTGAGATCGCGTCCTATCTCCGAGCGGCGCAAGAGACCGGGATGCGCATTCTCAGCGTCATCGATACGCACATTCATGCGGATCACCTCTCCGCAGGCCGGCGCCTGGCCGAGGCCGCTGGAGCCCAGTACGTGATGTTCGCCGGAGCGGAAGCAGCCCAACCCTTCCAGGGCGTCCGCGATGGCGAGGTGCTCGAACTTGGCAACGTCTCAGTCGAGGCAATCCAGCGGCCGAGGTCACGGTATTCCTCGTGGCCGATGCCGTCTTCTGCGGCAAGAAGGGTCAGAAGACGCCAGACGGCTACTACAACCTCGAACGCATGCTGAAACGGTTCGCGACCGGCGCTCACAAGCTCCTTCTATGCGGCACCTGCATGGATGCGCGCGGGCTGACCGGGGCAGAACTCATCGACGGGGCAAGCCGGAGCTCGATGGACGAGCTCGCCGGCGCCACCGTTGAGGCCGACAAGGTGCTGGTGTTCTAACGGGTCGCGAGGGGCGGCGCCAATGATGAGTGGTATGGATGGCATGGGCTGGGGCATGGGGCTGATCAGCCTGCTTGTTCTGGCGCTGTTGATTCTCGCCCTTGCGGCGCTCGTGAAATACCTCATGAGTGGACGTGAATGAGGCCCTGGGCCTGACGGTTCGGCATGATCTCGACCAACAATCATCGGAAGGGATGAGATTGCCTGTCAGACCACGCGCTTTTGGTTCGCCCCGTGTCGAACTCGGCTTGCGCGAGAACTGGCGGCAGTTCTCGCTGCTCGTCCTCATCAATGCGTTCGTCGGCGGCATGGTGGGGCTGGAGCGGACTGTGGTCCCGCTGATCGGCTCGGAAGAATTCAAGATCGCCTCGACCACGATCGTCGTCTCCTTCATCGTGAGCTTCGGCATCGTCAAGGCGATCGCCAACCTGGTTTCTGGACATTTCGCCGATGTCTACGGCCGCAAACATGTGCTGGTCCTCGGCTGGCTCATCGGACTGCCTGTTCCTTTCATGATCGCCTGGGGACCAAGCTGGGGGTGGGTGATCGCGGCGAATGCGCTTCTGGGCGTCAACCAGGGCCTTGCCTGGTCGATGACCGTCATCATGAAGGTCGACCTCGTCGGCCCTAAATCGCGTGGGCTCGCCGTCGGCCTGAACGAGTTTGCCGGATATCTCTCCGTCGGCGTCACGGCCTTCCTCACCGGCTACCTCGCCGAGCGCTATGGCTTGCGGCCGGAACCTTTTTACCTCGGGATCGGCTATGCCATTCTGGGGTTCGTCCTTTCCCTGTTCCTGGTTCAGGACACACACGGTCACGTAGAGCTCGAAGTTTCTCGTCACGCGTCCCCCGCGCCGTCCCTGGGATTCTGGGAGGTATTCCGGCGCACCTCATTTGGCAATCCTAACCTGTTCGCGGCATCGCAGGCCGGGCTCGTCAACAATCTGAACGACGGAATGAGTTGGGGCATCTTCCCGCTCTTTTTCTCGGCCTTCGGGCTCGGTGTGGAGCGCATCGGCATTTTAAAGGCCGTCTATCCCGCGGTCTGGGGTGTGCTCCAGACCATCACCGGCCCGTTGAGCGATCGGTATGGACGCAAGGGCTTGATCGTAGCCGGCATGTGGGTTCAGGCAGTCGGCTTGTTTCTGACGGCGGCAAGCCACAGCTTCGGTTGGTGGCTCGTTGCCAGCGCTCTTCTCGGCGTCGGAACCGCCATGGTCTATCCAACTCCCATTGCCTCGGTTTCCGACGCCTCGCATCCCTCTTGGCGGGCGCGCTCACTCAGCGTCTACCGTTTCTGGCGTGACATGGGCTATGCGATTGGAGCGCTTACTGCCGGCATCATCGCTGATCTGTTCGGCGCCACCTGGGCCATCGGCTCAGTTGGCGCGCTTACGTTCGCTTCCGGTGCATTGGTTGCGATCGTTATGCGCGAACAGGTGCGACCATGAGCTTCTATGAGCATTGGGTTCTGCCTCCGCTTCTCGATCTGGTGATGCGCCAGCGTCAACTCGGAAAATATCGTCGCGATGTCGTCGCGGGAGCGCGTGGCTGCGTGCTTGAAATCGGCGTCGGTTCTGGCTTGAATTTTGCGCTCTATGAAGAGCAGGTGGAAGTCGTCATCGGTCTGGATCCATCCGAGCGGCTTTTGTGGATGGCGCAACGGCGCGCGACCAAAGCTGGCGCGCCGGCCGATCTCATACTCGGTTCAGCGACCAACATTCCGCTCGAGAATGCCAGCGTGGACACGGTCGTGATGACCTGGACTCTTTGCTCGATTTCCGACCCGCTCCTTGCGCTGCGCGAGATGCGGCGGGTGTTGAAACCGGGTGGCGCCTTGCTCTTCGTCGAACATGGCCTGTCGCCCGAGCCACCGGTCGAGCGCTGGCAGCAACGGTTGACGCCGTTGTGGGGCCATATCTCCGGTGGCTGTCACCTCGACCGAAAGGTCGACGATTTGATCCGCGCAGCCGGCTTCGAAATTTCAATACTTCGAAACGAATATGCCCGCGGTCCGCGCCCGATGACCTACATGTACGAAGGCAGAGCCCGGCCAGCAATATCGGTTTCGGGAGGCGATGAAAGAGTCCCATGATGCGATTTCCGGGTGATCCTTTGTGGGCACAAACCATGTTCCGCCAGAAGGGCGCGGGTGACGAGGAAACCGGAATTGGAGTCGGGACGGGAAAACGCGTGGATGTCGCCGCGAAGCTCGGCAAATTCCTGCGCCTGCCGATCATGGTCTATGATGATGTCGGATTGGTACAGCGGTTTCGCCCGCCAGAGGGGAACGGCAACGGGGCGAAGCTCGGCACGATGTGTGACGAACGGGTAGCCGCACATCCAGGCCGCGTCGAGTTGGTCCGACGTCAGAAGGGCTGTGATCTCCTGATACGAGCGGCGCATAGCGAGCGCGACGGGCAGACCCATCGCGCGCTGGAGGTATTCCTGCAGGCGCCCGAGAAGCTCCAGATCGGATGTCAGGAAAACTGGCGTGAGGCCGAACCGGATCGAGGGTTGGAATTCCGGTTCCTTGCCAAAGGCGGTTTGGGCGACCAGAAATGAACCGCCGAGCAGCATGCGCCGGTCTAGTTTGTCCCCGGTCTATGGATCGAGGAAGAGCTGATCGAAGCCGAGCACGAATGGCTGGCTAGTCGCGGGGTTTATTCGCGGGGTCACTTGCGCCACGGCCTGATCGGTCGCGGTGAAGGAGACCCCCTCGACGCGCGCCGCGGGATCCAAATTTTCCGCGCGCGCCGCTAGAGTCCCGAGATCAAGGGGTGCGATGCCGGGCCGGGGCGGCGCGTAGACTTGCGGGCTGATCCAGCGTTCGAGCTCGCTGTTGAAGGTGATGAGACTGCCGGTCAGTCCGACGACAATGAGAAATCCCGTGAGTAGAAGACCCACCCAGCGGTGCAGCCAGACGAAGACGCGGCGGATCGCGATGTTAGCAGTCATGATCTTGCGACCTCCCGCCGATGAGGCTCGTCTCTCGCGGCCGGGCGGAAATGGTGCGCCGATCAGCGCAAAAAGAGGCGCCGGAATCTTTCCAAATTCCAGCGCCCAAGTTTGCTACATGAGATTGGGGAGGGAAGACAATCTCCTGCCGCTACAGGCATAAGACATTTCATCCGCCCGGACTCCGCCAAGTCAATGCCACTTTTAAATCACGCAGTTCTCCGGTCGGGCCGGCTATGACAAGGAGCCCCGCCATCAGCGGGGCCATCCACCGGTGCAGCCAGACGAAAACGCGCCGAACCATGGCTCAGAACTCCACCTTGAGCGAACCCAAAATGGTGCGCGGCGTGCCGCGTTGGCTCCCGAGAATGCCCCCGCCGCTACTCAAGTAATAGAGCTTATCGAGCAGATTATTCGCATTTAGTTAGGCGGTCACTTTGGTGTTCGCCATTGTGAACTTATAGGCTGCCATCAGATTGACGAGGGTGTAACTCGGCAGTGCGAAGGTATTAGCGTTGTCGAACTCCGCGTTACCGCGAGCAACAAAGCCCGCGCCTAGGGAGAGTCCTTTGAACGGCTCGGCCTGGGGCTCGTAAACGGCCCACAGGCTGCCGTCATACCATTTCCACATCAGAATGACTTGCGGATGTAGGGGAATGAGGTGATGGATTTGACCATTGTAGGATTGCGTTCGATGTAGAGGACGGCCTGCTTGAGTTTGGCGCGCACGGCGTCGATTGACTTAAGGGCGTAGTTCTTGAAGATTTTTTCGCGGATTTCACCCCAGAGATTTTCCTTCGGGTTGAGCTCTGGCGAGTAGGGTGGCAGGAAGAGCAGCGAGATATTGTTGGGAAGCAGGAGGTCGCTGCAGCGATGGTTGGGGGCGCCGTCGAGAACCAAGAGGATATCCTGCCTGGCAAACTTTCGCGACAGAGCGTTGAGGAAGGCCTGGAAGCACGCCGTGTCCGATCTCTGCATGATCAAATAGACACAAGTCCCATCCTTCGGAGAGACCGCGCCGTACAAATAGATGTATTCGCGAATGAGCTGGGAGGCGACTTCGGGCCTGATGCCGATCGGGGCCCAGCACGGCCGTGGCCGGTTGATCCGGCCGAAGCGCGCTTCATCGGCGAACAGGATCCGCAAGCGGCGGCCTCGCCTGGCAGCCGCCCGCTTGGCTTTCCTCACAGCATTTGGAAAGCCATTTTTTTAAAAGCATTCTGAGCCGCCATGTCGCGTCTGGGGTGAAACGGACGCGGCATCAGCTTGCGCCAGCCGTGCCGCGCCAGAAGATTATAAATCGTGCTCTTGCTGG
>DATBPZ010000157.1:0-6120 GCA_036561105.1 Methylocella sp. | reverse complement strand
AAGTTTCCATGACTACGGGAACGGTAAAGTGGTTCAATATCCAGAAGGGCTTCGGCTTTATTGCACCGGACGACGGCGGCAGTGATGCCTTCGTCCATATCAGCGCTGTGGAGCGCTCTGGCCTCGGTGATCTGCGTGAAGCTCAGAAGGTGAGCTTCGAGCTCGTCTCCGACCGGAAGAGCGGCAAAATGTCGGCCGATAACCTACGGAGCGCACCTATCCTGCATCACCTCATTTAAGCCGACCTCGGATGTACTGGCGGCTAAGAGGCGGTGATGCGGCAGCATGATGATGCCAAGCGAGGCGCCTCGCGCCTTATGGCCCCGCACCTCATGAAGGTCGCGGGGTCATTCTTTTTCGTCGGGTGCAATGCCGGTGCGTCATGGGAAACCTAACTTGGCCAAGGGGCAGAATCGCGGCAATAGGGATATCCGAAAACCAAAAGCGAACAAGCCACTGCCTGCTGCCGCAGCCGCGTCGCCATTGACCAAAGGGATGCCGACCCGATCGGCATCCCTAAAAAGAAGACCTGAGATCGGGGCCATTGACTGCCTCGGGTGCGATTTGTGTGTGGTCCATAAGCGACATCGTCCGACATCATTCGGACCCAATCTGAGCGGAACCAACCAGGAGAAAACCGTGGCGATCGAACATGCTAGCATTCGGGCGGTGCGCAAACCCTGGGGCAGCATCGATCTCCTGCCCTGGAGCAACATGCGCAACGACGGTGGCGCGATCGGCGAACTCTGGTTTCAACGCCCCGGCGTCAACACGCCAGACCCGGCACTACTCCTTAAGTTGCTGTTCACCTCGGAGCCGCTATCCATCCAAGTTCATCCGGATGACGCCTTCGCGCAATCGATCGGATTGGAGCGTGGCAAGACCGAGGCCTGGTACATCCTCTCCGCGACACCCGACGCCAAAATTGCTCTGGGACTGAAGCGACGGCTCACAACAGCACAATTGCGAGCCTCGATCGAAGATGGCTCGATTTTTGACTTGGTTCAAGGGCGCGGCGTTTCGACGGACGATGTCATTTTCGTTCCCGCCGGTACGATCCACGCCATAGGCCCGGGGCTCGTGATTGCGGAAATCCAGCAGAGAAGCGACGCGACGTTCCGCCTTTTCGACTATGGGCGACAGCGGGAGCTTCATATGGACAAGGCCGTGGCGGTGGCGAACGCGGGGCCACCTAAATGCCAGTCTGTTCCGAGGCGCCTGAGCCATGCCAGAACCCTGCTCGTCACCTGCCCACAATTCGTACTGGAGCGGATCGACCTCTCGCCGAATTCGAACTGGGTGCTCAAAGCCGAGCACGAAACCTGGATCCTCGTCCTCGAGGGATGTGCCCGGATCGGGCCGACCAACGCATTTATCGGCGAAGCCATCTTCCTGGAAGCAGACTGTGCCAGCATCGAGGTTGGACCTGAAGGAATGAAGTGTCTTCTGGCCTATCTCGGCCCTGAGCCGAGTCCGAGCCTGTTACACAATTCTGATGGATGGAGCGTGTGTTCGCAGCTTCGTGATCAACCATCAACCCCATCTCATCACCGGGCAACTGCGGGTTCGCCTGTCCGTTCCATGGAGACGCGATCATGACCCCGCTAAGCCGTATAGCTTTCATCGGGAATTCGCTGCCGCGCCGTTGCGGAATCGCCACTTTCACGACCAATCTGCAGCAAGCGATCTCCACGTCATGCGCGGGCGTGGAGACCGCAATCGTGGCAATGACCGACCATGGTCACGCCTATGACTATCCATCCGTCGTTCGCCTTCAGATCAATGACACCCGAATAGAAGATTACGCGCATGCCGCCGACGTCCTGAATGCTAGCCAATTTGAAGCCGTTTCCCTCCAGCATGAATTCGGCATTTTCGGTGGTGAAGCCGGCGCCCATATCATGGCGCTGCTCTCGCGGCTGAACATGCCAATCGTCACGACGCTTCATACGGTTCTTTCCGAGCCGACGCTGGGGCAACGCGGTGTCTTGGATCGGGTCGTCGAGGCGTCATCGAAGGTCATCGTCATGGCCGAAAAAGGCCGGGAGCTGCTGCGCAGCGTGTACCGGGCACCAGCGGAAAAGATCGAAGTCATCCCCCACGGGATTCCCGATTTCCCGTTCGTCGAGCCCGACAAAGCAAAAGCCAGGTTTGGCTATAGCGGCAGAGCCGTCATTCTGACGTTTGGTCTACTCTCGCCCAACAAGGGCGTCGAAGTTATGATCAACGCAATGCCCACCATCCTGAAAAGCCGCGCCGACGCCATGTATGTCGTACTCGGCAGCACCCATCCCAATCTCGTTCGGACTCAGGGCGAAGCCTACCGCGAGAGCCTTGTAGCGCGCGCGCGAGAACTCGGCGTCGAAGATCATGTCGTGTTCCTCGATCAGTTTGTCGACCAGGCGACGCTGCTCGACTTCATTTCAATGAGCGACGTCTACGTCACCCCCTATCTCAACGAGTCACAGATGACGTCGGGCACATTGGCCTACAGCTTCGGGCTAGGAAAGGCGGTCGTTTCGACGCCTTATTGGCATGCGCGGGAACTCCTGGGCGGCGGACGTGGCATTCTGGTTCCATTTGGCGACTCCGCGACGTTAGGCAGCGAGATTGCACATTTGCTGACCGACGATGCGCGTCGGCAGGCCATGCGCGAACGCGCATATGCAAGCAGCCGATCGATGACATGGGAACGAACAGCGGAGCGTTACCTAACCGCATTCGAAAACGCCCGGAGGGGGCATGGGCTTAGGGTGATTGCGCGACAGGACCAAAGCGCGCCCTCACGCGCCCAGGCACCGCCAGAAATGCAGATCGGTCATTTTCTGTCCATGTGCGATGACACGGGGCTTTTCCAACATGCGGTCCATTCGGTTCCAGATCGGTCCCACGGCTATTGCGTCGATGACAATGCCCGGGCGCTGCTATTGGCATGTGCGCTCAACAATCCGGGTGAGCATCGCTTGTCCGAGGCATTGACGGCCCGGCTGGCTGCCTTTGTCCAGCATGCGTGGAATCCCGATAAGAGGCGGTTTCGTAACTTTATGAGTTTCGATCGACGTTGGCTTGAAGACAAGGGCTCGGAGGACAGCCATGGGCGGACGCTCTGGGCCTTGGGTGAATGCTCACGCAGCGACGCTACTCCGTCGCGGCGGCGGTGGGCCGCCGGCCTGTTTGCCGAAGCACTGCCAGCCGTGGAGAGTTTTCATTCGCCGCGCGCGTGGGCATTTACGCTGCTCGGGTTGGACGCCTATTGCGCGGCAGTTCCGGAGGATTTCCTAGCCGAGCGTGTCAGAATTCTCGTTGCCGAGAAGTTGATTTCCATCATGCCGCTGGTTGAAACAGAGGACTGGGTGTGGTTTGAAGACGGGCTCGCTTACGACAACGCGCGTTTGCCTCAATCCCTGATCGTTACGGGGATTTCTACCGGAATATCCGCCTATGTCGAAGCCGGCCTGAGATCTTTGCGTTGGCTCATGACGGTACAGACGGCACCGGAGGGCTATTTCAGACCCATTGGCACGGAGACCTTCGGCAACAAGCGAACGCCACCACAGGCGTTCGATCAGCAGCCGTTGGAAGCCGCGGCGACGATCTCAGCCTGCCTTGCGGCTTTGCGCGCGGATGGCAATGCCGAATGGCGGGCCGATGCGGCGCGCGCGTTCGAGTGGTTTCTTGGCAGCAATGATCTGTCGTTGCCGCTGGTCGATCTGGAGACGGGCAGCTGTCGCGACGGGCTTCACCCTGACCGTCCGAACGAGAACAGAGGCGCCGAATCCGTCCTGTCTTATCTTCTCGGCCTGGCGGAGATTCGTCAGCTTACTCTCATAAATGGCGATCGCGCGAAACTCCCGCAGCTTCGGGCCTTGCACGCTTAAATTCCTTGAAATCAACCCAAACGATCCGAGGGCGCTTTGTCACAAGTCACGTTCCTGAACCGTCAGGCTCTCTTTCTGCGCCCTGATCCGGCGAGGGTGGTCGTACGCCCGTTCAAGCCAGCAACAGAGCCGCGAGACCTCAACCCCACCGACAAGACGCGTGCGAACCATATCGTCGACCGGATTCTAGCGCTTAATCCCGAGACAGCGGCCAGCCAACTGGCCGATGTCCTCGAAAATTTTGAGGGCCGCCACCGCAACCTGCTGGAGATTTTCGAGACCCGCGCCAATGAAATGGAGAACGCCTTTGCCGCTCATGCAAGTTTCAGCAAGATACAGCGGCAACTGGTCGGCGCCTATTTTCTGCACGAATATTCCTTCGAAGCGTCGGCATTGTTCAATCCGAGCATTGTTTCCCATCCCGAACAGTCTGGTGCGACGGAAAGCGGGCACCGCTTCATCCTGAGTCTCCGTGCCGTCGGAGAAGGGCATATTTCTTCCTTGACGTTTCGATCAGGAACCATCGCAGCCGGCGGCACCGTGACCATCGATCCGACAGCCCGTCTTGCTTCAATTCCCAAAGTGCACAATCGGAGACCGGGTCCAGATGGCGACGATGTCGAGGTGGTCTTCAAGCCGGACGAGCACATCAGCGAACGGGTGATCTTTCCCATTACGGACTCCCAGTCGAATGGCATCGAGGATGCCCGCTTCGTGGAATTCGACGAGGGCGGGCGAAAGACATTCTATGCGACATATACCGCCTACAGCGGCAAGACGATCAGATCCGAGTTGATCCAGACCACCGACTTCATGTCCTTCCGGATGTCGCCACTGAGGGGAACCGCTGCGCAGAACAAGGGCATGGCGTTGTTCCCCCGGAAGATCAACGGCAGGTACGCCATGATCGGGCGGCAGGACAATGAGAACCTCTACCTGATCTACTCGGATGATCTATACTCGTGGAACGGCGGCCAGGTTATTTTGAAGCCAAAGTTTCCCTGGGAATTTGTCCAGATTGGTAATTGCGGGTCGCCAATCGAGCTTGACGATGGGTGGCTGCTCCTGACCCACGGCGTAGGCGCCATACGGAAATACTCGATCGGAGCGGTTCTCCTCGACAAGGAGGATCCCTCCAAGGTTCTTGCGCGATCCCGCGAGCCATTGGTCCGGCCCGATATGTCTGAGCGCGAAGGCTATGTCCCAAATGTTGTCTACACGTGTGGCGCCATGCGACATAAAGATCAGATCATCTTGCCATATGCGGTCTCCGACACATTTTCTAATTTTGCAACAATCAAGATTGCTGCACTGATGCAAGCGATGGAAGGCTAAGAATTGTTCTCTTAGACACTTCTCGCTGCAGAAGAGCCGACTATAAGCAGTACCAGAAAGTCTAGAGCAGGATGCAGCGTTAACCCTTCCCTTGATGGCGAAGCTCGGCGCCGACGCGGCGATAGCTGTATGACTCAAACTCATCACAAATGATCCGAATCCGGCCAATGATGCCGGCTTCATCGAGCTGCGTGACTGACGCATCACTGAAGGCCGATCGGGATAGACCCATTAACCGACATCCTTGCGCGACGGAGAGACCGAGGGGCCGGCAATGATGGATGTAGTCTCGCTTTTCGACCGAGGTGCGTTTTTCAGCGCTCCGTTTTAAAACTCAATTTCACGTGCCTGTCGGCCGATCATTCTCTCAAAACGAGCCAAATTCCCGTCCCCTCCCTGTTATTCTCCCTGATAGCAGAGTGTAAGATAGTGGAGACAGGTTCGCAGCCGCGAGGGGCCCAAGAGTTGGAACTAAGCCGAGTTTCGGTCCATGTTCCGGCCCGACGGTGCGATGATCAAATGTGAAGAAGAGGCACGCCAGCGCGGTCTGGATGACAATGTAAACGTAATTGGCGGGGCTGATTTTATGCCGCCAAGGCTCAACGCGAAGCCCCAGAGGATCGCGCCCGCAGCGCCCGCGATCGTAAGCCACAGCCAGGTGCGAAGCCGCGCAAGGCCATAAGTTGCCGCAGTGACTATGGCGAGACAGATGATGGCCGGCTAAGCATCATGAGTGTCGGATTGGATAAGAAGGGGGGTCGCCGGTGTGACCGGCCCCCACTGACGGGTCCACTGTAAATGTTAGTGCATTGACGGCCTCGATGCTAGCGCGGGCGGCGTAGCTGGCCGGGATTGCGTAGCCGCCCGCGCTGCCAGTGCGGGCACGAAGACCTCGGGCGCCGGCGGC
>DATBPZ010000156.1:0-84671 GCA_036561105.1 Methylocella sp. | reverse complement strand
GAACCGAAGGGTATGTTCCCACGCGTTACTCACCCGTCTGCCACTCCGTATTGCTACGGCGTTCGACTTGCATGTGTTAGGCCTGCCGCCAGCGTTCGTTCTGAGCCAGGATCAAACTCTCAAGTTGAATGAGAATTTGGTACCGGCTGGTCACTATCTCTTTGACGAGTCCCAAGCACACCTGTCAGCAATCCCAAGAGACGTTAATCTCAAGAAATCACAAACACGATGAACTTAGATACGTGACCGCCAGAGTATCTCATCGACCGCACCACTTACACTTTCATGTAACACGTGCGATCCGCAAGGACTCCGCCGTCCACGTTTCTCTTTCTTCCGATTTAATTGTCAAACAGCGCAGTCACGTTCAATCAGTATAGTCAGCTAGACAGTATAACCTACTAGCCCAGCAACGGGTTCTTACCCTAAACGCCGAAACGCTCTCTTCCCGGTTTGTGCAACCGGGTGATTTTTAAGCCCGAGAAACTCGAGAGAAACGATCAGCGCCGGCCGCTCGAAGCAGCGTTGCAGTCGATGACCGGCTTATAGGTCGAGCCCCATCCAACTGTCAACCGGCGTTTTCAAGAAACTTCCGAAAAGCGCCGCTGCGTTAATTCATTTCCATAAATTAACGAGTGTTCCCAGAGACTTACTTGCTCGCTCGAAGTTCCGTTCGAACAGAGAGCAACTCCGCCGTCGCGACCAACTTTGATCACGGCGGCCTAGTAACATAATAGCAAACTTGGCAAAGGCAAGGGGTGGTACGGGGGGAATCCATCCCCCGGCTCGGCTCGCGCCTCGCCCGCTAAAGGCCGTGCCATCATAGCTGGCGGGACATCTCGAGCGTTTGACCCCATCCAGCTTGTTCCTGCCAAGCTGCCGCACTAAGTTGCCCTGACTAACCTGGCCGTCGTACGAGGTCCCTGCCAGAGCAACTCCATTTACCGCAGCCCCCTTACTTCGTAGAGTTAAATCCTGGCGCTAGGCCAAGCCCAGAAGGACAAAATAGGAGGCAAAAATGTCCGGAACGATCATCAATCTCATTCTTCAACTTGTTGCTGGAGCGATTGGCGGCAACGCCGCTGGCGGGCTCCTTAAAAATATCGATCTTAGTCCGCTCGTCAAAACGATTACCGGCGCGGTCGGTGGCGGGATCGGAGGAACAATTTTGCAGAACCTCATACCGGCACTCAGCGCGGCCGCCAGCGGAGGAGGCTTCGACATCGGCGCAGCGGCTGGCCAATTGGTCGGAGGCGGCATCACCGGCGCGATCGTCACGGCGGCCGTCGGCCTCATCAAAAACGCTTTGGTCAAAAAAGCCTGACGAACCTATCCGTCTTTCAATAAGACTTTGCATCGGGCTCGACTTTCAAGGTTGTCTCGCGCGGCAAAACACAAAGTAAAAAATCCCCAATGATCAGGGGATTTGCCGCTCGCGTCATCCGATGGTGGCATAAAGCCAGTACATCTGCATTGTTCATGCGCCGGATACCTCTGGACCGTGTATAAAGCGAATGGCCTCTCCGCGCTTGGAGATGTCCGGATAAGCTAGAGGAGCAACAGAAGGCGCGCGGATCATACCGGGCCGCCACGCTCTCAGGGAGGAGACGTCACATGTCCGCGACGACGATCATCTATGTCATCATCCAAATTGTCGCCGGAGCCATCGGAGGCAATATCTTCGCCAAGATCACCCAATTTACACTCGGACCGCTTTATAATTCGATAGTCGGCGCGGTCGGGGGCGCCATCGGCGGCTACATCTTCCTGAGCCTGGGTCCGGAGACGACCGGCGGCCTAGCGGCGGGGTCCCTCTTTCTACAAGCGGCGATTGGCGCGGCCAGCGGCGCGATCGTCACCGTTTTCGCCAGTCTCTTCATGCATCCAATCGATTACTAAGCAGGAGTGGCGACCGCCAAAGGTCTGATGATCGGATGCCGACCCATAAACACACCCAGTAACCCTTGATTCCGGTTCGTCTTTCATCGGGCATTTTTTGCTATCCTGCCACCCGCGCGAGTCTTCGCGATCGGTCATGTCTCCCGGTGTTTTTCCCCGGTATCATCCCGCCGCATTCTAAACGTCGCATCCGCTTCATTCTCGAGTGGTAGTGAGAAACACCTCGACATTTGACGAGGCGCGCCATGACGTTCCAGTCCCCATGGGGCTGGTCGAAGGCTGGTTTGTCCTTTTCACAATAGATTTCAACGCATGACGCGGGCCAGCCGGTTTTAGAAAATGTTGCTAACGCAAGGGAGAGACGAACGATGGCTAATGTGGCAGATGCTGGCACTTCAACGATTCAAGTCACCGAGGGCAGCGGCGCAAGCTTGGTGATTTTGATCGCAATGATCATTCTTTTCAGCGGGGCGGCCTATTTTACAGGACGCTTGTATGGCAAAACAGGGATGTACGCCGTTATCGCGGGGTTTGTCGTCGTTGCCTCCACCCTGTACTTCATGGGCGGTTTGACCTTCGGCTAATGTGCAAACCGACGTGGCGCTTCAATCGCGCCACGTCCTGCAGTTGAGCTGTGGCGTCTGTGTTTGCTCCTTGATCCAAACTGGGCCAAGGCTGTAGCCCCTAGCTAAGCTCAAGACAAAAAGAAAAGCGCCATAAGCTTAGCAATGTATTGCTCCGTCTCTAGATGGCTATGCTCCCGGGATGACTGGCAACACATCCGATGAGATTAAGAATTGATCAAAAAGGCTCTCAGGATCGCAGATTTCAGCTTCGGGACGGACACCTCCCCAATCTGAACTTTTGCCAAACAATGGAGGCTCTTCTTGCTTGCTTTAACTTCCGCAGGGGAGCGCATAATAAATTCCGGCAGAGGGACTGGAGCGACCCTTGTAATACTGATCGCTGTAGGCGCTCTTTTTGGCGGAGCCGCATCCTTTACCGTCAATGACCCGGAAAAGCAGGAATGATTTTAAGTCGTTGCTGCTTTTCCGTTGGTTTTTTTAAACCCTTATCACTCGGAGGATTGAGCTTCGGATAGCCGATAAACCACTTCCCGGAATGATTCTTAAGTGTTAAGTTAGCACGCGTCCCGTAAGTAACGAGGCGTGCCCTGGAGTGCTGCTCTAGGGGGGTGACGGCTGGCGGCTCGCGGCGTCATTTGTACGCGCAAAGAGTGGCTCGTGGCGTTGGCCGGCCGGCGGCAAAACAGTTAAAAAAGGGAGGTGGACGATGGCTATTGTGCAGCCTATTGGAACTGGACAGATTGATCGAGTTGAGGGTTCCGGCGCGAGCATGGTGATTCTTATCGCCATGGTCATCCTGTTTGGCGGGGCGGCGTATTTTACTGGCCGTTTGTATGGCAAAGTAGGAATGTACACCGTTATCGCCGGGTTTGTGGTCGTGGTCGCAACGCTCATGTTCATGGGCGGCTTAAGCTTCGGCTGACCCAGGGATTGGTCAATGTCTCCAGCGTGGCGCGCTCGTCGCGCCACGCAAATTGAAACCCGCCAAGTCACAGTCAGACCAAAAGGTCCTCGCTTATAAAATCACTCCGCCGTCAGCAGACGTTCGATTTCCGCGATCGTATGATGCGTGAGATCCTTGGGAATTTCGGCTAGGATTTTGGTTCCGGTCTCTTTTGTGAATTCGCGCCGCAAGTCGCCCAAGATTTTGGGCGGTGCCACGACAACGAGTTGATTGAACGCCGCTGACTGGGCGCCCTTATTGATGCGCTCCGCGATCGAAGCCGCGAACCGCTCCTTTTCCACTTCGTGCCAATCTGTCTCTTCGACCGCGCTCCGGCCGCTGCCGACGCTAGAATAAGCGCGCCCCGGAGCATCGCTTCCCTGCTCACGGGTGGGGGGATCGTCGTGCAACTCGACGGAAAGGCGGCGCAAATTGGGAAATTTCTCGTCGCCCTCATTTGTCAGAAACAGGGCCTTTTGACCGTCACCCACGACGACCCACGCGCCAGGCGCCAGCTTAAGATGAGTCATTGGATGTTTCCTATCTTCGTTGCAGAATCTGAGGAATAATCTATCGCGATTCAGCACCACACCTTTGATTTGGCGCAATCGCCATTTCGATTCGAGGTTCGCAAGAAGCCTTCATTCCTTAAATGCACGATTCAGGTTTTTCGCGCCGGCGAAAGCCTGTTCCTGGTCCGCTTTGAAACGGGCGGATGTCATGTCTGTTCCAATGAAATTAGTATGATCGAAAATCGCGCCGCGAAAGTCAGCTCCCCCCGCCTCGGCTTCGGCAAGCGAGGCATCTTTCAGGTTGGCCCCGGGAAATTTCGCAAATTGCAGATCGGTTAGAGCGAGATTTGCGCCTTCGAAATCTGCCCCGGCGAGGTCGGCGGATTTGAGCACGCCGCGCATCAGACCCATCGACTGGTTTTTCATATCCGCGGCGAGATTAGCACCCTTAAATTTCGCACCGCGCAGACTGGCGCGCGACAAATCGGCGGTGATGCGGGCACCCGAAAGATCGGCCTCGTCGAAGTTCGCCTCTTGCAGCTGACTCCCGAAAAGGCTGGCGTTTTTCAAGCTCGCGCCGGAAAAACTCGCAGCGATGGCCCAGACCTGATCGAGCAGGGCACCGTCGAACTTCGCGCCCGAAAGTTTGGCCCGGTTCATCCTGGCCGCGCGAAAATTCGCACCGGTAAAATCGAGGCCGGAAAGGTCGAGCCCATTGAGACTTTTGCCAGAAAAATCGAGGCCCCCATGCGGCGAAGTCTTGATAATTGTCTCGATCTCGGCCCGCGTCATTTCCGCTGAGGAAAATTTCGGACTTGAAAGATCAACATGGTCCATCATGTCCTGTGCATATGCAGGCGAAAGCCATGCTGCTGCGGCAAGCAATATCCATTTTCCAAAACTTCGCACAGCGGCGATCCTCCATTCTTTAAATTTTAATTTTAACGGACGAACTTATGTTCGATCTGCGAACCCAGTCCAATTTGAGATCTGCGGCACCATATATAGGGCGCCTTGATAGGACATAAGTCTCGAAATTGATCTCTCCTGCCACTGCACCGCTTTGGAACCCGGTCCGTCCTCATGACAAAAGACAATCTCCAGCCTCTCCATAGGCCCTTGGCCGGGAGTAGCGACATACCTGCTACGGTGACGCTCGCCATGCCCCGCGAGATTGACCTTAACCGCGTCGCAACAAGGTGCGAGCATGATCTTCTCGGTGAGGAAGCTATCCCGGCGGATGCCTATTGGGGCATACACACCCTGCGTGCCGTCGAAAACTTTCCGATTACTGGTGTACCGATCGGGCATTTTCCAGAGCTCATCCGCGCCCTTGCCCTTGTGAAACAGGCGGCGGCGCGCGCCAACCGGCGGCTCAAGCAATTACCAGTTGAGAAAGCCGAGGCTATCGACCGCGCCTGCGATCTCATCGCGAAGGACAAGCGCTACCTCGAGCAATTTGTGGTCGATGCGGTGCAGGGCGGGGCCGGCACCTCGACCAACATGAATGCCAATGAAGTCGTCGCCAATATCGCTCTGGAGTTCTTGGGACACAGGCGCGGCGAGTATCAATTTCTGCATCCGATTGATGACGTCAACATGGCCCAATCGACAAATGACGCTTATCCGACGGCGCTTCGTCTTGCCGTGATTTTCGCGGCGGCGCCCCTCGCGCAGGCGCTGCGGGAACTTGCCTACGCCCTTAAGGCCAAGGCCGTCGAATTCGCCGACGTGCTCAAAATCGGCCGCACCCAATTGCAAGATGCGGTCCCGATGACACTTGGCCAGGAATTCGATGGCTTTCACACCACCGTCAAGGAGGACATCGACCGTTTGCGCGAAGCCGCCGCCTTGTTCCGCGAGGTGAACCTTGGGGCCACCGCAATCGGTACAGGCATCACGGCCGACCCCCGCTACGCCTCCCTCGCTGTCGAGGAACTCGCGCATGCTTCGGGCGAACCATTGGTGCTCGCCAGCAACCTCATCGAAGCGACGTCCGACATGGGCGCCTTTGTCTTGTTTTCGGGTGTGCTCAAGCGGATCGCGGTAAAGCTTTCGAAGATTTGCAACGATCTGCGGCTTCTCTCATCGGGTCCGCGCGCGGGCTTTGGTGAAATCCGCCTGCCGCCTGTGCAAGCAGGTTCCTCGATCATGCCAGGGAAAGTCAATCCGGTGATCCCGGAGGTCGTCAGCCAAGTCGCGTATCTCGTCATCGGCCATGATCTCACAGTAACGCTCTGCGCCGAGGCTGGCCAGCTTCAACTCAACGCCTTCGAGCCGACCATCGGCTTTTCCATTTTGGAATCCTTGCGCATGCTGACCGCTGCGATCGATACTTTGACGAAGCGTTGCGTTAACGGCATTGAGGCGGACCGCGAACACTGCCTTGGCCTTGTCGAGAATTCGATTGGCCTCGTCACAGCACTCAGCCCTGTCCTCGGCTATGAGACATGCTCGCGCATCGCCCGGCGGGCGCTTTACGAACGGCGCACGGTTGCAGACATCGTTCTCGACGAAGGGTTAATGACCGAGGCTCGCCTCAACGAACTGCTCCTGCTCGAAGCCTTGACCAGGCCGTCGCGCATCGCCATGGCTGCGGCGCCAAAGCCGAAGGGCGCGTGATTATCGCGATGACCGGGATCTCCCGCTGTCAGTGGAAATCACTCTCCGGGTGCCGCGAACAAACGGCTTTCATCCTGCTACATTTTCTGGATGTGCCGGGATGAATGACGACGTCACACTGTTCTACGATCCGCCTGATCTATCGAATATGCGCTACCGAGGATTAGCTGCCAGCAGCTTCGCAGAGTTAGCAGGCTTCTTTTTAAGCATGGCGATTCGATATTGGCTGCGGTGGTCTGCGCGATCCTCCTTTTGGAACTTCCTCTCTTTTGCCTTTGAACCAAATATCTGAGTTACCTTTGTGCCCTTACGGACCAGTGAATAGCCCCCTTTGAGAATTTGAAAGGGCTTTGTAACCTTTTTGAGATAGTCGAATTGCACCGATTTCGGCTTGTGAAACAATTCAAAATAGGCAGGATAGACAAAGTCGCTCATTGCAATACCATCAATGAGAAATTCCTCATCCTCAACGGCATCGCACATTTCGTACGCGTAAAGCGTTCCCAAAGGGCCATCCGACCAGAGATTGATCGCTGGATCGATCATCATCTCGGCAAGCTCGTGACACGCCGTCACACTAACTTTATCTCCGACACTAAGAGTTGTTTTGACAAAAATCTTGGAAAGCGGAAGCCCATTCTTGGTCAGATCATGGTAACCGAGAGCCCCGGGGGAGTCAGCATCATCAAGGAAGACGAAGGTCCAAGCACCAGCCAATGGTTGAGTTGCTTTAACGAGCTTAGCTGGAGTACCCCAGACGGGAACAAAGCAATCATCAAGAAATTTCTGCAAAGTGGTAATGAGTTTGTCAAAATCAACGCCAATATCAACGGTAGCTTGATTGATGCAGGCTATTGTAGGCACAGCTCCCTGGTCAAAAGCTGCCATGACGACTTTACGTGCGCACATTTCCTTCCCCCCTGAAAAAACTGATTCTTAAATATGTTGATATTACGCATGTTTTTAGCTGGGAGACAAGACACGCCGGACTACAACCGTTACCCGGTGCTTAGGAAACCTTGCGGCTAGGTCGTCAGAGTTGTGATGCTATGCTGCTTACCAGCGACGCTACAAACAGCGATTGGCGAGTGTCTGTCGTTTGTGACTTTACGCTTTCGATTTAAAAGTCTGACTTCGCCCGAAATGGATGAAGGTCAACCCGAGTGATTGCGCGGGCTCGCCTGGTCGGTATTGCCGCAAAGGAATTACTCTCCCTTGAGATGTGCCTGGTTGTGCAAAGGCAGACGGCAACAGGCCGCGCGCGTGAAAGGCGCAGTAAGCAGCTATCTATTCGTTGTCGAGGGCCTGCAATCAAACTGATCTCAAATTCCCATCCCAAAAGTGACTTCGATCGTAAAGGAATGTTCGGCGCCACGGGGTGCGATTGGAAACGGGGCAGCCCGGCGCACCAGAGCCACGCTTTCGGCATCGAGTTCGGAATCGCCGCTGGACCGGAGCAAACTCACCGACGCGACGCCGCCAGATCGATCAAGAACAAAACCAATCGTGGCCGTCCCTTTGGCGCCACGCCGCAATGCACGCTCGGGATAATGTTTACCGCGTTCGAGCATCCCTCCGACGATGAAGCGGTAGCTCATCGCTTCGGTGCCGCTGCTAGACGGCAAGGGCACCGCGACGGCTTTGAAACGATCTGCCACGCCTGTTTTAATTTGGCGTTCCGCGTGCACCCCTTTTTCGTCGACCGGTTTCAAATCGCGCTCGGCACGTTCGACGGCGGAATCGAAGCCCAAGGGAGTTACTGTGTGTCCTTTCCCAAGATCGCGCGTCCAATCCGGGCGGTTTTGTGAGACTTCCGGCGGCCGCTTGAAATTGTCCCTTGCACTTTCTGGCCTTTGTTGCGTTTCCAGCACCACTTCAACTGGACTCAGCCAGCCCGGCGCGGCAACAACAGGCGGTGCTTCACGCATCACTGCTGCAATGAGAAAACCATGTGCGATCAGTGAGGCCACTATGCCGGCCGCGAGCTGGCGGGAGAACAGAGGCAGGCAAGCGTCGCGCGGCACCCGGAGCCCGGAAATTCCGGCCCCTTCCCTCGCCACGTTTCCGGAGTTCGCCCACACCAAGTTCATGTTGCTGGCTCCAATATTGAAAACCGCCCAACATTGCTTTGGCTGATTATGAGACGGCCAACCTTTCCCGAACCTTGGCGAAAACTTCCCGGAACATCTCTTTCGTCAGCACGCCCGTATTCGTATTGTATCTGGAACAATGATAACTATCGAAAAGCAACACTGGCTTTGCCCTAGCAAGAGCGCCTACTGCCGCCGCTGATTCGTTGCCAAGGACATATTGAGAGCTATGCGCAAAGGGTAGCAGCGCAAGCCGGAGGCCATAAGCCCGGACAACAGATTCATGCGCAATCCGGCCAAGCGCGACGATCGCTCGCAAGTTCGGCATCGCCAAGATGGTTTGCGTCAAAAAGGGGCGGCAGTTGTTGATTTCAGACGACTCAGGCTTATTTTGCGGCGGCACGCAGCGGACAGCGTTGGTAATTGCGCTCGAAACGAGCCGTAAGCCGTCATCGGGCCGCGCGTCATAAGTTCCAACCGCGAAGCCGTATTCAATCAACGTCCTGTAAAGAAGCTCGCCCGCGAAATCGCCCGTGAAGGGCCGTCCCGTGCGGTTGGCGCCATTGAGACCGGGCGCCAGACCGACAACCAGCAGCCGCGCATCAATCGCTCCAAAAAAAGGAACCGGCGCATTGTGCCAGCCGGGCTGTGCCGTTTTCAGCACCTTGCGGAATCCCGCGAGACGCGGGCAGAAACCGCATTCCGGATGAGGCTCGTATGGAAGCCGCAACTGCGGCGGCGGCGGCGGCGCGGCCATGGATCCTATCGCTCCCGGGCGAAGCTGCCGCAAGCGATATGCGCTGAACGACCTTAGAGACGATCGTCGGTCAATGCGGGGTCGAAATTGCCGGCCGGCACAGGACGCCTTCCTTGTGCCTTTTGTGGGTGGTCGACTCGCTCACCCGGGTCACGGCCAATTTTCTGAGCGAGATGCACAATATCGATGAATTCGTCCGCCTGCCGGCGCAATTCATCGGCGACCATGGAAGGTTGCGTCGCATTGGTGGAAACGACAGAGACGCGCACGCCTTTGCGCTGAACCGCTTCGACAAGCGAACGGAAATCCCCATCGCCTGAAAACAGGACCAGATGATCGATATGGTCGGCCATTTCCATGGCATCGACGGCAAGTTCAATATCCATATTGCCCTTGACTTTGCGGCGGCCGAGCGAATCGACAAATTCCTTTGTCGGCTTGGTCACCACGGCATAGCCATTGTAATCCAGCCAATCGACCAGTGGCCGGATCGAGGAATATTCCTGATCCTCGACCAAGGCGGTATAATAAAACGCCCGGATCAGTTTCCCCCGGCTTTGAAATTCCTTGAGCAGCCGTTTGTAATCGATGTCGAAACTCAGCGACTTAGCAGTCGCGTACAAGTTCGCTCCGTCGATGAATAGCGCAATGCGCTCCTGATCCGCCATGTTTTTTCTTCTCGTATATTACTATTGTGATGATCTTCGTCATTATTCATTATAGAGGGGAGAGCAACGGTTACTCCCTAACCAGCAACCACGCAATCCTACACAAAGTTCATGTCCAACGAATTGGAAAGCGAACTTATTTGGCCCTGACTCTCCCTTGCGTCAAGGGGCCTCACCTTCGCTAACTTGGCTTAGCTTGAGCATCAAAGTGATTATATTAAGGCAAATCAGCCCAACAGTACAATTTATTGATAATTTCGTTCTCACTTGTCCTACAGGTAAGGAATCATTCGTCCTATAGGCAAGGAGTCACTGCAAAAGCTTGGCCCAAAAAAAGATTCACCAGGGTCCGATGTGCAAAGGTCAGGGCCGCGATCTCCGCTGCAACGTCTAGGATTATTACGTCCTGGGTTGCCAAGTCAGATATAAATTTTGTAAGACAATTTTAATCCAAAAACGTCCCGATAACAAGGAGTGCGCACGCCATGGCCCGCGTCACCGTTGAAGACTGCATCGACAAAGTCGAAAACCGTTTTGAACTCGTGCTCATCGCGAGTCACCGGGCGCGGATTATCGCTGCTGGAGCGCCGATCATGGTCGACCGCGACAACGATAAAAACCCCGTTGTTGCACTGCGGGAGATCGCCGAATCGTCGTTGGCGCCAGACGATCTCAAGGAAGATTTCATTCAATCCTTGCAGAAACACGTCGAGGTCGACGAGCCCGAAGCTGAAGCCGTACCGGCACTTTCCGCCGCCGAGGGTGTGCTGCAGACGGATGCCATGGGGGACATGCAGTTCGACCGGATGACCGAGGAGGATCTTTTGCGCGGGCTGGAAGGCCTCGTGCCGCCAGCCGACACTGAGGACGACGCCGACTGAGCGGCATAAAAACCGGGAGGATCGATCATAGCACCGTCCGGGATGTCAAACAGCCGCGTCAAATAGAATAGCTTAACTTACATGCCCCGGGCCATCTGAGAGCGGCGCCATGATGGTACAGGCAATTTCCGGGAATTTTGCAAAGTTTTAAGATAAAATCGCACGGCAACCAAATATGCGGCATAACAAAGCGACCTAAGTCACGACCCAGACCGGATCGTGAAGTAACGTTTTCCGTCGCGGGCCGACACAATCATGATGCGGCAATATGAGCTTGTCGACAGGGTGCGGCGCTATAATCCGCACGCCGACGAAGTTTCGCTCAATCGCGCCTATGTCTATGCCATGAAGGCGCATGGGGCGCAGAAGCGCGCTTCCGGCGATCCATTTTTCTCGCATCCCCTCGAAGTCGCGGCGATCCTCACGGACATGAAGCTCGATGACGCGACAATCGTCGCGGCCGTCTTGCACGACACGATCGAGGATACCGATTCGACTCGGGAGGAAATCGACAAGCTCTTTGGCAGCGACATCGGCCGCCTTGTCGATGGACTGACCAAGCTGAAGCGGCTTGATCTTGTCTCAAAGCGCGCCGCCCAGGCCGAAAATTTCCGCAAGCTCCTCCTCGCCGTGGCCGAGGATGTCCGGGTGCTTCTCGTAAAGCTCGCTGACCGGCTGCACAATATGCGAACGCTGCACCATATGGCAGCCGATAAGCGCGCCCGGATCGCCGAGGAAACGCTTGATATCTATGCGCCGCTCGCCGGCCGCATGGGCATGCAAAGGATGCGCGACGAGCTTGAGGATCTGGCGTTTCGTCATCTCATGCCTGATGCCTACGCAATGATCGCTGCGCGGCTTGAAGATCTCCGGCAAAAGAACGACAAAATCATTGCCACGATCGAGAAGGAACTGACCACCGAACTGGCGGCGCGGGGCATTCACGCAAAGGTCGAGGGTCGGCAGAAACAGCCCTATTCGGTATGGCGCAAGATGGAACGTAAATCGATCGCCTTCGAGCAGCTTTCCGACATTTTTGGTTTTCGGGTTGTCGTTGACAATGTCGAAGATTGTTATCGTGTGATCGGTGTCGTGCATACAAAATGGGCGGTCGTTCCGGGCCGATTTAAGGATTATATCTCGACCCCAAAGCAAAACGACTATCAGTCTGTTCACACCACCGTCGTTGGGCCAGGGCGGCAACGCGTTGAACTCCAGGTGCGCTCGGAATTGATGCACGACATCGCCCGCAACGGCATTGCCGCGCACGCCCTTTACAAGGACGGGCGTAGCGCCGCCAAGGAAAGCTTAACGAGCGAGAGCCGCTCCTACCAATGGCTGCGCCGCACGGTCGCCCTGCTCGCGGAGGGCGCCACGCCCGAGGAGTTTTTGGAACACACCAAGCTCGAACTCTTTCACGACCAGGTGTTTTGTTTCACACCCAACGGCCGTTTGATTGCACTGCCGCGCGGCGCCACCCCAATTGATTTCGCCTATGCCGTCCATACCGATGTCGGCAATTCCGCGGTTGGAGCCAAAATCAACGGCCGCCATGCACCGCTTTTGTCCGAATTGCAGAACGGCGATGAGGTCGAGATTGCCTGCGCCGAAGGGCAGACGCCGCCTGCCGTCTGGGAAGGCCTGGTCATGACCGGAAAGGCCCGCTCTGCGATACGGCGGGCGACGCGCGATGCGGTACGGGCGCAATATGCGGCTTTGGGACGCCAGATTGTCACCCGGGCTTTCGAGCGGGCCGGCAAGGCATTCACGGAAGATAAGTTGAAAAGCGCGCTGCCAAGGCTTGCGCGGCCAACGATCGAGGAAGCGCTTGCCGCCGTCGGCCGCGGCGAAATGTTTTCTGGCGATGTCGTGCGGGCGGTCTATCCCGAGTTCATGGAAGACCGCAAAACGATCATGCCGCGTCCGCGCGGGGAAGCCGGTTGGTTTGGCTTGAAAAAGGCGACCAGCTTGGTTTTTAAATTTCCCGGGGGTGAGCCGGAGATAAATTCAATCTCCCATAACGGCTCGCATGGGGATTTACCGGTCCGCTTCGCTCCCAATGGCGGCGCGGTGCCCGGCGATCGCATCGTCGGCATTTTGACCCCCGGGGAAGGGATCACGATCTACCCCATCCAATCCCCGGATCTCACCGCGTTCGACGAAGAGCCGGAACGCTGGCTTGATGTGCGCTGGGATATCGAGGAAAGCCGCCATGAGCTGTTTCCCGCGCGCATTCGCATCATCGCGATCAACGAGCCTGGTGCGCTCGGAACCATCGCTACCGTGATCGGCGACCATGCGGCCAACATCGACAATATCGTGTTCAAACCCATTTCCGCGGACTTTCGTGAAATGACGATTGACATCGAGGTCAATGATTTAAAGCATCTGAACACAATCATTTCGCATTTGCGGGCACGGCAGGTCGTTAGTAAAGTTGAGCGGGTGAACGGGTAGACTCGCTGAAGCACGGTGCGAGTGCCGCCATCAAATTGTCACGATTCTAGTCTACCGGCTCAGTATTCTAAATGCCTGACCGCCCCCGGAAGGGTTGGCGATTTTGGGCATGTGTTAGTCTCGCTGACAGGGAGGCCGGATGCGAAATTTGTTGATGCTCCACCGGCCAGCGCGTCCCTTCTAGGTCAATGCTGAGACCGGCGTCACCGGGCGCCGCGGCTTTTGTCCGCGAAGACCGGTCTATCGAACCCATTGGAAGCGAGCGGCGGCGCCGCTCTTTACCATTTCCTTAACCATCCGGCCCCGTCCCGCAATTTTTAAGCGCGCGGCAGACGAGGCTCGCATTACGTGAGGTCGCTGCGGTTGAGAGCCGTGGCGGTTCGTTATGTTGTCTTCTCTTTACGCGCGGGTTTTGCGCTACGTTTGGCAGTATTGGCAACTGCGGCCATGGATGTTCGGCACTCTCGTGGTGTTGCGCATCGTGACGTCGCTTGTCGATGTGGCGGTGCCTTTCGCGGCTGGTCATCTCATCGATACCGTCGCAACAGCCGAAGGCAGAGATCTCCGCTCCGCCACCCATGCGCTAGCTCTCTTGCTTGCCATCGTCTTGATATTTCAGGTTTTGCGCGGCACTCTTGATTTTGTGCTCATCCGGTTCAGCTCAGACGCGATGGCGCGCCTCGTTCGCGATGCCTTCGCGAGGGTCCAGCGTTTCTCATCGGATTGGCACGCCAGTACCTTCGCTGGTGCAACGGTTCGCCGCCTCACCCGCGGGATGTGGGCGTTCGATACATTCACCGATACGATGATTTTCAACTTTATGCCGGCGATGGTTGTCGTTGCGGCGATCAGTGCCGTCTTTCTCATCCGCTGGCCGCTGCTCGGCCTGTTGATCAGCGGCGAAATCATCGTCTATCTCGGCGTGAGCATCGGTCTCTCCGTCGCCTGGGTGGGTCCGGCAAGCAGCTTGGCGCAGCGCTATGACTCGCGGATCAGCGCCAACCTCGCCGACTGCTTCGGCGCCAATCCGGTCGTCAAGTCTTTTGCCGCGGAGTTGCGTGAGGATCAGCGTTTTGCGCGTCTCCTTCGGGGCTGGAAGGCGCGCGCACGCATCGCCTGGGGCCGGGGAGCGGCGACGGGCTTGGTGCAGGCGGGCGTGCTGATTGCCATGCAAGCAACAATGCTTGGCATGGGACTCTGGCTTTGGTCTCAAGGTTCGGCGAGTCCCGGCGACGTCGCAAGCCTCGTGTCCACGCAAATGCTGATCAGCGGCTATTTGCGCGACATCGGCCAGCATGTCCGCAATGCGCAACAGGCGATCCATGAGATGGAGGACATCGCCACCTACAGCGAGACGGAGCCGCATATTGGTGACGTGCCCGGCGCCGTGCCCCTGCGCGTGACAGAAGGAGCCATTTTCTTCGACAAAGTCTCGTTCGGCTATGCCGGGACCGGGCTCATGCTCTATGACCGTTTCTCGCTCGAGATAAGGCCGGGAGAAAAAGTCGGTCTCGTCGGGGCGTCAGGCTCTGGCAAATCGACCTTCGTCAAGCTGTTGCAGCGGCTCTACGACCTCGACGGCGGCCGGATTCTGGTCGATGGGCAGGATATCGCCAAGGTCTCGCAGGCGAGCCTGCGCCAGGCCATCGGCCTCGTTCCCCAGGAGCCGGCTTTGTTTCATCGCTCGCTGTTTGAAAATATCGCCTATGGACGGCCGCAAGCGCCTCCGAGCGCGATTCGGAAAGCCGCGAGCCTGGCGCATGCGGATATCTTTATCGAGCGGCTTCCCAAAACCTATCGCACGGCGGTCGGCGAGCGTGGCGTTAAGCTTTCGGGCGGCGAGCGGCAAAGGGTGGCGATTGCCCGCGCGATCCTTGCCGCGACCCCTATTCTTGTCCTCGACGAGGCAACCTCAAGCCTCGACTCGGTTTCGGAAGCCTTGATCCGCGATGCCATCGCGCATTTGTCCGCGGGGCGCACCACGATCGTGGTGGCGCATAGGCTCTCGACGGTGCAAAGCCTCGACCGCATTCTCGTGTTTGACGGCGGCCGCATCGTCGAGGATGGCCGCCACGCGGACCTCGTCGCCCGGCCGGATGGCGTCTATCGCCGCCTCTTCGAGACGCAAGCGGGAAAAGCGCCGCATCTCGTTTGAAGGATTGGCGCGGCTGCGCTTATATAGGTGTCTTGCGGAGTGAACGGAAGATCGAAGTGCCTGGCTTGTAGCGGGGGGCTGCTTGCCACACTCCTGTGATCAGACGACCGGACTGTTGTGCCGTAGTCCAACCGCCGCGCAGAATATGTGAATTCACGATGAGGGGGATACATGGCGGATTTATTCACGGCCTATGCGGCGCAAGCAACGGGAACAAAGGTCCATGCATATATCATCGAAAGCACAGCTCCTAATAATATAGACGATGTCGGTATTCCATCTGAACAACAAGACCCTCATCAAATTGGCGCAGATGCGGTCATTGATCGAATCGTCAACGATCTCAAAAATTCAGAAAACCCCACTCTCGTGCTCAGCATCCACGGGTTTAATAACCCGCGCGACATTATTTTAGATGGTTATAAAAATTCCTTTAACTCTGTTGTTAATGACCCCGCAATAAACAATCAAGATATTGTTATTATTGGATATCGCTGGCCATCAGAGCGTTTAGGCGCTCCTCGTGAAACAATAATCGAATCCGCGACAACCTTTATTAAATCGTCAATTAGTTTTGGGGTTGTTATTTTAATTGCTGCGTTGTATCTTCACTTCGTCGGATTTATAGAACATTTATCCACTTTTGTACTATTAACGGCGGGGGTATTTTTTGCCCTGATTCCTGTAACCTTTATTTTACTGCGGATTGTTGTCTACTTTCGGGATGGATACCGGGCAACTGCTTTTGGCGTTCCAGATTTGGTGGAAATCATCCGGCAAATCGATAAGAAACTGGCGGATCAAGACGCGCGGCGAAATCAGGTACAGCTCTCCTTCGTGGCTCATAGCATGGGCGCTTATGTGGTCACCAACGCGGTGAGAATCCTTTCCGATGTCTTCTCGCCGGAATCCATGCGGGTGAGCCTGAATGTGCAGCCCAAGAATATCCCCGCGTCTGTGCCGTCCGGGATTGGTAAAGTGTTTCGTCTCAAGCAACTGGTCCTCGTGTCCCCCGATATTCCCGCGGAAGCGTTGATCTCGAGCCGGGCAAACTTTCTTTCCGCATCATTGATGCGATTTGAAGATGCATTTCTTTTCAGCAATGAAGGCGACGAAGTTCTCAGACAAATATCAACGACTGCAAATTATTTTTCCTTCCCGACCAAAAGCAATTCATTTGGTTATCGCCTAGGAAATGTCTGCTTGCTTGGCATCCCGTGCGGTATTTCTAAATGTGTAGATTTAAGCTACTTGCGGATTGGAAATCTAACCTTGGCAGAAATCTATGATAAAATGAACAAGATGGGTTTCGGCCAATTGCGCGATGATCTTCCAAAACGTTTTTCTTATTTTGATTGCACTGATTGTGTGGAAAATGGAAAAGGAGTAGTCACTTTCTCGAAACCCGGCAAAATAAAGCAGATTGGTCACACCAAGCATCTTTGGCTTCTCATTTGTTATCTTTGGAATCGCAAGCCTGATGTACACGGCGGATATTTCCGTTCCCGCTTCTTAAGTGAACTTATCTTCCGCCTGGCATGTATCGGCCGCAATGACACTTTAAATGCTTATGGTGGCGAAGCTGAATTGGACAAGGAATGCAAGACGCGACAAATAAAGGTATTGTTCAATAGCTAAGAGTCCATGCCCCACTCGCCTTACCTTCGTCTCGGCGTCAATATCGATCACGTCGCCACCTTGCGCAACGCGCGGGGCGGCGGGGTCCCCGATCCGGTGCGCGCCGCACTCCTCGCCATCGCGGCCGGCGCCGATGGCATTACCGCGCATTTGCGAGAGGACCGGCGCCACATCCGCGATGAGGACATGGCGCGGCTCAAACGGGAGATCACTAAACCCCTCAATTTCGAGATGGCGGCGACCGATGACATGGTGGCGATCGCTCTTGATACGCGGCCGCACGCAAGCTGCCTTGTCCCTGAAAAGCGCAGCGAGCGGACGACCGAGGGCGGCCTCGATGTCTTCAGTGGTCACGATCATTTGAAAGTCGTCACCGCCGAGCTTGGCAAAGCCGGGGTGCGCGTCTCCCTGTTCATCGAACCCTCCTTGGAAGCCGTGCAAGCCTCGCGCTCGATCGGAGCCCCTGTCATCGAATTGCACACCGGCGCCTGGTGCGATGCGCTTACCCATAATGAAAACGCGCGCGCCGCGCATGAACTTGCGCGTATCAAGGCGGCGGCGGCGTTGGCGACCGCCCAGGGACTGGAATGTCACGCAGGCCATGGACTGGATTTTGTTACGGCGAAAATTGCCGCGGGCATACCGGAAATCGCCGAACTCAATATCGGCCATTTTCTGATCGGGGAAGCAGTGTTCATCGGTCTTACGGCGGCGATTGCCAAGATGCGGGCGGCGATGAACGAAGGCCGGGCGCTGGCGGCCAGCTCGGAGAGTTGAGCGTGAGGCAATGATCATCGGCTTCGGCAACGACCTTTGCGATATCCGGCGCATCGAGGACTCCCTGGCGCGCTTCGGCGAGCGTTTCGTGCAGCGCTGCTTCACCGAGATTGAGCGGCGCAAATCCGATGGACGGGCGGGGCGGGCCGCCTCTTACGCGAAGCGCTTCGCCGCCAAGGAGGCTTGCGCTAAGGCGCTCGGCACTGGATTCCGGTCTGGCGTCGCTTTTCGCGACATGGGGGTCGTTAATCTGCCTTCAGGCAAGCCGACGATGGCCCTGACTGGTGGCGCTGCGACGCGACTCGCGGCTCTCACGCCGCCAAATCACTTCGTGTTGATCCATCTCACTTTGACCGACGAATATCCCTTGGCCCAGGCACAGGTGATCATCGAGGCCATCGAACCCGCCGGCGCCCGATGAACGGCCGCCCGGCGCCGGAATGCCGCTACTATACCCGGCTTCGCGGGCATGATAAGGAGCGCCCCTTGGCGCGAACAGCATCTTTGACAAGGCGTCTTGGGCAAGGATGAAAGCATTTGTTTCGAAAGAAAAATGAGATGACAGAGCCAGCACGATTGGATCGGAAGGGCCCCGGAATGAAGCAAGGCGCGAAAGAGGGCGGCAAGGGCGATACCTTGAAGGTTATCTTCCAGGCGCTGTTGATCGCCTTGGTCGTGCGCACCTTTTTGTTCCAGCCATTCAATATTCCATCTGGCTCGATGATCCCGACTTTGTTGATCGGTGATTATCTTTTTGTATCAAAATATACCTACGGCTATTCCGATCATTCGATTCCCTTCAGCCCGCATTTGTTTTCCGGCAGGATTTTCGCCTCGCCGCCGAAACGCGGTGATGTTGCTGTCTTCAAGCTCCCGCGAGATGGGCAGACGGACTATATCAAACGGGTGATCGGGCTGCCCGGCGACAAAATCCAAATGCAGGACGGCCGCCTTTATATCAACGGCGTCATCGTCCCGCGCGAGCCCATTGCCAAGGTTCATACCGAGGATTTTTACGAGCGCGAGACCGAGGTGCCGACTTATCGCGAGACGCTCCCTGGCGGAGTCAGCCATACGATCATCGAGATTCAGGGCGACACGGGATATAACGACAACACTCCAGTCTTCGAGGTGCCGGAGGGGCATTATTTCATGATGGGCGACAACCGGGACAATTCGACCGACAGCCGTGTTCCGCCCGATCAGGGAGGCGTTGGTTTTGTGCCGTTCGACAATTTGGTCGGCCGCGCCGAATTGATCTTTTTTTCAGTAGGAAAGGGCGAGCCTGCCTGGGCGGTTTGGGAATGGCCCTGGACAGTGCGCTGGGACAGAATGTTTAAAACCGTCAAATAGATGGCACGGAAAAATCGCGATTTAACGCAACTTGAGGAACGTGTCGGCCATGTTTTCGCCGATGGCAAGCTGATCGCGGCGGCTCTCACCCATGTCAGCGCCGCTGCGGGAATCCATAGCGAAACCTACCAAAGGCTCGAGTTCCTCGGAGATCGGGTCTTGGGCCTTGCCATCTCCGAAATGCTTTACGAGGAATTTCCCGAAGCCAACGAGGGAGAGCTTTCGCGGCGGTTGGCCGGCCTCGTCCGGAAGGAGAGCTGTGCCGAAGTTGCCCTTACATGGGGCGCAGAATCCTACGTAAGGCTCGGTGAAAGCGAAAAGCAGGCTGGGAGCGCCAACATGGCGATTCTTGGCGATGTTTGCGAAGCGATCATTGGCGCTGTGTTCCTCGACGCCGGATATGATGCGGCGAAAGCGGTCATCGCGGCCGCTTTTGGGGCGCGGATGCGCTCACCGGAGCACCCGCTGCGCGATCCGAAGACTCTGCTGCAGGAGTGGGCCCAAGCGCGTGGCCTGCCGGCCCCTCTTTATCGCGAGACGGCGCGATGCGGCCCCGATCACGCCCCGGAATTCACGATTTCCGTCGAAGTGCCTGGCTACCCGTTTGCCGAAGCGAAAGGCTTCGCGAAACGGCTTGCCGAACAGGCGGCGGCAGCGGCATTCATCGCCCGGGAGGGCATCGGCCAAGATAGCCGGCAAACTGGCCATAAAGGCGCTGCGTGAATAACGAACAAGACGCTCACCGCTGCGGTTTTGTCGCTCTGATCGGGGCGCCGAACGCGGGAAAATCGACACTCATAAACCAGCTGGTCGGCACAAAAGTCTCGATCGTCTCACGCAAGGTACAAACGACGCGTGGCACGGTTCGCGGTATCGCCCTGGAAGGCGCGGCGCAAATCATCTTTGTCGATACGCCGGGAATCTTCGCACCCAAACGCCGGCTTGACCGCGCCATGGTGGCGGCGGCCTGGGGCAGCACGGGCGACGCCGAAGCAGCCGCCCTGCTCGTTGATGCACATAAAGGAATAGACGCCGAAGTCGAAGCGATCCTGCACCGCCTGCCGCAAAGCGGCGCCACAAAAATTCTCGTGCTCAACAAGATCGACATGGTGGAACCGCCAAAGCTCCTCGAACTCGCCGACAAACTCAACCGCGCGCTCCCCTTCGCCGACACTTTCATGATCTCGGCCCTGCGCGGCCACGGGGCCGCCAAACTTCGTCAACACCTGGGGGCTCTGATGCCGCCCGGCCCGTGGCTTTATCCGGAAGACCAGATTTCGGATATGCCGTTGCGCCTACTCGCCGCCGAGATCACCCGCGAGAAAATCTTTGAGCGCCTGCATGATGAATTGCCCTATGCCTCGACGGTCGAAACCGAGCTCTGGAAAGACATGCCGGATGGATCGGTGCGGATCGAGCAAACGATCTATGTGATGCGGGAAGGCCACAAGAAGATCGTGATCGGCGAAGGCGGCCGGACGATCAAGGCGATCGGCACCGCGGCCCGCAAGGAGATTATCGAAGCGGCCGATCAAAAGGTGCATCTTTTCTTGTTCGTCAAGGTGCGCGAAAATTGGGGTGATGATCCGGAGCGTTACCGGGAAATGGGATTGGATTTTCCCAAGGAATGAGCGCGCCCGGCTTGAGCGGCCTCTTTGCTGGTTCTACGGTGCGCGTCCCATCGGCCGTTGAGGTTGCACATTTCAAAATGACACTTGCCAGTATGACGGGCTTCGCCCGCGCCGCCGGAAGCTCCGGGCCATGGTGCCTGACCTGGGAACTCAAATCCGTTAACGCCAAGGGTCTTGACGCGAGGTTACGGTTATCGCCGCCCTTCGATGCGATCGAACCGGACGCACGCACGAGAATCACGCAAAAACTCGCGCGCGGGACAATCCAAGCGGGTTTTACGGCGCAGCGCGAAGCCACGGCTCCCGAAGTTCGCGTCAACCAGGATTTGCTTGGCAAGCTCATGGCGGCGGTCGCGGAAGTCCCGCTGCCGGAAATGATCACGCCCGCGACCCTCGACGGGCTTCTGTCCGTGCGCGGCGTCGTCGAAGTCTTCGACACGGCGGAAGACGAAGCTGAGATTGCAACCGCAAGGACGGGCGCGCTCGCCTTGCTCGACACGGCGCTCGATTCTCTCGTCTCGATGCGGCAAGGCGAAGGCGCCGTGCTTGCAACGATCCTCGCGGCGCGGCTCGAAAAGATCGCCGCGCTGACGCAAGCTGCGGATCAATCGCCGGCCCGAAAGCCCGAAGCCATAAGGGCGCGTCTTGCGCAATTGCTCGCAACGCTTGCCGGAAATAGCAATTTCGACCAGAACCGTTTGCATCAGGAGGCGCTCATGCTGGCGGCCAAGGCCGATATCAGGGAAGAACTGGACCGCCTTACGGCGCATACCGACGCCGCCCGCGATCTTTTGGCGGCAGGCGGCACGGTTGGCCGCAAGCTCGATTTCCTTGCCCAAGAGCTTTCCCGCGAGGCCAATACGCTATGCGCCAAATCAAACGATGCGAGTCTGACGGCACTGGGTCTCGAATTGCGCGTCGAGATCGAGCAATTCCGCGAACAGGTCCAAAACATCGAGTAGAAACGACATGCCCCTAGAAAACAAATTAGTGAAAGACGCAACGGGGCCCGCGCGAAAAGCGCCGCTTGGCCGGCGCGGCTTGATGCTGATTCTTTCGTCTCCCTCCGGGGCTGGCAAGACGACCTTGACGCGCATGCTGCTGCAGACCAAGGAGCTCGATCTGACTTTGTCGATCTCGGTGACGACGCGGGCACGGCGTTCGAGCGAGGTCGACGGCATCCATTATATGTTCATCACCAAAAAGCAGTTCGAGGCGCTGCGCGACGGCGGCGATTTGCTCGAATGGGCGGAAGTGCACGGCAATCTTTATGGCACCCCGCGCGAGGCTGCCGAACGGGTTTTACGGCAGGGCCGCGATGTTCTCTTCGACATTGACTATCAGGGGACGCAGCAAATCAAGCAAAATTCGGCTGGCGATGCCGTCACGATTTTTATCTTGCCGCCGTCGATGAAAGAATTGCGTTCTCGACTTGAACGCCGCGCCGAAGATCCCCCCGAGGGCATCGAAAAACGGTTGAACGCGGCGCGCAATGAGATCCGCCGGTGGACGGATTATGATTATGTGCTCGTCAACGACGATATCCAGAGCACCTTCGCGGACCTTCTCGCGATCCTTTCAGCCGAACGCCGCCGCACCGCACGGACGCGTGACGAAATTGGTGATTTCGTCGAACGACTGCTCCGCGAACCGTAAGCGCGAATCGCCATCCGGGGGCTTGCCGCGGCCACCCAGCGCCCTACATTTGACTGTCACCATGAGCAAAGCTTTCACCAAGGAAACCGAGACGGAAACAGAGTTCGAAGACGAACTTCCCGCGCTTCCGGCCGGACTTAAAAACTACATCACGCCAGATGGATTCCGCCGGCTCGAGGATGAATTTGCCGAGTTGCAAAAAAGCGAGCGGCCCAAAATCGTCGAGACCGTGGCCTGGGCCGCAGGCAATGGCGACCGGTCGGAAAACGGCGACTATATTTATGGCAAGCGGCGCCTGCGCGAGATCGACCGCCGCTTACGCTTCCTGCGCAAAAGAATGGAAATCGCCGAAGTTGTCGATCCGGCGCGGCAAAAGAGCCATGCGCAGGTCTATTTCGGTGCCACCGTCACCTATTTGACCGGACTCGGCGAAGAAAAGACGGTGAAGATCGTCGGCATCGACGAAGCGCGTTCGGAGCTCCATGAGATCAGCTGGATTTCACCGGTTGCCAAGGCCCTTTTGAAGGCGGCCGAAGGCGATAGCGTCGATGTTCGCACGCCCAAAGGGATCGAGCGCATTGAGATTCTAAAAATCCTCTACTGATGTCTGGCCCATCAGTTTTGTCCGGTTTTGCCCCTCAATCGTACCAAAACGTTTCACGTGAAACACTTTGGTATGATTGCCGGCTTGCGCAGAGCACCGGACCCAGGCGGTGCGATGTCAGGAGCTGGGATTTTGGATTCGCGAAATGCCGCCGGGCACAAGCTTTAAACCAACTCCGCCACAGCCTCTGGCACCAGCGCTTTCTTCCTGGTTCTAGGAACTTTAGGAACCTTAGGCAGGGCTTTCACCTTGTCGAGTTTGATATGAATATTGCCGCCTAAGAGCTTTGTTTTTGGGCTCAACCTCTGAAACTCGTCGAGAGCCGCCTTTACACCGGTTGACAGCTCGGTTTGATGACCAACGTCAATATGGACGGAGAAAACATCGTCGCCGCTCTTCAAGACTGTAACCTTCAGAATCATCCGGGCCTCCTGCATTCGCATGACGGAGAACGCCACCGGTCAAAGTCAACCGGCGCATATTTGGAATTAAGATACGGCTATACCTGGCCTAGAGCCAGATCAGAGAGCATGAATCCTGTGTATAGAAGGGTAAAGATTGTGGTCAGACCGAACGGTATCAGCTGGAATCAGCGCGCGCACACGCCTGTTGCTGTGTTGTTGTCTTCATTCGGCCCTTCATCGATCACGTCGGTATCATCAGCCGTGATTGTAAAGAGCAGGTCAGGCTCAAATGCATTTTTAGGGATATCAATGATCTGCTGATAGTCCGAATTGCGTGACCACAAAAATCCGGGTGGAATGTCAAGCGATACACTTCCTCCCTGAAATATCTGCCGGGCTGGAAAAACGACACGCGTGGCGATCGGAGGTCTTTTGCCGGGAATGGGCGCGCCCTGATTCGTGATCGTCACGATCAAACGCTCCCCCGATGGATCAAGCGAACAGAACCGATTCGCGGTCATCTTTGGAAGGAGATCCGGCCGCTCGATCGTTCCCTGCGGAGCGCAGGCGACAGCCAATAAGAGCGAACCCGCGAGAAAAAAGACTCGCCAAAAATTTGTCTGCGCGACTCGCTTGAGCAAAGAACAGCTCAACGCGTTCAACTTGATGAGATTCCTGGCGGCGATCCCCATTTTCTCCCGAATAGTCACTTTGCACAATAAATCTTGGGCTGACGTTTTCTAATATCACAATATGAATTGACGATAATACAGAAACTATTCGCTTTCGGCTGACCCCATCAAGAAGTTGAAGGAAAGAACTTAACGCACAGCTTGGCGGGAGCCGGGTGGCTCATTGGGGATAATTGCTGTGTCTTCACCTCACCCCAAACTCAGCTCCTTGAAAAAATCATTGCCTTTGTCGTCGATGACGATGAATGCGGGGAAATTCTCAACCTCGATTCGCCAGATCGCTTCCATGCCAAGTTCAGGATGTTCCAAAACTTCGACTTTTTTGATGCAATCTTGCGCGAGCCGCGCCGCCGCGCCGCCTATCGAGCCAAGATAAAAGCCGCCGTGCCGGGCGCAGGCCTCACGCACTTCTTTCGCGCGATTGCCCTTGGCGAGCATGATCAGCGAGCCGCCATGGGCTTGGAATTGATCGACATAAGAATCCATGCGGCCCGCCGTTGTCGGACCAAAGGAGCCGGAGGCAAAGCCCTCCGGTGTCTTGGCGGGACCCGCATAATAGACGGGATGGTCCTTGAAATAATGCGGCATCCCTTCGCCTGCTTCCAGCCGGGCCCGGATTTTCGCATGCGCAAGGTCTCGCGCGACGATCATCGGTCCCGTCAGTGACAGCCTTGTCTTGATGGGATAGCGCGAGAGAGTCGCCAGGATCTCCTGCATCGGCTGGTTGAGATCAATCGGCACGACGGCGCCGCCGAGCGCGGCTTCGTCAACGTCCGGGAGATATTTCGCCGGATCCTGTTCCAGCGCTTCAACAAACACCCCCTCGCGGGTGATCTTCGCCAGCACCTGGCGATCGGCCGAACAGGAGACGCCAATCCCGATCGGCAGCGACGCGCCGTGGCGGGGCAAACGCACCACCCGGACATCATGGCAGAAATATTTGCCGCCAAATTGCGCGCCGACGCCCAAATCCTGGGTCAGTTTGAAAATCTCCTCCTCCAATCCAAGATCGCGAAACGCGTGGCCGTCTTCGCTGCCCACGGGCGGCAGACCATCCAGATACCGCGTCGAGGCGAGCTTGACCGTCTTCAAATTCAATTCCGCTGAAGTGCCCCCGATGACAATCGCCAAATGATAGGGCGGGCAAGCGGAGGTCCCGAGGGTGAGGATTTTTTCTTTCAGAAATTCGAGGAGACGGTCATGCGTTAGGAGCGACGGCGTTCCTTGATAAAGATACGTCTTGTTGGCGGAGCCGCCGCCTTTTGCAATGAATAGAAATTTGTAGGCATCCTCTCCTTCCGCATAAATTTCGATCTGCGCCGGCAGATTCGTCTTGGTGTTCTTCTCATGAAACATGGAAAGCGGTGCCAGCTGCGAATAGCGCAGGTTCTTTCTTTCATAGGCATCCCGGATGCCTTCGGCGATCGCGCTCTCGTCATCGCCGTCGGTGAAGACAAAGCGTCCTTTTTTGCCCATGACGATGGCGGTGCCGGTATCCTGGCACATCGGCAAGATGCCGCCCGCCGCGATGTTCGCGTTCTGCAACAGATCGTAGGCGACGAATTTGTCGTTCCCGGTGGCCTCCGGATCAGCGAGGATTTTGGCAAGCTGGGCCAGATGGCCTGGGCGCAGCAAATGGTTGATGTCGCTCATGGCTTGCTCGGCGAGCAGCCGCAACGCTTCCTTCTCGACACGCAGAAACTCATGCGGCCCGAATTTCTCGATACGGACACCGTCACAGACGAGCTTCCGGTAGGGGGTCTTGTCCTTGCCGAGTTTGAAAGGGGGATGATACTGAAAGGTCATCGTACGGTTTGCTCGTTTCGCTTGTTGGTGCGTTTGAATGTAGCCTGTCGCGGGCGGCCGGCAAAATTTCAACCCTTGAAAGTCCGATGGCGTGAATTTTCCATATCCGGTCCTGGTATGCGACATTGGTGGCACCAATGCACGATTTGCCTTGGCGCCAGCTCCGGGCGCGCCCCTTCTGGCAGGGCCGCGTCTCAAGACCAAGGACTTCCCGGCGCTTGAAGACGCGCTTACCGTGGCTATTGCGGGTTTTGCCCATAAGCCGCGCAGCCTGATCGCCTGCGCCGCCGGTCCGGTCAGCGGGCGCGGCGTCAAATTGACCAACGCGGATTGGCGTATCGATGGCCTCACGGTTGCGGCAAAGGCGGGGCTTGGGCAGGGTCTGCTTCTCAACGATTTCGAAGCGCAAGCTCTGAGCCTCCCGGTGCTGAAGCCCGCTTGGGTGACGCCGGTTGGTTCCTACGAGCAAAAGCCCGGCGTCGAACTCATACTCGGTCTCGGCACGGGGTTCGGCGCCGCCGCGCTGATCCGTAGTGGCGGCCGCCATCTCGTCTTGGCGAGCGAGGCCGGCCACATGGATTTCGGGCCTTTGGGAGCGGAGGAGGCCGCGATTTGGCGCCATCTCGATACCGGGGGACTTGGCCGGGTCTGCGCCGAAACCGTCCTCTCCGGCTCCGGCCTTCTGCGCCTCCACCGCGCGCGCTGCGCGGCGGCGGGCAATGCCACGGATGTGGAAAGCGAAATCGCCCTAATCGGCAAAGCCCGCGCGCAACCGGCTGGAGAAGAAGCGCGGACTCTGAGGCATTGCTGGGCCCTTACGGGCCGTTTCGCAGGCGACCTCGCGCTGGCCTTCCTGGCCAAAGGAGGCGTCACCCTCGCCGGCGGAATCTTGCCGCGAATTCTCGATTTTTGTGATCCGGGGGATTTTCGCACAGCTTTCGAGAACAAGTCGCCCTACGGTGACATGATGCGCGCCATCGGCACAAGGCTCATCGTCACCGAGGACGCCGTTCTGACCGGCATGGCCTCGATTGCGGCGGTCCCGCAAGATTACGCCATCGATTACGAAAATCGTGTCTGGGGGTGAGGGCGCGCCAACGGCGCCAGACCAGATCGCGCCTATTTTGGCGCGAGGACCATAATCATCTGGCGGCCTTCCATGGACGGCTCGGCTTCGACCTTCGCGATGGTTCCGGTCTCGGTTTTCACCCGTTCGAGCAGACGGAATCCCAGCTCCTGATGCGCCATCTCGCGGCCGCGGAACCGCAAAGTGACTTTCACTTTGTCGCCTTCCTCGAAAAACCGTCGCACGGCTTTCATTTTGACGCCGTAATCATGGTCGTCGATTCCCGGGCGTAGCTTGATCTCCTTGATCTCGACGATCTTCTGCTTTTTCCGGGCTTCCGCGGATTTTTTCTGCTCCAGGAAGCGGAATTTGCCGTAATCAAGGATTTTGCAGACCGGGGGATTGGCGGTCGGGACAATTTCGACAAGATCAAGTCCCGCATCGTCAGCCAATTGCTGGGCTTGAAGAGTCTCGACGACGCCATGGTTCTTGCCTTCGGCATCGATTAACTGGACTTCGCGGACGTGGATGTCACGGTTTATACGCGGCCCGTCCTTCTGCGGGACCGGCGGGGCTTTCATAGGACGGCGAATGGCTTAGTCTCCTTTTGTAGACACATCGAACCCGGCAGGCGCTCTCATCCGTTGGGTGGTCTTTGCGACGATTGCCGGACCCGGTTGAAACATCGGCGGATTGCGGCGCGAAGTCAATGAAGAGATCGCTTGGACGGCGACGAAAAGCCGCAACCTGGAGACTGTTCCCATCGAGGTGCTCTCCGGCGGCGGGAAACTAGGCCATCCTTACTCGCTTCTGCACCGCAACGCGGCATAGGCTTCGAGGGTTTCCGCGCAAATGTGCTCCGTGGAAAAGTGCATTTCGGCATGCCTCCTGGCGCGCGAGGACAGTTTGCCGGCCGCGCTGGCACCGAGGTTCAAGACGTGGGCGATCGCCATTGCCAGCGCCGCCGAATCGCCTGGCTTGATGAGGAAACCGGTGCGCGCAGACTCGCCGACCATGGGCGGGGCGAGAATGATTTCCGGAGCCGCGCCGGTATTCGCCGCGATGACTGGCGTCCCCATGGCCTGCGCTTGGATGGCGGCGTCGCACGCAGGTTGTTGTAGCCCATCCGGCAAGACAACGACGACCGAAGCCGCCAGATAGGCCGCGGGCATATCGGGGCTGAGCACCCGGTACATGATGCCTTGCAACCCATCCTTCGCGATGGCCTTGTCGATGACGCGCGCGATGGCTCCCGCCTTTCCGTCGTAGGCAAGGATAAATTTAACACCCGTGAGGCCGCTTCGCGTCAAAAGCCGCGCCGCCTCGATAAGAAGTTTGGGCGCACCGGCGTGGCTGGTTTGCGCCATCAGCAGCACGATCTGTTCGTGCGGCGCGACTTTCCATCCCCGCCGCACGTCATGAACACGGGCTGGCGCCACCGTCCCCGGCGCGAAAATCCGGCAATCAACGCCTTGCCGGACGACTCGGATTTTGGCGGCCGCGGGCGTGTGGAGTTTGCGCGCGAGTTCGGCCGAGAAATACGAATCGGCAAGCACCGCATCGCCGCGTGCCAAAATCGAATTGTACCGCAAAGTGATGGGGTTGGCCCCCCGGCCGCCCGATTGAAAGCTAGTGACCAAGGGCGTTTGCGTCATGCGGGTCGCGCCGTAGGCAACCCAAGCCAAGGCGCGCGAATGAACATGTACGATGTCGGCGCGCTCCGTTGCTATGAGCCGCGCGAGGCGGCGCGCGTTCAATGCCATGGCAAACGGGTTTTTGCTGCGTGAGGGAAACGGCACGAAGATGCCGCCCTTGGCTTGCAGCTCTCCCGTCATCCGGCCGCCTGCGCAAGCAATGAGCGCTCGCGCCCCAGCCGCATCGAGCGCGGCGGCAATGTCGATCGCCGCCTGGGCGGTGAAATTTGCATCAAGATCCGGGACAAGCTGAAGCACAGCAGCACCAGCGAGCGGATGCGCGGCGCCCTGTTGAAATGGAAGGCGAAAAGCTTGCGTCATCGGACAAGACGGCGTTCAAACGAGCGAATGCGCGAAGAATAACGCAGGACTTCTTAACAATCCTCAAGCGGGCAAAACGGGTATGCGGCGCGGCCATGAAAGCGTGAACCGCGAGAACACACCGCAATTTCTCGTTGTGGGGAACGGCCGCGGCGCGCGCCGCATCGCTTATTTGCGCCGTGCGCCAAAACCCGGGACGAGGAGGCCAGGGATCGTATGGCTTGGCGGCTTCCGGTCGGACATGCACAGCATAAAGGCGGCGCACCTCGATTGTTATGCGCGGGAGAGCGGCTGCGCCTATGTGCGCTTCGACTATTCCGGGCATGGCCTGTCGGAAGGATGCTTTGAAGCCGGGACCATCGGGGCTTGGCTCGAGGAAAGTCTGACCGCCGTTCGTGCCTTGACAGACGGCCCGCAAATCCTTGCCGGATCGTCTATGGGCGGCTGGCTTGCGCTGCTCGCCGCCCGGGCTTTGCACGAAAGCGGCGAGGCGGAGCGCCTTAAGGGCCTTGTCCTGATCGCTCCTGCCGTCGATTTCACCGAATCGCTCATCTTCGCAAGAATGCCGCCTACCTCGCGTGCGGAACTTGCGAAAACGGGTGTGTGGCTGCGTGCTTCGGCCTACGCGCCGGAGCCATATCCCATCACAAGGGAGTTGATCGAGGAAGGGCGAAAACATCTTCTGTTGGGCGGGGTGATCCGCACCCATTGCCCCGTCCATATTCTGCAAGGCATGCAAGACGAGCATGTCCCGTGGCGCCACGCCACGGAACTGGCTGAACATCTCTTCGCGGATCCGGTGAGCCTGACGCTCGTCAAGGATGGCGACCACCGACTCTCACGGGAGGAGGATTTGACGAGGTTATCCGCGGCGGTCGACACGATAGGGTCGTGAGATTGTCCGATGGCCGGCCCCAGGCTTACCCGTCACCAGGGTTTCGCCTAGAAAAATAAAGAGACAGTGCTATCGTCTGCATCACTTCGGCTTCGCGAGGAGACCATGCCTCAGACGCACCGCCCGTATCTCAAACCTGATCAACAGGGAAAGTTCGACGGCTTATGCGGCGTGTATGCGATCCTCAATTCCATCAAATGGCTTTATCACATTGGCGAAGATGATTTGGACAAAATGTTTCAAACTCTGTGTGAAACTCTTCCTGGCAAATTTCCCGCGGCTTTGTGGGCAGGACTTGGTGTCCCAGAGATCAGGCGCTTGCTCGATCGCTCCGTCACCTGCCTTGCGGAACACCACAAGCACGGCGACCTTCAATGGCATCTCCCATTTCTTCAGCGAGGCTTCGGGTCCGTCGATTCCTTTTGGCGAAGCGTTGACGAACAGCTCTCCGCCAAGGTCCCCACCGTAGTCATCATTGGCTTGAACAATCCCTGGAATCACTGGACGGTGGCCCATAAGGTCACATCGCGCACGGTGGAATTTTTCGACAGTTACGGCATGCGCCGTTACCCTTTCACCAGTTTCACCCTCGACAAAGAAAAAGCCGGGGACCAGCCAGGCCAAAAAATCATGATCGACGTGCACCAATCGTTTCGATTGAGCCGAGGCGAATGGACGCTTTAGGGAAAGCCAATGCCGAAAAAAACGGCGACCGTTATCCGGCATGTTCCTTTCGAAGATCTCGGCACCCTTGCGGAGCCGCTCACGCGGGCGGGCTATGACTACACATATTCGGACATTGGCCACGCACTGCCTCCGCGCGATCCGGCCGTCACTGACGTTCTGATCGTGCTCGGCGGCCCGATTGGCGTTTATGAGGAGGACAAATATCCGTTTTTGCGCGACGAAATCGACCTTCTCACCGCTCGCCTCGACGCGGGGAAGCCAACACTCGGTATCTGCTTGGGCGCCCAGCTCATTGCTTGCGCACTTGGCGCAAAAGTTTATCCCTCTGGTATCAAGGAAATCGGCTGGGGGCCTGTCGATCTGACGGAAGCGGCGGCGGCGACCCCGCTCCGGCATTTGGCCAATACAGCGGTGTTGCATTGGCATGGAGACACATTCGATCTGCCGCCGGGTGCCTTGCATCTCGCCTCGACTCCCGCATGCCGCAATCAGGCCTTTTGTATCGGTCCCAACATTCTCGGGCTGCAGTTTCACCCAGAAGTAGACCCAAGCGCCGGCATCGAAGCGTGGCTCGTTGGCCACGCGGCGGAACTCGCCGGCGCCGGACTCGATCCGCGCGCCTTGCGAAGCGGTGGCAAGGCCGCCGGAAGCTCATTGCCCGCAAAAGCGCGTGATTTGTTTGCCGAATGGCTGACTGGATTGCAGCCATGATCGCCGCGCAAGAGGCAGCCGCATGACGGTCATTTCGATTCAATCCCAAGTGGTGCATGGCCATGTCGGCAACAGCGCGGCGGTCTTCCCGCTGCAGGCCCGCGGCATCGAAGTCGCGGCGGTCCCAACAACTCTTTTGAGCAATCATCCGCTGTATCCGACAATGCGCGGGCACGTGCTCGATGCCGAATTGGTGCGCGATCTCCTCATCGGCGTGGAAGAACGTGGTCTCGTTGGCACCTGCAAAGTCTTGATCACCGGCTATTTGGGCTCTCCCGAGATTGCCGCCGTCGTGATCGATTTCGTCCGCCGGGCAAAAGCCCGCAACCCCAAACTTCTCTATCTTTGCGATCCAGTGATGGGCGACGTTGGCCCCGGTTTCTACGTGAACGAAGATTTGCGCGCCCTTTTTTGCGACGCGCTTGTCCCCTTGGCCGACATCATCACGCCCAATCAGTTCGAACTGGAACATCTCGTTGGACGGGCGCCTGCCACAGTCGAGGAGATGCTGGCGAGGGCGAGGGGACTGTCGTTATCAACCGTTGTGGTGACCGGCGTCCATTTCCAAAACGCGTCTGCGGATGACGTCGAGACCCTGGCGATAGAGCCGCGCGACTCCTGGACGGTCTCGACGCCAAGGCTTTCCTGCCGCCCATCGGGAACCGGCGATCTGTTCACAGCGCTTTTTGCCGCTGGGCTGGTGGAAGGCTTGTCAACGCCGCTTGCACTCGGACGTGCCGTTTCCGGCGTTTACACCGTGCTCGAGGAAACCGGACGCCAGGGCTCCTATGAGATGGCGCTTATCACCGCAGGGGAACGCCTCTTGCGCACCGAACCGCGCTTTGCGGCCTCCATCATTCCGCCGGCGCCGGCCCGGGACTGAAACCGGCGGCGGAGACCGCCACCGGTTAACGCCTTAGCTCAAAAACGCGTGCTTAGTAGGGATAGGCGGGAGTTTCGAACTCGACGATGGGCTGTGGACGGCCGGGAACTTCAAGCGGCTGCGGGAGCACTTCGTTGCCGAACTGCGATTTCAAGAAGGTTTGATCGGGGGTCCGCGCGAAGATCGTATTTTGCGTCACATAATTCGGCCCGTGCTCGATGGCGGGCACAGGACCCGGATCGAGAAAGCTGCGCTTGTTGACCGTTAGTGGTGGGCGTTCGTCGATATACTGCTCGGCAACACGGGGAGGGTGGCGATGCCGGGGGCCTTGCGCGCTGGCGGGTATGGTGAATGCGGCAAATGCGGCGGCGGCAAAAATGATCGATGGCACTTTATGAAACATTTCGAAACTCCAAAGGTCGTTAATAAAACGTAATAGCCGCGGTTTGGTTGCATCGCGGGCCGCGCTTCTTCAATAAATGGAGGATTTATCCTTAACGGCCCTTTTTCCGGGCCTTGAGTGGCGCCGTGCCAACGGCTTTTGAACTTTGCGCGGGAGGCAAGGCATCAAGATCCGGCCCAGGGCAATCCGGGCTGCGGATGGCGTAATGCGCGGCGAAAAAATCGACTAGACCTTTGTCTCCGGCGCCCGGCGCGAGATCGATCTGGTCGATCATGCATGCGAGCCCGGCTGGTGTCAGGCCAAGCGGGCCGAGGCCTTCGCCACCGCAAGCAAAGCCACTGATGCGCAAGGAAGGTTCCGCGTTGGCAAAACGGAAGCCAAGGCAATCCTTGGCTTCGGTCCCATCGCGGGCCAAGCCGAGATGGGCCACTTCGAAGGCGCCAAATTTTGTGATCATCTCCGCCGGCTGCCCGGCGCGGATGAGGGCGCGACCACTTTCTGCGGCGCGCCTCGCGAGTTCCACGAAAAACGACGAGTCCAGCGGCGTTTCGCTACCTGGTTGATAAATAAGGAGACTCAGCAAAGGCGCGTTTTCCGTCGCGCCGCTAAATTCAAAGATATCCTGACGGCCACCTCCCGTCCGGTGCTGCCGGGCCGAGTAGGCGCCTCCGGCAAATTCCGGCGCTTCGAGGCGGAAAACATCATCTGGGCCGGTCATTTCAACCCAGGCGGGCAAAGGTGCTGGCATGGAACTCGCTGCCGGCACACCTGCTGACCCAGTTTTGTTCTCTGTTAAGAAATAGAGTGCCCCGCACAAGGCAAGAAAAAGAAGGCCAAGATGCCAAGGAAAACGGCGAGACTGCTTTGAAACCGGAAAAGACGAAGCGCGAGCTTGGTAGTCCGCCCGGACGCCACTTCCCCTCATATTTGTCAAAGCTGCGGAACGCATGAATGATCCTCGCGCCTTCCGAAGGCGCATAGACCAATGTAGAGCTTGAAAATTGTGTGGGCGTTACCAGCCAAGCAAAGGTTGCAAACAGCGTCAACGCCGCGTTTACCAGTATTGACGCGCGCGCAGGAAGGGCGCGCCTCCCGCCCCCGTGAGGCGTAAAATCCAAGACGTGGACCCGTCCAGCCGTTGCGGGCGTGTCCGACATCGCCTATGCAGAGCTCTCACGCAAAAACCGGAAAATTAAGAAACCGCCTTGGCGGATGGAGCGGATGATGGGTTTCAAAGTTGCCGTTGTTGGCGCGACCGGAAACGTCGGGCGGGAAATGCTCGATATTCTCGCCGAGCGCCGGTTCCCTGCCGATGAGGTCGTGGCCCTTGCCTCGGCGCGTTCGATCGGCACGGAAGTGTCCTTCGGCGACAAGGTCTTGAAATGCAAATCGCTGGAAAATTTCGATTTCAGCGGGACCGACATTTGCCTGATGTCGGCGGGCGGCACCGTGTCGAAGGAATGGTCGCCGAAAATCGCGGCGCAGGGCTGTGTTGTTATCGATAATTCCTCCGCCTGGCGCTATGATTCCAACGTGCCCTTGATCGTGCCCGAAGTGAACGCCGACGCGATTATTGGCTTTTCCCAGCGCAACATCATCGCCAATCCGAATTGCTCGACGGCGCAGCTCGTGGTGGCCTTGAAGCCGCTGCACGACAAGGCCAAGATCCTCCGGGTCGTTGTCGCGACCTATCAATCCGTGTCGGGCGCCGGCAAGGAGGCCATGGACGAGCTTTTCGCCCAGACTCGCGCGGTGTTCGTGTCCGACCCGGTGACGACCAAGAAATTTTCCAAACGCATCGCCTTCAACGTGATTCCGGAGATCGACGTCTTCATGGAGGACGGCTACACCAAGGAAGAATGGAAGATGATGGCGGAGACGAAGAAGATTCTCGACCCCAAGATCAAGCTCACCGCCACTTGCGTGCGCGTGCCCGTCTTCATCGGCCACGCTGAGGCGGTCAATATCGAGTTCGAACATCCGATCAGTGCCAAGGAAGCGCAGGATATTTTGCGCGAGGCTCCTGGCTGTCTCGTCATCGACAAGCGCGAGCCGGGCGGCTCGATCACGCCGCATGAGGCGGCCGGCGAGGACGCGACCTATATTTCCCGCATCCGCGAGGATGCAACGGTCGAGAACGGTCTCTCGCTGTGGTGTGTCGCCGACAATCTCCGCAAGGGCGCGGCGCTTAATGCGATTCAAATCGCCGAAGTGCTGATCAACCGCAAATTGATCGCGCCGAAGCAAAAAGCCGCGTAAATATCCCGAGCAACGTCACGCTGAAGTTTCTGTTTTACCCGCTTCCGTGCGTTTCTCAAACCATGCCTCGATCTCCAGCATGGGAACGGCTTCGTCGTCCGGGCCGTCGATGCCTTCGATTTCATTGTCGCCTTGCGCCAATTGCCAAGCTTCTTCGAGCGCCTCCTCCTCCGTCGCGAATTCGCGCGAAACCATCTCGTGCTTTAATTCGTCATCGATATAGCGGACAAACCATCCCATCATCGTGTCTCCCTTGTTCCAGCGAACGCAACCATAGCCTTAAATAATCAACGCACAAAACCATTGCACTCACTTGCCCGCGATCCCACATGACGAAGATGAGAAACCCCAGAGTTGTGACGTTGTTATCATGACCAACCGGCGTTTTCCTGGCGGCGGCGAGCATGCCCCCGAGCCAGAGATTCTTCCGCCTGGGCGCACGGACTTGCGCGAGGCGGAAAGCGAAATGCGCCGACGGCTCTTCCCGGGAGAGCAAAGCTTTCAGCGCATTTACGTCGCCAAGACCGGACCGTTCGGGCTCTTGCCGTTTTTTATGCTGGCCGGCGTCATCGCCGCGACTTTCTTCGTCTTTGTGTTGGGCGCTTTTTTGATTCTGCTCCCCTTAGCAGGCTTCCTTCTAGCCGCCGCTGTCGTCACCGGACTGCTGGGCGGACGGGCGCGCTGACCACGTTAGATTATCCATTTTTCGAGAGGCTCATCCGTGAAGCGCGCGGCGGCGTCTGCGATGGAACGGCCGGCAATCACCAAGCCAGGCGCGATCTCGGCCAAGGGCACCAGAACAAAGGCGCGCTCGAACAGATCCTTATGCGGCAAGTTCAATTGGGCGTGCTCGAAGGACTCATCCCCATGGAAAAGAAGATCGACATCGATCAGGCGCGGTCCCCAGCGCACCGTCTTTTGCCGCCCCATGTCGTTCTCGATGGCATTGACCGCCGCGAGCAATTCGAGCGGCGGGAGCCGCGTCTGCCCCAAGGCGCAGGCGTTGGCAAAAAAATCCTGGTCCAAATAGCCCCAAGGTTTTGTGCGGTAGATCGAAGACACGGCGGACAGCTTGACGATGCCGCGCGCTTCGAGCAGTTCCAGCGCGCGCGCGATATTGGCCGATTTGTCGCCAATATTGCTGCCAAGACCAAGACCTATCCCGGTCAGCGGGCCGGTGCCCATCAGTTCAACGGCGTGCAATGGCATCGAACACCTTGAAGGCGGCAACATGCTCAGCCACATCATGGACCCGGAAAATCGACGCGCCATTCGCGCGAGCGGCAAGATTGGCAGCAAGCGTGCGAACTACACTGGTATCAGCTGGCTTCGGACTATTTTCAGCAAGTAAAGATTTGTGCGAGACGCCGATCAGGATCGGCAGGCCGTAGTCCTTAAGCGCGGCCAAATTTGCGAGGACGGTGAAATTTTGCGCCCGGCTTTTGCCAAAGCCAATGCCGGGATCGAGTATGAGACGTTCGGAAGGAATGCCTGCAACTCCAGCAAGGCGCAATGATATGTCGAAGAAGCGGCGCATGTCAGCGATGACGTCGAGTTCTGGATCAACACCATCGCGATTGTGCATGATGACCCCCGCCGCGCCGGTTTCAGCAACGGCATCGGCCATACCGGGATCGCGCTGCAATCCCCAAACATCATTGATGACACTGGCGCCAAGTTCCACCGCGCGGCGTGCGACCTTCGCCTTCGACGTATCGATCGAAAACGGAATATCGATCGCGCTGGTTAGTTTTCCAAAAATGGGCTCGAGGCGTGCCAATTCCTCGTCTGCTGCAATGGGCGTGTGGCCTGGGCGGGTCGATTCGGCGCCCACATCGATAATGCCGGCACCATCTTCGGCAAGTTTTTGCGCCTGCCGCTTGGCGGCATCCAAGCTGAAGAATTTGCCTCCGTCGGAGAAGGAATCCGGCGTGATATTCAATATGCCCATAATGATGGACCGTGTGCCCAAGAGCCCGAGAAAACGGTCTCGGCGCTCAATCATGGTGGGGCGATCGATCAGCAAGGTGGCGGCCGGAGTTTCGTCAACCATGTGTCGAAAGGTCCTTCACAAGGAATAACGCGACCTTGAACGATCCTTGCCCTATTGCCTACGCAGGGAAGAAAATCTCGCCTTTACCAAGCGCCGCCATGTCTCCGGCGAACCGCACAAGCGGGCGCGACAGCAGCCGCGCGGCGGCACGGCTTTCGGGGCGCAGAAGTCCAGCGAAAACGCTGGCGAAGGCCAGTTGATGGGTGCCGCAATCGACAAAGGTCGGCGCCAGTTCCGGCGGATTTGCGAGCACGATCGTACCCCGCCGCATGAGATAACCTGGAAGTTTGCCGCACTCCTTGAGAACAATCAGGGTTCCGGCAATCATCCGGCTGCCCGGAAAATCTCCGGCCGACCCTTCGATCAGAATAGTGCCGCGGCGCAGGCGGTCGCCCGCCCGTTCCCCGGCATTTCCCCGGACGATCAACAGGCCGCCCGTCGCGCCCTCCATTTCGCCTTCGAGTGGCCCCGCGAGAAAGCCTCCGGTATCACCCCCGATTTCGAGCCTTCCGCCAGACATGGCGGAACCCGCGAAGGGGCCGCTATCCCCATTGACCACGAGATTGCCGCCGCTCATGCCCCGGCCAACACATTTGCCGCAATCGCCTTCAATGAAAATTTCGCCACTTTTCAGGCCTTGCCCGACGTTGTCGAAGCGCTCTGATCCGCCTTCGAAATGAATCGTCTCGACGCCGCCGCCGGAGCGGATTTTGAAAATGTCGCCCGCTGTCACTTTTTCGCGGGTGGTCTGCAATTCGATTTCCGCGATGTCCTTGGCGGATTTGCCTTCCAGCAAATGCGGGACGAGAGGCGCAAGATCGAGCCGCTGGCCGGGCTCATGCTTGAGGGTGAGGACAAGCGGCTTCACGGCAACAAATCCTTCAAATGAAAGTGGAAGGGACCGAGCTTGCCACCATAATTGCCCGCCCCGACGCGCACCGCGCCATGTTCTGGCCCGAGCTCGACGATCGCGGTAAGACCGGCCCGCATCGCTTCTGCGACGGCACCTTCCGTCAAGCCGTCGATGACGATTTCGAGGACGCAGCCAATATCTTCCTCAAGATTTGTCTTCACAGCCCCGCGCAAGGTCGGGCAATAGGCGTCATTGGTCGAAGCCAGCATGGCTTTATATTTGGAGCCGACCTTGGAGCCAGACCGCACGATACCGCCGGGGAAAGGCAGAATGACTCCCTCGACGTCGTTCATGGCCGCGACCGCGTGTTCGGCGGCGCGCATTGTGGTCTCGAAACTCGCGCCCATGATGAGGAGATTGCCGCCGCCAACAGCTTTCTTGGTGAGTCCCGTCGTCGCTTCGCAAAGAAACTCACCATCCATGACTGGGACTCGCCAAAAGTGGCGGTCCAAGAATTTTTTCGAAACCTGCCAGCCATCGCCGAAATAACGAAGCTGATCGCCAATCGGCAATCTGTCTGGACTTTCCAGATCAGCGAAACAGGCAGAACCAGGCGAGGTCAGGACGCATTGGCCAGCCCGATTGACAAGCTGTGTCTGCAAAGTGTCGCTCGACATCGCAAACATGAGGACGCGCACGCCGGGGCGCCCATCCGGGGTGCTTTTTCCCGGCCGCTCGCAATCGATGCCCGCTTCGGCGCCGCAACCGATGACGGAAGTTGCAAAGCCAGTCATTGTGGTGGCGGCCTGCACCGCCCAGCGCCGAGTGGGGGCCGTCAGCAGGATTGCCGTTCCGCGCATCGGGAAAGCTTCGGCGAAACTATCGTCGATGCGGACGCCGTTTCGTTTCATCGGGCGCATGCGACCTCCTGAAATCCATCAGCATGTGGAAGCAAATTCTCCTTCACCGAAAACAGGTCGCGGGAATTGCCGAAGTGCCGGTCATAATAGACAGCAAGACGGCGATCGATGGCTTTGTCGTAACCGGGGTTGACCTTGAGGGCCTTACCCCAGCGGTAATGGGTGACGCGCCCATCGCGCACAACAAGATCGCCATCCTTGAAAACGAGATGGGCAAACCGGAACATTTTTGCCAAATCCTTGCCGGGCGAATAGACCGCGATGTCCGCGAGCCCGCCTTCGCCTAGATGGCCGCGGTCCTTAAGGCCGAGAAGCCTGGCGGGGGCCGCACGAGTCATGATGGCGATTTCGTTGTAATTATATTCGCGCCCGATGGACGGCAGCGTCGTCATGGCGACCGCGTCTTGCGGCTGCCTCGCGAGGGCCTCGGCACGTGCGTCGCGGCTCATGATCAGCGCGAAAACCTCGGGATAGGTTGTGAAAGGCGCGCCGTTCGGATGATCGGTCGTGAAATACACTCGCCAAGGATCATCGATAAGCAAAAACAGTTCCAACCCGCAGGCCCATTGAACCGCGTTGGCGAAATCATTCTCGCGATAGAGATACGGCACGATCCCGCCGCCATTCCCATCGCCATCATGAATGATGGATTTTTTCGGGCTGGCCATTTGCGCGCCGTTGAATTGGCGCAGAACATCGGCCGAAATGGTGACCGTTTGCCGGAACATAACCTGACCGACATCGATCGTGACATTGGGGGCGGCGTTCACGGCAGCAGCGAGTTCGGCCGCCGCGGAAGAGAACCCGTGACTGCCCTCGTTGCCATAGGCATAAAACTGCAGATGCGCAAAATGCAGCCGGCCGCCGCGTGCCGCCTCAATCGTCGCCAGTGCCGTCGCGACATTGCCCGGAATGCCCAAATTGTTGGCGTGCAAATGCAGGGGGTGCGGAATATTGAGGTCCTGCACGGCCTGCTGCAGCGCTTCGACGATTTGCCGCGAGGTCAAACCATAGAAGGGCACCACATCGTCGAGGCTGAACGTCCGCGCATTGTATTTGAACGCCGCCGATCCGCCCGCGTTGATGCATTTGACGCCAAGCCCATTGCTGGCCGCCACCGCAGAAGCGACGTAATCGGCCACAGCCGCCGGTCCTTCGCCATCGCGCAGCAGGGACAACAGGAAGTCATCGTTGCCGAGGACCGTCAGTGTTCCTTTGTCGATGATCGGAATGTCGGAGAGCTCGAGATGCGCTTGCAGCGCCTGATGCGGCACGATGGCCGGCTCGATCACCGTGGTAAAGCCCATCGAGGCATAAATAGTCCCGGTCTCAAATGTCGACCATTTGGCGGTGCTAAACGGCAAGGCCACGGAATTGGCGAGGAAGTTCTGATGTTTTTCCGGCAGCAGCAGGCGGGCGGAATTCACATTGCCGCCTGCGATATGGGAATGAATGTCGATGGCGCCCGCCATGACAATCTTGCCGGAAACGTCATGCACTTCATCCGGCAGCTTGCCTTGCGGTGCCGCGATGATGCGGTCGTTTTCGATCCAAAGATCCCCGATTTCGTCGCGTTCGTTCACCGGATCGACGATACGGCCCCCTTTCAGAAGAATCAGCATGTGGCGTCTCCCCCAAGGTGCTTCAGAATTTGGCTGACAACGGCTGCCACAGAAGGTGTCTGACTTGGATGCGATGCGACGCGGGCGACAATCGAATTCGTTTCCCGCGCGAACTCCGCCGCATCGTGATCAATGCCAGGATGCCCAACCTTGATGAAAACTTGCGGCTCCCTCGCAAGGGCGAGTTGCGGTGAGGCGAGCGCGATCATCGGAATATTTTTTTTCCAAGACGGCGCCGCGCCGCCGTAAGCGGAGATCCACACAGCGGCGTCGGCTTCGCCGCTCTCGATCATCCGGGTGGTGTCGAACCGCCACGTGTCATGCTCAGGAAAGCCGCGGCCGAACGATGTTCGCACCGGAAAGCCGGTCATCCAGCCCGAGGTTTGAACGACGCCGGACGCATTGTCGGCACCCCCGAGAGGAAGGGCGGAAAAACGAATCGTTTTGTTGAGATCGGTGATGAGCCCGTGCAGCATTTCGATCGAAAGGCGGTCGAGCTCATCGCCACCCCATACGGCGACGCCAAACCGGGCATTCTTGAGAATGCTTGCAAATTCGTCGAGCTTGCGGAGCGTGCCTTTGGCACTATTCACCGCCCGCCCGGCAACACGGGCGCGCAAGCCCGCGAGCGCCGCATGCAGATCCGAAGTGTCGAGCGTTTCGACAGGAACTCCAGCGGCCTTCCCGCCACCGCGTCCCGGCGCAACCCACAAGAGCTTGCGCGGCACTTGGGCAAGATCGAAGGGTGGGATTTCGCCAGGCGACAGCCGGGCCATCAGCTCGGGCCAGATTTTGGTCAAATCCTTGCCGACGAAAAGCAAGACATCGGCGCGCAGGCGGGCCTCGCTCGGCGTCGTGAACATGAGCCCAGCCTGGCGCATGACGTCGAGGTCGGCGAAAATGCGCGCGGAATGCATATGATCGTAGGCGCCACGAAGTTTTTCGGCGAGCAGAATGGAAGCGCGGGCGCCCGCCACATCGGTGCCGAGGCCAGCGATCACCGGCAGGCGCGCTTGCGACAATATCTCCGCAGCGCGCTCGGCTGCCGCCGCAAGCGAAGCAGGCTTGCCGTTGATCCGTGCTTCACTCATGTCTCCTCCTTGCCCCTCCCTGACCTATTGGCCAACCGCCGCCGCGCGGCATCTTTCCGCGCAGTTGGCCCATTCGTGTCTTACTTTATGCGCACACCGGAAGCACCGTTACATCCCCACGGCTACGTCATGCCATCAAAGGGTGCAAGACTGCGACTGAATTTTTTTGCCGATGGTCCAGCGCGCGGAAAGTTTTTGGCAGGTTTCGAGGGGCCGCCGCATCAACACCCGTTGACGGCCGCAAAATAATATGCCCATACGCCCCTTTTGGCTGTTTCCCTGAAGCTGCCCGAGGAATTCATGCACCATCAAGAAATGATTCGCGAATCGACTCTGACTCGGGCATCGGCAGCGCGCTCCCGGGCCGTTTTGTGCCAAGCCCTGCACAAGGGTAGCACTTGGATCGCTTATAAAGGCCGGCCCGCCGCAAAGCCCTCGGAGCCTCCTAAGGCTCCAGCCCCGGCAAAACAACCATCCCCGGAGGTAGCGCCCCGCGCACCGGAGCCCGCCGCACCGAAGCCGCAAGCACCCGCGAAAAAAGGCCATTAAAGCAGGGGCCAAGGATGCAGGCGCTTTTGGATCAGACTCTTGTGAAATGGGAATAGGGTAGCGATTTCCGGGGCCGGCAGGAAGCATTCAGCTTATGGCGGCACCGTTTGATGTAAAGGGCTGGCAGTGGCGCGGGGGCGGCGAAGCCCCATATGTAAGGACGTGGGGGCACACCAAATCGCGGACTGAACCTCCACCCGCGATCTCCGGCATTGGTTTCGACAGAGGCGCGAAGGCAGCCTGATGCACGTCATAGAAATTGATTTTTGTGACCCTGCGCACGCCGCCCACGCGCTACGCGATCTGCCTTTCATAACCTTTCTCGACAGTTCCATGACCGACCGTAAGCTTGGCCGGTACAGTTTTATCGCGGCGGACCCATTCGCGCGTTTCACGGCGGACGTCGCGGGCAAGGACTGGGCTACACGGCTAAAATCGCAATTGGCAGCCTATCGGACGGTCTCGCTGCCCGGACTGCCGCCGTTTCAGGGAGGCGCCGCGGGCTTGTTCTCCTATGAACTTGGCCGCAGTTTGGAACGGCTTCCCGCGCCCAGACTGAATAGGCTCGCTTTCCCCGATCTTTCGCTCGGCTTTTACGACGTTGTCGTTGCCTTGGATTTGATCGAGCGGCGCGGCTTTATCCTCTCGACGGGTTTTCCCGAGATGGACGGGCCAGCGCGTGAGCGCCGCGCGGTGGAGCGCGGACGCTTCTTCGAGACACGGCTCGCGAATGCCCCACCGCCCTCTCTTGCGTCCGTGATTTCGATGGATGGCTGGACCAGCAATTTCACCCGGGCCAGCTATGAACGGATGGTCCACGAAGTCATCGAACGAATACTGTCGGGTGACATTTTTCAAGCGAATGTGGCACAGCGGTTCGAAGCGCCCGTGCCACACGGCTTCGATCATTTTGGCTTTTACAACCACTTGCGAAAACTTAATCCCGCACCCTTCTCGGCTTATCTTGCGCATGAAGGATTCACCCTCGCTTCTGCCTCCCCCGAACGATTTTTAAAAGTGGAGGGCGATCGCGTCGAAACGCGGCCGATCAAGGGCACGCGGCGGCGCTTTGCCGATGCCATTCTCGACGCCTTCCAGGCGCAAGCGCTCACAGAAAGCCGCAAGGATCGCGCAGAAAACGTGATGATTGTCGATCTTCTTCGCAATGACCTTTCGAAAGTTTGCCTGCCGGGCTCGGTGCAGGTGCCGCAGCTTTGCGGTCTTGAAACCTTTGCCTCGGTTCATCATCTGGTTTCGTCCGTCGTGGGCCGTCTGCGAGAGGGACTTGGTGCAATCGACGTTTTGGCTGCAGCCTTTCCGGGCGGCTCCGTGACTGGCGCGCCAAAAGTCCGGGCGATGGAAATCATCACTGAAATGGAGGGCCATGCGCGCGGCCCCTATTGCGGAGCGATCGGCTATATCGGGTTTGATGGTACCATGGACACCAACATTGTCATCCGCACCGCGAGTTTTCGCGGCGGTTCCTGCGTCGTGCAGGCGGGTGGCGGGATCGTCACCGCATCCGATCCGGCGTCCGAATATGATGAAACCCTGGATAAAGCGCGGGCGATATTCAAGGCCTTTGGCGCAAAGGAATTCGCCAAGTGATTCTCGTCATCGACAATTACGATTCCTTCGTCCACACGGTTGCCAATTATCTCCGCGAGCTTGGAGGCACGCCCGAAGTGATCCGCAACGACGCGGCGCTGCCGGACGAGGAGCCCGAGGCCATCGTGATTTCGCCGGGACCCTGCACGCCGGACGAGGCGGGAGTCTCGATGCAGCTCATTGCGGAATATTCCGGCCGCGTCCCGATTCTCGGAATTTGCCTTGGCCATCAATGTATTGGTCAGGTGTTCGGCGGACGGGTGACCCGCGCCCAGCGTCCCATGCACGGTGAGGCAAGCCTTGTGCGTCACGAGGCCTCGGGGATTTTGGAAGGCTTGCCCGACCCGTTGAGTGTTGGCCGTTATCATTCCCTGATCGTCGAGATTGAAGGGCGCGACGGATTGCTCGCCCCGGTCGCCTGGTCGAGCGAGGGCGAGATCATGGCTCTGCGGCATCGCGATCACCCAACGTTCGGCGTGCAATTTCATCCCGAGTCGATCCTTACGGAACACGGCCACCGGATGCTCCGCAATTTTCTTGGCCACGTCGGGCGTCAATGATGCGCGTCTGGCAGGATGGCCGGATCATCGCGCCGGAGGACGCGCATGTGGCCATCACCGATCGCGGTCTTTTGCTTGGCGATGGTTTGTTCGAGACGATGGCGGTTTGCCGCGGCAAGGCCTGTGATCTCGAGGCGCATCTGGCGCGGCTCAACGCCGGTCTGGTCATTCTGGGGTTTGCGCGAAGCGTGGATATCCCCAAACTGCGTGCGGGTATCGCGCAATATCTCGCTGCCGAGGGAGCTCTTTCCGCCGTTTTGCGCGTCACCGTGACGCGAGGAACGGGACCGCGCGGCCTTGCGCCGCCCGAGGCGCCGCATCCCACGATCCTCATAACCTTATCGCCGATGCCGGTCAAACGCGAAGCGCCCATTTCGCTGCATATCGCAACGGTGACGCGGCGCAACGAACACTCCCCCTTGTCATGCATCAAGGCGCTGCCCTACCTCGACAATGTGCTGGCGCTGTCCGAGGCCCGCACGCAGGGCGCGGACGATGCGCTCATGCTCAACACGCGCGGAGCCATCGCCTGCGCGAGTGCCGCCAATCTCTTCATCATCCGGGATGGGCGCCTGGAAACGCCGCCAATAGGTGACGGCGCCTTGCCCGGCATCATGCGGGCCCTTGTCCTTTCAATGGCGAAACAGGCGGGATTGGCACCGGTCGAGACTTCGCTTGCGATCAGCAGCCTTGCCGCGGCAGATCATGTTTTCCTGACGAATAGCCTCAGCCGTCTGACGGAAGCCGGACACTGCGATGGGGTGCCGCTTCAGCGGCGGGCAGACGCCGCATGCGACAAGCTTCGCAGCATGCTTATGGCGCATTTCGAGGAGGGATGAGTCCGCTCCTGCCAATAATTGCTTTTCCGGTTCCAATGGATATATTTCCCGTTATCCGAGGGATCCGCTGGCCTTAAGCAATCCATCATCAACCAAGCACGGGCGGCGCCCGTGTTTCATCCCATATTCGCGAATATTCCAGCGCGCGGCAGCCCTCCGGGCATGGTCGAGGAAAGACGATAATGACCTTGATGCTGGCGAGTGTCGCCAATCCGGCCGAGGCGGAGACGGTTTGCGCCGGTGGCGCCGACATTCTCGATCTCAAGGACCCATCGAAAGGGGCGCTCGGCGCGCTGGATGTGGATGACGCGGCACGCATCGTCCGTTCGATCGGCAAGCGCCTGCCGGTGAGCGCGGCCGCTGGCGGTTCGCCGGACTCGCCTTCGACCCTTGCCGATGCCGTCGCGGCAATGGCGGCAACCGGTGTCGATTACGTCAAGATCGGCTTCTCACCGGACAGGGCAACCGCCGACTGCGCGCGCGCCTTGGCGCCACAAGCCAAGAACACCAAGCTCATTGGCGTTCTTTTCGCCGATCACGCCCCGGATTTCGATTTCCTACGGATCATGGCCAGCAATGGTTTTGCTGGAGCCATGCTCGATACCGCCAAGAAGGGAGCGGGCCGTCTTCTCGATCACATGGACATCGCCGCGCTCGATCGTTTCATCGGCCGCTGCCGGGAGAACAAGCTCCTGTCGGGTCTTGCGGGTTCGCTCGAAGCGCCCGATGTGCCGCGCCTCTTGCCGTTGGAGCCGGATTATCTCGGATTTCGAGGCAGTCTCTGCCACGGGCGCGTGCGCGAGGATGCAATCGATCCTTCCTTGGTGGGAATCATCCGCGATCTCATTCCTCGCGAGGTCGAAAGCACCCGCAATGAGCCAGGGGTGGATTGGCGCCTCTTGTTGGGGCGCGGATTTGTCGCCGCGAAAGAACAGTTTGTCGAGACGGATCTGATTTTTGTTCATGATCTCGTGCTTCCCTGCGCCATCGGCGCCTATGATTTCGAGCGTGGCCACACCCAGAACGTGCGTTTCAACATCGACGCGGACGTGCTGCGCAATGACGCCCGGTTTGACGATATGCGCGGCGTTTTTTCCTATGACGTCATTATCGACTCCATCAAAATCATTCTGGGGCGGGGGCATGTGGATTTGATCGAGACCCTGGCGAGCGGCGTCGCGGATGAAATTCTGCGTTATCCTTGTGTCGCGAGGGTTTGCGTCCGGATCGAAAAACTCGACGTCGTGCGCGGCACGGTCGGCGTCGAGATCAAGCGTGAACGCACCGCGGAACATTCCATCGCCACTGCGCGGGTCGCCGCTCTTCCGGGCAATGCCGCGTAACGGCAACGCATCCTGCGCCGCCATCGTCAAACTTGGCGGCAGTCTCGCTCATACGCAGGAATGCGCGGCGTGGCTCGAGGTGCTGACTGCCTGGGGCGGCCCGCTCATTCTCGTACCAGGGGGCGGCCCGTTTGCCGATTGCGTCCGGACAACCCAAGCCACCATGCGATTCGACGATGCCACGGCGCACCGCATGGCGCTCGTGGCGATGGAACAATATGGCACCGCGCTCGCGGCACGGGCGCCGGTGTTTGCCTTGGCCAGCTGCCGGGATGAATTGGACGGCGCCTTGTGTGCTGGGCAAATCCCGGTCTGGATGCCAACGAAAATGATCCTCGCCGCTCCGGAGGTACCGGAAACATGGGAGTTGACGTCGGATTCGCTCGCGGCCTGGCTTGCAGGACTCCTTGGCGGCCGCCGGTTGCTGCTAATTAAATCCGTCGATCAGACGGATCCGGTTACGGCGTACGGCCTTGCGGCAAACAAAATCGTCGATCCCTTGTTCCCACGCTTCGCCGCCCAAAGCCAGGCGGAGGTTTGGCTCGCGGGCCCATTGGCACTCGCGGGCGCGTTGCCCATATTGCAAGGCGGTGGAATGCCGGGGACCAAAATCACAATTGCCTGATATGATCCGGGTTCTTAAATCCCGAAGTTTTTCCTCTGAGATGGAATGGTGCCACCATGAGCAAAGTCGTCACGCCGCGCTGGGGTTGGGCGCTTACGGGCTCTGGTCACTTTTTCAACGAGTGCATCGAACTCGCGCGCGAATTGGAGCACGTCGATCTCTTCGTCAGCAAGGCCGCCGGAGAAGTGCTGCGCCAATATAAGCAACAGCTCGATCTGCCGAAAACCGCCCGCGTCTATAAGGATACCGCCGCGAGTTCGCCGCAGGTCGGCTATTTTTATCATGGGGTATATCACACGCTCGTCGTGGCACCCGCGACCTCAAACACCGTCGCCAAATTCGTCTATGGAATCTCCGACAATCTCGCGAGCAATGTTTTCGCCCAAGCGGGCAAATGCCAAGTCCCCTGCATTGTCTTTGCCTGCGATACTGCGCCGGAGCTTTTGACCCGGGCACCCGATGGCATGGTAAAAGTGTTTCCACGGCGGATCGATCTTGAGAATACCGAAAAATTGAAAATCTTCGAGGCGACACAGGTCGCCGAAAGTTTGAAAGATCTAAAAGAATTCATCGGCCGGCGGAGGAGCGAACTGAAACCCGCATGAGCGAGCGCCTCCTCTTTCTCACCGGCCATCTTGCCTATCCGCGATTGGAGCGGATCATGCGTTCCTTGGGCGAGACGCCGTTTACTTGGGAGATACGCGATATCGGGGTGAAGGTCGCCGCGCTGATGACCGAGGCGATCATCCTGCGCCGCCTTGGAAGGCCGGTGGCCGTGGACCGCATTATTTTGCCCGGCCGCTGCCGCGCCGATCTCGCGCATCTCCAAGATCAGCTTGGAGTGCCGGTGACGCGCGGGCCAGATGAGTTGAGCGATCTTCCCGCCTATCTCGGACGCGGCGGTCAAGCAAAAGATTTGTCGCGTTTTTCGATTCGTATTTTTTCTGAAATTGTCGATGCCTCCGCGCTGTCCATCGACGCCTTGCTTGCTCGGGCAGCGCTATTGCGAAAGTCAGGTGCCGATATTATCGACATCGGCTGTCTTCCCGACACGCCGTTTCCGCATCTGGAAGACAGCGTTCGTGCTTTGAAAGCGGCTGGGCATAAGGTCAGCATCGATTCCGCGAACAGGCACGAGCTCGCGCGCGGCGCCGGGGCAGGCGCCGATTTTTTGCTGAGCCTCGAAGAGAACACACTCGATATCGCGGAAGGCTCGGGCGCAACGCCCGTTCTCGTCGCCGCGCCGCATGGCGATCTCGACTCGCTTGTCCGCGCCGCGCACGCTGCCGAGAAGCGCGGTCTCTCTTACATTGTCGATCCGATCCTCGATCCGATCCATTTTGGATTTACCGCGTCTATCGCCCGTTATATCGAAACAAGACGGCGCCTCCCACATGCCGAAATGATGATGGGGACAGGCAATCTCACCGAATTAACGGAGGCCGATTCCGGCGGTATCACGGCCCTTCTTATGGGCATCTGCTCGGAACTTGACATCCGCAATGTACTCACCGTCCAGGTGAGCCCGCATACGCGGCGCACGATCGAGGAGCACGACGCGGCGCGCCGGCTCATGTTCGCGGCATCCACTGAGAGCGCCTTGCCAAAAGGTTTTGACGCCGGGCTTGTCTCTCTCCACGATCTGTCACCCTATCCGCTGTCGCGCGATGACATCGCCGGACTCGCGGCGGAGGTGCGGGATACAAATTTTCGAATTCTGACAGCTGACGACGGAATTCACATATTCAATCGCGATGGGCATCACATTTCGCACGATGCCCTTTCCCTTTATCCCAAGCTCGGCATCGAGGCGGATGGCGCGCATGCGTTTTATCTCGGCACCGAACTCGCCAAGGCCGAGATCGCTTTTGCTCTCGGCAAGCGCTACACACAAGACGAGCCGCTCGATTGGGGCTGCGCAACGGACAAGCAGGAAGAAGCCAAGGACCGGCTTCGCGAAGTAGGACACACTTTGCGCGCGAAAGTCTGACGAAGGGCGGCAGACTTGATACGGCGTGCAGAAATCCGCTTAAGGAGACATCAAAGTGCCGATGATCCGCGAAGTTATCGTCACGACCGTCGATCGTTCAGGCCAAGCCCATATAGCGCCGCTGGGTCTTATCGAGGACGGGGAAGGCTGGATTATCGCGCCCTTTCTTCCCTCCGTAACACACGACAATCTTCTGGAGTCCTCCGTTGCGGTCGCCAATTACACGGATGACGCGCGTATTTTCGCCGGGCTCATCACCGGACGGCGTAACTGGCCCCTTGTACCCGCAACACAAATTTCCGTGCCGCGTCTAGCGGACGCACTCGCCCACGCCGAACTCAAAGTCGCGCATTTCAAAGCCGACGCCGAGCGTCCCCGCTTCCATTGCAAAATTGTGCATTTGGAGCAGCATGCGCCATTTGAAGGAGTCAACCGCGCCGCCAACGCCGTTGTCGAATGCGCCATCCTGCTGACCCGCCTGCACATGTTGCCGCGTGACAAAATCGACCTGGAAATCGCTTATCTGGCGATCGCCGTTGAAAAGACCGCAGGCCCGCGCGAGCAAGAGGCTTGGTCGTGGCTCATGCAAAAGCGCGAAGCCTATTACGCCGGAAATTGAGTACTGGCGAGCAGCGCCACGGCTGAGGCAGGCGCGCAATCGCAGGCTTTTGCGCGCGCTTCAGGAAGGGCTTCGATAAGATCATCGAAAGCGATAAAGGGGCGACTCATTCTTGCCGACAGTTCGCGAATGACGCCGCGTCCGATTCCAGCACCAACGACTGGCGCGTTTGTAGCCATATGGCCACGTGACAAAACGAGAGCCGCCGCATCTATGATCTCGCGCAGTTGCGCCTCGGCAAAAAATCGCGCCAGCCGTTCCCAGGCTGTTTCATCCGCCTCGCTGCTGTCGCGCCCGATCATCCGAGCCAGCCGCGCGCATGACGAGGCCTTGGTTTTTTCGCGCCCATCCGCCGTCTCCATCAGATCGGCGCCGTCCGGCAGCTGCCCGAGAATGCGATGAACATCGGCCATGCTGGCGAACCATTCGTTCATCAACGGCGTCCATTGACCGGCGAAGGGCACAAGTTTCGGACCCGCCATCAAAAAACTTCGCGTGAGACCGCTATAGACAAGCTCGCCATGAATAAGGCGTTCCGCATCGCTGTAGCCGAGGTTTGCTGGCCGTCTTTCCCTGACAGGGATAATGTCGACCGTCGTCGATCCCATGTCGATGAACAAGCCTTCTCGCACATGCATGCCGGTCAGCGCCGCGCTGGCGTGCCAATTGGCAGAAGCTATGGCAGTTGCGTGTTGCACGATGTCGCGCTCCTCGACAAAACCAGAGCGGCTGGCGTAAAAAACAGTGCGCGCGGGGTCAAGCCATCGCGCCATAATTGCGGCAAGCCCGGCGACACCTTCCTCACGCGTGGCGAAGGCATCGCAGAGTTCGCCCGTCATGGTGATCGCGTTGAGAGGAGCCCGCCCGATGACGGCGGTCGCTTCGTCAAAAGCGCGATCGAGTTCCGCGACCCCAAGCCAGAGGGGGCACGCGATCTGCACGGCTCCGGCAATCACGCCGTTTTCCGCGCGCGCGGCCTTCAGATGCGCACCTCCGACGTCCCATCCGATAATAATGTTTTGCATTTGAGCGTATTATATAAAATTCCGGGAAAGCGTTGGATTAGTTATGCGCGAAGATGCGATTGAAGTCATTCCGGTCATCGACCTGATGGGCGGCGCGGTCGTGCGCGCCCGCCACGGCTTACGGCATGCTTATGCGCCGATCGAAACGCCGGTTTCAAAAACCAGCGCGCCTCTCGACGTAATCGCCGGGCTTTTGGCGATTCATCCCTTTGGGACATTCTATATCGCCGATCTCGACCGCATCGAATCCCGGAGCAGCAATGCGCAAACCATCGATTCCGTCCTGGCGGCTTTTCCAGGTCTTGTCTTTTGGATCGATGCCGGGGTGCGCGACGCTCTCGAGGCGCGGTCCTGGCTTGCCCGATACAAGGGCGCACATCTTGTCCTTGGAAGCGAGTCCTTGGAAAGCGTCACGGTGCTTTCTGATCTTACAGAAAATGATCGAATTATTTTCTCGCTCGATTTCCGCGGCGACAGATTGATCGGACCCGAAGACCTCTATGATATGCAGCATCTGTGGCCCCGCCGCGTCATTGTCATGACACTGGCGCGGGTCGGCAGCGACGCCGGTCCAGATATGGATCGCCTTTTAGAGGTCAGACGCCGCGCGCCCGATGTTAGGATCTATGCTGCCGGAGGACTTCGCGGCGCCGATGATCTTTTGCATTTGGATCAAATAGGAATCAGCGGCGTCCTCGTTGCCTCGGCGCTGCATGATGGCCGTTTGACCGGCGTCGACCTCGCCGCAGTGGAAAACAAAATAAAAGGGGCCTAGGCCCCTTTTTTATGCTTTTCAGCTAAGCGCGTGCTTAGTTCGGCGCGAAAGGATGTTTCGCGATGTTGCGCTGGGCAACAACATAGGCCGGGGTCGGCTCGCCGCTCACCGCGCGGGCGATCGATTCCTTGGTGGCCTGATAGTTGAAGTCCTGAATCTTCTGATTGTCCTTGGCGTCCCAATGAATGAACACGCCAACGCAGATGAAGAGATTGTCAGCTTCGCCTACGGGGATAACGCCCGCCGCGACACTGTCCGCGACAGCCTTGGCGACGCCATGCTGAGCCGGTCCGAACATCTGCACGGCCTGGGTCGCATTCTTGATCGTCACTTTGTTGAACAGAATGGTCGCGGGCTTGACGAGCAGGTTCGGCGCCACAACCGCGAGCAGCGTGGTGAACCCATCCTTATTGTTGGTCAGAGCCGTCGCAAACGCCGTTTCGGCGGCGCTGCCGCGCGGTCCGATGATGAGGTCGATATGCGCGACTTCATTGCCATCACCGACGAGCGATTCGCCGACGCAGAGCTTGTTTATCTTTGCCATGCTTAAAATCCCCATTACTAATTTCCTCCCCTGGAGAAGCCTGCTCCGATTGGGCGTCGGAAGAGTTCGACACATGCCCGACGAACAACCTTGTTGTCAACGCCGGAGATTTGGCCGGGCGGGATGGCGGCGGAGGTTTCCGTCGCGGCCGCACTCAACCATTATTGCGCCGGTTGATCAAGATCCTAGTTAATCGTTCTGCGAAAACCGCCGCGACAGTAAGATCCGCACTGGTTCCAGGGTTTAATCCGGCGGCTTTAAGGTTTTGATCGAATATCAAAAGATCTTGCAGAGCATCCTCAGGATTCGCGGTGTTCATGTAGCGTTCCCGCGCCACCAGCGCCTCGTCTTGCACCCGCGCAGCCGTCTGCCCGCCATGTTTGCGCGCGATATGACTATCGGGAAAGCCCGCCAGAAACGCGAGATAACCACTGACCACTGGCCAGGGCGCGGGCCAGCCCCTGGCCCGCGCACCCGCTAAGGCACCCATTCCGGTTTCGAAGACATCCACAAAATCAGACGCATATTGAAAGGCAATCTTGTCCCGGCCGGCCGCTTCTTGCATTGCCTCCAACAGCGTGACATCCGCATCCCCATGGACATCGTGGCGCTGCGCCGTGCCCAGTCCCGCAGGCGAGGCGCGCAGAATCGCCCGGAAAGCGTTGGCTGCATCCGCGATGGTCAAACCGGCAAGGATATTGTGCAAAGCAACGTGCAATTCCTCGCCGCTCTCCGCGGCGGCAGCCAGCGGCGCGCATAAAAGGATAATTCCAAGATTGGTATTCATGCCAACCGTCGCGAAGGTCGCCTCGACAGCGGAAAGAATGCGCTCGCCAACCGGTGTTGACGGTTTGCATAAGGCTGGCGCGGCGGCCTCGGCGCTGCGCAGAAAATCGCGGACCGTCATGCCGTGGCCGTCGGCGAACACATGGACATTCCCGGGCTTGGGAGCCTCGACCTCGTCACGGCAGGCGGCGGCGAATGCCGAGGCGATCTCGTTCACCCTACAGCCTTCGCCCGTGGCCGCCCGATCCGCGCCAAAACGTTCGCCGCCAATTTATCAGCAATCGAAAAGGGGGCCACCTTTTGCAAGCCGCGCCATCCGGGCATGCTGTTGACCTCAAGAACCTGGAGGGCGTCGGACGCATCGCGGATCATATCGACACCGGCAAAATCCGCACCGGTCGCCGCTGCCGCGCGCAAGGCAAGATCGATCATCGTGGTATCTGGCTCGCACCATTCCGGCCGGGCGCCAAGTTTGACATTGGTGATCCATTGCGAGGCATGACGTGTCATGGCGGCAATGACTTCGCCCTCCGACACGAAAAGCCTGATGTCGCGAAAGCCGTTGCGCTCCACCGCGATGAATCGTTGAAGGTAATAGGCGCCATCGGCGGCTTCGAGCGATGGGAGATCATCCTCTCGACGGATCAGTTTCAAGCCAAAACCTTGCGCGCCAAACAAAGGTTTCAAAACAAGTGTGCCGCGCCCAGTTTCGCGCCGCACAATCTGGCGGGCAGCCTGCTGCGATTGGACCGTCCAGGTTGCTGGAGTCGGAATCCCTTTGCGGGCAAGCGCGAAACTCGTTGCCGCTTTGTCGACGCAGACTTCGACGGCACGCGCGGAGTTCAAGACCGGGACGCCCATTTCGCCAAGACAATGCAGCACATCGAGCCGCAAGGTCACGCTTTCAAACGTGCCGGACCCAATCGCGCGAACGAAAACCGCATCCGGCAAATCCGCGCCAAAGCCCGGTATCACGAGGCCATTCGGCCGCCGGGTATCGAACCCGCATTGAGAAAGGCGCAGCGGAACGGCAACGGCGCCCGCGCGCGCGAAAGCCGACACGAGATCGCGCGCATGCCAATCGTAAAGATCGACAGCCAGCGCGATCCTGGGTCCGTCCAATGCCTTGCGCGGCGCCTGTTGCCTATCCGAAAGAGACATCGAGCAAGGCTTGATCGATTTTTCCCGCGTGAAACGTCTCGCCGGTATCGACGGCTGTCACGATGGCTCGCGCGGGGCTGAACAGCATCGGGTCAATCTTGTAGAAATCCCCCTTGTAGGCTTTGAACACTTCGGCGAAGGGACGTCCGTAATCGCGCGACGTCGTGCTTGGGAGCTGCTCGGCAAGCGCCTTTGCATCGGCAGCAGGCCCGGTCACGAACAGATGGGCCTGGCCGCCATAGATGATCGCGTCATTGGTGCGTCCCATGGCTTGGACAAAATCCGGGTGCGGCGGCGACAACGGCGCCGAGGCTACGCCATCGACGACGCGTGCAAGCGGGAATTTAAGCTCATGTGTTTTGTGCAGCGCCACTTCGAGCACTCGTGCCACGACCTGAACACCGCCCGCGAGACTTTGTGTCGGCGCGAAAATAAACGTCACATTTTCCGGTGAGACGCCGCAATCGCGTGCAACTTTTTCCGCGATCTCACGCGGCGGCGGCTTGTCCGATTCGAGCACGAGGGTCACGCGCGTCGCGGTGTCGCGATACTCCAATTCCGAAAACAAAGGCTCCTTGCGGGCCAGCGCCCGCCCTGGACCTGAGCCCAGCGCGAAAAACGCCGATTTGCCTTCGCCGTGCGACAGGGCCCAGCCCGCATATTGACTGGCGAGGCAAGCAATGACGGGATCGGTGGAACGGACGCAAAGCTCATACGGCCATTTCGGATTGTGCCCGGTCGGAGCAAGGCCCACCCTTCCGAGGCCACCAAGGCAGATTTCGGCGATTGCTATACCCGCCTCGATACCCCCCCGGGCGTTTTTCCCGGCATCGATAATCGTCTCGCCCGCGTCACCTTTGGAAACTTTGACCCGCAGCTGGGCGGCGTTGGCAACCATGCGGTCCACCGCCGCGCCGGTCAGTGTGTTGATGCTGAGATCGCTCAATGTGCCGTTTCCTTCCCGAGGTGTGTTTGATTTTGCCCGATGTTGGTTTTGTTTGGGACTTGTTCCAAGCGGCCAAGAATCCAAGCCGTCCGCGCGTCGAGCAGTGCGCGGGCCATCCCTGATTCTTCCGCGCGAGCGCTGATTGTGCAGACAGGACCGTGCGCCCGGACTTCGCTATACGCTTTCTGCCGGTCCGCCGTCCAATCGGGCCAGTCGAAGTCCGGCATGCTGGAAATGTCACGCGGCGCGTAGGCGATCGCGGCGGCCGCCGCGCCGCTAAATACAGGCAACCGCGCGGGCAGGCGGCCAAGACAAGATTCAACATGGGCGCGAAATAGGGAGCCATCGCGATCGTCAAAAATGTCGAGGGTGGCGCCGGGCCTCGGGTTGATTTCGATTAATGTATATTCGTTGCCGTCAACCAGAAAATCGATGCTGTTGAGGCCGCGAAGCCCGGATGCCGCCGTGATGGTGTATGCCACACGCCGCAATTTGTTTTCTAGTGTGGACGTGAGATCCGCCGGGCGCAGGCTGCCGCCAAACCGGTAGGGTTCTTCCGGCGTTGGTGCCACCCATTGCCGGCTGAGACCCACGATATGTGCATTGGTGCCATCAGCAACAAAAAGAATCGAAACGGAGTCGCCCGTGACGAGGCGCTGAAAATAGATATTTTCGTCCGCGAGGATCGCTTCTCCAGCTGGTGCCACATGGCTTCCGCCAGCTCCCCCCACGCTTTTGGCGAGCCAATCGCGGCTGTCGCTTGGCATCTTCGCGCTCATCTCGGGATGGGGAATGTTGAGGGCGGCGCAAAGCTGCGAAAGCCGCACCGGATCTTTTACACCGCGAACCACATCCGGAAGATTGCCGAGCAGCGGGAATCGCCGCGCGATCACTTCCAGAAGTTCCGGTCGATCCTCAAACCCCGCGCCATAAACGAAGCCGCGGGGCGGCGCGACACTCGCAAGGGAGTTCAGCGCCGGAATGAGAGTGTCCGCGGCAAATCCCCGGCCGAGCCCGCCTTCGACGAGGTGGTTCGCGCCGCAAAACCCGCGCGTATCCAAATCGTCGAAAAAGTCCGCGGCGAGCGGGATAAACCCGGCTCGCCGGGCAGCACCTGCCAAAGCCCTTCCCGACGATGCCGCGATCAATATCGCGGCACCAGCTTCAGGCGATCTCACGCGCGAGACTGAAGGCATCGCGAAAATCGAGGCTGATCGCCTTAGGGGACGCCGCCATGCGTTGAAACAATCCTGATTCCGTCTTGTATTTCACGTCGCCAATGGCGAGCGGTCCGATGCCAAGACTGCCGCCCGCCAATTCGGCGCCGTTCGCCATTAGTTCAAGCCCCTCGATCCCCGCCGGCGGCACCGCATTGACGTCGGCTGAAACCAGCAAGGATTTGGCCGCCGCGAGCATCGATGCCGAGAGAACCTGCACGCCCGCAGCCGCACAGCACAGAGCAACTTCCTTGCCCGCCAGTGCCGCGGAAATTTCCTCCGGCGATTTTGCCTGGGCGGCATGCACGGTGACACCGAACCTCTGCTTGATCTCGTCGGCCTTGGCTTGCACCTTGCTCAACTCGCGCGCGGTGAGGGTTACTTCGGCGCCTTCCAGCGCCGCGATCACCCCGCAGGTGTAGCCCACCGGCCCCGTCGCGCCAAAAATCACAATATGCGTGTCGGCCAGCGCCTTGCCGTTCTTTTTCTTCAGGATTTTTTCGACGCAAGCGACCATCGCAGCGGCGGTGGTGAACGATCCGGCGGGATCGGCGAAGGCGGAAATTTCAAACGGCTTCAAAAGGGTTTTGCGAACTTGCTCCAGCATGTCGAGCGCGAGAACCGCATCCTTGCCGCCAATGAAAACAGCGGTATGGACGGCATCCCTGGGCGAGCGCGAGAACATGGCGTCCTGCACCAGCGGCATGACTTCCTCGAGCTTGACATCGATATAAGGAACAACCGAGTCATATCCCGCGTCGAGCGCCATATTCACATCGAATGGGCTCATGTGCCGGAGCGGACTGAGCATGTGCAATATATTCTTGGCCACGTATTACCCCTATCTCATTGCGACGATTTCATAACAGCGAAGGAGTTCCCTTCGACGCGGACGCCGTGGTTGACGCCCTTGCAGATGACGAGTTCCAGGCCCGACGCGTCGGCCATTGCTTGGACGGTGCCGCACAAGCGTTGCGCCTCCCGCGCATCGGCGGCAAAAGCAAAGCCTGTCGGCCCCCAGGAGGATTGGCCGATGCCTCTCGCTCCATGCAGCCGAAGCTCATCCATCACTTGTGCCACGGCGGCGCTTGCGTAAGGCTTGCCGCCTTGCGCGGGCGCGAAATAGTCTCCGGCGATCTCCTGGAGACGCGCGATCGCGTCACCAAAGGAGCCAATATCCTGTTCGGCCAGGGCCGGCAATGCCTTGATGAGAACCAGGCGGCAGATTTCGGCAGCCAAGCTTGGCGCGAAATCGGCCAGCTGGGCGAAGGCGGTTTGCTCTTCGCTCCCATGAACGCCTTCGGCGCGCGGATCGACAGCAATGATCACCCGCCATTGGGCGGGGAATTCCAGGCGGGCGATGACCGGCGGCGTCGAAGTCCGTGCCCCATGTCCGCCATCAACAATGACCCCTCCTTGTTCGAAGAGACCCAAGCCGATGCCCGAACGGGCGCCGCGCCGCAACAAAAGCGCATCGTTTGCCGGGTCCAAAGGAAGCCCTTCAAGACGCCGCAGGGCGGTCGCGACGGCGAGCGCGAGCTGGGTGCCCGAGCCCAGTCCCGCATGCGGGGGAATCGCGTCCTCAATGGTCAAGGCATAGGCCAGCGGCAGACCCAAATGACGCGCCAAATGGGTGAGATAGTGGGACGCGCGCTCCCCTTCCAATCCTTCGACCGTGAACGCCGCCGCGCGTTGAAGCCTCAAGCGCGTGACCGGCCGGTCGATGGCAAGCCCGAGGCTCCCGAAACGGCGCCCAAGTCCGCCATTCATGTCAAGAAATCCAAGGTGAAGACGGGCGGACGCCGTCACGGTGACGTTGTCGAACATGGTCCCTCTTTGCCAGGAGCGTCTTGCGGTTTCCGCCAACTGGCGGAAGACCCTCGCGCTTTAAAGCACGGCAACTGAAAAGTCGCGGACTTTCCACACCGGACAGCACGGCGGGAGGGCTAAGAGAGTGCGGCGTCCTGGGACGATGTCAAATGGGAAACCCGCGCAGGCCCATCATGCGCGAGCCACGTTCGAGCGGTCAGGGGATAATGCTCGGAAAAAGGAAAGGAAACGGGGCAACCCTCACGCTCGAGACAATGGGCAAACACGGAACTTCCGGAACTCCCTCGAACGACATTTGTTGCGCCTGGGTTCGCTCCCTTAGGCTCAATTTCGAGGCTATGGCGTCGCGTATTCTCGCCCACGGCTCGCGTTCCGGGCCCGCCTTCGCGACAGCCAGATTCACCAGCGCATAAGCCTTCATATAGTCCTGCGGCACGCCTTGGGCTTTGTCGTACATGAGCCCCAGCTGATACTGCGCCCGCGCAACACCTTGCTGACTGGCGCAACGATACCATCCCGCCGCCACGATAAAATCCTGCGGCACGCCCTTGCCGTTGGCGAACATATAGCCGAGGTAGGTTTGCGCCGTCGGATCGCCTTGCGGCGCCAGGATCGCAAAGATTTCGGCGGCTTTCACATAATTGCCGGCCGCGAAGGCGCGAACTCCCGTCTTAAGCGGGTCCGCTGCGGCGCCGGAATTGCTCAATGCCGCACATAGCAGCAGGCCGGATATGGCCCAGATGCGGGGCCAAAACATTTGCCGCCGCCAGTTCTGGCCTCTACGCAGAGAGCGGAAAACCTCCATGGGGTGCTCCGTTAAACCTTTAAAAATAGGGCGCCGAGCAGCCAGCAAAACCAAATCGCCGGCGCGAAAAAAACACCAAAGGGCAATTTCGCGGCCGCCCGCAAGGGCCGCCGCAGGACGACTTCGCTCCCGATATAAACAGCGAGTGCCATCACAGCGGCGATTTCGACCGCGGCCGGAATGAGAGGCCAATCGAGCCATGCGCCGGCGACGGCGGCGAGCTTGACGTCGCCAAGGCCAATCCCCTGGCGGCGGCGAAGCCGGAAATAGCCCTCCCGCAGCGCCAGAAATCCGAGCGCCACGACAACGCCCCGCAACGCTGCCAGGGCGATGTTCTCCGGCATCGTTTCAATGCCCGCGACTGCCGTTTCCGCAAAAGCGAGCAGGAGAGCCACGAGGGTCAGCCGGTCGGGAATTATATAGGCCCGCGCATCGGCCACCGCGATGGCAAGCATCAAAAGCCCTAGGGCCGCGCCAAAAAGTCCAGAGGGGCCAGGCGAGGCAACAAGGCTTGCGATCACGGCACCGCAGGCGAGGAACCCGAGGGCAGTGAATAGGACGCGGCTTCGCGGCAAAAAGTCCGACATCGCGCGTTTCTCCACCTCCATCCCGCCGGAGAAGTCGGAAACGCTAAGCCGATCCCCGCTCATTGGACGAGCCCGATGGGGTAAGGCGTCACATTGCCTGGCGGATGATCCGTGCCGACTTTGTCACCCCGCATCTTGGAACGAAGTTCCTCGGCGACATTTGAAGCGTCGACGCCGTCGCGAATAATTTGCGGCCTTATGAAAATGATGAGTTCGATCCGGTCCACGGAGTTGTTGTTGCTGGGGCTGAAAGCTTCGCCGATGATGGGAATTTGTTCGACGAGAGGAATTCCGGCGCGCGTCTTTTCGTGATCCTCCTGGACGAGGCCGGCGAGCAAAACCGTCTGCCCGTTCGGGACTTGAATCGAACTCTTAACATGGCGGTCGGTGAACGTCGGCGTCAGATTAATTCCCACACAATTCGAGCAGGCGCTGATTTCCTGATCGACCTCGAGATTCACAACGCCGTTGGCGTGGACATGCGGCCGGAAGCTCAAAATAATACCCGTATTCTGATAGGTGATGGAATTGAAGACGGTGTTTGAAGTGGCGGTGGCCGAGTTCAAAATATTGGCGCTGCCCTGCGTGATCGGCACTTGCTGGCCGACTTGCAGCGCGGCTGTCTGATTGTCGAGCACCACAAGCGACGGATTGGCGAGGATCTTTGTGGTCGTATATTGATTCAAAGCACTGATAATCACGTGCGGAGTCAGCTGATTGCCAAGCGTCAGATTGAAGCCCGGCTGGTTCTGAAGCGCCGTGCTGCCCGTCGGCGAATTGACCCCCACGGCCCCGAGCGTATGCAAGTTGGGGATGCCGATGTTCCCCAAAAAGAACTGCACGCCATATTGGAGGTCGTTGTTCAAATGAACTTCGGCGATGGTGACGTCGACGGCCACTTGCGCGATGGGCCTATCCAGCTGATTGAGCGCCCGCTCGATGACCCGGTAACTGTCCGTATTGGCATAGACCACGATCGAATTGTTTGGGATATCGGGCAGAATCCGCACTCCTGGCAGCAGCGCCCGGCCGCCTCCCCCCGCGCCTCCGCCGCCGCCTCCAACAAACCCACCCGCACCGCCGCCGCCACCAGACTGGTCCGTGGGGGATCCGGGTGCGCCCCCTTGGCCGCCGCCTTGGCCCGAGTTTAGCGAGCCAAAAACCCCTTGCGACTGGGATTGGTTGGCGCCGAGTCCGCCCGCGCCGCCCTGGCCACCGCTGGGACCCAATCCGCCGCCGCCTCCCAAGCCACCGCCGGCGCCCAGACCTCCTCCACCGCCGCCGCCCCCCAAGCCGCCGGTGTTTGAGAACCCCGACTGCCCCGCGGCGCCGCTTGGCGACGACAAAGACGAGGCTCCCCCGCCAGGGGCAATTTGATTGACCGGCGATTCAAGGGTGCTGCCGCCGCCGCCAATGAACAAATCCGAGAGGAGCTTGGCAATCTGGCGGCAATCGCCGTAGCGGACCTTGTAAACCTTGACGCCGGTGCTCGCCACAGCCGAGGCATCGAGGCGCGAGATCCATTTTGCCACCACGCGCAGCAACTCGGGCTTGCGCGCCACGACGAGAATGGCGTTCGACCGGCTGATGGGTTGCAGCTTGACCATATGCTGGCTGAGACCGTCTTCTCCGGAATCCATGATCTTTTCGAGTTCCGTGACCATCGGTTCCGGTGTCGAGTTATGGATCGGAAAAATTCCGACCGATTGGCCGCGCATCCAATCCTCGTCGAAACTCAAAATCGTCTCGACAGCCGTGCGGCGCTCGAGTCCATTGCCGACGACGATCATGAGATTTTTCGAAGGCTCCGACCGGATCGACCCGGGCTTCGTCGCAAAGCTGTCCAGGAGCTTTGTGATTGTCCCTACCGAGACGTGTTGCAAAGGAACCACCGACACCCCATAGCCTGGCTCCGGATTATGGCCCCCATCTCCGCGATCGACATGGCCGCTGCCAATGGCATCGTCGGCAGGAACGATCCGGTAACCCCCGGCATCATGCAACAAGACCGCGTTGCTGGTGCGCAATGCGCTTTCGAGAATGTATAACAAATCGGATTTTGGAACCGGACGCCCCGAGGACAGGCTGATGGTTCCTTGCACGCGCGGATCGATGGCATAGCCAGCGCCGAGATAATCACCCAAAATGACCTTCGCCACGGCGCTTACGGGGGTATCCTCGAAGTTTAAGGTGACGCCATCGCCCGTTCCGCCGCCAGCAGGGCGCTGCCCATTGCCATCCACATCCACCGTGACAGCCGTTCCCGAACTGCCATAATAGATCTGAGCCTGATTCCCCCCTGTTCCCGTATTGACGGAGCCGGTCTGGTCTGGCGCGCGCGGCGAAAGGTCCGTCGCCCGGATGCGGTCCAGCGCGTCTGGCGGCTCATTGCTTCCGATGGGCGGAACGGAAGAACAAGCAGCAAGCATCGCGCCCGCCAAAATAAACATTGCCACCGCCCTCGTAAGACGGCGGAAATCACGGGATTGGCCAACTGACTCACATGGACTCATCTAGATGGGTCCGCACGCACACAACAATTCACGCAAGTATTTAACCCCGGGCTAAATCCAAAAAACGCGTTTCCTCAAGTAATTGTGCCTATCGGACAAGCGTTGCGCGAAGCTTGGTGCTGGCCGAGCGAACGCCCGCGTCCCGTGCAAAGCTCCAGCCTCCCCGCCGCCACTATAGGGGAGCCGCAACTGGTGAGCTAGGATAATGTCATCAAAATGGCTCAGCTGGCGCAATGTGCTGCAGCGCCTGAGCCGGGGGCAAGGACAGGGAAATTTCGCGGGTTAAACGGCTTTGAGCCGGGCAATCCGCGCCGGCACCGGCGGATGCGAATAATAAAACAAGGCGTAGAGCCGGTCCGGGGTGAGGGTCGAGAGATTGTCGCGAGAAAGCCGGGTCAAGGCGCTGATCATTGGCTCTGGACCCGCCATCGCCTTGGCGAAACCGTCGGCCTGATATTCGGCCCGCCGAGAGAGAAAGCTCGTCAGCGGCGAAATCAAATGCATGACAGGGCCGAGGGCGATTAAAATGAGTATCAAAACCAAACCCGGATCCCGGGGGAGCCCGAACTGACCGGTCACTCCGCTCGCGAACGCCCAGTAAAGGACACCGAAACCGAGCAGGGTGAGGATCGCGGACTCCGCGACGCGCTGCCCGATGTGGCCAAGTTTATAATGGCCCAATTCATGCGCGAGAATGGAGAGGATTTCATCGGGCGTATGGTTTTGCAAAAGCGTGTCGAAAAATACGATGCGTTTGGCCTTGCCAAAGCCGGTGAAATACGCATTGCCGTGGGTGGAACGCCGGGAGGCATCCATGACATAGAGTCCTTTGGACTCAAATCCGCATTTGGCAAGCAAAGCCTCGATCCGGGTCTTCAACGGCGCTTGCGGAAGCGGCTCGAACTTATTGAACAAGGGCGCGATAAAGGCGGGGTAGATCACCGTCATGGCGATCATCAGCGCCATCAACCCCGCCCAGCCCGCGAGCCACCAGAAGTCCGGCAACACACGAAGCAAGAAAAAGAATCCATAAAGCAAGGGAACACCAAAAACGAACGCCAGCACCAAACCCTTGATCCGGTCGAGGAAAAACATGGCGGGAGTCGCCCGGTTGAACCCAAACCTCGTTTCCAGCGCAAAAGTGCTGAAAATCGAGAAAGGCAGATGAAGAAGCCGCTCGATCAGGGCGAACAGGACAACAACCGCGACGCCTCGTGACATGCCCGGTGCGATAAAAAAGGCCACGAAGTCATACAGGGGCCCGAGCCATAAGGTCAGCCAGACGACGGAAAGGACCGTGTCAAAGATGGTTTTTGCGATGGAAAGCCGGGTGCGGGCCAGCGTATAGGCCGCCGCCCGCCGGTGCTCCTCGCCGCTGACCGCCCCGGCAAACCCCTCTGGAACCTCGTCCTGGTTCGCGCTTACGGATGCGACCTGGCGGTACGAGAGATAGACCTCAAAAAGACCTGACAGGACGATCGCGGCAACAATGAGCAAGGCGAGTGAGGTCATCGGACGGTTCCCAGTTTGGCGGTTAAGCCTATATGGGTAGAAGTGTTTGCAATGCGACGGGCCGGAGGATTTTTCACGATGGATTTACCCCTGATCGCCGTGACGTGGCAGCCGCGTATTCTCGGAGTGCTGCGGATCGCGACGGCTCTCCTGCTACTCCAGCATGGTACGGCAAAGCTGTTTGGCTTCCCCCATGTTGCGATGTTCGACGACCTGCGATTTCTATCGCTTCTCGGTTTTGCCGGGATTTTGGAATTCGCCGGCGGCATCCTGCTGCTGTTTGGCATCTACACCCGGCCCGTGGCGTTTATCTTATCCGGCGAGATGGCGGTTGCCTATTTTCTCGTGCATGCCCAAAAGAGCTTCTATCCGATCCTCAATCAAGGCGAACTTGCCGCTCTTTATTGCTTTGTCTTGCTGTATCTGGCGGCGGCGGGTGGCGGCGCCTGGAGCGTCACACGCGACAAATTCACGTCTTCCACTTGATCGAACAGCCGATGGCCGGCGTCTGATCCTTGGGCGCCACGCCGCTGGCCGCGATGGACCGCATGGCCTCGACAAGCTCCCGCCGCGCCCCCGCTGGAAGCGGCCCGGTGCGGCCTTCGTCAAGGCGCCCCCGGTATTTCAGCTTGAGATGGGGATCGTAGCCGAAATAATCCGGCGTACAGACCGCGCCATAGGCCCGGGCCACGGATTGGCTCTCATCATGAAGATAGGGAAACGGCAATTTGTGCAGGCCTGCGAAGAGCTTCATATTAGCGAAGGAATCCTCCGGATAGTTTTTCGCATCGTTTGCGCAGATTGCGGCGAAGCCGAACCCCTCCGCGAGGAGCACGCGCGCGTCCTCGGCCAGCCGGTCGATGACGGCTTTGACGTAAGGGCAGTGGTTGCAAATAAAGACAATCACCGTGCCCTTTTCGCCCGCGATGTCGGCGAGCGCATAGGTCTTGCCATCGGTAGCCGGAAGCTTGAACTCCGGGGCGGGCGTATCCAAGATAATATCCGTTGCAGTTGCAGCCATGCGCGCACCTCCGTCGCCCAATATAGAGGCGCCGGAAGCCGCGCGCCACAGGTAGCAGCGTAAACGAAAGACCCTCCGGGTCTTCCGCCAGCGCCCGCCTTGAGGTAATTCCCTAGTCCTCAAAGACCGGGGTTAGCCATGGCTTTGGAGTTACGGCCAAATTGCGAATATTGTGACCGGGACCTGCCGCCGTCCAGTACGCTCGCGCGCATCTGTTCTTTTGAGTGCACGTTTGCGCAGACTGTGTCGAAAACAGGCTCCACAATGTCTGCCCGAACTGCGGCGGCGGCTTCGTGCCAAGACCAATTCGTCCGGTGACGGAGTGGCGGCCCGGGCTTTCGGTCGAGAAGCGGCCGCCTTCCAATAAGCGGAGGAAATTGTCTTACAGCCTCGATGACGTTGCGGCCCATTCAATGCGGATCAAGAATGTCGCGCCCGAACATCGCTAAGCCGCCGCGGGAAGGCCAGCTGACCCCCAAAGCGCGGCGGCAGGCCGGAAATTAAATTGAAACTCGGCCAGACATCGCCTTAGAGTTGACGCCGCCGCCCGCATGAGACTAACCCAGGGTGGTCTCGCCGGAGCCATCGCGTTTCCCCCATGCCCGAGTCCCCCCAGCAAGCGATCGCCCCGCACGCGCTCACCCCCGACGCCGCCAAGCGGCTGGCCGCCGCCAAAGCCCTGGACCTTGTCGTCCCTGGCATGCGGCTTGGCCTTGGGACCGGGACCACGGCGGCACATTTTGTCACGCTTCTTGGCGCGCGGGTGGCGCAAGGCCTGGAGGTGATCTGCGTGCCCACCTCCGAGCGCACCCGCACGCAGGCGGAACTTTACGCGATCCCGCTTGCGACGATTGACGCTCTGCCCGAGCTTGATCTTACCGTCGATGGCGCCGACGAATACGACCCGCAACTGCGCCTCATCAAGGGCGGTGGCGGCGCGCTTCTGCGCGAAAAAATCGTCGCCATGGCCTCGAAGCGCATGATCGTGATCACCGATTCGTCAAAATCCGTCGCGGTGCTCGGAAAATTCCCCTTGCCCGTCGAGGTCAATCTGTTCGGTCTCGAAGTGACGAAGCGCATGATTTTGGCAGCCGCGAAAGCCTCAGGCTGCGAGGGCGAAGTCCGCTTGCGCAAAAATCCCGGCGGCCAGGCGTTCGTGACAGACAATGGCCACTTGATCGTGGATTGCCATTTTGGCGCCATTGGCGATCCGGATGGTCTTGCGGACCGTCTGGTCAAAATCCCGGGCGTCGTCGAGCATGGGCTTTTCATTGGGATCGCCAAGGCGGTCATTAGCGCCGGTCCCTCGGGCCTTGAGATTTCCGGTCAACGCGATTGACGCGGGATGGCGCATGGGCTTTCTGCATCCGGGCACAGTTTGGGGAGATTTTCGCTTGCGCGCAGCACTCAAGATAAACGCCGTAAATTTTGGCCTTTGCCTGGCCTTGCCGCTGGCGCCCTTTTTGGGAACCAGCGAAAGCCGGGCGCAGCAGGCCGTGCCAAATACGCCGCCGGCGCAAACCGGACCCGGATCGACGGCGCCGAGCCCCTCGCAGCTGGCGGCGGCCCGCACACTTGTCACTGCCAGCGGGCTGTCCCGCTCGTTCACAATCATCATTCCGCAATTCATGGACCAGATTGCTCAGTCCCTGACCCAGACGCGGCCGGAAATCGCAAAAGATCTCAATGCGGTGCTGACGCAGCTCAAGCCGGAATTCGACCGGCAGGGAGACGAAATGATCAGTATTGCCGCGCAGATTTATGCCAAGCAGATGAGCGAGCAGGATCTCAAATCGGCCGACGCCTTTTTCGAGAGCCCGGCGGGGAAAAAATATGTCGAAACGCAACCGGCATTTCTGACCGAGGTCATCACCGCGATGCAAGGCTGGCAAGGCAAGATATCGACCGACATGATGACCCGTGTCCGCGAGGAAATGAAAAAGAAGGGCCACGAGATTTGAAGGCAAGGGCGTGGCTAGCATCAAGCCAGAAAAAAGCGAACCCGAAGCCTTAGGTTGAGGATACAGGTGCGGATCCTTATTGTTTCAACAAATCCGTTTCCATACCGTCAATCCCTGCACTGATAGCGCTCTGCACAAGGTCCTTGAGAGGCGGGCAATCTTCTGGTTTTGACTCAAACTCAATTGTCCAAACGACGACGCCCAACCCATCATAAGATTTAAAAACTTCGACCGTTCCCTTGTAGAAGGTCACTGGAAATGGCGAGACCGGCCGAAGATAGACAAGTCTCATCGACGCCTCATCGATTTCTTTGATGGTATCCCTGATCTCGCCTCCGTCTCCGGCGACGGTCATGTATCGCGTGGCACCGGGTCCGTTGCCGTCAACCTTGCAGGTCTCGATGATGGGCAACCAAACATCGAGTCTTCCTATGTTGCGGATGGCGTCCCAGACCTTCTCCGAAGGGACATTCAATTTTTTTGTGATGGCATGCTTGGCGAACATTCGTAATCCTCCCAAACCGCGAGCCGTTCGGGCGGTTTAGGACATCATTGCCGTCCCGTATTGGAAAAAAGCGACATTTGGATCAGCTGGGCAAGCCTGTCCCTCGAGGGATCGAGCTTGCAGGTGTCCGGGCGATCGCGGGCAAATTCAACAGGCCAGAAAATTGTACTGTCTGAGAAACGTCAATTTGCGGAGAAAGGGCCTGCGGGGACAGTCCGTACAGATCTTGGAAGTCACGAATCATATGACTTTGATCGTAGTAGCCGACCGCACAAGCCACATCGGCCCAATCGGGAAGTGTTTTGCGCTGAAGGATTGCATTGCGTAACCTGAGAACGCGAGCATATTTCTTCGGCGTAGCCCCAAGCTGAGAGAAAAAACGCCGCTCCAAGCTGCGCGGTGTGATATCGAGATCGCGGGCGAGCGACCGAATTGGATAATTTCCCTTGGAGGCATTTAACTCCTCGCAGGCTTTTCTAATCAGAATATCCTCGTGGCTTTGGTTCAACATCGCGGACAAAAACTCCTCGATGCACCGCACACGCTCCTGAGCGCCCGGCATACGGGCCAGTTTGTCTTCTATTTTTTCTACGTCATAGCGCGGGAAAATATCTCTGCAATCGACGCGTCTCTCGGCGCAGTCTTTCACGATGCCGCTGCGAAAGACATTCAATCCCCATGGTGTAAGACGTGCTGACACTCCCGAGACGTTTCCCAATCCCCCAAGATCACTTCGATAACTCTGAAATCTATAAACACCCTCTTTGTGGGTGGTCTGAAGCAAATCGGCGTACAGAAAACATAAATAGGTGGCGTTGTCTGGCAAGATGGTGAGCGCTGACTCTTTACTCCCGGTCAGGTCTTCATAATCCCAAATCGCTGTGACATAGGGCGCCAATAAGCGGGAGGGCGAGAAAACTCTCAAGCTCACAAGCCGCCTCCCATCCCTATCGCGCGATCCAGCCGCCGTCGATCACGAGCACGTGGCCGATGATAAAGCGCGCTTGCTCCGAACATAGAAACAGCACCGCCGCCGTCAGTTCTTCCGCTATGCCCATCCGGCCGATGGGAAAGAGCTTGCCCGCTGCCTCGGGAGAAATCTTCTCTTTTTCCATCCATTGATGAAACACGTCGCCGGGCGCATCGATCCCGCAGGCTGCGATGGCGTTGATGCTGATGTTGCGCTTTGCGACTTCGAGCGCGGCGGATTTGGTGATCCCGTCTACTCCGCCTTTCGTCGCCGCATAAAGGCTCTCGCCGGGATTACCCGTGAGACTGCCGGTGATCGAGGATTGGTTGACGATCGCGCCGCCGCCGTTCTTGAGCATCTGCCGGATCTCATGCTTCATGCAATAAAAGACGCCGCGCAGATTTGTATCGACATGGAAATCGAAGCCCTCGCTCGTCTCTTCGGCGATCGGCTTGAAGCGCACGACGCCGGCATTGTTCACCGCGCAGTCAAGACGCCCGTAAGCCTCAACCGTCTTGTTCACCATTGCTTCGACCTCCGGCTCTTTGCCGACGTCTGCGCGCAAAAACATACCGGTGCCGCCAGCTTTCCGAATGAGCTGCAAGGTCTCCTCGCCCCCGGACTCGTCGATATCGGCCGCCACCACCTTGGCATCCTCTTGGGCGAACGCCAGCGCTGTCACCCGCCCAAGCCCGCGCGCCGCACCGGTGACCAGCGCGACTTTCCCCTCAAAACGTCCCATCAGAAAATTCCCTCGAATGTGAAAACCTTAATCTGAATACGCTCATTCGAGACGCACAAGCACACTGTCCGTCGCGCCACGCGCATCGATCACCGACACGCGAACAAACCCTGCGCCGTCGGGTGTCCAGGCGGCATGGCGGCGCAAATCCGGTTCGCCGAGCGGCACGCCATTGACGATCCATCGCAGCGGTAACACGCCCCCTTCTGCTTTCAAACTCAGCGGTGTGCTGGACGATGCCGCTGCGGCAAGTCCGAGATCGACTCGCGCACCCTCAGGCGGGAAGGCGATTTTCAACTGCGCTGTCGAGTCCGCGCCAAAACTTTTTGGTACATCTTTGCGCACATGCCGCAACGGCGGAGGCAGCGCGCTGCTCCGGCTCATCACGATCCCGGCGGGCGCGCTCAAAATTTCGTGAACTCCGCCAAGCCGTGCAAAGGCATCGAACAGAACCGGCGCCGCCGCTTGACGTCCGGCGAGCCCGAACACCGATCCATTGTCGGGCCGCCCAAGCCAAACCGCGATCGTGTGCGCTTTGTCGAAGCCGATCGCGAAAGCATCGCGGTAGCCGTAGGAGGTTCCGGTTTTGTAGGCGATCTGACCAAAGGGCGCATTTAGCGGCGGCGGCGCGCCGCGCAAAATATCGGCGACATACCAGCTGGCGACGGGCGCGGCGATCCGGCGCGCCTTGGTGCCGTCCGTGCGGGCACCAAATGTTTCCGTCAGCACGGGCATGGGTCCACCCCGCGCAAGTCCTGCATAAAGCGAGGCAAGATCGCGAAGACTGATGCCAAGCCCGCCCAGCGCCGCCGCAAGTCCCGGTGCGGTGTCATCGGGCAGCACGACGCGCGCGCCTGCATTGCGCAACCGCGCAATAAATCGTGCCGGGCCGATCGCATCCAGCAATTCAACCGCAGGCAGATTGAGGGACGATTGCAGCGCATGCCGCGCCGTCACGGTTCCCTGAAACGAAAGATCGAAATTTTCCGGCGCGTAACTGCCATAATGCTTTGGCCGGTCGTCCAAAATCGTTTCCGGATGCGCGATGCCGTTCTCAAATGCCAGCGCATAGATGAACGGCTTTAGCGCCGAGCCGGGCGAGCGGATGGCGGCGGTCATGTCGAGCGACCCGGCACGCTCTTGGGAAAAATAATCCGCCGCGCCAACATGGGCCCTGATCTCGCCGCTCGCATTGTCGATGACAAGAATCGCGCAAGAAAGTTTGGGGCCAATGGCAGCCGCCGCTTCACGGGCCAAAGCCTCTACGGAGGCTTGCAACTTGGCATCCAATGTCAGCCTTAAGATGCGCTGCTCCGGCGCGCGCCGGAATGCTTGTTCGCTCGCATGCGCTGCAAGCACCGGAAACGCGCGGCGTGTGTGTGGCACGGATTCCTGCTTGGCGGCATCGCGCTCGGCGGCCGTAATCACACCGCGCGCGAAAACGCGGTCAAGGACGGTATCGCGCGCCGCCCGCGCCGCATAGGGAAAGCGGTCCGGCCGCCGCGTTTCCGGCGATTGCGGCAGAGCCACCAGCAACGCCGCCTCGCCGACCGACAGCCGCTTCGGTTCGCGGCCAAAATACGAAAGGCTCGCGGCCCGGAGCCCTTCGATATTGCCGCCATAAGGCGCCAGCGACAGATAAAGATCAAGGATGCCTGTCTTGTCTGTATGCCGTTCGATTGCGATCGCCCGGACGATTTGACCAAGCTTGCCGGACAGCGACTTTTCCGTGCGCAGCGCGAGCAGCCGCGCCACTTGCATCGTCACAGTCGAACCGCCCGAAATGATATGGCCGCGGCTTGCCCATTGCAGCGCGGCGCGGCTGAGACTTAAGACATCGACGCCCGGATGTGCGTAAAAACGGTGATCCTCGTAAGCAATCAGCATCGCGATGAAGCGGGGATCGGCATCGTTTACGGTGACGGGGAGCCGCCACCGACCATCGGGAGTCGTGAAGGCCCGCAGCAAAGTGCCATTGCGATCGACGGCGACATGCGAGCCTTGGCTTGCGCGGGCGAGATCGAGCGGACCAGACAAACGCCCGGCATAGTTCACTGTAAGAATGAGCGATAGGAATGTAAGGAAAATCGCCGCGACCTTACCAAAGTGTTTCACGTGAAACACTTTGGTAAGGAAATCACGCGCGAGCGGACAAAACTGATGCATAGGACATCAGTCCTCATTTGGGCGCGGCGATATCGACGGCACCGTAAGCCGTGCGGCCGAATCGGTCTGGACGGTACATGTCCTCGATTGTCGCGGGCGGGCTGACATAATGACCAGGCGTCACCGCGCGGACGATATAGGCGACCGAGAAGCTTGCTTTGTCGTGCCCGTCGCGCGCGAAGGCGGCGACAAAACGATCGTCGCGGTATTCGGTGTGCACCGGCTCGACAGTTTTCTTCAAAAAAGCAAGCGCGTCCGTCGAGCCGCCCTCAAAGAGATCCGGATTGTCGATCTCAAGTCCGGACGGCAAACGATCCACCAGAAGCAGCCGCGCAAACGCCGCCTCATATTCGGTGATCGTCAAGGCGATGACAAACCGGTCGTTCTGCTTGATCGCCGCCGCCTCGAGTGGCGTTCCGTCCAGCGTGTAATATGCACGCTCGATCTTGTAGCCTCGCTCGGCCGCGGGCTCGGGCGTCAGCGGGTTGCCTGAGACCGTCACAACAACGCTTACCGGCCCAGGCCCGTTGTTGGCGATGGTGACGGCTTTGCCTTTGAGGGCCTCGGCGTCCCAACTCTTGAACAAGGCACCTTGATGTGGCGTGCCATCGACCGACAACGCAATTGACTGCGATGTGTCCGAGAGTGCCTCGGCGGCAAGAACCATGAATGCGTTTTCCTGCGTGCTGGTCAGCCCGGTTTTGGCGCGCGCGTCTTCCACAATCTTCGCGGCGCGCGCGATTTCTCCGGCGGGCATTTGCGTCTCCACGCCGAGCGCGAGAAGCCCCGCGCCATCGCGCAGACGTGATCCATAATTGGCATCCGAATAGAGCGGATTTCCGAGCGTTGAAAGCCGTTCCGATGCCTTGCTGAAAACCGCCTCGGCGCGCGGCCTGTCGCCCAGTAGAGCGAGCGCGGCGGCAAGTTGCGCGCGGGCCAGCGGGCTCTCGAAGGATTCGAGCTTGGCGTCCGCGAGGTAGCGAAGATCGCCCATCACTTCCCGGCCATTGCGCGCCAGAACGTAAACGGCATAGGCGATCGGCGCACCCCGTCCGGCGCCGATATCGTTCGCATTGGCAAGCAAATTGCGGAGACGCTCCAGTGCTGCATCGAATTTCTTTTGCGGCACGTCGAATTTATTTTCCCGCGCGCGCGTCAGAAAATCGGTGACGAAGGCATGCAGCCACATGTCGTCGGCATCGGTGGACGACCAAACGCCAAACGCGCCATTGGAATCCTGCCGCGCCAGCACCCGCTCGATGGTGTCGCGGACACGCTGATCGATATCAGGATCAATCCCCAGCGCCTCGCTCTTCGCCAATCTGTTCACATACAACAACGGCATGGCCCGGCTCACGAGCTGTTCGGAACAGCCGTAGGGGTAGCGATCCAACGCTTGCAGGAGGGCCGGAACATCGATTCCGGCGAGGGAGGACGCCGCGAGCGAAACGCCGCCCGTGCCGGGCACGAAATCGGCGACGAGATCGCTCGAGACGGCGAGAGTTTCGCCAGGCGCCAGCGTGCGCACCGAGCGACGGTAGAGATTCGACGTGCCAGGCGAGACATCGAGCGCCAGACTCTGCGGTGCGTTAAGGCCAGGGCCCGTCAGCTTGAGAGCGACATTGGCGCGGCCAACGCCCGTCGCCGTGACCGGGACCGTCAGCGCCTTGCGCGCCTTGGCATCGAGCTTGAATTTGCGATGCAGAGCATCGGCCGTCACCGAGAGCGGCCCGGTGACATCAAGATCAAGGGCGTAGTCGCCGGGCTTGCCTTCAACATTGTCGATCGCGACAGAAAATTGCGACCGGTCGCCCAGCGCGAGAAAGCGCGGCGCCGAGACAAGAGCCACGACCGGATCGCGGACAATGACGTCCGTGCTGGCGCCGCCCGCCTTGGTCTTTGTCCAGGCCACCGCCATCACCTTCAAGGTGCCATTGAACGCGGGCAGATCGAACTCGATCCGCGCCTTGCCGTCGGGGCCGGTTTTGACGACGCCGGAATAACGCGCCAGCGGCTCTTGCGTCGGCCGTTCGCCGGTCAGCGCTGGAGACCCATCGCCACCGGAGCGGATGGCGCCACGCGATCCCTGCATACCATCGATCAAGAGACCGTAGAGATCACGGATTTCCGTACTCAATTGCCGCTGGCCAAAAAAATATCCGCGCGGATCTGGCGCCTCATAATGGGTGAGATTGAGAATGCCGACATCCACGGCGGCAACCGTCACCCTAGCCTCTTCGCCCTGGGCAAAACCCTTGATTTCGAGCGGGATCGTCAAAGATCCGCGCGGCCGTGTCTTGGCCGGCGGATCGAGCTTGACAGTGAGCCCATGGGCATCTTGATCGATGGCAAACCAGGCAAGCCCAATGGCCCGACCCGGCATGCGATTGGCGGCTTTGTCGAGCGGACGGTAGGCCAGCACCACGGCATAGGCGCCAGAGCCCCAATCGGCGGAGACCGGAAGCGCTTTTACCGTGTCGCCTTCCTTGACATCAAGCGTTGTCAGAGTGTTCAAACTCTCGCTGACGATCGCGATCGTCGCGCTGCCGGCAAAGCGCGAGGCGATGCGGACACGCACCTCCTCCCCCGGTTTGTAATTGGCCTTGTCTAGACTGACGTCGAGAAGGTCCGGGGCTTGCGCGCTGGCATCGCCCGACCAGCCGCTCTCGAAGCCAAGACTCGTCGGCAAGTCGGTGCTGTCGCTGCTTGCGAGATCGAGCCGGTATTGGCCAAGTCCGACGACGGTGGAAATTTTCGCGGGCCTATCGAGGCCAATATCGATGGTGCCTTGAGCAACGCGCTTTGAGGATTTTACACGCTCGAAATTCCAGCGTCCATCGGCACGATACCATTGGTAATCATTGCTCGCTCTGTAAAGCGACCAAGCAACGCCCTTGCGCGCTGCTCGAGCGCCATTCGTGCCAACCGCGATGACGTCGAAATTCGCCGCCGCGCCATCGCTCAACGTCGTGAAGTTCTTCTTGATGCCAATAAGACCACCCTTCGGTAAGATCGGCACCGTCAGCGAACGCTCGACAGCGCGGCCGCCCGGCTCGCCGGCACGCAATAGAATCTTGGCTTCCAAGGGACGCGACGCTGTGAGGCTTGGAATGGGCGCAAGTATTTTTGCCGCGCCCTTGGCATCGGTCGTCGCGCTCTCCTCGATCTCATTGCTGATCTTATCGAAGGACTCATCTTGCAGCCCCGCCGCATAACCTTTGAGGGCCGGCAATGGCACCTGTTCGTCGGCGTCAATCTGAACCTCGCCGGTGATTTCGAGGTCCGCGCCGGGCGCACCGTAAAGATAGCGCGCTTGCGCGGCGACTTCGACCGGCTGGCCAAACCGAGCCGCCGCCGTCTGTGGCCGCAAGGTCAGTTCAAGGCGTTCGGGCACATAGTCCTCGACGAGAAAACTCGTCTGGCCGACGGACGCCGCCTTCGGATCGGCAAAGGCTTCGACACGCCACGTCCCGGTTGCAAGACCAGACAGCAACGGCAGCGTAAGGCTGCGGCCGCCGTCTCCTTCACCTTCCGTTTGCACGCGTTTGTATTCAACGCCGTCGGGACGTTTGACAACGAGCGTCAGCGGCGCGGAGGCCACCGCCTTTCCTTGTCCATCGCGAAGCAAGGCGGTGATGTAAACCGTCTCGCCCGAACGATAGACACCACGCTCGGTGAAGACCAGCGCATCGAGGGCGCCAGGTGCCACGCGGCCTTTGACGCCCCGGTCGGTCAGATCGAACGACGTCGCTTCGAGGTCGAGGAAGCCATAATCGCCCTTGCCATCCTCAGCGACAACGAGACTTGGCGCGGTGCCTCCGCTACCGCGCGCAAAACCGGGATCGAAATGAATGTGACCGGCATCGTCGGTACGCTTCGATGTCAAAACCTCATTGTCGCGGGCGATCAGGCGGACATCGACTCCGCCAATCGGCGCGGCGCTCGCCAGCGAACGCAAAAACACATGGACGCCATCCTTGCCCTTGAATGCGGTGAGACCCAAGTCGGAAACGATAAACCATTGCGTCGCCCGCGTTCCGCCGCTTTCGTCATCCTCATCATTCGCGGCCACCCCATCGCCGGGCCTTGCGGCCATCACATAAACACCAGGATCGAGTTTTCCGGCCGCCTCCATGACTGGGAAGGCGGTCGTCACTTCCGCGTTGAGTTCGGAGCTTACATCAAGCGTGCCGGACCAAATTTTCTTTCCGTCGGTGTCGATATATTGCTTGATCTTATAAGGCGCGAGTTGGGATAGAAATTCCTCGGAGCGCACCGTGGGCAAGAGATTGCGGTCACCGATTCGCAGAATATCGACCGCGACCTTCCGTGTATTGACCGAGACGACCGGGATGCCTTCCTGACCAACCCTGGGCAGGACATAATTTTTGCCGGTGAAATGCACGAGAGGCGAGCGGTCGCGGACATAGATGTCATAATCCGCCGTTCGCAAAAGCGATTCGCTGATGATGGAAGGCAAGCCCTCGCGCAGCACGATTTTATAATGTTCGCCATGTTTCAGCCCTTCGACGCAGAGCTGCTGATCTTCGATGGAAAGCGCCGCATTGGCGAGGCCCGATACCGTTACGAAGGGCGCGTAATCCGTCTTGCCTTGCGCAAGCTGTTCTGAAAATTGGAAGCAGGCGCGCGGCGAAGCGGATTCATTGTCGATCTTATAATCGAGAATCCGAAATCCATGTTTTTCGCGCATGTCCGCGTAAATGCTGCGTACTTGCGCAACCTCGGCGAGATCGAGACTGGCGCGATACGAATCGAGGGCAGGGCGCCACATGCCGCGCTTGGCAAAGACTTCGCCAAGCCAAGCGAGCGCCGATGCCTGCTGCGCTTTGCCGATTGCCCGCTCATAGGCAATATAGGCCGCCGCCGTGCCGGTCCTTTGAGACTCTTCGTCATCCCCCGCCGCGATCGCGGCACGCGAATAGGCGATCCACGCATTTGAATCCTTGGGATGCGCTGCGACGTTCGCGGCTGGCAATTTGAGACGAGTTCCGCGCGGGCCGAGATCATCGCCGATATTCTGTTCCAGCCTGGTCGCGTCGCTGTCGATCTCCTCGCTCACGAAGCTTGGCCGCGCCCGCGCTTGTCCGATGGATAAAAGGATTGTCAAGCCTAAGGTCATCAAAATCAATTTGCGCATCATCAAACCTTGCAAAGGAAGCGGGGCATGAAAATGTCATGCTATCACAGCCGTTTTTGAACGCCATCTTTCATGGAAGGCCCATCACAGTGTAGCCTTAGTCCCGCTCGTTAAATTTTCTAAGACACAAACGGTCATTCATGAATAAGGCGCTTCGTTTCCAGCCGCGTGTTGATCCTTGGCTGGCCGGGACACTCGCCGCTGTCATTTTCACCCTCCTTTGGTACGCAGATCCAGGACGGAGTGCTGCTTTTATTCGCGAGCGCGCGATTGACGCGCTTCAAATCATCTTCCCACGCCAGACCCTGGGAGCCCCGGTTCTGGTTGTCGACATCGATGCGCGGACGCTGGCGGCGCGCGGCAGCTGGCCGTTGCCCCGCAGTGATCTTGCCCGCCTGGCCTCGATCATCACCAAAGCGCATGCCTCGGTCATTGCCTTCGATATTTTCTTCCCCGAGGCGGACAGACACTCGGTGCAGACGCTGGCGAATGAGATCGCGGCACTTTCGGGCGACAGCCGGATCGCCCGCTTGCTTGCCGACGTGCCGGACACCGATGTGGTTTTTGCCAAGTCTCTCACGGAGGGGCCGACCGTCATCGGCGCATTGGCAGCGAAAGGCGGCAAACCGTTCTCCGTGAATTTGATCCGTGCGGAGGGTGTGCTTGACGAACAGACTGCCGGCATTGCCGAGGGAGTTGTCGCACCCTACCAGCCGCTCGCCGACGCCGCGCTTGGTCTTGGCATTTTATCGCTGTTTGGCGACGAGGACGGAAGAATCCGCCGCGTCCCTTTGATCGTCTCTGCCGCCGGAACATTGGCACCGGGCCTCACTTTGGAAGCCGCCCGAATCGCCGTTGGTGAAAGCATTCTGAGCGTCGATGGCCAGCACGCCAAAGTCAGGTTTGGAGCGCGTGTTTTACCGTTGCAAGAAGGTGGAACCTTGCGGCTTCGCTGGTCCGACCCCGTGCACTGGCCGGCGCGGACAATCTCCGCGATCGATATCCTGGATGGGACCGCGGCCTTGGAGCGCCTCGTGGGAGCAGCCGTGGTGATCGGCACGAGCAGCCCCGAGGCTGGCGCGCTGCGGCCAACGGCTGTCGGTCCTCTCGCCCCAACGGTGCAGATCCAGGCCGAAGCGCTGCAACAGATTCTCGACGGCCAAGCCCTCCGCCGGCCTTCTGCCACACCGGGATTTGAGCTCGCCGTCATGCTCTTGCTCGGGATCGCGGCCGCGTTCATTGCCAGAACACGCGGCCCGATATTTGTGGGCGCGGGCCTTGCCGCTCTCGTGCTGCTGTGGCTTGCCGTGGCCGTTACGGCGTTTCTGAAGCTGAACCTCGCCATCGATCCCGCAGGGCCGGCGCTCGCTATTTTGATCGCGGGAAATGCGGCGGGCGCGGCGTCCTTTGCCCAAACCCGGCATCTCAAAGCACTCATCAGCCGCCGCTTCGAACAATATTTGTCTCCTGATGTGGTTCGCGAAATCATCGCGCGGCCGGAACGTCTGAAACGGGAAGGTGAAATGCGCGAGATGACAGCGCTATTCACGGACGTCGAAAATTTCACGCCAATGACGGCCCGCATCGCGCCCACGGAGCTCATCGCTCTGCTTGATGTCTATTTCGACAATCTTTGCAGATTGGTCACCGAACACGGCGGCATGGTCGATGGCATAGTCGGCGACGCGATCCACGCATTTTTCAATATGCCGCTGGAACAAGCCGGTCACGCGGATGCGGCTATTGACTGCGGCCTGGCGATTGCCCGCTTTTCCGAGCGCTTCCGCATGGAGCCGGGATCAGCAAAGGCTGGCTTTGGCCGGACCCGGATTGGAATTGAAACAGGGTACGCCATTGTGGGTGACGTCGGCGGCGCCCAACGTTTGAACTATACCGCGCATGGAGATGCGGTGATCGTGGCGGCGCGGCTTGAGACGGCGAACAAACTGTTCGACTCCCTCATCTGCATCGGCCCTGGCGCGGCGGCAGCGGTCAACCACAGGCGGCTTAAAAAGGTTGGAGAGGTTCAATTGAAGGGCATTGCGTCGATGACGGAAGTCTACACGGTCGGGTCGACCAAAGCCTCCTAACAAGCCCAATAAAAGCAGGGAAGGACAAAGGTCCAGTCAGCAAATACAGCTAAACGCGGGGTTGGCCTTGAAACCCGTCATTGTAGACGGAAATGACAAAGAGAATTAACAACAACGAGATATACATTATACAAAATGTAATTCCCAACCGGAAAAAAAAGGTTTTCCAGAACAGTATCTGTGAAAGAGACAAACAGCGGGCAATCAATTGCTGACCGGGGTTTTTGGGCTCCTCAGACAAAAAATGTTGCACGGACGGGCGTGCTCTTATGTGGAAAAAATCTTCGTCAGAGCGGGAATATCTCGGGAATATTGACAATAAGAGATTTAGAACAGACATCATAGGGAATATCATGATCGACGATATTCCCAGCATAAGATGGGTTTTTTCTTGGATGAAAAATATGGGTGCAAATGAGAGGGCTTGAAATATTGCAACAATGTTCGACTTGATGTCAGTTGCGCGGATGCTTTCCGTATAGGCCGCAATCATGTGGCGCAGATGATCGATCTCATCCTTATTGAGATTTTGAGCATCATATTTTTCGTCCATGATTATTCCTTTACATGCTCAAAGCAGTTGACTCGGTACATATCTGGAAGGGGCTGGCGCAGCCACTTTCAGATCAGATTGGAATGGGACGCAGGGAAAGCGATTGCTGGCAATTGAGCTGCGCGCGCGTCTTCGTCGTCAGCGCACCGACCACATCGCGGCGTCCACCCGCGCCGGAGCCCATTTCTTGACAGGACTGGGGGGATCTCCCGGCGCCGCGAAATCCGTGCCTTCCCCGGCTTTCAGGCGCACCGTTCCACGGCCCATTTTGACATCGACGATACCCGATTTGACGAAAACACCAAAGACGCCTTTGCTGGGTCCGGCAAAAAATTCCGTGCCACGCGCGGCCAGCAAGGCATAGGGCGTCTTGACCTCGAATTTCGGCTCGGCGCCTTTCGTGCGCTCGATAACCGCTGCCCCCTTATCGAGTGTGACCTCTGCATCGCGGCCAGCGATGAAACGGTCAATTTTCAATTTCGCATTCGCGCCGAGCCGCAGACGCGTTGCTTGCCCGAGCCGTAGATCAAGGCGCGATTCATCACCCGTGAGCGCGGTGTCATCAAGCAGAACCGGCACGCCTTTCGCGGCAACTTCATTGACCTCCTGTCGCGATAGGAAAGCGTTTCCACGGGACGCGGACACTTCTCCGATCGGCTCCGCCGCCGCGGCGGCTAGCGGTAGGAAGACGGCAAGGAGACAGAGGGTCGGTCGCATTTTCATCCGTCTTGAGACTCCGTTGTGCTGTGAGGGTGACCGAGGCTACGCGGCAAGATCCGCAACGACCGCGTCGAGCACCGGAAACCCTTCCGCGCTGACCCTGATGCGCCCGCGCGGCGTATATTCGACCATGCCGTCGGCGATGAGCGACGCGACGCGGCCGGGATCAAGATCGCGGCCCGACATTGCCTCGAACTCGGCCGGCGCGATCCCCTCGGACAGACGCAAGCCCATGAGCAAAAATTCATCGGACTGCTCTTCAGACGACAAAATTTCGTCCTCGACCAGGGCATGGCCGGCGGTCTCGACCGCCGTCAGCCAGGTTTCGGGATAGGATTCGGTCGCGTGCGCACGGCGGCCCTTGGCCGACAAAATCCGGCCATGCGCCCCAGGGCCGATACCGATATATTCGCCGTAACGCCAATAGATGAGATTGTGCAAACTCTCGCCGCCGGGTCGCGCGTGATTGGAGATTTCATAGGCGGGAAGACCGGCTTTTGTGGTGATCTCTTGTGTTACATCCCAAAGGGCGCGAGCAAGATCATTGCCGGGAAGAACAAGCTTTCCGGCATCGCGCAACCGCTCGAACATGGTGCCATATTCGATCGTCAACTGATAAAGCGAGAGGTGGTCACGCGCGCGGCGGATCGCGGCTTCCAATTCCGCCCGCCAGCCGTCCACGCTCTGGCCCGGCCGCGCATAAATCAGATCAAACGAATACCGCTCGAAGATCGAGGCGGCGAGGTCCACCGCGCGGAGCGCCTCATTCGCCGTGTGATTGCGGCCGAGGGCTTTGAGATCGGGGTCGTTCAGCGCTTGAACACCCAGCGAGACACGGTTGACACCCGCCTCCTTATAGCCGCGAAACCGCTCCGCCTCGACACTCGTCGGATTGGCTTCGAGTGTGACCTCCGCCTTGGGGGCAACCGGCCAGAACCCGGCGATCGCGTCGAGAATGGCTCCGACCGTGGCGGGTTTCATCAAAGATGGCGTGCCGCCGCCGAAAAAAATCGAGGACACGGTACGGCCTCGAGTCAATCCCGCGCGGTGCGCGAGTTCCGCGCGATAGGCCGCCAAAAAACGGGCGTCATCGACCGGCTTTGCCCGGACATGGCTGTTGAAATCGCAATAAGGACATTTGGAGAGGCAAAACGGCCAATGCACATAGACCCCGAAGCCTGGATCTGAGCCGATCTTGCTTTTGGGAGAAATCGTCATCTCTCATACCATTCCGCGGAGCCAAGGGAATGTTCTAGGCAAGTTTGCGCTGGCAGACTAGGGCATGCTCCGAAAAAGACTTTTTCGATCAGAACATGCTCCAGCTCTTTGATTTTGAGCGATTTCTCTTCGATCAGGTGATTCCGCGTGATCGTAAAGCGCCCTAACGCAATTTGGCAGTATCCTTCAAGATTGCGGTGCTGTGAATACCGGCGGCCGCTTTCAGGGGAACTCTGCGGTTTGCCCAGCTTCGCAGCCAAATCCTGGTCCGGTCAAAGTCGCGCCACATTCACAGTCAAACCTCTCAAGGTTTGCGGTTCGAATTTCGAGCCTGCGCTGAAATCGCAGAATTGCCGTGATTTCTTAAGAATGCGTTCACTGCGCTTTCTTAGCGTTCGGCGTCTTGCCGTTGAAAGCCACTGGGTCAGACGGTCACCGACCGGGGCGCGCGGCTTATGAGCAAAGGTGCGTATTGAGTTATCTGTTACCCCCGCCAATGCCGGGTCCTGTCATTGTGATGAAGGATGTCGGCGGTTACGTCACCGATTACGAAAACCAGACAGCAGTCTACAGGGCAACCAACCGCGAAGTCCGGTTGCATGAGTGCCGCTCGGCCTGCACGCTGGCGCTGAGCTTGCCCAATGTTTGCGTCTATCCGGACAGCAAACTGAAATTCCATATGGCCTATGATCCCCGCAATCATGAGACCAACGCGAGTGTCTCGCAACAAATGTTCGCCAGCTATCCTGCCGCCGTGCAGGCGCGGCTCGGCACCTTGACCCGCGAATATAGAGTTCTGAGCGGCTCCGAGCTGATCGCGCTGGGCATCCGGGATTGCAACGCGCCCAAGGGTATCGAGCCAAGGCCCAGCGAGCCGAAAATCCTGGTCGCCTCGGCGGCATCCCGGAAGCCGCTTGGCGCACAACCGCAGACGGCACCCGAGACCCCGGGGTTTTCGAGCCTGATGGGCAAAGTCATGTCGGTCTTCGGGACCGGAGATACGGCAGGCGCCATGTCCGCGCGTGCGGCCCTTGCGCCGCCTCGGGCCGTCGCGAAACAAGCTCCTGCGCAAGCTTTGGTGGCCGAGATCCCGCTGCCGCCACCACGGCCGGTTGAATTTACGAAAACACCCGACGTTGCGTCACAAACGCCGCTTTCCCCGGCGGACCCAGAAGCAAAGGTCTTGGAAGATCGAGCTTCTACAGCGGCCAACCCCGTCCCCTCCGAGACGGCGGACGCCGCCCCGAAGCCGCCGCCAAGGCCAGCCGACCCCGCATTACAGGCTCTCCGGCGGCTTGCGCGGATCGCGTTGCCAAAGTTGATCACCGGCGCGCAGCCGATTCTTCCGCCGGATTTCAGCGCCTATGCGGATCTGGACCGCTAATCGCCAATTTAGGGGGGTTGCCGCTTCGCTAGCGCCGCTCTGACGGCCCCAGCGGCGACGCGCCGGCTCGTCTTGCGCTCGACGATCACTGTCCGTTCTGCACCCTCGCGGCCGCCGGACGTTACGATCTGCGTGCTGTTGCGAGGCGGCGCTGTTTTCAGCAACTCAGCCCGCACCTCTTCCACTGGCAGATTCATCAGCGCCGCCGCGATCTCGGCCTGCTGCGGAATCTCGTCGGTCAAGCCCCGCGCCGCGGCAATAGCTTCCTTGAGGGTGGGCGGATCGTAGCGCACCCGCCGCGTGCCATATTTCGTATTCCAGACAGTCGACATAAGACTCTTCCAGATGCCCCAGGGCGTTCTGCCGTTGTGCATCGCAATAATATTTTGCATGGCACACAAAAGCAAGGACGCCAGAAGCAAAAACGGCTATCCAGCCACTTGCCCGCCAAGGCACGCCTTGGCAAAAATTTGAAACGCGCGGGCACGATGCGACAAGCCAGGTGAGCCGTCGGCGGGAATTCCATGTTTTTCTTGCGGCGCGATTTCGCCAAACGTCCGCGAAAAGCCGTTGGGTAAAAAAATCGGATCGTAGCCAAAACCAAGAGTGCCGCGCGGCGGAAACACCAGTTCGCCAAACACTTTGCCCTCGAAGCTTCGCACCTCGCCGTGAGGAAACGCGAGGGCAAGAGCACAAGCGAAATGCGCCGTGAAAGGCGGGCTCGCCCCGGCCGCGCGCAAGGCGTTTTCGATTTTTTTCATGGCCGCATCAAAATCGCGTGACTCCCCCGCCCAGCGGGCAGAGCTGATCCCAGGAGCACCATCCAGCGCATCGACGCAAAGCCCCGAATCGTCGGAGAGCGCCGGGATATTCGCCCGATCGGCCGCCGCGCGAGCCTTGATTTCGGCATTTTCAACAAAGCTTGCACCCGTTTCTTCTGGCTCCGGAAGGCCGAGTTCGGGGGCGGAAACTGCTGCGACACCATAGGGCGCGAGGAGTTCGCGCATCTCCTTGAGCTTGCCCGAATTATGCGTGGCGATAACGAGTTGTCCTTGGAGCTTGGCGAGCATTGAATGACCTGAGAGCGAGGGGCGGCGCGGGACCGGCAAAGGACGCGTGTGGCTGTGGTATAGTGCGGCAGCCAATCATTTGCACCGGCCTCCTCATGCGCATTCGTCATGGTTTTCTTGTCGCCGCTCTTTTGAGCGTCCTTGGGATCGTGGCTGCCCGAAGCGCCGAGCCGCTCTGGTTGACACTGCCAGCGACGCCCCTCTTGCCTACGCCGCCGCGCAGCGGCTATGCGCCGGTCAACGGCATCAAAATTTGGTACGCTGAATTTGGCGAAGGGGAGCCGGTGATCCTCCTGCACGGCGGCCTTGCCAATGCGAACTACTGGGGCAACCAGGTTCCCGTATTGGCGAAAAATTATCTCGTGGTCGTCATGGACAGCCGCGGTCATGGGCGCAGCACCCGGAACAGCGAACCCTTCGGCTATGATCTCATGGCCTCCGACGTCATGGGGCTCATGGACTTTCTGAAAATTCCGAAAGCGGCGATCATCGGCTGGAGCGATGGCGCGATCATTGGGCTCGACATTGCCATTCATCATCCGAACCGGGTCACAAAACTCTTCGCCTTTGCCGCCAATTCCGATCCCAGCGGGGTGAAGGACGTCAGTCAAAGCCCGGTCTTCAATCGTTTCATCGCGCGGGCTGGAAAGGAATATGAACGCCTTTCCTCAACGCCGGATCAATACAAGGCTTTTCTGGATGAGATCACCAAAATGTGGGCGAGCCAGCCTCACTTCACCGCGCAGCAGCTTCACGCCATGAAAGTGCCAGTCTGGATCGTCGATGGTGAGCACGACGAGGCGATCCAGCGCGACAATACCTTGTTCATGGCCAAGCAAATTCCGGGCGCGACGCTGCTGCTCCAACCGGATGTCAGCCATTTTTCATTTTTGCAGAATCCGCAGCAGTTCAACGACGATGTCCTGCGCTTTCTCGATTGAGCAATAGATCTGTAATAAGCGCAAGCAAATGAAAAATCGTCAAATGTGATGATGATTGTTGCTCGTCTGCTCATAGTGCTCCTGCAACCTCGCACAGCGTTGGGCTACGCTATATGATACGCCTCTCTGGAACTTCTTGATGAGATCTCTGTTGGGTTAGAACTCTGAAAATCAAAACATAGATCAATAGGGAGAATCATGATAAATATCGTCATAGCTGCGGGCTCATTCGCGATCATACTTTCCTCGCCGATGGTTGTTTTGGCGCAAGGCATCTCAAAGGGCGCCGAGCGCGGCGCCGCCGAAGGAAATGCTGCGGCGGGCCCAGTTGGCGCTGTTGTCGGCGGAGTTGTAGGAGGTGTAACAGGCGGAGTGAAGGGCATGCTGGGCCTTGATCAAAGGCCTCGCTTCCGCGAGTACGTGATTCGCTAACGCCCTACGTCTTACGATTATAGCAATGATCTTACTTTGGGTACCGTTTTGCCCGGTGAGGGCATTACTTATTACGATATACCGCCTGAATATGGTGTGCGCGACTATCGTTATGCCGTGATCAATGGGCAAACCGTTCTAGTGGATCCTCGAACTCATCGGATTGTGGATATTATCAACTACGGTCAGGACTCATTGATTGATCCAGAAGATGACGATTGCGGCGATGTAGATTGCTGACATGAAAGTATGGGCGCATCGGTCGTAACGCGTGTGGATGCGCCGCCAGTCCTTGAGCCTGCCGAACATGTTCTCG
>DATBPZ010000155.1:0-11327 GCA_036561105.1 Methylocella sp. | reverse complement strand
GCCTAGATTTCAACTTGGCTTCCAAGCTCGACCACTTTGTTCACGGGCAGCTTGAAATAGGACATCGGACTTTGTGAGTTGCGCATCATGGCTGCGAACAAGTGCTCACGCCACAGCGCCATACCGGGCCTGCGGGAAGGTACAAGGGTTTGCCGGCTCAGGAAGTAACTTGCCTTCATTGGATCGAATCCGTCCTTCAACGCGGACAAGGCACCAGGTACATTGGGGGCCTCACTGAAGCCATAGCGGATTACGACGCGCGTCACGCCTCCGCCCAAATCTTCTTCCGACAGACGCGCCTCCTGTTCGACGCGCGGCGTAAGCGCCGTATCGACCGTTACAAGCAATATGCGCGCGTGCAGGACGTGATTGGCCTTCATGTTGTGCAGGAGCGCAGGCGGTACGCCTGCTCGGTTTGAGGTCAGATAGACCGCGGTCGCCGGAATGCGCTGCACGTCCGCCGTCGACTTCAAGAGCAGATCGACCGACATTGCGTCTGCGGCCAAGCATTCCGCCAGCAGACTGCGCCCTCGGCGCCAGGTGGTGAAGAGGAGGACAAGAATTGCAGCGATGGTGACAGGGAGCCAGCCACCATCCAGGAATTTGGTGGCCGAAGCCGCGAACAAGCCCAAGTCTAACGCCAGCAGCACTGCATAGAGCGGAATTGAAAGGACTGCGTTCCAGCGCCAAATGCGGAACACAACGAAACCGATATGAGCGTCGTGAGCACCATCGTCGCCGTCACGGCGAGTCCGAACGCGGCCGCGAGTGCGGTAGAGGATCGGAAAGTGAGCACGAGGGTGATCACGGCCAGGAACAGCAACAGGTTCACTGAGGGAGCGAACACCTGCCCGCGCGTCTCGTCGGAAGTGTGGACAATGGCGACGCGAGGGAGATAGCCCAGCTGCACCGCCTGTTGCGTCACCGAGAATGCGCCGCTGATGATTGACTGGCTGGCGATGATCGTGGCGGCGGTCGCAAGGAGGAGGAGCGGGATGAGCAGCGCCGGCGGCGCCATGAGATAGAAGGGCGACCGGATCGTGGCCGGATCCCCAAGTACAAGCGCAGACTGGCCCGCATAGCACAGCAAGAGGGCGGGAAGGGCGAGCCAAAGCCACGCCCGTGCGATCGCGGGTCGACCGAAATGGCCCATGTCCGCGTAAAGCGCCTCTGCGCCCGTTACGGCGAGCACGACTGTGCCGAGCGTAAAGAAGGCGCGCACCGGATCGGCCATGAGAAATTGCAGCGCATGGCGCGGGTCGAATGCGGCGAGCACATGCGGGTTAGCGGCGACATGAAACATTCCGAGCAAGCCGATCACGATGAACCACGTGGCCATGATCGGTCCGAACAGGCCCCCGATGGTTCCCGCGCCGTGGCGCTGGACAGCAAAAAGCGCGACGACAAGCCCAAGCATCAACGGCAGTACGACGGCAGTAAAACCATCGTCGAGCAGCGATAGGCCTTCCACCGCCGAAAGGATCGAGATAGCCGGCGTTATGACGGCGTCACCATAGAAGAGTGCCGTCGCCGTGAGGGCGGCAGCGGCGATGGCGGGCAGAAGGGGCGACTTGGCGGCGATACGCTCAATCAATGCGAGGAGTGCGAAGCTGCCGCCTTCGCCTCGATTGTCCGCGCGCATGGTGACGAACACATATTTGACGGTGACGACGAGGACCAAAGCCCAGATGAGCATCGACAGCACGCCGAGCACGTGGAACTCGTCAATCGGTAGTCGATGATGCCCTATAAAGCTCTCGCGAAATGCGTAAAGGGGGCTTGTTCCGATATCTCCGAACACGACGCCTGTCGCGCCGAGCATCAATTTCCATGAGGTCCGCAGCCTGTCCGAATGCATCGGCGCCCCTGTGCTTCCAATCGATAGCCGAGAATGTCCCCCCATAACCGCTTCGGGCCATGGAGAGAAGAACTCGCGGCGAGCATATCTCGTCAGGATCACCTGAAAAAGCTGAATTCCTAAGTGCAGCCCAATAGAACGGGTCCGCATCGCCCAGAAGGAGACCTTCCATTCGTTTCAGCCGCCACGAGATAATCGAGGCTTGCGAGGTGTAACACCACAAATCAAAGAGGCAAATACAGCAAAACTATTTTTACATTTGTCACTTGTTGCAACGTCACCTGCGGTCGAACTGCAACTTTGTCGTCTTGCGGCGACTTACGGTAAGTGCGTACGTCGCGCGTTGTAAGCTCTTTGGGCACGAACGAAGCCGTGCGAACGTCGATCCCCATGTTGAGAGGGTCGAATTCAAGCTTGGTGACGTCGTATGCGAGGCGGGTGGCGTCCTCAACCACGCCTATTTCCCCGATGGCGCCGTTCTCTCATTGTTGACGGTTCTGGAGAACGGGACGGCGATCGAAACGGCGAACATTGGCCGCGAAGGCGCATTTGGCCTCTTCGCGGCCATGTACAGCCACACGTCTTTCAATCGTAGTGTGGTGCAGCTCCAGGGTGGTCTGCTTCGCGTCCCGATTAAGATATTGCAATAGGAATTCGAGCGCACATTCGCAATCTCTTCGTCAGCTATTCCGAAACGCTGCTGGCGCAGATTCAGCAGACGGTCGCATGCAATAGCATGCATACAACCCGGAAGAGGATTTGCCGGTGGCTCCTTATGATGCATGACCGGGCCGACGGCGAAGATTTAACGTACACGCATGAGTTTTTGGCCCAAGTGTTAGGCACCACTCGCAAGTCGGTGATGCTTGCGGCGCAGGCTCTGCAAAGCGAGGGCCTCATCACTTATTGTCGTGGGACCATGCAAGTTCTCGATCGCTCCCGGCTCGAAAAGGCTTCGTGCGAGTGCTACGCCATCGTGAAGCAGCGCTTCGACGCCTTCCTGGCGCCGTCTCAACCTGTGGTTCAGGCCAACACACACGGGCGGATATAGCACGGGCCACGGCGGATTCGCGCGGCGTCGTTATGAATTTTGATTTTTCCAATTTCATCCCGGCAGAACTCCGTCATCAAAACTCTGAGCTGCACTTCCGCAAATGGTCGAACCTTTCCATTCCACACATGTCTCTGATCGACCGCTACCTCGGGACGATCGCCCGAGAGCAGACCGACCGCTTCCGGCCCGCAAAGCCCTCTGGTGTCGAGCGTGATAGCGCCCAGTTTCTTTTGGCCAAGGATGGCCGAGAGGAGAAAGACAATGGGACACTCGGAATATGACCCAGGCGCTAAAGAGCGGCGCCTATGGAACGCAGGCCGGAAGCTTGGCGGCAAACGCGCGTTGAAGTCACAGCAAGTGTGTGCGATCAGTTCTGGCTCGAACGCGAGCGACGGTTACGCTTTCGGGCCATGTTCGATCTGGCAATCGACAGCAAGCTGCGTGGATGTGATATTGTTAAAGTGAAGTTCGGTGATCTTGTCAGTGGCGGCCAGGTTCGCTCACGCGCACTCGTTACCCGGGAGATGACCGGCAGTCCCGTGCAAGTCGAGCTTCTCGACCCCGCTCGATGCAGTATTCTGGCTTGGTTGGAACGTCGCGGTGGTGCGCTCGACAACTTAGTATTTCCAAGCCGGATCGACCATGGCGGTCACATCAGTATCCGTCACTATGCGCGACTTGTGGATGAATGGGTGACCGCGAGCGGACTGCGAGCGGAGGACTATGGCACGCATTCACTGCGGCGAAACAGGGCATGATCATCTATACGCAGACAGGTAACCTGCGCGCGGTGCAGATATTGCTCGGTCACAAAAATCGAAAGCACCGTTCGGTACCTCGGCGTCGACATCGAAGACGCGCTTGCCCTCGCTGAAGATACGGAGGTGTAGAGGTTTCTAAAGAACTCCTCGGCTTTTGCACGACTCCCGCCTGAACCCCCGTCACGCGGAGCTTCCGAATATCTGAGAAAGCGTCGAGCCCTTTAGTCCTGCCTTCGTCAACGGGCTGTTAAGGGAATGCGCGCAAGGCTGTGAGGACCCACTCCTGGAGCCTGCCCATGTCCTCGGACGAAGCTGATGCAGAGGCCAACGAAGTCTCCCCGCCGGAGGCGCCTATCCTCAAGATCAGAGCGCGCGCGGCGGACTCGATCCTCGGCTCTACGTCTTTCGGGACCGCCAGCCAAGACTCCGGCGGACGATGGCCTTTCCTCTTTGAACGCCTTCTCCGTCTTGGTCCGCGCGTGGTCTTGGCGGCCAGCCTTGTTGGTTTTGCGGGGGTGGCGGGCGCCTTTTTTTCCGGAGGTCAGTTGCCCTTTTTCATGAGGACGCCGCGGCCCGCCGCACTCGACGGGCAGCAACCGGTCGGCGAGCGCGCCGAGATCCTTCGCATGGTGCACCAAATGGCCGACGAAATCCGTGACCTCAAAGGCAGGGTAGAGGCGGTGCACGCCCAAAGCACGAGCGCAAAGGGGGCCGCGGCCCTCGAAGGCCTCAAGGCGCGTCTTGATGCGGAGAAGACCGAAACCGGCGCACTTGTTGGCAAGGTCGACCGCCTACAACGCGAAATCACGATGAAGCTTGCCAACGCGAGCGAACGGTTCGACCGCCCGAACCACCGGAGCGCGGTCCCGCGCGCCCCCGCTACGAAAGCCCCGCGCGGCGACGCTTTCGATCCGGCCCAGAATCCCGGCGCCCCGGGAGCGCCTCGCCCACTTGGAAGGCCCGCCCGGGCCGCAAAGGGTCCGGCGCAGATTTTCTGAAGAGGACCCAGCGAAAGCACCTGATCCTTCGGCCGCTTCCGCGGCGCGAGGCTACGCCAACGGGCAGCCCCATGGCATTGCTACGGAGGCTTTCGAGTCTGGCGGGGGGGCTCGATCCTGCGGGAGTGCCTCCAATTGCTGCCGTAGGAGAGCCGTGCTGGAACTTACGATCCGCGTGAAGAGGGGTCATTTGCAATGATGTTGACGCAATTGGGCGCTTTCACGCGCTGAGAGTAGGCGACTTTTCTTCTTATGGTCATCTCATACGAACGACGACAACATCGGCGGGTAGGTACTTCATTAAACTCGTGAAGTTTCCGCTGCACGTCACAGCAGCCTTTCATCAGGGCTGAGTTTGGGTTTCGCTCAACTGGAAAAGTTTGCTATGATCCCGCCGTTGGTCCTGGACGTGGGTCGGGGGCCGAAGTGTCTGTTCGAGTCAGGAGCGTCCCATGGCCCCGCGTGCTTCCTGGAAGGGTTACCTCAAGCTTTCTTTGGTTTCGTGTCCCATCGCCCTCTATCCGGCCGCGTCGAGCTCTGAGCGAATCTCGTTCAACCGTATCAATAAAAAGACCGGTAACAGGCTGAAGCAGCAGCTCGTCGATGCCGAAACGGCCGAGACGGTCGAGAAGGAGGACATTGGTCGCGGCTATGAGATTGGCAAGGGGCAGTACCTCCAGATCGAGGACGAGGAGATCGAGAAGATTAGAATCGAAAGCTCCCACACCATCGCGATCGACACTTTTGTCCCGAGATCGGAGATCGACGATCGCTACATCGACGCCCCTTATTATATCGCGCCCACAGATCAAGTCGGACAAGAGGCATTTGCCGTCATTCGCGATGCGATCCGCGACAAGGGAATGGTCGCGTTGGGCCGTATGGTCCTGTCGCGGCGCGAGCATGTCATGATGCTTGAGGCGTTCGATAACGGCCTGCTCGCGACGACGCTGCGCTACCCCTACGAGGTCCGCGACCAAGCTGCCTATTTCGAGGATATCTTAGACTTGCAATTGCCGGCTGATATGAAGGAGCTGGCGGCCCATATCGTGGACAGCAAGACATCACACTTCGACCCATCAACATTCGTGGACCATTACGAGACCGCGCTGGTCGAATTGCTCCGAGCCAAGCAGGCTGGCCGCGTCATCGAGGCTCCTAAGGACGAGCCTGCCCCCCATCGCGTCATCAATCTCATGGATGCGTTACGAGCGAGTATTGGCAGCGAGACAAAGAAGAAGCCTGCCGCGGCAAGCACGAAAGCCCGAGCCGGTGCAAGCGGGACCGCTAAGAGGAAAATGGGACGCTGAAGCCGAAGCACGAACCGGACGCGACGTCGCTTGAGGGTGGGATCATCGCCTTCACGGGACGGCTTGCGTCAATCAAGAGAACGGATGCCTTCGCGCTTGTCGTCAAGCATGGGGGAAAGCCTCTCCCGAGGATCACCAAAAATACTCGTGTCTTGATTGTCGGCGAACTCGGTTGGCCACTTGAGGCGGACGGTCGACCCTCCAATAGCCTGTCCCAAGCGAAATCCCTTGGCATCCCGATCATCAGCGAGCGCCGCTTCCTGGAATGGGTCGGCAAACTCTCGCCGGAAGAAAAACAGGCGACAGCCTATACAATCGTCGAACTCGCCACCCTGAGCAAACTGCCGGCGGATGTTGTCGAGCAACTATCGATGTTTGGTTTGGTTGAGGCCAGGGATGGTCTCTATGGCTTCCGCGATCTTGCCGCCGCCCGTCAGGTCGCTCAGCTGCTTGACTCTGGGATCATGCTTTCGGTGATCACTCGGAGCCTGCGGGATATCCGGAAATGGCTCCCCGATGCGCGGCTTTCCAATTTGCGCTTGTTTCCGGAATCCTCGGATAAAATCCTGGTCGAACAGGTCCTGGGCCGCACGGATTCAAAGGGGCAGTTCGTACTCCCAGTCACCAAGCCAGTGGTTGCCGACGCCGACGGAGCTTTCGCCCAGGCGCAAGCCGCTGAGGAGATCGGGGACGTCAGCACGGCCGAAATCTTCTACCGGCGTGTCATGAAACTCGATCCGAACGATCCTGCGGCGGGTCTCAATCTCGGCAATTTGTTGCGAGTCCAGCAGCGCATGGCGGAGGCGGAAGCCGCGTATCGGTGGGCCGTGAGGGTGGATCCGAAATTTGCGCCGGCGTGGCACAATCTGGCGGATCTGCTTGATGAAAGGGAGCGACTGGCTGAGGCAGTTGATAGCCAGAAGCGTGCGCTCGATGCCGATCCAAACTATGCCGATGCCATGTTCAACTTGGCGTTGTTCCTGCAGCGCCTTGGCGAGCCCGCAGACGCGGCAATCTGGTGGAAACGATATCTCGAACATGACCGCACGTCGTCATGGGCCGAGCGCGCGAAACGCGCGTTGAAATATTGTGAAATGCAGATAGCATGCATGTGAGCTAAGATCGCCGAACCGGCAGAAGCAACGGGGCAACCTTGATCTGAAAGTGAAGCGCACCATCCCTGAAACAATGCGCGTCGAGGTCGTCCCAGAACAGGACGTGACGGCTCTAATCTACCTTGCGGCCAAACCGAACCTCGCCAATATCACATTGATTTTGGGGCACGGAGCTGGCGCCGATCAGACGAGCGGCTTCATGATGACGTTTGCTAGCGCGCTTGCGGCGCGGGGAATCGCTGTAGTTACTTTCAATTTTCTCTATACCGAGCAACGCCGTCGCATTCCGGATACGAACAATAAGCTCGAAGCGTGTTTCCGCGCCGTCGTCGAGGCAGCTCGCGAGAAAAAACACAATCGCGCGCTGGTGATTGGCGGCAAGTCAATGGGCGGACGAATTGCTTCGCAGATTGCCGCGGCAGGCAGCGATATCGAAGGCCTCGTCTTCCTCGGGTATCCGTTGCATCCTCCCGGCAAAGTGGACCAGCTTCGTGCGAAGCATTTGCCGGATATCAAAGTTCCGATGTTGTTCATACAAGGTTCACGTGACACGTTCGGCACGCCAGACGAGCTGCAGCCAATCATCAAAGGGCTCAAGGCTCCTGCTGACCTATACGTCGTGGAAGGTGGGGACCATTCCTTCAAGGTCCTGAAGCGCATGGGCGTCACCCAGGAAGACGCCTACAAAGCTGTGCTCGATCGAATCGAATTGTGGCTCCGGCAGACCTTTGCGACTTGAAATTGGAGACCCGTCGTGACAGTCCGCGAGAAAAAAACAACTCACATCCGGGCAGACAAGTCGCTCAAAGAATATGAAACGAAGCGCGATTTTGGCCGAACTCCGGAGCCGGCAGCTTCCGATGGCGTCGGCGACGGTCGAGCATTCGTTGTGCAAAAGCACGCGGCGCGCCGGCTCCATTACGATCTTCGGCTCGAGATGGACGGTGTCTTGAAGAGCTGGGCGGTGACCAAAGGCCCGAGCCTGACGGTCGGCGAAAAGCGACTTGCGGTCCGCACCGAGGACCACCCGATCGAATACCTTAATTTCGAGGGTAACATCCCGAAGGGCGAATATGGGGGTGGCTCGATGATCGTCTGGGACCACGGCCGATGGCAGCCGGAGAGCGATCCGCAAAAAGGGCTCGCGAAAGGCCATCTGGCATTTACGCTTGACGGCACAAGGCTTAAGGGGCGTTGGCATCTGGTTCGGATCCGGCCCCGATCGGGAGAAAAGACTGAGCCATGGCTGCTGATGAAATCGGACGATGCGTTCGGCCGGCGTCCGGGCGATCTGGAAATCACTGACGAGGTGACAACATCGCAGCTGAGCGGCTTCACGAACGAAGAACTTGCTGCCGCGGGTGAAGTCCGCCGAGATCACGCTGCGAGAGCCGCAGTCGCGAATGCACGAAAAATTGTCGTCCCGAACATTGGCAAACTTTCAGGCGCTCGAACCGGACTGCTGCCGGTATTCATCGAGCCGAGCCTGGCGTCTCCGTGTGAAAAGCCTCCGACTGGCCCGAAATGGATCCACGAGATCAAATACGACGGCTATCGCATGCAGGCCCGGATCGACGGGCGCACCATCCGTCTGCTGACGCGCAAGAAGCTCGACTGGACCGACCGCTTTCGCAGCATTGCCGACGCATTGGAGGCGCTCGGTCTCGCCTCGGCACTGATCGACGGGGAGATCGTGGTCGAGGACTTGAGCGGCATTTCGAACTTTAATAATCTACAGGCCGATTTGAAGGCTGGCCGCCTGGACAGATTCCGCTTTTTCATCTTCGATATTCTCTACTGTGAAGGATTCGACCTGACGAAAGTGGTGCTCAAGGACCGTAAAGAATTGCTGCACCTACTTCTCGCCGGTCTGCAGGCCGGGTCGCCCATTCACTTCAGCGAGCATCTCGACGTGGACGGGCCGACCATGTTGGAACATTCGAGTCGGCTCGGACTTGAAGGGATCATTTCCAAACGGGTCGATCTGCCATATCGATCTGGCCGCGGCGACCATTGGCTCAAAAGTAAATGCGTCGAACGACAGGAGTTCGTCATCCTGGGCTACGTTCCCTCGACGGTCAGCAGCCGATCCATCGGATCGCTAGTGCTCGGCTATCATGACAGCGGAAACCTTATGTACGCTGGCCGTGTCGGGACAGGGTGGTCGAGTGACCAAGCGAGGTCGCTCCGTGATGAACTCGAGAAGATCAATTCACCAAAGCCGCAATTCATAAAACCGCTTCCGGCAGGTGTCGAGAAAGGGGTTCGATGGACCGATCCCCGCCTCGTCTGCGAGATCGAATATCGCGGCTGGACGCAGGACAGACTGCTCCGGGCCGCGGCGTTCAAGGGGCTCAGGGATGACAAGCTTCCTGGGGAAATTGTTCTGGAGGCACTGGAGCGGCGAGCGAAACCCCGACTTGCGCCATCCCCGATCGGCAGCCACCTGACTCACCCGGAAAGGATTCTTTGGGAAGAGACGGGAATCACCAAACAAGGATTGGCCGACTACTACACCGACATCGCCGACTGGATTCTCCCGCATATCGCTGGCCGTCCCTTGAGTCTACTGCGGTGCCCCTCGGGCACAGGAGCTAAGTGTTTTTTCGCCAAGCATCCGTGGCAAGGGTTGGACGCCAGTGTTCGCCGCATCGATACCGGAGACAAAGAGCCCATGGTCGCGGTCGATGAGCTGGCGGGACTTTTGGGTCTCGTGCAGGCGGGCGTTGTCGAAATCCACCCGTGGGGATCGACTGTGGATCATCTTGGACAGCCTGATCGTTTGATTTTTGATCTTGACCCGGGCGAGAATGTTCCTTGGACGACCGTCATCGAAGCTGCCCGGGATGTGCGCGACCGGCTCGTCGCGCTTGGCTTGCAAAGCTTTGTCAAGACTTCAGGAGGGAAAGGGATTCACGTCGTGGTCCCCATTCAACCAGACACGAATTGGGATGACGTTAAGACATTCACGAAAATGGTCGCAGAGAAAATGGCTAAGGAGAGACCAGACCGTTATGTCGCCACAATCGCGAAACGTGCACGCAGCGCTCGCATCTTTATCGATTATCTGCGGAACGGCCGCGGTGCCTCTGCGGTTGCAGCATATTCGACGAGAGCGTTGCCGCGAGCGCCGATTTCGACACCCCTCGATTGGGACGAACTTTCACCCGGACTTCGTTCGGACCACTTCACGGTCGGGAACCTGTTGCATCGGGTTTCCTCTCTCAAACAAGATCCTTGGGCGGGCATTTTCAAGATTCGTCAGCAACTACCGCAAGTCCAGTAGATGGACGCTCATCATCGAAGACAGTGTCGGCGGTGTCACCGCCGACGTGGCAGCCGGGATGCAGGTCGTTGGCCTACCCCCGGAAACTCACGTCAGCAACGATCATAGTATCAGATTCTTAGAGGCCAATGCTACGGCCATCGCTCGATCCTATGCCGATCTCTCGGACTGGATGGCGCAGAATCTGGGAGTCCCTTTTACCTAGAAATGCGTAGTCAGATTCGATGTGCCCGAACGATGAGGTGCTCGAATGGCTGCTTTTCCCTGTGCCAATGCCCAAACCAGCCGTTCAAGTCCGGCATAGGGCGGCCTGTTGGGTTATCCCGGAAGCGGACGTTCATCGCCACTTGGCACAAGCGGATTCGCGCCCATATTGGTCATTCAACCGCACGGGCTCTCTTCTCGAAGGCAGACATTACGTCGGCGAGGGCCTTCGACCATCATGGGTGGACTAGCTGTTTGATCCCGGGCTTTGATGGTGCGATCTTTTCCATGGAATGGAAGGATGCTCTATGGGATCAACCAGAAGACCGTCGCCAAATGGAAGAAGCGGACATTCGGCTTATATCCCGCTCTGGCCGTGAGTAGGCCGTTTGTTCTTGAGATATGCGTGCGACCAGTTATGTAAGGTAAGGTGGTATATGATAAGGAACTTCCAGAAATTCTATTGAAATAACCCGACTTTCATGAAATTTAATTTTATGATCTAAAGTAAAATTATTAATTGCCCTTGTGTTTTTTCTGTATCTGAGTATGTTAGCTACGTCGATACAAGGCCATATGACTTGGCGATGGCGCAGAAACATCTAGCGCTAACCTAAAAATATCCATGCCTGAAAATGCGATTTCGACGGCCAGCGGTTTCGCGGGCAAGCAGAAACTATGTTTGTGAAAGAAGTTTCCATGACTACGGGAACGGTAAAGTGGTTCAATATCCAGAAGGGC
>DATBPZ010000154.1:0-56381 GCA_036561105.1 Methylocella sp. | reverse complement strand
CAATGCCAATGCGACCTTCACATCTTATACCAACGTTGGCCGGGTCAAGACATATGGGTGCGAATCCTTTGCGTCCTTCGCGATCACGCCCGAACTGAACTTCCGGACGGACTACACCTTGACCATCGCCACGGACGAGATAACGCAGCTCGAACTCCTGCGGCGGCCGCGCAACAAGTTCAGCATGCAGGCGGCCTGGAAGCCGGTGCCCAAGCTTTCCCTGTCGACGACGCTCGTGTTTGTCGGCAGCTTCATCGACGGCAATCGCGATTTCTCGGTTCAACGGCTTACTGCGCCAGGCTATACGGTCGTCAATCTTGCGGCGAATTACGAGGTAAACGAAAACATTTCGGCGTTCGGGCGCATCGATAATCTCTTTAATGTCCGTTACCAGAATCCGACCGGCTTTTTGACGACGGGACTTGGTGCCTATGCGGGGTTGCGCGCGACGTATTGAATTGACTAACAAGCAATTCTAGAGCCGGTCCTTAAAGAAGTTGCCCGGCTTTTTTTTGCAAGTCAGGCTCGATTTTGACTCCGGCACATTGCCAAATGGAGCACTTAACAAATCTCCTGGCACGTCGGGCTCATGCCGCTGCGACGAATTCACACCATGCCTGCAGGGCGATGCCCTGAAGGCTTTGTAGCTCCGACGCTGGCACGGGGGCGGATCACGTCGTAGTAGGGATGAAGGTTCTTTAGCGCCGATTTGACCCGAACGTCGCGGCGAAGATTCCATCGCGACAAACGGGTCGCACCTCAGAGTCACCCTTGCAGAAGCTCTTGCCGCAATTTTGCATCAACATCTAGCCTTCCCTTGAGCCTTGCAGCAAGGCCACCACATGCTTCATCCTCTCGACGTTCTTACCGGTAATGGCCCAAAAACCAATGGATCTTTACTCCAAATCAGCGAATTACTATATATAGAATTATGATTGGTTTCCGAATGGCTAGATCCAAAAAGATGATTCGTGCTCGGCGTGTGCTGAGCGGGTGGTGTGTTGCTTTTGTCGTCGCAGTTGCGCTTGTTGTTCCGATTCCCGGAATGCCGAACGGACTCATGCGCGATGAAGACACGAGCCCAATTTCCTTGTCATTCGCCGCCTCCGTGTCATCCGCCGCTAACGAACGAGGCCCGGCGGATCTTTCCGGCCATGCCCTTGTCTGCCACATGCATTTTGAGCATCATCAGCTGGTTCGCTCCGACAATGCAGTCGTGATACCCGCTTTCGACACAAGCCGAGCCTGCTATTCAACGGGCGTCAACTCGTTCGCGTCTCTCGAGCCAGCTCCCCTTCACAGACCACCCCGCGCCTGATTTGGACGTCACTGCAATGGTGGTGACGTTCGCCGCCCGCGCTCCACTGGCGCGCATGCGCGCATCCACTCGCTTTAATCGCACTCGGCCGGGGTATGGCTGGCGCAGTGTGCATAGGGCGCAATAGAGGCACGGCGCCAGACGAGAAGTTTCAAATGAACCGGATTTTCGTGGCCTCTCTGGCCATAGCGGTCGTATTTGGCGTGGCGGTTCTGCAAGTGTCTCCGGCGGCTCGAAGTGTATTGGTCTGGACAGACCTACCCGGGCTCGAGAAGACGGCTTCAGCACGAGCCGAACCCGCCATAGCAAAGGATGCATCCATGCTTTCCGAGAGCAAGGGTGCGGCGGAGAAGGCGCCGGACGGCTCGATTGACATGCCGCCCGAACGGATCGTCGCGCAAGGGATCGAGGTTGCCCCTGTCGAGAAAGGCGTTCTTGCGCGGGTGCTTGTCGTGCCGGGTACTATCACCCTTGACATGGATAGGGTTGCCCGGGTGCCAGGCAGGGTGGTAGGCACGGTCACTCAGATGCGCAAACGATTGGGAGATGCCGTTACCCGAGGTGAAGTAGTGGCCGTTCTCGACAGTCGCGAAGTCGCAGACGCCAAGAGCGAATATCTGACCGCGTCGGTGTTTTTCGATTTGAAGAAGACTTTGTTCGAGCGCGCGCAGACTCTGTGGGCTAAGAAGATCTCCGCCGAGCAGCAATATCTTCAGGCGCGCGAAACATTTCTTGAGGCAGAGCTCAGACTTGACCTTGCCAAGCAGAAGCTTTCCGCACTCAACATCGATCCGGCTGAAGTGGCGAAGGCGGCTAAGCAAGAAAGCGCACCCAACGCTGGCGCTTCAACCCTCAGGGAATATCAAATCCGCTGTTTGATCGCTGGGCGGGTGATTGAACGCAAAGTGGACGTAGGTTCATTGGTTGGGAACCAGGGCGATCCTCCCGACCTCTACACCATCGCCGATCTCTCCGTGGTTTGGGTTGAGCTGGCCGTACCGACGGCCGATCTCGATATGGTCGAGGACGGTCAGGAGGTGAAGGTTGCCAGCGGACAAAGACAGCGGCAAACGCGGCGACGGACGAGTCATATTCATCAGCCCGCTCGTGCATCCGGATACGCGCTCGGCTCGTGTGATCGCTCACCTCGACAACAAGAACATGATTTGGCGCCCCGGCGCGGTCGTGACGGCCAGCATCGTGATCAAGAAAGAGTCTGTGGATGTCCTCGTCCCCCGCGTCGCGCTTCAGACAATTGGCGGTGGCCGGGTGGTCTTCGTGCGAACAGCTGACGGGTTTCAAAAACGTGCTGTCACGATTGGCAGGTCTGATGAGCAAGCAGTCGAAATCACGTCCGGCCTTTCCACGGGCGAACAGATCGCGGTCAAAAACACATTCTTGTTTAAGGCCGAGCTTGGCAAGGGCATAGCCGGAGAAGGCGATTAACACCAGGAAATCCTTATCATGATCGCGCGTATTCTTGCCTTTTCAGTTCACCAGCGCTGGCTGGTCGTGCTGCTCACCGTTGCCGCTGCCTCGTTCGGCGGCTGGTCCATGACCAAGCTTTCGATTGACGCCGTGCCGGACATCACCAACAACCAGGTGCAAATCAACACGGTGGCGCCTGCACTTTCGCCCAATGATATCGAAAAGCAGGTCACTTATCCGCTCGAGACCGCGCTCGCCGGAATCCCTGGGCTTGACCACACGTGGTCGTTTTCGCGCAATGGCTTTTCGCAGATCACCGCTGTCTTCGACGACAAGATCGACATCTACTTTGCCCGTCAGCAGCTCAATGAACGCCTGACCGAGGCCAAGGCGAGTCTGCCGCCGGGCGCCGAACCACGCATGGGACCAGTCACAACCGGGCTTGGTGAGATTTACATGTGGTCGGTCCGCTATAAGCGGCCAGGGGATAGTGCAGTTGTCGACGACGGCAAAGCCGGCTGGCAGACCGACGGGAGTTACGTCACTCCTGAGGGCGAGCGCCTCAATACTGATCTCGAGCGAACGGCCTATCTGCGCACTGTACAGGACTGGATCATTCGTCCGCAGCTCAAGACCGTGCCGGGGGTCGCTTTCGTCGACTCCCTCGGCGGCTTCCAGAAGCAGTATCACGTCCAGCCGGACCCAGCCAAGCTTATGGGGCTCGACCTTTCCTTCGAGGACCTCGCCACGGCGATCGAAAACAACAATGTGAACCGTGGCGCCCGCTACCTTGAAGACAATGGCGAAGCCTATGTCGTCCGCTCTGCCGGGCGTTTGGAAAGCATGCAGGATATCGCCAACGTCGTTGTTGCGACCCGAGGCGGAGTACCTGTGCGGGTGAGGGATATCGCCGAAGTGAAAATCGGCCGGGAGTTGCGCACGGGAAGCGCCAGCGAGAATGGCGAGGAGACCGTCATCGGCACGGCGATGATGCTGATCGGCGGCAACAGCCGCAGCGTATCCGCAATGGTCGACGCCAAGATGAAAGAGGTTAACAGGACGCTTCCGCCAGGCATTGAAGCCAACACGGTTTTGAACCGCACGCTCCTTGTGGATGCGACCATAAGGACAGTGAGCAAAAATCTGGCCGAAGGCGCCATCCTCGTGATCCTCGTGCTTTTCCTATTGCTCGGGAATTTTCGCGCTGCGCTGATTACGGCCCTCGTGATTCCGATTGCGATGCTGCTTACAATGACCGGAATGGTCGAAGGCAAGATCACCGCGAACCTAATGAGTCTCGGCGCGCTTGATTTTGGCCTCATCGTTGATGGCGCCGTCATCATCGCGGAAAACAGTCTAAGACACCTGGCCGAGCGCCAGCACGCGTTTGGACGCCAGCTCACCGAGTCAGAGACCCTCAGCACGATAATCGGGTCTGCTCAAGAGATGATCAAGCCATCCGTCTTCGGCCAAGCGATCATCATTCTCGTCTATGTGCCGCTGCTTACGTTTTCTGGCATCGAAGGCAAGATGTTTGCGCCCATGGCGTTGACTGTCATCATAGCTCTTGCCTCTGCTTTCGTTCTCTCGTTGACCTTCGTGCCTGCGATGATTGCCATCTTCATTTCTGGAGGCGCTCACGAAAAAGAGAACCGTTTCGTTCGATGGATGAAGGCGCTCTACGAGCCCGCCCTGAAACGTGCAATTCGAAGCCCGCTCACTTTCATCACAGGTGCCGTTGTCTTGTTCGTCATAGCGGGGCTGCTCTCCACCCGGCTCGGCCAAGAATTCATTCCGACGCTCGACGAGAAGAACATCGTCATGAATGCCTTGCGCATTCCGAGCACGTCGCTTTCCCAATCGCAAGCCATGACGCTTATGATCGAGAAGGTGATCCGCAGATTTCCACAGGTCGCAGTCGTGTTTTCGAAAACGGGCACGGCCGAAGCGGCCATGGATCCGATGCCTCCCAACAGCTCGGACGTATTGATCATGTTGAAGCCGAGAGAGGAATGGCCTGACCCGAAATTGACTAAAATCGAGCTACAACTGCAGATCGAAGAGGCTGTGGGAGCTTTGGCCGGCAATACTTACGAATTCTCGCAGCCGATCCAAATGCGCTTCAACGAATTGATCGCGGGTGTGCGCGGCGATATTGCCATCAAGGTCTTCGGCGAAGAGTTCGAGCCGATGTTGCGGGTTGCAAACCAAATTGCCGCCATATTGCGCGGAGCCACGGGAGCCGAGGACGTCAAGGTCGAGCAGGTAACGGGGCTGCCGTTCCTTGAGATCAAGATCGACAAAACCGAGATTGCCCGCCTCGGTCTCAGTGTGTCCGCGGTGCAAGACGTTATCGGCGCAGCAATCGGCGGGCGCGACGCCGGTATGATATTTGAAGGTGACCGGCGTTTCCCAATCATCGTCCGGCTCAACGACGAGGTGCGCGAAAATATGGAAGCGCTGAAGAATCTGCCTGTGCCATTGCCGCTGTCGGCTCAAACCGGGCGGGCGCCAGCTGTTCTCCTAAAGCAGGTTGCCCGGTTTGAATTATCCGAGGGACCAAATCAGATCTCACGCGAAAATGGCAAGCGGCGCGTCGTGGTCACGGCGAATGTGCGCGGCCGTGATATCGCCTCGCTGGTGGACGAAGTTCAGAAGAAGGTCGCACAAGGGGTTCGACTGCCGGCGGGTTATTGGCTAACTTGGGGCGGACAATTCGAGAATCTCGAGACCGCGCGGCAGCGCTTGATGATCGTTGTGCCTGGCTGCTTCTTCCTGATCTTCCTGCTGCTTTATACCGCTCTCGGCAGCCCGCGTGACGCGATCCTCGTGTTCAGCGCCATCCCCCTTGCCCTTACCGGCGGTGTCATTTCGTTGTGGCTGCGCGGCATGCCGTTTTCTGTGTCGGCCGCAGTCGGATTTATTGCGCTATCCGGAGTGGCGGTGCTCAACGGTCTCGTGATGCTGACATTCATCAAACAGCTGATTGAGGGGGGAACACCGTTCTTTCCGGCTATTTTTAAAGGCGCTGTTACCCGTTTGCGGCCGGTCATGATGACGGCCCTTGTCGCTTCACTCGGTTTTGTGCCGATGGCGTTAGCAACGGGAACCGGGGCTGAGGTACAAAAGCCCCTGGCAACGGTTGTAATCGGCGGCTTGATCAGCGCGACGCTGCTCACGTTGCTTGTCTTGCCGGCGCTTTATGCGCGCTTCGGGAAACACATTCCCACACCCAACGTGATTACTCTATCGAAGCAGAATCTGCACCGCGACGCAGCCAATGAATAGAGAGGCGAGAATGGCGGGACAAGAGAGATCGTGTCGTTTCGGCGCGCGTCTCATATGGATATGATCCGATTGAAAGCGGTACTGTAAATCAATTGGCAAGGACCAGACGATGGTGTTGAAGCATGAAAGGAAGACGCTGGGTCGCGCTGTTATGTTTCTGATGGTCATGTTTGCATCCCCAGCAATAGCGAAAGATTCTGGGATACTGACACGGATGCTTTACGTAGCCTTCCTTGCTGAACAAGGCGTGGCTCTCTGCATCGTCGCAGACCCAGGCTTTGCCAAAGAAACCAGCGGGCCGATGGGATCCATGCGCGACTACTCGCAGCATATCAAAGCGGAGGTCACCGCAGGCTTAACCGAAACTGAAACCCGTTCGTTGCTGAAATCCACAGCCGATCGCGCCAAAGGCGAAGCACAGCAAGCACTCAGAAGTCTCGCCACGGAGGGGACGGTAGTCGAGACTGCCCGAGCCAAAAGGTGGTGCCAAACGGTCGTCAAGCCACTCGTGCGGCAGGTTATTGATACGCATGACAACCACCATGCGGAGATCGATCAGTTGCTCGAAAAAGCCAAGAGGGATTGACTAGCAACGGGCCACAAACTTTGTCACGGTGCACTTGAAGAACGCCGCTGCCTATCGGGGTCTCCGCATGGATTTGTTCAAAATCATACGGTAAGGAGGTCTGCGGCGATATTGAGCACGATGCGTGAAACAGATGGCTGGCAGATGTCATCGGAGCGAGCCATTTCGGCGCCAGATTTTCGTCCTGGTTAACGCTTTCGATGATCTCGCGCCATTTCATGGGGTCGAGTTTCTTGCCATTCCGGCCTTCGGCGCGCGGATCATGCTCTAAAATTTGATCGTAGTGCGCAGGCCAAAGACAGCGGCGTTGGGAATGCGGCCCGCGGCGGGATTGAGCGGATTGAGCGCGCCGCCCCCCGGATGAAAGATATATTGGAAATCCGGCTGGACGAGAAAGCCGGGGACGACCTGCGCCTGATAGGTCAGTTCGAAACCGGCCTCGTTGTCGAGGAGCGCGACGGGCCCAGACGTGAAGAGCGCGACGTTGAGAGCGTTTTCTCTCGCTTGAGGCGAGATTCGTTGATAGGAAGCCGCTACCCCAAACGTATCATCGGGCCTCTTGTCCCAAAATCCAATGAAATTGGCGCCCGCGTCAGCATAGAAATCAATGCGGTTGCGATCGGATGGAGCCGCGGAGGCTCGCGCGAAAACCCCCACACCCTTTTTTGGGTCGTCTCCGCGCAGGCGCCAAATCATTTGATCGATTACGCCATAGACCCCCGTATTGCCGCCATGGACAAGCGCATTGCCTCCGCTCAACGGATCGGGGAGCAGCAGGCCATTGGCGCCGATAAGCTGATCGCTGAAGTTCCCGAAATGATGCCATACGCCAAGCTTGATCGTTCCAGCAAGGCCAGCCGAGTCTGCCACCTGATTATATCTGAATTGCGCCTCACCAATCAGGAAGGGCGGGTCCTTGAGGCGGAAATTTATCCCCGACGGATCTTTGATCTGTCCCAATCCAGTAAACCCCGCGCCGGAGGGATCACCGTTGAACAAGGCGGCGAGAAGAGTGGTTTGATCGTTTGGGGTCAGTTTGAGGCGTACGCCCGGCGTTGCCAGCGGATAATTGGGTCCACCGCCGCTCGGGAGATCGGCGGTCATAATATCAGGCCAGCCGAAGGTGCCATCGATGTACAACGCGGCGAACTCGCTGATAAGGAATTCCGTGTCGGCCGACAATTGTCCGATCCGGACCGCTACAAGCCCGTTAAAGAGCTGCTGTTCGACCCAGGCTTCGAACAGTCGTGTCGCAGGACGCGCCTCAATGCCACTGAGCGGCGCTATGTCGAAAATGTTAAACGTCGTGAGACCCCTGCCGTGGATCACAAAAGCGTTGATGTGGAATGTTGCTCCCTTCAGCCCGGCGATTTTATCGAGATCACCATCGACCGACATATTGAGCAGACCTTCGTTCGTAGCGCCCTGTTTGACCCCGCCGGTGGGATTGCCGAGCACTTCGCCCGTATAATTCAACTGCAAATTGTAGCCGAGATCGAAAAGCCCCTTCTTGAATTGAGCAAGCACTGGAATACCGGAGGCGATCGAGGGCTGAAGATTTGATGGCAGCGCTTCGTTTACTGCAATCGGCGTGTTGCCGACGGCATCCTGCGCATGGGTAGACCCGCCAAAAAGCGCGAGCCATCCTCCGGCAAGAAGCGTGCAAATCAAACCATTGAGCCACATCGGTTTTCGTGCCCAACATTTTTGAGGAAAGACTGCAGCTGGCGAAACCTCGTATACAGCTTGGAAGGCTACTGCTCTACTATTGAGCTGCACCCATGAAGCTTTTGTGTCGGCAGCCTTGGGCTTAAAAGAAAGGCTCCATTGACACATAACTGGCTATTGTCTCGCATCCAAACCTATATGCCAAGATCGCGCTCAGTCGAAGCCGAGCGGCCCCAAACATTTTGCTACTATCGTACAAACGAATTCTGCCCAATCTGACGATTCGGTCAGTTCAAATCGAGCCTTTTTTGGGAAATTTAGGATGCAATCACCGAAAAACGAGCCAGAACACGCGGCAAGTAAAGGGCCAAGGACTCTAGCCCGGATGCTGGCCACAATAGTGGTATCAAAGCAACAGTCTCCATGAATTTCATTCAACAGCGGGCAAACTGTTTTAGGGTAGCTCCTATATTGGAATATGTGTAACGTAAAATATAATCCCTACTTTGAGATTTATCAGTATTAGAAAGAGCCGGTCAGCTTTATTTGCCAATATCAGGGCCTTGCCCCATTTAAATCGGAGGCCGATTGAACCCCTTTTCAATAACCGGCGTAAGCGCCGCATTGCTCGTTGTGTTTCCGGCATTTGCGAGCGCGCAGGATCCGCCACCGGACTCGTTCAGCGAACTCGAAACCAAATATATATTCGGCTTCACGTTTGGTTCGGACATAGGTGACGTAGGCGAACGCGAGCTTGAGTTGACGACAAAGGTCAATTTCCAGAAGCGGGCTGGTTCGTACGTTGCACTCGAGCAGGAAGCAGAACTCGAATATAATCCGACCGACAGTTTTCAAATCGAGTTGGGTGCGGCAGGCGTCTACCATGCGATTAGCGACGTCGAGGGATTCGATGACTTCCACGGCGCCAATTTAGGCGGCCTGTCGTCCACCTTCCGATACCTTCTGATCGCGCGTGGCCCAGGATCGCCGATAGGTCTCCAGATCGCTGTCGTGCCGGAGTGGTCGCGTGTCGATGACGCCGGGAAACTGGCCACGACTTTCCAAGCGGAGACCAGGATCATCACTGACACCGAACTCGTTTCAAATCGTTTGTTCGCAGCGGTCAATGCGATCTACGCCCCGGAAATAGCGAGGAATTTCGGCGATCTGAATTGGAAGAGAGCTTCCACGCTTGGCTTGTTGGGGGCATTGACCTATCGAATCACGACCAAAGTGTCACTTGGGGCTGAGCTCGAATATTACCGTGCTTACGACGGGCTCGGGCTCAACACTTTGGCGAGAGATGCGCTCTATGTGGGTCCGACGTTGCACATGCAGGTCACAAATGAATTCATCTTGTCGGCCGCCTTCTCCACCCAGATTGCAGGGCACGCGGCCGGCAACGCGAATTTCCTCGACCTCACCAATTTTTCGCGGAACAAGGCCTTATTGCGGGCCGTATTCAAATTCTGACGTCCAAACTTGAGATTTAGGGAGGGTTCAATGCTCTTTCGATGCACCGGCACAGTCCTTCGGCTCGTGATTCTAAGGCTATCCTCCTATGGCTGGCTCAAGCGGTGGCAGCGGATGCGGTCACGCTTCAACCTCGGAGGTGGCATGGTCTCGCATGATAGTCCGGGCAAAGGCGCTTATCGCGCGTAAGGATCACTTCATAATGTTCACACTGTCCTTCGAATCGAAGGAGACGCCGGCGATTTCATCGAAGCAAACAATGTCGTATTGGCAAACAAACCCCCGCTGCCCGCTCGCCAAGTTGACGAAGATTCGGGCCACCGTCGTCTTGCCATCTGTGCGGCTCTTTCGAGCGTGCCGCAGGTAATCGGAGACGCGATGATGACCTCCGTGATTTGAAAGTTACCGCAAAATCCAGGTATTATGGTATTCATGCGCTGAAGAAAGCATGAGAGTGAAACGCAGCGAAGTGCGCTCTACGAAGATTATTCGTCGCGAAAACCTCTGAGTCGATTTTAATAATCGCTTAGTTGTATTAATTTAGCCTCGCAGTTGCCCGTGAGCCGTTCGGTCAACGGCATTGCGATGAACGGTCGTGAGAATCTTGGATCCCAAGGCGAACGAGAGGTTTGTGACTTAAGCCAATCATTTTTTCTGGCGTCACCGACCTCATTTATTCTGCCCATGGGCGGCGAGAAGTCCAATGGGCCATCAGCATCTCGGAAGGCTTCCTGGATCGCGAAAGTGGCGCCAGGTCATCGCCCTGATTGAAGCTCGCCTTGGCCTGTTTACAGCAGTTCAAAGCGGCAATCTCTCGATATTACAGAAGCGTTGCCTGGCTAAAATACTTTCGGCGCGTCTTTCGTTCCCTCAAAGCGCGCGATGGTCAGGCATACTTTATACCTTCGGCCTTCTGCCAGGCGATATGCGGGGATTGCCATTCGATCGGAAGGTCGAGACTCTGGTGCTCGACCGCTCTGACGTCGCGCTGATGGTCCGGCCGCCCCATGCTCATTTGCCTGGCGGCAACTGCAGGAGCGGATCACTGCTTTCGACAAGGCTATCCGCATGCTCGATCGGCTGACACACCACGGCGACATCGCCAGTGTGACGCAGCGATTTTGGTCTTTTTAAATCTAAGTGTCCGCTGGTGTCATTTTAGATCAGAAGTGTCCGTTGATATTCAGACATATCAAGTGCTGGCAGTGAAGTTTCATCCGCCCCCCGGAGGTAGTCACTGCAGCGGCGCCAAACCCGCGTGCAAGCACCGCGATTGTCAACAAAGCGTCCGCCACCTCTTCGCACTATCCGAGGATATGGTATCCGCCATCGACGTAGACCGTTTCTCCGGTGATCAGCTTAGCATAATCAGATGCAAGGAAAGCTGTCGCCGCGCCGACATCCTCGATGCTGACGAGATGTCTTTCTGGTGCGCGTTTGGCGGCACGTTCCAGCAGTTCGTCGAAGTGCTCGATCCCGGAGGCAGCCCGCGTCTTCACCGGCCCCGGGGAGATGGCGTGGACGCGAATCCCGCTCGGCCCAAACTCATAAGCGAGATAGCGCACAGCGCTTTCCAAAGCGGCCTTGACGGGCCCCATTACGTTGTAATGCTCGACGACTTTCTCGGCGCCGTAGTAGCTCATCGTGAAGAGAGCGCCACCATCTCGCATCAGCGGCTCCGCCAGCCGCCCCATGCGAACGAACGAGTGACACGAGATGTCCATGGCCTGCAGGAAGCCATCGTGGGAGCAGTCTGCGAGCCGACCATGCAGATCCTCCTTCGGGGCGAAGGCGATGGCATGGAGTGCGAAATCGAGTTTTCCCCAGGTTTGACTTATGGCTTCGAACACGGCTTCAAGCTGACCATGCACCCGCACGTCACATGGAAGGAAGATCGGCGCCCCGAGCCCTCTCGCGAGCGGCTCTACATAGGGCTTTGTTTTATCGTTGAGGTAGGTGATGGCGAGCTCGGCACCTAGAGCGCAGAACGCTTGAGCGCACCCATAGGCGAGTGAATGTTCGTTGGCGATGCCGAGGACTAGCCCCTTCTTGCCGGCAAGAGCTTTCTGCTTAATGTCGATCATGCCCGTTTTCCTGATAGGGGTCACGAGGTGCCGCAGCCGCGGTGCCGCAAAAAGCAGTTTCGCTATCGGTCCTGATCATTCCGATGGTGTTATAACGTTCAATCACCCCCCCTCAGCCATATGTCTGGCGTCACACCGTCGTTAAAGCATTTTGCGTCGTAGAATCCAAATAAATATCGTTCATCGTATCCGGCGTCGTTGGAAGGGAGAATCTCGTTTGGAACCGCGCCTTCAACGTCGGGACCAGCACAACGTGGCTCATTGATCAGGACGCAAATGCCCGCCGAACCCATCATCGCGAACGAATGTGCGAAATCGCTGACACACCGGCGATGCGCAATGAGGGCGCCGTGTCATGGGAGCGCCTTTGCACCGCCGAGAGTGCGCTCTGATATCCGCGGCTTCGCTTTCGGTTGCTTACAGGGTGCTTACAATTTTGGAAATCGAAGTCAGTGTAAGCAAAAGCAGCCCCGGATGGCCGCAGTAACTCTCAGTTATCATTGATGAAAATATGGAGCGGGCGAAGGGATTCGAACCCTCGACCCCAACCTTGGCAAAGTTGGGATCTCAAGCGCCCCTAAACGGCAATTGACTTGGTTCCGGAACTCGAGCGGCTGAGCAATACCTAAACTCCGGCGCCGCCGATTTTGCCGAAAACACCGTTTTAAAAACCGTTTTAGAGAGCTGTTTTCAAACGGTCACTTTAGAGTAAGCCATTGATAACATTGGCGCGCCCGAAGAGATTCGAACTCCTGACCCCTAGATTCGTAGTCTAGTGCTCTATCCAGCTGAGCTACGGGCGCTTGGCATTCACCGACACCCACCGCGAATTAGCTGGCAAGCCACTCATGCAATCGTTGTCGAGGAATGCGCGCGAGACTTAACCGCTTGCAGAGGCTCTGGCAATAGGGTGCATCTCACATCGGACGGTTTCACATGCACCGCATCTTATGCGCCGCCCACCGAGACCGCTTGAGGCAACACAATCCGGAACTTCGCGCCCCGCTCCCCAATGTCCGTGGCGGCGAGCATGATCGTGCCGCCATTGCTGCGTATGAGATCGGCCGCGATAACGAGGCCGAGGCCAGACCCACCGGCGCGGCTGGAACTGAATGGAGTAAAGAGCTGCGCACGCGCGCCGATCGGAACGCCGGGTCCCGTATCGCCGACTTCAATATGGGCTTCTCCGTTGTTCAACCAGCCGTGGACCCGTATTCGTCCCGGCCCATGCCCCTCCACCCTGGCGCCGTCCACCGCCTCGACCCCATTACGAATGAGATTCATGAGGACACGAAACATCTGCTCCCGGTCGGCGATGATATCAAAATCCGCAGGGACTGCGTTGACGAATTCGATATCACCGGGTGCTTCTAATCCGACCATTTCCATGACGTCAGCAACCAGAGCACGCATAGGAAAGCGCGCCGGTTTGGGCGGCTCGTCGACGGCCCGGCCGTAGGTCAATGTGGCCTGACAAAAACGGATGGCGCGATCAAGAGTGGCAACGAGCTTGGGTGCCAGTCGTTGGACAAGCGGATCGTCAATATTCGCAAGCCGGTCGGAGATGAGCTGGGCCGAGGCCAACATATTCCGCATGTCGTGATTGATCTTCGCGACCGCCAGTCCGAGCGCCGCAAGATGCTTTTTCTCCTTTAGCTCACTCGCCAAAGAATCCTGCATGATGGCGAGTTCCTCTTCGGCATAGGCAATCTCATGGTTGCCGCATGAAGGAACGATAATCCGCGACGCATTCTCCGGATCGGCACCGAAATCGACGATACTTGTGGTGAGACGCCGTACTGGGCGTAGCACCATGAAATGTATCGCGACCGTGGCGAGGGTCGCGACGACCGCCGACATGATGAGAGTCACGATCAGAAGCCGGAGCGAATAAGCGCGCATGGCCTTCGTCAGCGGCGCCTCCTCCATCGTAATCCCGATCGATTCGCCTCCCATTGGCGCCTCACCGAGGACAGTGATGAAGCGCCCCGGCGGCGCCGTCAGTGTTGCGAATGCCCCGGGAGACGCCAAAAAAGCCGGTTCCCGCAAGTCGTAAACCTCGTCCACCTTCCGCGGCAGCTCCGACGCGGCGAGGATTCGCTTTGTGCCATGTTTACTGAGAACGATGATCCGGGCGCCCACACTATTCAGCAATTGGCGCGACAATTCGGGGGGCACCATGGTCTGCGGGGCTATATCGAGCACGAGCGCGGCCGTATAGGCGGCGCTCAGGCGAGTCCGCAGCCAATTGTCACGAAAAGTGGAAATCGCTGGCACATAAATCATTGCCGCCGCGGTCATCACGAAGGCCGTGATGAGGACAAGCACCCGGGTCGCCAGTCCAAAGCGGACAGGCCGGCGGCTTTTCCGGGCTAAACCTTCACTGGCCGCGGCGACGCCGCTGCCCGGAGGCATCACGAGATCACTCATGGCAACCCCTGTCCAAACCAACGCAGGACGTCCAGGGCTCTCTGCGATAGCGAACGGCTGAGCCTATTTGCTGGAAATGTCATGCACGCGCGCCGCACCGCGTCGCTGAGCGCCGGATAAGAAACCATTATAGAGGCGATATCCCAGGCCGTCATGCCCTTCGATATGGCAAGCGAACAAAGGTTGATCAACTCCTCCGCCCCCCAGCCGGTGATTCCGGCGCCGAGGATGAGCCCCCGGCGGCTAACGATAAATTTGACATGGCCGCAGGGCCGTTGCTCAATTTGGCCCCGATCCGTCTCGGCGAAAGGCCAACGGAGCACATGAATCTGGCGATATGCCTCCCGTGCTTGCGCTTCCGATAGACCCGTGCTGGCTATCGGGGGTGAGGTCAGAATGACGCGGGTGGCCGCCTTTGACCGGGAGTGGCCGCCGGGCAGACCGAGAATGAAACGTATTACGAGACTGGCATGCTGTTCGGCCGAGCCGTCGTATCGCCCACCCTTCGTGACCGAGCCGATGGCGTGGATGCGCCGGTTGCTTGTCGTAAGCCCGGTCCCTGTTTCGATCCCGTCAGCAGTGTACCGTACTTTCGCTTCGGCAAGCCCCAGGCCCTCGACGACGGGCGCACGGCCAGCTGCAATCAACAAGTGCGAACCCGAGATCGATTTTTCGTGACCGGCAGCCGAGATGAAGACGCGAACGCCATTGCCGCGCGGTTCAATTCGCGACACTTTTATCGCTTCATGAAGGACGATGCCATCGCGGGCGAACCCGGCTCGCACTGGTGCTGCAAGTTCTTCATCTTGCTGCGAAAATGCTTTGGTAGTTGAAAGAACAAGTACATCGCTTCCGAACCTACGCATAGCTTGCGCGAGGGACAGTCCATCGGGATCGGCGCCGATGACAATCAGTTGCTCGGGCGGATGATCGAGAGCACAAAGTGAGGCGTAGTCGAGCGGCCGCACAAGATCGAGCCCCGGAACGGGCACGCTTTTCCCAATGGCTCCTGTCGCGACGACGAAACGTCGCGCCTTGATTTTGTTGCCGCTCGCCTCGCAGGTGCCGGGGCTCGTGAAACGTCCCGCCGCGCGAATCACCTGCACATTCATGGCTTCAAGTCGCGCTTGGGCATAATTTGGCGCGATCGCCTTCACCGCCAAAGCAAGATGCGCGCGAGCCTGGCTGAAATCGGCGGCTGGCCAAAGTGGCGTCACATCCGCGCCAGTTTCCGCCGCGGCCCCACGGCTCCCAACTATCAGCGCAGTGCGGGGAAGGCTATGCGTCAGCCTGGCACCCCCTAACGCATTTTTTTCAATGAGCACCACGGAGAGGCCAAAGGCCGCCGCCTCAAGCGCAAGCGAGACTCCCGCGGCGCCGCCGCCAACGACACAGATATCGGGCGCAAGCACGGCGCTCATTTGGAAGCACCCTTCTCATTTTTCCAACCACTGTACGAAGCCTGCCTCGTTACAGCCACTTCGCGAGTGGAATTCGCGGGGTTGAAGGGCAACCCATTAACGCGCAATCGGCGGGGCCAATGCTCATATGCGACGATTTGCAGCATTTTGATCCCTGGCCAAGGTCTCCGCCCAGGAGAAAAAACTGGACCGTCACCGCGACCATTGGCGGGTGCAAGCGCGGTCCCGATCATGCTATGCCAGAATGTCAGCTTGTTTGTGGTGCCACCTGAGGAAAACGCATGCTCATTGCTATGATTGGTTCCGGTTATGTAGGGCTCGTGTCGGGAGCGTGTCTCGCGGATTTCGGTCACACGGTTGTTTGCATCGATACCGACGCGCAAAAAATCGAGGCCCTGAAAGCCGGAAAAATGCCGATCTTTGAACCCGGCTTGCAAGAACTTGTCGGCAACAATGTGCGGCAACACAGACTTTCCTTTTCGACCGATCTTGCCAGCGCGGTCGCTGCATCCCAAGCGGTTTTCATCGCAGTCGGCACACCGTCGCGGCGCGGTGATGGCCATGCCGATCTTTCTTTCGTTTACCAGGCCGCGCGGACGATTGCCGCCGGCCTTGAGGGGTTTACCGTGGTCGTGACAAAATCGACCGTTCCCGTGGGCACCGGCGACGAGGTCGAACGAATCATCCGCGAAACCCGGCCGAACGCCGAGTTCGCGGTTGTATCCAACCCGGAATTTCTCCGCGAAGGCGCCGCGATCGATGATTTCAAGCGACCGGACCGCATCGTCATTGGCGTTGAGGACCCGCGCGCCGAAACGGTTATGCGGGAAATCTACCGGCCGCTCTATTTGAACCAGGCGCCCTTCCTCTTTACGAGCCGCCGGACCTCGGAGCTGACAAAATACGCCGCAAACGCTTTTCTTGCGACAAAAATCACATTCATCAATGAAATCGCCGACCTTTGTGAGCAAACCGGGGCCAATGTGCAAGATGTCGCGCGCGGAATCGGCCTCGACAAGCGCATTGGTTCGAAATTCTTGCATGCGGGTCCCGGTTACGGTGGCTCCTGCTTTCCCAAGGATACCCATGCGCTTATCAAGACGGCTCAGGATTATGGCACCCCGGTCCGTATCGTCGAGGAGGTTGCCGCTGTCAACGATCAGCGAAAGCGCGCCATGGCCCGCAAAGTGCTGGCGGCCTGCGGCGGCACGGTGCGCGGCAAGACGATCGCTGTCCTGGGACTCACCTTCAAGCCGAACACCGACGACATGCGGGATTCTCCAGCGATTTCCATTATCACCGCGCTTCAGGACAATGGAGCGCGGATTCATGCCTTTGATCCCGAAGGCATGGATCAGGCACGTCTCGTGCTCGACGACCTCACTTTTTTTTACGATCCCTATTCCTGCTGCGAAAAAGCCGATGCGCTGGTGATCGTAACAGAGTGGGATGCCTTCCGTGCGCTTGATCTCGATCGTGTCAAGGGAGCTCTCGCGGCGCCGGTCATGGTCGATCTCCGGAATATTTACGATCCAGACGACATGGCAAAACGCGGCTTTGTCTATTCCGGGGTCGGCAGAAAAGCCTCCAAGGGCGCAAATCCGGACTCATAAGCCGGGCTCACACAGGTCTGGATCGCCGCTCGGACGTGCTCCGGGCGGTCGGCAGGTCTTCGATTCTTGGCTTCCGGCCGGCGGCGCATCACGCCATCACCGTCGAATTCCCCTCGCTCATTGCCATAGAACTGCTCAACACCTATTGAGAACTATTAATTCTATGGACTTTGTAGATATAAGCGGAGGTTTTTCCGCATCACCCAATTAATTTAATAGAACCGGATTACGGTAATGAGACCGCAGTTTTCTTTGATATGGCAATCCTCTCCCGCAAACAGAGAAAGCATCGCGGCACCTCAGGGCCGGCGTTTCGCATTGAGTGCATGCAATTTTAGCCTCCGGTCCTATTTGGCGGGAGTGGGGATTTCGTGCGTGAGCTTATTTTGCGCCGCCATCCCGCAGCCAGCAATAAGCGAGGAAGTTAAACTCATCAATGTTTCCTACGACCCCACGAGAGAACTCTATTCGGATATCAATAATTTGTTCGCGGAGCGCTACAAAGCCCGCACCGGTGTGAGTGTGAGTTTCGAGCAGTCGCATGGGGGATCAAGCAAACAAGCTCGTTCGGTGATCGACGGCTTGCAAGCTGACGTCGTTACTTTGGCACTTGCCTTGGATATTGACGCAATCCAGCGCGCCGGGCTGATCAAACCGGGCTGGCAGGAAAAGCTGCCTTACAATTCCTCCCCTTATACGTCGACGTTCGGCTTTCTCGTGCGTAAGGGGAATCCAAAAAATATCAAGGATTGGAAAGATTTGACTCGCCCCGACGTCCAAGTGGTCGTGCCTAATCCCAAGACGGGCGGTGGTGCGCGGTGGGCTTTCCTGGCACTTTGGGGCGCGACGGCCAATGCCAAGACCTACGATCTCTCAACGGCGGCTGGACTGCGGGAATCCCAGGCGGCGGCGAAGGATTTCCCAGCCTATAAGAACGCTGACGCCCGCGCTGTCATCGAGACTTTCTACAGGCACAACGTGCCTGTTCTCGATAGCGGGGCACGGGGCTCGACCGTCACCTTCGCACAAAAGCAGATTGGCGACGTCTTGTTGAATTGGGAAAACGAGCTCTGGCTGGCACTTAACGAGTTCGGCAAAGACAAATTCGAAATCGTTTATCCGTCGAGCAGCATTCTGTGCGAGCCGCCTGTGGCCATAGTTGACGCCGTGGTTGACAAAAAGGGCTCTCGCGATGCCGCGGAGGCTTATTTAAAATTTCTCTACTCGCCGGAAGCACAGGAGATCGTGGCGCAATTGCATTACAGGCCACGCGATATCGAGGCTCTGAAGAAATATAGCCCGGAGTTGCCAGCGATACCTCTTTTCAGCATCGACGAGACTTTTGGGGGTTGGGAAAAGGCACAGGAAGCCTTCTTTGCTGATGGCGCTCTGTTTGATCAGATTTATAAACCAAGCAAATAGCCGGAGTCGCGAAGGCGTGGCGCCCTGCCCAGGGGGGTCGCTGGCAGACCGCCCAGTTTAGCATCGCTGACGCGCCGCCAAATCTGCTCATGCCCCGCTCCGGCTATTGACAATCTCTTTTTCTATAGAATTAGTAACATATGTCGGCGTAATTGTCGGCGCCGATAATAGGTAAGGGAATTCAAAAAGCAGGATGGGATGCGCTTATGACATTGAAGTCAATTCTAGTACCAAACATGAGGGCCGCGATTGCCTTGGCCGTGCGGCCAATGCACGCCTGGCCATCAGTCAAGTCCTTGAGCGTTGAGGGTCGCGGGTCACTTCGCGGCGGATTGTTGATTTCCTGCTTGGGTCTGTTGGCTGCCGCCGCTCCGCTGCCAGCGATGAGCGAAGAGGTGAAGATCCTTAATGTTTCTTATGACCCGACGCGGGAGCTTTATTCAGATATCAATAGTTTGTTCGCCGAGCGCTACAAGACCCGCACCGGCGTGAGTGTCACCTTCGAACAGTCGCATGGAGGATCGAGCAAACAGGCGCGTTCTGTCATCGACGGACTCAAGGCCGATGTCGTCACCTTGGCTCTCGGCTGGGATATCACCGCGATCGAGCGCGCCGGTCTGATCAAGCCCGGCTGGCAGGAGAAATTACCCTATAATTCTGCGCCTTACACCTCGACGATCGGCTTTCTCGTGCGCAAGGGCAACCCGAAAAACATCAAGGATTGGAAGGATTTGACGCGTTCGGACGTGCAGGCGATCGTCGCCAATCCCAAAACAAGCGGGGCAGCGCGCTGGGCGTTCCTCGCGCTCTGGGGTGTGACCGCTCATGCGAAGACGCATGATTTTTCTACAGTCACGGGGCTGAAGGAATCCCAGGCGGCGGCACGAACGGCAAAGGATTTTCCCATCTATAAGAATGCCGATGCGCGCACCGTCATCGAAACATTTTATAACAAGCATGTTCCCGTGCTCGACACCGGAGCGCGCGGCGCAACCGTGACCTTCGCCCAGAAACAACTTGGCGACGTGCTGATAAACTGGGAAAATGAGCTTTGGCTTGCGCAAGAAGAATTCGGCAAGGACAAATTCGACATTGTCTACCCATCGAGTAGCATCCTAGCCGAACCGCCTGTTGCCGTTGTCGATGAAGTCGTGGACAAGAAGGGCACAAGGGACATCGCCGAAGCCTATTTAAAATTTCTCTACACATCCGAGGCGCAAGATGCGGTAGGACAGCTGCATTACCGGCCGCGCGACGTCGAGGCCTTGAAGAAATACAGCAAGGATTTGCCACCGATTCCGCTCTTCACCATTGATGAGTCCTTTGGCGGCTGGACGAAGGCGCATGAAGCATTTTTCGCCGAGGGTGCTTTGTTCGATCAAATATATAAGCCGGCCACCAAATGACAGGAAACGCGACGGCGGAACGCCTCACCCCAGGATTGCCCCCGGGCCAGCAGGTCCGCTCGTCGCGGCCTCCCTCGCGGCTCATTCCTGGGCTGCCGCTGACTCTTGGCTACACCCTGTTTTATTTGTCGGTTCTGGTTCTGATTCCGCTCGCCGGCTTGGTTTACAAGACGGCGGAGCTGACCTGGAGCGAATTCTGGCAAACCGTCACCGACCCGATTGTTGCGGCGTCTTTCCAGCTCACCTTCACCGCGTCGGCAATCGCCGCGATCGTCAATGGCATCTTCGGTTTGATCATCGCTTGGGTGCTTGTGCGCGAGCCATTCCCAGGCCGGCGGTTTTTCGACGCGCTGATCGACTTTCCATTTGCCCTGCCGACCGCCGTCGCTGGTCTGACCTTCAGCCAACTTTATCTGGTGGATGGTTGGATCGGGGGATTTGGCAACCACATCGCGGGACTTATCAACTGGCTGGTGGGGCTCGCCGGATTCGGGCCGGTTTTGGCGCAAGATGCATTTGCGTGGCTGAACTTTCCCTATTCGACCACGAACACAGGTATCGTCATCGTCCTCATATTCGTCGGCCTGCCATTTGTGGTGCGGACGGTGCAGCCGGTTCTGCGCGATTGGGACCCAGAATATGAACATGCGGCGTTGAGTCTGGGAGCCAATCGATGGACGATTTTGCGGCGCGTGATCTTCCCTGAGATCTTTCCCGCCTGGCTCAGCGGCTTGGCCTTGGCCTTCGCACGCGCGCTCGGGGAATATGGTTCGGTCATCTTCATCGCCGGAAACATCCCAGGCAAGTCGCAGATCGCGCCCTTGCAAATCGTCACGAAGCTGGATGATTTTCGCTACGCTCAGGCGACCGCGATAGGCGTGGTTTTGCTTTTCTTCTCGCTTCTCATACTACTCGCGATCAATGGCGTCGAATGGTGGGCGCGCCGCCACGAAAATAGCACCGCACCGTAGACTGCGCGAACCTTATCGCACCGGCGCGTACTCAGGATAAGGACTGGTTCATGGCAGGAGCACCGGCAAAAAATCTCGTCATAACGGCTTCCGGGAAGCCGGCTCCGCCAACCGAGCCGCGCGTCCGCCGGATCATCGTCGGGATAACAATCGCCTTTCTCACGCTCTTCATCGTGCTGCCCGTGGTGAACGTATTTGCCCAGGCCTTTTCAAAAGGTGTTAGCGCTTATGTGAGCGTTTTTCATGCGGAGAGCCCGCCCGAAGGCGCGCAGTTAAGCCCCTCGGAGCGCCGCAAACTGGCGACAGCGCGCAGCCAGGCCGAGAAGACCTGGAGTTCGATCAGGCTCACGATTGGAGTCGCGGCAGTCGTTGTTCCGCTCAACATCGTTTTTGGGCTGGCCGCCGCGTGGTCGGTGACAAAGTTCCGTTTCAAGGGGCGCACCCTTTTGGTTGCGCTGATCGACTTGCCGTTCTCGGTGTCGCCGGTCATCGCGGGCCTCATTTTCGTCCTGCTGCTTGGCCGGAGCGGCGTGCTGGGCGCTTGGGCTCCCAATTTGACTTGGCCAGACATTTTTTCACTGAATTGGCGTGGCTTTACACAAGGTTGGTGGCCTTTCGAGTTCACCCAGAGCTACACGGGGATCATCTTCACGCCCTTCGCGATCGCGTTGGCATCGATCTTCGTCACTTTTCCATTCGTCGCGCGCTCGTTGATCCCGCTCATGGAGACCCAGGGGACTGACGAAGAGGTGGCCGCGCTTTCGCTCGGCGCCTCGGGCTGGCGAACCTTCTGGAAAGTCACCTTGCCCAACGTGAAATGGGCGTTACTTTACGGCGTGATCCTATGCACGGCGCGGACATTCGGCGAATTCGGCGCCGTTTCCGTGGTTTCTGGACACATCGATTCCAATGACACGATGCCGCTGCGCATCGAGAAACTCTGGAACGAATACAACAACCAGGCAGCGTTTAGTGTTGCATCATTGCTTGCCTTGCTGGCGGTGGTCACCTTGATTGTTCAGGCGATCGTTGAGCGCCAAACCAACACAAAAACCCGACAGTCCGAGGGAGTAGCAAAGCCATGAGCATCGAAGTGAGCGCTGTGACCAAGACGTACAACCAATACAAGGCGCTCGATAATGTCAGCCTCAAGGTTGGAACTGGCGAACTTGTCTCGCTGCTCGGGCCAAGCGGCTGTGGTAAGACGACACTGCTGCGGGTGATCGCCGGCATGGAATCCGCTGACCCCGGAAGCGGTCCTGTCCTGTTCGATGGCCGCGATGTTTCCAGCGAAGAGGTCGGCAAACGCCGGATCGGCTTTGTCTTCCAGCACTATGCACTGTTCAAGCACCTAAGCGTGTTTGAAAATGTCGCGTTTGGCCTTCGCGCGAAGCCCTGGCGCCTCCGGCCAAAGGAAGCGGAAATCCACGCCAAGGTTGATGAACTTTTACATCTTGTTCAGCTGCAGAACTTCGTCAATCGCTACCCAGCGCAGCTCTCCGGCGGGCAGCGGCAGCGCGTGGCGCTCGCCCGGGCACTTGCGGTCGAGCCGAGCGTCCTTCTGCTCGACGAACCTTTTGGTGCTCTCGACGCGACGGTCCGCCGCGAACTGCGCCGCTGGCTGCGCAAACTGCATAGCAAGATCCATGTGACGACTATCCTTGTCACCCATGACCAGGAGGAAGCACTTGAGGTGTCGGACAGGGTTGCTGTCATGAATCAAGGAAGAATCGAGCAATTCGCTTCACCGGAGACGATTTATGACAATCCGGCCAATCCGTTCGTCTTTAAGTTCTTGGGCAGTTATAATCTCTTCCACGCACGCAAGCCCAATGGCAATGGTGCCGCTGCGATAAGTCCGTCGGATGACGCCAACGGCGTGACGTTCGTGCGGCCTCATGACATCGAAATCAGACGAGAGAATCCCGATGGCGCTGGCATCGCCGCAAGGATCAGCCATATCGCTTTTGCCGGCTCCTTGGTGAATGTCGAACTGGCGCGCATGGATGATCACGCCGTGGTCGACGCCGCTCTTCCCGCGCATGCCTATAAAGACTTAGGCCTAAAGCCCGAGGACAAAGTTTTCATAAGGCTGCACAATACGAGGTCGTTCGACGATGATTATTCGATCTAAAAATTGATCGAAGCCGGTTCTCTTATTGTTTGATTGTGCCTACAGCGTCTTTCCAAGCCGCTTCCGAGATTGCGGCACGCAGACAACGCGCGAGCACTTCATATTTTCCGCGCTCGGACTGGCCTGCCAGTTTCGTGCATTGCTCCCGGCCAGGATCCGGGGTGCGGGTCCAGGAGGCTGTCACTTCGGCGCGATACCGGGATTCAACATCCTGACAAAGAGCCAGCGGCCTGGGATGTCCGGAAAACATTCCACAAGTTTTTTCAATCGGGAAGTCGGGCAAGCCCATGGGCGCCGGATCCGCCATCGCCGGAACTGAAATTGCCGTTAGGACGGCAAGGGATATGATCCTCATAATAGCTAACATTCTCGTAAAACTCTCATTTACAAGGTTGAAACGTTGCTTTCTGCTCTAATAGACAATGCAACCGTCCACTGAGCGGTCTATTCAACAAATATGCGGATCTCCAAAGGGCTTAGGAAATGACCTTTGCTTAAATTACGCTTACGAAAGGGGGTAGATTTTGGATGGAGACATTCATTAGTATTTTGTAGACTGCAGTCGATTGTCAATGCTCCAAATGGGTAACAGTTTACATCAACTATACGATGATTCTGCTTTCTCATGTCCGATCATTGTCATAAGCTCAACTGTTCCAATTCGCGCAGCCATTTTGATTGAAGATAAAACCCGTCTCGTAGAGATAGAATGACGCCTGATGGAATTAAAATATTATTAAAAATTACATTATGTTCTAATTTTGTCCAACAAATGATCACGTCCAAACGCGTGTCCGGCAAGTTTCGCACAAGTTGCTATTCTTAAGGCAAGCACTCCTAGATTGGGCAATGTCTCAGTTTGAATTTCGGCTTGCGATCCGTTGCGGACATGCGACTGCCTGGAATCGACGTCCATTCCGATCTGGGCGGCAGCCCGCGTTTTCATTAGCTGCCGTTCGCTGCCAATCGCATCCGTTATGCAACGGCCAAAACCCGAGACAACGGCGCGCCAAGAACGCCAAGTGGATAGAGATCGAGCGCTCAGAATCAATTCTTTCGCAGAATTTTATCCATCGTTTTTCCGCGCGCCAGCTCATCGATTAGCTTATCTAAGTAGCGGATTTCGCGCATGGTTGGCTCATTGATATCCTCCACTCGGACACCGCAAACCACTCCCTTGATCAAGACCCGCGAAGGATTGAGTTTAGGGGCCTCTGCAAAAAATGTTTCAAAGTCGGTCTGTTTTCCCAGTTTAGTTTGTAGCTCCTTCAGACCATAGCCCGTCAACCAAGCAATGACCTGATCGACCTCTGCATTTGTGCGTCCCTTTTTCTCTGCTTTCGCGACGTAAAGAGGATAAACGCTTGCGAATTTTGTCGTATAAATCCGGTGTTTTGCCATGAGTTTCCACTCCTGAACTCACTGCCGACTTAGGCCATTGTTGGCCGAGTTTGACATTTGATTGCGGCGCGTCGTCCGCTTCCCACCCGAGGCCGAATTCAAATTGAGACATTGCCCTAGATTAGGGGCAACGACTCCCGGCCACCGCGCGTTAGGCCACGCTGAATCTTGGCGCGGCGGCCCTTCTCTATCTGCCAACAAACGGTTATATTGCGCCGCAGCAAGCTTGTTTCGCGCGATGAAACGGCGCAGGAAGGCAACTGCGAAGGATATTTTGAAAATGGGGCAACAAATCGCGCAACAGCAGGGTTCTCCGGCGCCCGTGCAACAGGAGGCTGGGGAGTCCGCCGTTCCACGAAAAACCGCCTTCACCGGCTTGGCCCTCGGTTCCCTTGGCGTCGTGTTCGGTGACATTGGCACGAGCCCCCTCTACGCGCTGCGAGAATCGTTAAGTCACATCAAAGCCGCCGGGGTGACGGATAGCGGGGTCATTGGAACCGTATCCCTGCTCGTTTGGGCACTGTTCTTTACTGTGACTGCGAAATATGTGCTGTTCCTGATGCATGCGGACAATCGGGGCGAAGGCGGCATCCTCTCGCTGATGGCCCTCGCTCAATCGGCACTAGGTCACGCCGTGGCGCCAGTGTTTTTCCTTGGCGTTGCAGGAGCGGCGCTGTTTTCCGGCGACGCGATCATCACGCCAGCGATTTCGGTGCTTTCAGCGATCGAGGGACTCGAACTCGTCACCCCGATTTTCTCGCCCTATATCATGCCCGCGACCGTTGTTATCTTGGTATCGCTCTTTTGGGCTCAAAGGCGCGGCACCGCGCGCGTCGCCGCCTTTTTTGGCCCCATCATGGCGGTGTTTTTCCTCGTCATTGGAATATTAGGAGCGTCCCACATCGGCGACGCGCCGCGCATTCTCCACGCATTCAATCCCATCCTCGGGTTGGATTTTCTATTCGGCCACGGCCTGCTCGGTTTTGTCGTGCTTGGCTCTGTTTTTCTCGCGGTCACCGGTGCCGAGGCGCTTTACGCGGACATGGGCCATTTTGGCCGCGCGCCGATTCAAACCGTGTGGATTCTGTTCGTGCTTCCAGCTTTAAGCTTGAACTATCTCGGGCAAGGGGCGCTGGTTCTCGCCAACCCGGCAGCGGTTGACAATCCGTTTTTCCTGCTCGCGCCAAAATGGGCTCTTCTGCCCCTCGTCATCCTTGCCACGGCGGCGACGGTCATTGCCAGTCAGGCGGTCATTACCGGCGCATTCTCTCTTGTGCGCCAGGCGATTCAGCTCGGCTTGCTGCCGCGCATGCTCATTTTGCATACGTCCGAGACGCAAGAAGGCCAGATCTTCCTCCCTCGCATCAACCGCCTGCTGCTGATAGGCGTTTTGGTGCTCGTACTCGTGTTCAAAACTTCGAGTTCGCTGGCCTCCGCCTATGGAATCGCGGTGACCGGCACGATGGTTGCCACCACCTCGCTTGCTTTTGTCGTGGTGTGGCAGTGCTGGCGTTGGCCGGTTTGGCTGGCGGCCGTGTTCGTTTCCGGGTTTCTTGCCATAGATCTCGCGTTTCTCACGGCCAATCTCATGAAGATCATTGATGGCGGCTGGGTGCCTCTGCTGATTGGCGGCTGCGCGATGATTGTGATGTTGACATGGGTTCGCGGAACTAAGCTTCTGACGCAAAAATTCCGTCGTGATTCCATTCCGACACCCGCTCTTATTAGTATGCTGGAAAAATCAAAACCAATGCGGGTGAAGGGGACGGCAGTCTTCCTCACGAGTTCGCCCGAGATCGCGCCTTCCGCCTTGATGCATAATCTCAAGCACAACAAGGTCCTTCACGAACGCGTTTGGCTTTTGTCGGTCCTGACCGAGGATACGCCGCGGGTTCCGGCCAGCAAGCGCTATCAAATCGAGAAACTTTCCGAGGATTTTACTCGCGTGATCCTGCATTATGGCTACATGCAAAGTCCACGTGTCCCCGCCGCGCTCGCCTCGCTTCGCAAGGCTGGCTTGAAATTCGACATCATGACGACGTCGTTTTTTCTGGGGCGTTGGACCATCAAACCCGCCCCCAATTCGGACATGCCCGTTTGGCAGGACCGGCTTTTTATCGCCCTGGCGAGACAGGCGGCGAACGCGACCGACTTCTTCTCAATCCCGTCCGATCGTGTCGTCGAGCTTGGTGCCCAGGTCACGGTCTGAGTCCAATTCCCTGGGGTGGCAAACTTATTGGCCGGTATTGTCGAGGGGCCTTAGGCGTCCAGAGCCGGCTTTGGCCAGCCCTAGACCATCCCATCTGCCGGGCCCCTAACATCGCACTCTCCCCTCTCCGGCTCCACCAGACTCAATGAGAGAATTGGGAGCGACGCCATCCGGAATAGAAGCCGAAGCAAAAACTTGCCATCGCGTAAGAAGTCTCTTGATCGCCTCTATCCGCTGATCGTCGCCCGGGATGCGGGCACCAAGCCTCGCCATTTCTTGCAGTTCGGCAAGGTTACGCCGCAGCATATTGATATTGTCAGCAAAGCCAAAGTTTTCGAGCCCGCTCATTTTGACCCTCTCATTAGGCCACGCCAAATCTGAATTTTCCGCTGTACGGTGTTCACGCGGCTCTTCGACCATTTTCGGAGCGCTTCACGAGCCTTGGTGTCATCTCTGGGAGACCGCCGCCGGAAAATTCTTTTGAACATTTGGGCTTTTTATGGAAGGCGGGACCGAACAACCCAACGGCATAGCCAATTTGGAGGCTCACGATCACCGCAGCGGCTTGCAGACACCATCCAAAGAAGCCGCTCTCCAAATGTGCTGGATTGGTCAGAACCAACATGAGGGCAATCGCGAATGCGGGAACAAGGACAAAAAATTTGAAAAATTGCCCCAGAATGAAACCAATAAGAACGCCACTCACAATGAGAATGCCCATCGCATCCTCCTTTTGAAAAGGTGATTAATATCAGACTATTGATTACATATCGTTCATGGTCAGCGAGAATATCATTAATATCAATGCATTAGATAATGTCGTAATAAATTATTAATCATCTGATGCGGCAAAATGAACAAGACCCATTTGGGTTATGGAGGTCGCGGCGAAGGCGGCAGATTCGCTAGGAACCGAAATCCACTGGTCCCATCCTGTCAGCCCAGACACTCTTTCGGCCAGCAATACGACATCGTCCCACATTTTGTTACTTCCAATTCATCCGCTTCCCGCCGCTCGACGGCGGGTTTAATCCAGCCTAGCCCCAAAAAATGGTCCCCCATGCAACGGCTTTCCTTGTCCCCCTGCTTCAAATCGTTTGGATTGACGTTCTCTTGTCGGGCGACAACGCTGTGGTCATTGCCCTTGCCTGCCGATCTTTGCCATTACGGCAACGCCGCTTAGCGATCTGGCTGGGTGCCACCGCGGCGATCGCGCTGCGCGTCATCTTTACACTTTCCGTAGCGCAGGTTCTCGCTTTGCGTTTTGTAAAAATCATCAGCGGAGCAATCTTGATCGTGATCGCGATCCGGCTGGTCGAGGAGGAAGACTCGGCGAAACAGATCGAGCCCCTCCAATCAATCTGGGCCTCGGTGCGGATTATCGTCGTCGCGGACGTTGCGATGTCGCTCGACAATGCCGTTGCCATCGCCGCCGCGGCAAAGGGATCAGCTGTCCTAATTCTCGTTGGCCTTGCCTTGTCCATTCCACTTATCGTTTACGGATCAACCTTGGTGCTTGGACTTCTCACCCGTTTTCCCGCCCTGGTTTGGGCAGGCGCGGCAATGCTGGGCTGGGTCGCTGGCGAAATCATGAGCTTGGACCCGGATTTGCCCGCCTGGTCTGCCGGGGTATCATCCGCTCTCGGATCCTGGTTGTGGGCTACAGGGGCGGCGGCGGTCGTGCTTGCAGCCGCTTGGGCGCGTCATAGAGTGAGACCGTGAATCGGGCAGCCGCACATTGAGGAACGCTTTGGCCCTCAGCGTGTGCGCATGAAACGCTGGGCGGTTCATGGTAACACGCCGGAAAACCGATGCGACTTACCCTGATCGACCTACGGCGCCACTCAGTCTTGGCCCGGCCAGCAGTCCAGCCAAATCGCGGGCCTGCTTGGCGATTTCCGGGACGGCATTGATTTCCCAAAATTGTCCGCGAAGCATGGGACCCATGGCGTAAAGATTCCCAAAAACTCGTCCCTCGCCATCCACGACGGCACGGGCCATATCAACGTCCAAGCCGAGCCGGTGCTGGTTTGGACGCATGAGGCCGCTCTCCACCATTTGCCGGAGGAGAGGCTGATCCGAAGCTGCGAAGTCGTAATTTGGACCCATGCAGTTGATCAACGCGTCGAAGCCAAAGCGGACACTTCCAGTTTGCGACCTCGACCGGAACACTGCTTCTATCTTGTCTCCCGCCTGATGGTAGCCCTCGATCCGGCCAGCCTTCACGATCAGCTGCTCTGAGGCAATCAGTTTTTGGATTTCCTGCCATTTGCCAGGCGCCAAGCGATGGCGATGGACATCCCACCAGGGCCGGATGTGACGGATGAATCGCGCTTTTTCGGCCTCGGGCAATTCGCGCCATAAATCTTGGGTCGTGGGACGAAGGAGGTTGATGACCGCCTGCCAGCTTACACCGGCCGCTGCCGCGGCTTTCACTTGATCGCGAACCCTTATCAGCAGTTCGCGGACGGGCTTGGGGGCGCTTGGATTAGCAAAGGAAGGCCAAAACTGACCCCCTATGTCGCTATGGGACCTCGGCAATAAGCCGTGCCGCGATATCGCGATCATCGGGCCAAGATGATCTTGGGCGGCGAGCGAAAGGATGCTGTCAACCGTCGTCAGTCCCGTGCCGATCAGCAGCACGCGGTCGTCCTGCCCGATCGCGGAAATTGCGCCAGGGTTCCAAGGATCGCCAATGTAGCGGTCCGTCTCGACAAACCATGGGGGAATGCCTTTTGGCTTGCTGGGCGCCAGATTGCCGAGAGCGAGGACAACTTGGCTGGCCGGCAAAGAACGGCCGTCTTTTAGCAAAATCTCATATCCATGCGGGATCGCTGCGTTTCGCTTGACGGCAACCGCCCGTCCCCGAAGATGAGTGAGGCGCGGGCGGCCGCGGCCCTGACTTTTCGCTGTTTCGATCAGATCAAGGAGGAAGCGGCCATAAAACAGGCGAGGCACGAAGCGCTCGCCGAGAGGAACGCCTGGCTCGGGTGGCAGATCTGTTTGTTTATCGAGAAAATTGACGAAAGCATCCGGCCGGTCAAGCAGGGGGCTCATCCCCGAAGCCCGGATATTGAGAAGGTGCCATGGCGCCGTTGCCGAATAGGCTTGCCCGAGGCCGATCGAGGGACGATCATCGATGACGAATATGTCATCGGATTTCACCCCATGCTGGAGCAAATGGAGCGCAAGGATGCCGCCGCTGAATCCGCCTCCGATAATCCCAATGCTGACCATGTTTTCAGCTCGCCCTCCTCCTCTATTCCGTGCCGCGCCCGCTCGCGAATCCATCAGAACATGGAATATGCGCGATTGGTTGCAGATGGCGGGTCGCAGCAGCGCCTCATGACCCCCGCGATTCGAAGGCATATAAATAACTTTTCTATAAACTTAATATACTAAATTTTACGCGAATTTGCATCGATTGGGTGCGTCGTACGGGTGTGAGGATGCCCCTAATCTCCGAAAACCAGATACCGCGCGGTCTGGACCTTCTGGACCTGATGAAAAACTTTATTGATTATGGCGAAGGCAACGCGGGTCATCATCGAGGCGCAATGCGCTCACGGGACGATAGAAAAATGCTGTTTTACAGTTCATACTGAAACAGGTGAATGATCATGCTTTTGAACTCAGCAAAGGTTTTTGCCGGGCTTTTTCTGATAATTAGCACGGCCCATGCCCAGGTCAGCAACAATGCCACTACGCCGTTTCAGCCATCAGCTGGGGCAATCCGTGTTCCAAACGTAAGACCTTGGCCGACGTCCCCAGGCACCGGGGGCCATGTTGTCATCCCGCAGTCGAGCATCCCCACTCCGGGAGATGCAGGCAAACGTGCGCACACGAATACCCGCGTGTTCGTGCCGAACGAACCAATGAAGCCGCAGGCATCGGTCGCCCGCCCCCTGGCTGGGCCGCCTTTCCCTGGATATTTTTTTGAAACGCCAGCCTCCCTTGCCTGCATCTATGGCTTGGTCGCTGTGACGCCCGGGTGTGATCCCAATACAGTCACCACGGTTTCGAACCGCGGCAGCAAGGTCATCGCCATCGTCGACGCTTTCGACAACCCCTCGGCTTTGGCTGACCTGACGTTATTTTCGTCTCAATTCGGTCTCCCGGCACCTACGGCTGCGAATTTCCAGGTCGTCTACGCATCCCGCGTTCAACCGGCCAACGATACCGGCTGGGCGCTCGAAGAGGCACTCGACATCGAGATGGCTCACGCGATGGCGCCAAACGCAAAAGTAATTCTGGTTGAGGCTGCATCAAATTCCATGACTGATCTTCTGTTCGCCGAAGACGTGGCGAGCGGCCTGGTGGCCGCCGCGGGCGGCGGCGAGGTCTCGAACAGCTGGGGAGGAGATGAATTCGCGGGTCAGGTGGCTTTCGACACTCACTTTTCGACACCCAAAGTCGTCTATTTTGCTTCCACGGGAGATGCGCCCGGTGTGTCTTGGCCATCAACCTCGGCGAATGTTGTCGCCGTTGGTGGGACAAGCACATCTCGCTTGCCCTCTACCGGCGCTTTCCGTTTCGAGTCCAGCTGGTCGGAGGGGGGCGGAGGATCGAGCGCAATCGTTCCCAGGCCCGCTTACCAAAATAGCATCCGCTCGATCGTTGGAACGCAGCGGGCTGTACCCGACATTTCGGCTGACGCTAACCCGATTACCGGCGTGTGGGTTACCTGCGGTCTCGGCTGCGCGATGCCCCCCGGCAGCTGGCTCCCTACAGGGGGAACGAGTGTTTCGTCACCGCTCGTGGCAGCGATGACGAATGCGGCTGGCCGCTTCGCCCCCAACACGGCGTCGGAATTGAGAACAATCTATGCAAATAGCGAGTCTCCAAGATTTGGGCCGTGGCGAAGATTCAACAACATTGTGCACGGCATATGCGGCCCATTCGCAGGTTACGCGACCACTAACATTAGCGTATGGTTGCGCCCTTCATGGGATTTTTGTACCGGGGTCGGTTCTCCGAAAGGTCCTGCGGGGCTTTGATTGGAATACGCCGCTAGAAACGAGTGAGCGGCGCCGGCCTTGAACTTAGCTTGAAAAATCAAACGTGGGATTGTCCACGTCCCGCCTCCTTGACGCCTGACATGCCGAAACGAAATTGCCGGTTTTGCTCGCAGAGCGCAACTTCTGGGAAGCCTTAAAAATCTTTATCTCAGCTAACATATTGATTTTATTTATGGTGCGGGCGGCCGGAATCGAACCGGCACTCTGTCACCAGAACTGGATTTTGAGTCCAGCGCGTCTACCAGTTCCGCCACGCCCGCATTGAGCCTTGATCCGATTCGGCCTGACTCTGCGGCGCGACTCCTATGGCTCCCAAGGCCCCCTATCTGCCATAACGCCCTAGCTGCGACAACCCTCGACCCTTGATTGCTGCAGGCTAAATAGCGGTTGGCCCTTGGATCTTTGTTTTATATTGATGGATTGCGACCGCGACAAGCAACCGGGCGATGATGACTGAGCCCCCCGAAACCGCACAACTTGTGGAAATTCCCTTCGACCGGTCCGTGACTGGAGAAACCGGAAAACTTATTCGCGTTTCGCCGCTGGTCCGCCGTATTATCGCGGGAAATCCCGGCCCGATGACATTCAAGGGAACCTGCACCTACGCCGTAGGAGACGGCAAGGTGGCGATCATCGACCCCGGGCCGGACAATCCAGAACATCTCGCGGCGATGCTCGCAGGCTTGCGCGGCGAGACCGTTACAGCAATTTTCGTTACCCACACGCATAAGGATCATTCCCCCGGCGCGCACGCTTTGCAAGCCGCGACGGGAGCACGAATTTTTGGCTGCCCGCCGCACGGCTTTTCGCGCCAGCCTTCCGGTCATCCCATCGATGCGGCCAATGATTCCAGCTACACCCCGGACACCGTTCTGTGCGAGGGAGAAACGATTGATTTTAAAGATTTCTCCCTCATCTGCGTCGAGACACCCGGCCACGCGACCAACCATCGAGCGTTCGCTTTGCCGCAAGAAAGCGCCCTCTTTTCTGGCGACCATGTGATGGCGTGGTCGACCACGGTCGTTGTGCCGCCGGACGGCGCGATGCGTCACTACATGGCATCGCTCGCCAAACTTTTGATGCGTGACGACAAAATATATTGGCCTGGGCATGGCGGCCCGGTCCGGCAGCCGCGCAGTTTCGTGCAGGCACTTATCAAACATCGCCGCCTGCGCGAAAAATCGATCCTCGCCCGCTTGGAGGCCGGAGACACCGCAATCCCGGCAATTGTTGCGAAAATCTATCAAGGCCTCGATCCAGCGCTCACTTTCGCCGCCGCGCTTTCGGTTCTTGCGCATCTCGAGGATCTCGTCGAGAGAGGGCTTGTCAAAACCGACGCAGCAGTGACACTTGCCGCGCATTACCACCCATCCTAGGCGAGGTTACGCCCGCCCGCACAATGTTTGGTGATTTCGCAGTGCTTATTTCTTATCGACGACGGCCGTCAGCGCGGCCTCGAAATTGGCAACATTGCGAGAATTGGCGCCAAAATCGTAAGGCGCGAAGCGCGACGCCGACCGGATGTCGATTCGCGTTTGACCGGCAAGCGGGCGTAGTCTCAATGTGACATCGGTCGGAAAGCCGAGCAGGAAACTGCTGGCGATCGCGTCAATGTGGGCGATGCCGGAACGTCCCCCCGGAGGCCTCTGATCAACGATTTTCCAGCCCGTTGCCTTCATTGCCTGAATGGCGGCATTGAAGGCATCCTGGGCTTCGAGATCGAGAAGAATTGGCTGGATTTGCGGATAGACCTTGAGCTGTATCTTACGGCGCGCGACGGGGACGCTTGCCGGTGTCGCGCCCCCTCGGGCGGCCAACGCCTCGCTCGACAGCGAAAAATCCGGCGGATTTGTAAGATCTGTTGAAACATCGGGAAGCGGCGGCAGCCGCAGGGTTTGTTGCACGAGATAGGCCGGGTAAGCGAGGAGCAAGGCGGCCAGCAGCAGCCCCGCAAAGGCTTGCCCAGCCCCCTTGCTGCCGCTGCGCCAAATGACCACGAAGGCCAAAATCGCTGTCAGTATCGCGGCGCAAGCGATAAGCAAGGAACCGCCGAGGACTGCCAGCAAATCAAGCCCGCGGCCAACCCCCACGATTCCCACAAGCGCAACAGCAAGCGCAAAGATCGCGAGACGGCGGCTAAGCAAGGCCGCCGCGGAATAGGGCTCCTCGATGGTCAGACGCCGCATAAAAGCCATCCCATTGCGGCCGGCCCCGCATCCGGCAGCGTTAATCCTCACGGGGAACGCATGTAGCTCTTACACGCCTCCGCCCCCGTTGCAACCATACGCCGAAGGGCGGTTTAATCGATCATATAGCGAACGCCGGCGCGCAGTTCATTGACCAACACCCTATGCGACACGGACGTGCCTGTCAGACCGGAAAAGCCGGAGACCGTTCCAAGATCAAGAAAACGGTAACCGACGTCAAGTTGCGCATGATCGGTCATCGCGATCGCCACACCAGCCATGAGCGCCCAGGCGAATTGGTAGTGCATGCGCGTTTGGCTGCGATCGAAATCGAAGAAGAATCCATTGGTGCTGACCTGATAAGGCAAACCATTGCTCATTGTCCAAGTGTCGGATTGCCAGTTTCGCGACCAAGTGATACCGGCGCCAGCGCCAATATAGGGAGTGACGCCGCCCCAGGTGGCAAGATCGACATAGCCATTCGCCAAGAGATCCCAGCGGTGAATTTCGGTGTTCAGATGGCTGGTACAAATATCGGTCGCGGTAACAGTTCCCGAGGTGTCAACGGCCGTGATGCATCGGATCGATGGACCGATCGCGGCCGCCTGAACCTTTGAGCGGTAATCGAGAATGAGGTCTGTCCGGAACCAATCATTGATCTTATAACCGCCTCCAACTCCAGCGCTGTAACTGTTGAGCACGGACGGCGATGCGGCGAATGTCGAATCTGGTGCTATTTTGGGAAAGGTTTCTTGCGCATAGGCAAGATCGCCGCGAACATACCAATTGGAAGCGAATTCGACTTTCTCGTCGGGCAAAGCCGGGACGCTGGCAGGCGAAGGCACCCAATAATCCGCGGCTGCTGAGCGTTCCACGAAGGAGACAAGGCCTGCGATCGCCGCCGCCCACACCATGTTGCGCGCGAAACATTTTGAATTCATGGGTTTCATCCTTTCGAATCGCCCGGGAGCCGCAGCCGGGGTCAATGCGATTAGAAGATTGGAGCTTATTGCTTAAACGCCACTTAACCATGACGCCTTGGCGGACAGCGCCGCCAGCTTGGCGCAAGCTTTAAAATCGCGCCGGGTAGGCCGTGCCATGACGAACTGCGGTGATGCACTTGCGTGTCCCGCCATCGCCACTATAGTCGCGCGGCTTCTTAACCCCCGCGAGTTCTCAATGGCTGGTAAAACAAAAGACGTCAAAAGAGTTGTGCTCGCCTATTCAGGCGGTCTCGATACATCCATCATCCTCAAATGGCTGCAAACAAATTACGGCTGCGAGGTGGTGACCTTCACCGCTGACCTTGGTCAAGGCGAGGAGTTGGAACCGGCGCGCCAAAAGGCGTTGCTGCTCGGCATCAAGCCGGAGCATATTTTCATCGAGGATCTGCGCGAGGAATTTGTCCGCGACTATGTGTTTCCAATGTTTCGCGCCAATGCCCAATATGAGGGACTCTATCTCCTCGGCACCTCGATCGCGCGGCCACTGATCGCGAAAAAGCAGATCGAGATTGCCCGCAAAACGGGCGCCGACGCAGTGGCGCATGGCGCCACCGGCAAGGGCAACGATCAGGTCCGTTTTGAGCTTTCCTATTATGCGCTGGAGCCCGACATCAAGGTCATCGCTCCCTGGCGGGAATGGGATTTGACCTCGCGCAGCGCGCTCATCGCTTTCGCCGAGCAAAACCAGATTCCGATCGCCAAGGACAAGCGCGGCGATGCGCCTTTCTCGGTCGACGCCAATCTTCTGCATGTGTCCTCGGAAGGCAAGGTACTGGAAGACCCGGCGCAAGAGGTGCCGGACTATGTTTATTCCCGTACCGTCAATCCGGAGGATGCGCCGAACGAGCCCGAATATGTCGAAATCGATTTCGAGCGAGGAGATGCGGTCGCCGTCAATGGCAAGCCGATGTCGCCCGCAACTCTCCTCGCGCATTTGAACGCGCTTGGCCGGACGCATGGGATTGGGCGTCTCGATCTCGTCGAAAACCGCTTCGTCGGCATAAAATCACGCGGCATGTATGAGACGCCCGGCGGTACGATCCTTTATTATGCGCATCGCGGCATCGAGCAGATCACGCTCGATCGCGGCGCCGCGCATCTGAAGGACGAGTTCATGCCGAAATATGCCGAGCTCATCTACAATGGCTTTTGGTTTTCGCCGGAACGCGAAATGCTGCAAGCATTGATCGACCGCAGTCAGGAATTCGTCACCGGCCGGGTACGTCTGAAACTGTTCAAGGGTTCGGCGTTCGTCGTCGGCCGCTCCAGCGTTTACTCACTCTACGATCAAGATCTCGTGACCTTCGAGGAAGGCGCGAGTGCTTATGATCACCGCGACGCGGCAGGCTTCATCAAGCTCAACGCCTTGCGACTGCGCACCCTCGCCAAACGCGCCCGGAAGATGGCAGCTAAGTGAGCAGTCCGAACACTTTTTTCTGATTGAGTTCAATTGATTTTTTGCCGGGATACCCAAGTTTTAGACATGATCCGCAGACAGGAGTGATACGGAAGAGTCAAAAAAAACCCGGTAAAGCAGAGACACTCAGGGAGATACATATGCGCCGGTTAATGACCATCGCTGCCGCGGCGGCGTCGATTGCAATCAGTGCGGAATTTTGCACTGCGCAAGCTGCCTCATTTCCGGACGCCAACTTGGGGGTTGCGGCCAACGAGGACCTCCCGTTGGAAAAAGTCCAGTATTTCTGGGGTGGCTACAACTACTGCTGGTACGGCAATGGCTGGCAGGGACCTGGCTGGTACTGGTGCGGTTATCCGTGGCGTTACGGCTATGGCTGGGGCGGAGGCTACGGCTGGAATGGCTGGGGCGGAGGCTACGGCTGGCGTGGGAGAGGCTGGAACGGCGGCGGCTGGCATGGTGGCGGCTGGCATGGTGGCGGCTGGCACGGTGGCGGCGGCGGCTGGCACGGCGGCGGTGGCGGCGGCGGCCACGGTGGTGGGCGTGGCGGCGGGCATGGTGGTGGACATCACCGCTAATGTTGCGTTGAATCGCGGTGCGGCCGAGCGTCAAGCCTAGCGCGCGCCACGTTTCGGCTTCCCACAAAAGACATTGTAGATGGCCTTAAGAATCGTCCGCACGTCCTCGTTTGCCAAACTGTAAAATATTGTCTTTCCCTCGCGCTTCGTCTCGACGAGACCGTCGAGACGAAGGCGGGCGAGTTGCTGCGATACCGTCGATTGCCGCAAGTCCAAGAGCTCTTCGAGATCGGACACGGATTTCTCGCCATCGGAAAGGTGGCAAAGAATCAAAAGACGCGATTCATGCGAGAGCGCCTTGAGAAATTCGCTCGCTTGCCGCGCGCAATCGGTCATTAACTCAAAGTTTGCCGGGGCGTCGCGGGGCTTAGACTGCTTGATCGCCATGTCCTGTCCTCGAAAGCCCGCATCGAATTTAACGGCACGGCTTTGTAGTTAGAAAGAAATCACATCTGCCAGCAAATATATCGTATTTATTGAATACATTCCAGACGGCAAATCTCGGGGTGGACGATTTGACCCGCAATGTCCAGCGCCCCTCCCTGCCATCGGGACCGCGCGCTAGATAGAAGCCTGGACACTATGATTCCCATGCACGCCTGCCGCGGCTCGCGAACATTTCATAACATATGAATACTTGAATATGATACAAAATTGTGTTTTGTGACGAAGGTGGCAAGGAGGAGGCAATGCAACCAAAGGTCCAGGGGTTCTTTGATGAACCCACGAATACCGTGAGCTATGTGATTAAGGATCCGCAATCAAGGGCCTGCGCGATCATTGATCCAGTTCTCGATTACGATCCCGCGTCCGGTCGGACTTCGGCGGTTTCCGCGCAAAAGATCGCGGCCTTCGTCGAGAGCAACAACTTGCAGACCGAATGGATTTTGGAAACGCATGCGCATGCCGATCACGTAACGGCCGCCCCTTATTTGAAAGAGCGTCTTGGTGGCAGGATTGGGATTGGCGCCAATATCACAATTGTCCAGAAAGTCTTCGGCAAGGTCTTCAACGCCGGCCCCGGTTTTCGTCAGGATGGCAGCCAGTTCGATACTCTCTTCGACGACGGCGCCGTGATCGGCTTTGGCGGATTGCGTGGCCGCGCGATTCATACGCCCGGCCATACGCCCGCGTGCATGACTTATATTTTCGGTGACGCCGCCTTCGTCGGCGACACTCTTTTTATGCCCGACTACGGCACGGCGCGCTGCGATTTTCCTGGCGGCGACGCAGGCCAGCTTTACCGGTCGATCCAGATCATTTTCGCAATGCCGCCGGAAACGCGCCTGTTCTTGTGCCACGATTATTTGCCGCCCGGACGCACCGACTATCGATGGGAGACGACGGTCGCCGAGCAGCGAGCCCACAATATTCTCATCCGCGATGGCGTTGCCGAGGAAGAATTCGTCGAGATTCGCAAGACGCGCGATGCCACGCTCAAAATGCCAGCGCTCATTATTCCTTCCGTGCAAATCAACATGCGGGCCGGACAACTTCCGCCCGCCGAGGACAATGGCGTCACATATCTCAAGATACCCGTGAACCTACTTTAAAAACACATCGAAGGAGAGACTCATGACCGAGAATGTCGGTACCATCGACCGAGCGATCCGTATCGTTGTTGGCCTCGCGTTGCTTTCCATGCTCATATTTGCCGGAAGCGAATGGAAATGGCTTGGCCTGATCGGCCTTGTTCCCTTGATCACCGCGCTGGCTGGACGCTGCCCCGCCTACAGCCTGATGGTATCAAAACCTGCGCCAAAAGCCGTCAATAAAGCGCGACGCCGGAACATTTGACACAAGTATTAACCCGGGCTGCATCGATGGCAGCTGGGAAAGAATACGGCCAACAGGGAGCGAATCATGTCCGACACACCAGCGCAAGCGGGCCATCCAACTCATGACGTCGTGATCGTTGGGGGCGGGGCGGCCGGAATCGCCGCAGCTGCAAGCCTTCTCCGCCGCAAGCCAAATCTCGATATCGTTGTCATCGAGCCGCAAACGAAACACTATTATCAGCCGGGCTGGACGCTGGTTGGGGCTGGCGTTTTCCGTGCCGCCAGTACCGAAAGAGACGAAGCCGGCCTCATCCCTCGCCATGCGAAATGGGTGAACGCCGCCGTTGCGGCTTTTGCCCCCGAGACGAATGAAGTTATTCTTGAGGACGGGAAGAGAATTGCTTATCGCGCGCTGGTCGCGGCGCCCGGCATCAAGCTTGATTGGGCAGCCGTCGAAGGCCTCCCCGAAACGCTCGGCAAAAATGGCGTCACTTCCAATTACCGGTTCGACCTCGCGCCCTACACTTGGCAACTCGTGCGCGAGTTCCGGGGCGGACGCACGCTGTTCACGCAGCCTCCGCTGCCGATCAAATGCGCGGGCGCTCCGCAGAAGGCGCTTTATCTCTCCTGCGATGAATGGTTCCGCAACGGCATTCTCAAAAATACAACCGTCGAGTTTCACAACGCGGGCGGCGTGCTTTTCGGCGTCAAGGATTATGTTCCGGCGCTCATGGAATACATCAAGAAATATGGCGTGGCACTCAACTTCAATAGCCGCCTTGTCAAGATCGACGGTCCCGCCAAAACGGCTTGGTTCGAGGTAACAAAGGACGACAAGAAAGAGACGATCGCGCGCCAGTTCGATATGATTCACGTCTGTCCGCCGCAACTCGCACCGGACTTTGTCCGCGCCAGTCCTTTAGCCGACAAGGCAGGATGGATCGAGGTTAACCAAGACACATTGCAACATCCGCGTTTTGCCAATGTTTTCGGACTCGGAGATGCCTGCTCGGCGCCGAACGCCAAGACCGCCGCGGCGGCCCGCAAGCAAGCGCCGATTGTGGCCGAAAACGTGCTGTGTTTTCTCGCCGGGAAGGCCCCGCACTGCACCTATGATGGGTATGGATCATGTCCGTTGACTGTGGAGCGCGGCAAGATCGTCTTCGCCGAATTTGGCTACGGCGGCAAATTGCTTCCGACCTTTCCCAAATGGCTGGTCGACGGAACCCGGCCGCAACGGCTTCCCTGGCTTCTAAAGGAGAGGATATTGCCGCCGGTCTATTGGAAAGCAATGCTGAAGGGCCATGAGTGGCTGGCACGGCCTTGGATCGAGCCCGCCCGGCCCTCCTAATTTCGAGCCGTGTTCGCAACGATATAGGGCAATAGCGAGACCTCATGAACACCGATCTTGATACGGACACCGCCTCCGCGCACGCGATTTTTCAGTCCTACGGCGGAATGGAAGGTTTGGCGGAGACATTCGCAGTGCCCGCGCAACCGCTCCCGGCCGGGTGGCGCGCATTTTTCTTCCGGATATATCCCGGCCTGCTGGTGGCGGCGACGATCGCCCTGGCCGCCACATGGTTATCGCAACAGTACCGATCGCCGGTCATGCTGTTCGCCCTTCTCTTCGGGATGACTTTTCACTTCCTGCACGAGGAAGGCCGCTGCGTGGCGGGGATCGAATTCTCATCGAAGGCGGTGTTACGGGTCGGCGTGGCTTTGCTGGGAGCCCGGATCACGGCGACGCAGATTCTCGAATTGGGAGGCATGCCGATCGCGACCGTGGTGGGTGGCATACTCAGCACCATTGCGCTCGGTGCCTTCGTGGCCCGCTGGCTAGGTTTAGGCCGCTCTTTTGGCGTGCTGTCCGGCGGCGCGGTCGGGATTTGCGGCGCCTCGGCGGCCCTTGCGATCGCTTCGGTTTTGCCGCGCACAACCGAAAGCGAAAGGGATACCATTCTCACGGTGGTGACGGTGACAGTACTGTCCACCATCGCCATGATCGCCTATCCGTTGTTCGTGACTGTGGTTGGCCTTGATCATGTGCATGCCGGCATCTTCCTTGGAGGCACCATCCATGACGTGGCCCAGGTGGTGGGCGCGGGCTATTCGATCTCGCCGCAGACCGGGGACGTTGCAACCTACGTCAAGCTTCTGCGGGTCACCACGCTTCTGCCCGTGGTTTTCTCCATCGCCTTCATCGTCGGCCGCAGAGGCAAGGGCAGGCAAGGCGGCACAAAGGCGAAGCTTCCACTTTTCTTGATCGGCTTCGCCGGCCTCGTGGCCTTAAATAGCCTTGGACTGTTGCCCAAGGTCGCGAGCGATGCGGCCAATGAAGTGTCCCGCTGGTGCTTGGTCACCGCGATCGCAGCGCTGGGGATGAAGACGTCGTTCAAGGATCTTGCGGCGGTAGGGTGGAGACCGATCGCCTTGATGGTGCTCGAGACCGCTTGGATCGCGGCCGTGACATTCGTCGCGGTGAAATTCGCCTATTAGGTATGCTTGTCTCTTATCGTCGTCACCATTGCCTTGTGCCAACATATCATCAACCCAGCCCGCAAAAATTTAAGCTGGAACACAACCTCGATTGCAGGTTGGACAGAGTTGAAAAATGCGGGTACAAATTCCAAAAAAAGTCTCCTTCAATCAGCGGGCGAGGGAGGAAACGAAAATCATGATGAACAAACGATCCCTTCTCAGCGGAGCGGGAGGCGCCTTCGCCGGCGCCGCTCTGGCGAAACTTAGTCAGCCATTCGCCGCATATGCCGATGACACCACAAGCCTTCCATTCGCCAATGGTGACCGGTCCCTGGTGCGCTACCCTGGTAAGCGGCCGCTCATCCGCCTGACTTCGCGCCCGCCGCAGCTTGAGACGCCGTTTTCGGTGTTCAACGAAGGTGTGGTCACCCCGAATGATGCCTTCTTCGTGCGCTACCATTTGGCCGACATACCGCTTTCCATTGATCCAGATGCATTCCGCATCGAGGTGAAAGGCAAGGTCGACAGTCAGCTGTCGCTATCCTTGAGCGATCTCAAGACCGGCTTTGAGCCGGTCGAGATTGTTGCCGTCAATCAATGCTCTGGGAACGGCCGCGGATTCTTTGAACCTCGTGTCGCGGGCGGGCAGCTGGCAAGCGGCGCCATGGGCAATGCCCGTTGGCGTGGGGTTCCGCTAAAGGCCATTCTCGATAAGGCCGGCGTTCAGGCCGGCAGCCGTCAGGTCACCTTCAACGGTCTCGACAAACCTGTCCTTCCAGAGACACCGGACTTCGTCAAGGCCCTCGACATTGAACACGCCAGGGATAACGAGGTCATGATCGCCTTCGCCATGAACGGAGAGGAGCTGCCCTGGCTCAACGGCTACCCCGTGCGACTTGTCGTGCCGGGCTACTACGGTACCTACTGGGTAAAGCACCTGAACGAGATCACCGTAATCGACAGTGTCTTCGATGGTTTTTGGATGAAGACCGCCTATCGCATCCCCGACAATAACTGCGCCTGCACGGAACCGGGCAAGGCCGCCGCCGCCACCGTTCCCATCGAGCGCTTCGACGTGCGCTCATTCATCACAAACCTAGCCGATGGCGCCAAGGTCAACGCCAAAAACGAGACACTCATAAAGGGCATCGCCTTCGATGGCGGCTACGGGATCACGGAAGTTTCGCTGTCGAGCGATGAGGGGCAAAACTGGAGTGCGGCGAAGCTTGGTCCGGACCTTGGCCGATATTCGTTCCGGGAATGGCAGACCGCCGTGCGGCTTCCGGCAGGCAAGCATGAGCTGAAGGTGCGCGCGATCAACCGCATCGGCCAGTCACAGCCGATGGCGCCTTTGTGGAACCCTACCGGCTACATGCGCAACGTCGTTGAGACTGTGCGCGTGCAGGCAGGCTGAGCGGAAAGCGCAAACATGCGGATGCCACTCCTTTCCTCGCATGCCGCCTATGTGGCCGCCGTTCTGACAATGGTGGGCGTGAGTTACGCCAAGGATTTAACTTACACGCTTCCCGAAGAGAGCTCCACTTTGCGGCCAGAGTCCGGCGTCGAGCGGGCACAGAACAACTGCGTGACGTGCCACTCGGTTGATTACATCAACACGCAACCACCGAATCGCGGCAAGGCGTTCTGGGTGGCCGAGATCACGAAGATGATCAAGGTCTATCACGCCCCGATCAATGACGCGGATGCGATGGCCATCGCGGATTATCTCGCCAAGACATACTGAGGAAGCTACTGGATTGGGCGGCATTGTCTTCCACGATCCAACGCGGGTATGAGCGGTGTGATGTCTTACTCGTCGCGCCTCTCAGGTTCCAGTCAACCTTTTCTAATTTCAATGAGGATAGAGCCCTAATCCAAGACGCGGGGATCGCCCGCCGCTTTGCCCCGCCGTTTGCCGCCCAGGCGGTGCTTACCGGCCGGTTTGCCGTCATGGTCCAGAAAAAAGTGAATTTCGCCGGGCGGCGCACCCTCGGCAATGCAGTAGCGTTAACAGGAGCTTGCGCCTGTATCCACCGGCATCCGTAAGGGCTCGAGTGCGGCCAGGGCATTGCCTCCCCCCGCCCTCTTGATTAGTGAAACTACCATAAATATAGACTAGACCCCTCCCCTCATGCAAAAAGCCTTTCGTCCGCCGCGAGGCGAAGGAACCAGGATCAATGGTCAAAATCACCTATATCGACTCAAGCGGCGAAGCCCGGACGATTGAGGCGCAAGAAGACACGACGGTCATGGAAAACGCGATCCGCAACGGCATTCCCGAGATCTCCGCCGAATGCGGCGGTGGCTGTGCCTGCGCGACGTGCCATGTCTATGTCGATGAAAAATGGGTTGCGTTGACAGGCAAAGCGTCCGACCAGGAAGAAGATATGCTGGACTTTGCCTATAAGGTGCAACCCAACTCGCGGCTTTGCTGTCAAATCAAGGTCACGCCGGAACTCGACGGGCTCATCGTCACCACGCCAGACCGGCAGGGTTAACAGATTATCGCGCAATGCGGGGACTGAACGTCCGTCTTCCTGCGGCATTCGCATTTTTTGGCCTCACACCAGGCGGGGCTTCTTATTGATACACGTCCGGAGCAAGGAATGAGTGAAAGCATAAAAACCGATGTCGTCATTGTTGGTGCTGGGCCAGCCGGTCTCTTCGCCGTCTTCGAGCTCGGTCTCCTCGACATCAAAGCCCATCTGGTCGATATTCTGCCGAAACCCGGCGGCCAGTGCGCCGAGCTTTATCCCGAAAAACCGATCTACGACATTCCGGGCTTTCCCAAAATATCCGGGCAGGAACTGGTTGACGCTTTGCTGGAGCAAATCGAGCCCTTTCATCCCACATTTCACTATGGGGACATGGTTGAGTCCCTGGAAGTTCTCGGGACCGCTGAGACGCCATTGTTCCGGGTTCGCGCCAGCGGCGGCCAAAATTTTGAATGCAAGGCCGTGATTGTCGCGGCGGGCGGAGGCTCGTTCCAACCCAAGAAACCGCCCGTCCCCGGTATCGACGACTACGAAGGCAAATCCGTTCATTATGCCGTACGCCGGATGGAAGACTTTCGTGGTCAGCATGTAGTCATCGTCGGCGGCGGCGATTCGGCGCTCGATTGGACTCTCAATCTGCACCCTGTTGCCAAGCGTCTGACCCTTGTCCACCGGCGCGATGAGTTTCGCGGCGCCCCCCATTCGGTCAAGGCAATGCGGGACCTCGTCGGCGCGGGACAGATCGATTTGCGCGTTGGCCAAATTTCCTCGCTGTCTGGCGAGGACGGCGAACTCTCCTCGGTGGTCCTTAAGACCGCGAGTGGCGACTCAGAGGAAATTGCCTGTCAGAAGCTGATCCCGTTTTTCGGCCTGACGATGAAACTCGGGCCGGTCGCCGAATGGGGTTTGAACCTTCATGAAAATCTCATTCCGGTCGATGCCGGAACGTTCGAGACCAATGTGCCGGGAATTTTCGCGATCGGTGATATCAATCATTATCCGGGCAAGCTAAAACTCATTCTTTGCGGCTTCCACGAAGGCGCCCTGGCCGCGCAAAAAATCTATCATTATGTCTATCCCGGCAAGCGGCTGACGTTCCAATACACGACATCCTCCTCCAGCCTGCAGAAAAAGCTTGGCGTGAACTGAAGCTTGGCCATTTGGCCGAGCCGGCGAGGGAGAGAATATGCACCGCGTCGCACTCTATGCGGGGTCGTTCGACCCGCTGACCAACGGGCATGTCGATATCATCGAACGCGCCGGAGCTTTGTGCGACGCGCTCGTCGTGGCGATCGGCACTCATCCCGGCAAGGCTCCCATGTTCAGCACCGCCGAGCGGGCGTCGCTTCTTGAGGCCGTGTTCCAAGACCTTGCCGGGGCTCCCGCGTGCAAGCTTTCGGTGCGGATGTTTTCCGGTCTCGCGATCGATGCCGCGCGCGCCGCCGGGGCGAGCCTGCTGCTGCGCGGCCTTCGCGATGGCACCGACCTTGACGATGAGATGCGCATGGCGGCGATGAACGCCGTGATGGCGCCGGACATCAAAACGGTGTTTTTGGCCGCTTCGCCGCCGGTTCGTCACATTAGCGCGACATTGGTGCGGCAGATCGCCGGGCTCGGCGGCGATGTGTCGGCCTTCGTACCCGCCGCCGTCGCGCAAGCGCTCGGCAACCGGAGAGCGGCGGGATGACTTCGTTTCTCAATTTTACCAATGCAAAGGATTGAACCGAATGACGTTTTACCGGAGAATGATCGGCGCGGGCTTGGCTTTGGGTTTGGTGGCCGGCTGTGCTGCGTTAGCCAGCGCGGTTTCCGCCGCCCAGGCTGAAGACGCACAAAAGCAAGACACGCAAAAACAAGACCTCAAGAACACGATTTATCTGGATACCAAGGATGGCCGGATCACGATCCTGCTGCGGCCCGATCTTGCGCCCAAGCATGTGGCCCAAATCGAAACCCTGACCAAGAAAGGCTTCTATAATGGCCTCGTCTTCCATCGGGTGATCGACGGATTCATGGCGCAAACCGGAGATCCCACCGGCACCGGTACTGGCAAATCGGATCTGCCGGATATTCCGGCTGAATTTTCCGGCGAGTCCTTCAAGCGCGGCACCGTCGGCATGGCCCGCTCGCAAGATCCGGATTCGGCCAATTCGCAATTCTTCATCTGCTTCGCCGACGCTTCCTTCCTCAACCACAAATACACGGTCGTCGGCCAAGTGATCGGCGGCATGGATGTCGTGGACAAAATCAAGAAGGGCTCGAAGGAAGACAATGGCACCGTGACCGCCCCGGATAAGATCGTCAAGATGCAAATGGCGGGCGCGGCCAAGAAATAATCAAGACTGGGACTTTGCTGAAAAACGGCCGCAGGCGCGCGGGTGTTGGGTTACGGATTAAAACAGTCGGTAACAAAATGTGAGGCACTCCGGCTGCTGCTAAGCCAACGTGACCCGCTTGTATCCATTTGAAATCGCTTGTGTTCTGTGCGTAAGACTTTTTCGTGCCACGAATGGACACATTGTCACGGCCCAGATGGGGGATGCGCCAAGGCTTCGGCAACGGCATAGTTATCACACGGTCAGGATGACAATTGAATAGCAACTTCATTGAGATGCGAACCGGTTGCCGCGTTCCTGATCACCGCAACCGCGGTGATGTTGGGGTGCTGGTAAAGAGGTCCGAAATTTTATTGATTTGACCAATCGATAAGAACCCATTCCCGCGCGTCAGCCAGCAGACGCGCGGGAATTTTATTTTCAGCTCGGGACCAACGCCTCTCGGACTCCCGCCAATTCGCCATGCGACTCTGCGTTAGCCTGGCTCTCAAGCGTCAGCATCGCCACTTCAGACCCTCTCCAAGGATGGCAACCTCTCGCGCGGTTTACCTCGGGCCGCGCATCGGCTATGGCAGGGCCAGAAAATTCAACCGGGAGACCAGAATGACCGAGGCGGGGAACACGCTCACATTGGACACGACGCAAGGAACGGTCGTCATCGCACTGCGGCCCGATCTCGCGCCCGCCCATGTCGCGCATATCAAAAAACTGGCCGAAGAAAAATTCTACGACGGCGTTGTCTTTCATCGCGTCATCGAGGGGTTCATGGCGCAGACCGGCTGTCCGCATGGGACGGGCACGGGCGGCTCGAAATATCCCAATCTCAAAGCCGAGTTCAGCGCCGAGCCGCATGTGCGGGGCACCTGCTCGATGGCCCGCGCCCAGGACCCGAATTCCGCCAATTCGCAATTCTTTATTTGTTTCGGCGACGCCCGCTTTCTCGACAAACAATATACTGTCTGGGGAAAAGTCACATCGGGCATGGAAAATGTCGATAAGATCAAGCGCGGCGAACCCGTCCGTGATCCCGACAAGATCATTTCCGCGACGGTCAGCTGAAGCAGCTTTCCGGCACGGTGCCGCCTTGAGTGCGGTGCGAGCGGTTTTCCGGTGAGGGCACAGGCGCTAACCGAAGATCGCGCGATCGTCGGAACATCGCCAAAAAGCTTTCCTCATGCGCGTCGATCTCTTCGATTTCGATCTGCCCCCCGAACGTATTGCTTTACGCCCAGCTGAGCCGCGCGATGCGGCCCGGCTCCTCATCGTCCGGCCGGATCGCGTGGCGCGTTTCGAGGATCGCGCCATCCTCAATCTGCCGCAAGAATTCCGGCCTGGCGACGTCTTGGTCGTCAACGATACGCGTGTCATTCCGGCGCGGCTGCGCGGGGCCCGCGTCCGTGGCCTCGCCTCGGCCCAGATTGAAGCGACCTTGATCGAGCGTGAAGACGAGGCCTCCTGGCGAGCCTTCGCGCGGCCGGGCAAGAAGCTCAAGACCGGCGAAACCATTCGCTTCACCGCCGAAAATAGCGCGGAAACTCTCGACGCCGAGGTGGCTTCAAAAGGCGGCGACGGCGAAATTGTGCTGAAATTCGCGCTCATGGGCGAAGCGCTCGACAGGGCCATCGAACGGATCGGGCAGATGCCCCTGCCCCCATATATTTCCAGCCGCCGTCCCGCCGATCAAAGGGACGAACAAGACTACCAAACTCTCTTCGCGGAAAAGTCCGGCGCGGTCGCGGCGCCGACCGCCAGCCTTCATTTCACGCCACGGCTCCTTGCCGCGCTTGAAGGCCGGGGAGTCACCCTTCAAAGAGTGACAGTGCATGTGGGCGCGGGCACTTTCCTGCCCGTCAAGGCGAGCGATACGAGCGGCCACACCATGCATTCCGAGTGGGGCGAGGTCACGCAGGCGACGGCCGATATTTTGAACCGCGCGCGCGCTGCTAGCGGACGCATCATCGCGGTGGGAACGACGTGTCTCAGAATTCTTGAATCCGCGGCGGCGAGCGGAAAGATTGAATCGTTTTCCGGCCAAACGTCGATCTTCATTACGCCGGGGTATAAGTTCAGAGCGGTTGATGTGCTGTTGACCAATTTCCATCTACCGCGATCGACCCTGTTCATGCTGGCTGCCGCCTTTTCGGGTCTGCCTATTATGCAAGCCGCCTACGCCCACGCGATCGCGCAACACTATAGGTTCTATAGTTATGGCGACGCCTGCTTGCTGTTCCCAGCCGGTGCGGAGAAACCCGTATGACGGAGGCTTTCTGCTTTGAGATTACGGGTGTTGACGGGGACGCGCGCACAGGTGCCATCTCAACGCCCAGGGGCACGATCCGCACCCCGGCTTTCATGCCGGTCGGCACAGCGGCCACCGTCAAGGCGATGCATCCCGAGCGGGTCAGGGATCTCGGCGCCGATGTCGTTCTCGCCAACACCTATCATCTCATGCTGCGGCCGGGCGCGGAGCGAATCGCGGCATTGGGCGGCCTGCATGAATTCATGAATTGGCCATGGCCGATCCTGACCGACTCGGGCGGCTTTCAGGTCATGTCGCTCGCCAAGCTCCGCAGGCTTGACGACGATGGGGTCACATTTCAGTCCCACATCGACGGCGCCAATCATCGGCTAACTCCGGAACGGGCGATGCAGATTCAAGATTTGCTCGGCTCCGACATCGAGATGCAGTTCGACGAATGCGTCAAACTTCCGTGCCCTGAAGCCGAAGCGCGCCGGGCCATGCTCCTGTCGCTGAAATGGGCAGAACGCTCGAAAACGGCGTTCGTCGAAAAGCCCGGCCGGGCCGTGTTCGGGATCGTCCAGGGCGGCGACGTGGAATCCCTGCGTGTGGACAGCGCCAAGGCGCTCGCGGACATGCGGTTTGACGGCTATGCGCTGGGCGGCCTTGCCGTCGGCGAACCGCAAGCCACCATGCTCGCCATGATCACCTGCGTGCTGCCCTGGCTGCCCGTGGCAAAACCTCGCTATCTCATGGGCGTCGGCACCCCCGGCGATCTCATCGAAGCCGTGCGACGGGGCATCGACATGTTCGATTGCGTCCTGCCGACCCGCGCTGGACGCCATGGCCTTGCCTATACTCGGGCGGGACGGATGAATTTGCGCAACGCCCGCCACGCGGACGATCCCTTACCCGTCGATTCTTTGTCATCCAGTGCGGCGGCGCGGACCTATTCCCGCGCCTATCTGCATCACCTCGTCAAGGCGGGCGAAATTCTCGCCATGATGCTGCTGACCGAAATCAATCTCGCCTATTATCAGGATCTGATGTCGGACATGCGCCGCGCCATCGCCGCCGGATGCTTTGGCGAGTTTTGTGACATGACGAAAATGGCGTGGCGGAGCGGCGAGACGAGCAGCAAAAGCTAGTCCCGTGGCCGCCGGTCAACGCGCTTTCGGATCTCACATGAGAGGCCGGCGCAGATCGAGGGTAAGCGGGAAGTCCGCCGAACGCTCCTCGGGTGGCACGTCGAACGCGCCCGGCGTGTGACCATGGTCTTGGAACCGCGCCAGGCGGCGGGCCTCCGCCTCGAAATTGTTCACCGGAAACGTGTCGTAGTGGCGTCCACCGGGATGCGCGACATGGAACACGCAGCCGCCAAGTGAGCGGCCGTTCCAGCCATCGACGATGTCGAAGGTCAAAGGCGCATGAACCGGTATCGTGGGATGCAAGCCATTGGGGGGTTGCCAGGCCTTGAAGCGAACCCCGGCAACGGCTTCACCAGCCGTTCCAGTCGTCGTCAAGGGGAGGCGGCGCCCGTTGCAAGTGACGAAATGGCGCCCCTGCACCCACCCGTTCGCCTTGATTTGCAACCGCTCCACCGAGGAATCGACATAGCGGACGGTTCCCCCCGCGGCCCCCTGCTCCCCCATCACATGCCAGGGTTCGAGCGCATGCCGCACTTCGAGCTTGACCCCGCCATGTTCGACCGCGCCGAAAAAAGGAAACCGAAATTCAAACTGCGCTTCAAACCAAGCAGGATCGAACACATAGCCCGCCCGCCCGAGATCGGCGAGAATGCCAAGAAAATCCTCCCAGACGAAATGCGGCAGCATGAAACGATCATGCAATGTGGTTCCCCAGCGCACCAGTCCGCCTTGCTGGGGTTCTTGCCAAAACCAGGCGACGAGCGCCCGCAGGAGCAATTGCTGCGCAAGACTCATCCGCGCGTCGGGCGGCATTTCAAAGGCCCGGAATTCGACAAGGCCGAGCCGCCCCGTTGGACCATCCGGCGAATACAATTTGTCGATGCAAATTTCCGCGCGATGCGTGTTGCCTGTGACATCGACGAGGAGGTTGCGATAGAGGCGGTCAACGAGCCACAAGGGCGCGGCTTCCCCGGCGCGGGGCGTGCTGGCCAGCGCAATTTCGAGCTCATAGAGCTGATCGTGCCTTGCCTCATCGACGCGCGGCGCTTGGCTCGTCGGCCCAATGAAGAGTCCCGAGAAAAGATAAGAGAGCGAGGGATGCCGCTGCCAATAGAGCACCAGGCTCTTAAGCAAGTCGGGGCGCCGCAGCACAGGGGAATCGGCGGGCGTGCCGCCGCCCAGCACGACATGATTGCCGCCGCCGGTTCCGGTATGGCGCCCGTCCGTCATGAATTTGTCGGCACCAAGCCGGACCTGACGGGCATCCTCGTAAAGGCCCCTTGTCGTCTCCACCAGAGCCCGCCAGCTTTCGGCCGGATGCACATTGACTTCGATGACGCCGGGATCGGGCGTCACCTTGATGACATTGACGCGAGAATCGAATGGCGGCGGATAACCGTCGATATGCACGGGCATCCCGCCCGACTCGACGCTTGTTTCGACGGCCGCCAAAAGTTCGAGATAGTCTTCCAGTGTCTTGACCGGCGGCATGAAAACGCAAAGAACACCGTCACGCGGCTCGACCGAAAGCGCCGTGCGCACCGCGCCCTCGATCACCTCCTGTTCGATGCGCGCTTGTCTGGAGTCCTGTGCTTCCGACACCCGCTCGTAATGCTGTGCCATCTCCTCCTGCTCGTTGCGCACCGGTCTTGCTTCTGGCTTCAACGCCATGCGTTCGAAGTGGTGCGCAATCTCCTCCAGGTCTGGCAAGGTGCCGCTTTCTTCAAATGTGTCCCGCGCGACAATATACGGATAGGAGGATGGGGGGACCCACGGCAATGACGGCAGAGGCAGCCGGTACCCCACTGGCGAGTCGCCTGGAACAAGAAAAAGCTTGCCGCGCCGCAAAGACCACTTTTCGCTTTGCCAGCGTGGCCGCACCGCGGCGGCCGGCGCATCCGCCTGCGCGTTCCAGCGCTGTATTGGCATGACGTAACCGACGGGCTTTTTTAGCCCCCGCGCAAAGGTCCGGATCATCCGGCTGCACTCTTCCGGATCCTCGATTTTTGGATCGAGCGAATCGGAGTTTTCCGGCAGATTGGCTTCCTTCACGAGCCATGTCACAGGGTCTTCGAAGGCTGGCAAGATAAATCCTGTGTCAATTCCGAGTTTCTCGGCGATGCTCGACGCCAAAATCCCGGCCTGCACCGTTTGCTTCTCCCCCAGCGCCACGCTCTCTATCGAGGATGTTTCAGGTCCAGCCGGCTCGGTCCGTGTGACTTCCGCGACCAGCGAGGGATCCCTCCACATCGGCTTGCCGTCCTTCCGCCAATAGAGCGAAAAGCCCCAGCGCGGCAGGCTTTCGCCCGGATACCATTTGCCTTGGCCATAATGCAGCATGCCGCCCGGAGCGAAGCGCGCCTGCAAGCGGCGGATCAATTTGTCGGCCAGCACGCGCTTGGTCGGTCCGACAGCGGCGGTGTTCCACTCCGCCGATTCGAAATCATCGATCGAGACGAACGTTGGCTCGCCGCCCATCGTCAGCCGGACATCATTCTTGATAAGATCAGCATCGACTTTCTCACCCAGCGCGTCGAGTTTCGCCCAGGCTGCATCCGAAAACGGCAAAGTGATCCGCGGCGCCTCGCCGACGCGGGTTACCCGCATGTCGAAATGAAAATCGACGTTGGCCGGCTCGACCATTCCCGTAATGGGTGCGGCGGAACGATAATGCGGCGTCGCCGAGAGCGGGATATGCCCCTCCCCGCAAAACATGCCCGACGTGGCATCCATCCCGATCCAGCCAGCGCCCGGAATATAGACTTCCGCCCACGCATGCAGATCAGTGAAATCGACCTGCGTGCCCTTCGGCCCGTCCACCGGCTCGATGTCGGCCCGCAATTGAATGAGATAACCCGAGACGAAGCGTGCGGCGAGGCCAACATTGCGCAAGATCTGAACAAGCGTCCAGGCCGAATCGCGGCAGGAGCCAGACTCAAGTTCGAGGGTCTCCTCCGGGCTTTGCACCCCTGGCTCCATCCGGATCACATAACGGATGGCCTTTTGCAGCGCCGTGTTTAGATCCACAAGAAACGTAACAATATGGATGGGATCTTTGGGCAGGCCCGCGAGATAGGCCGCGAGGCGCGGTCCAGGCACTTCCGTTTCGATATAGGGAGCAAGCTGCGCCTTCAACTCGGGTTCGTAAGCGAACGGGAATTGCTCGGCATAGGGCTCGATGAAAAAATCAAACGGATTGACCACCGCAAGTTCGGCGGTGAGATCGACTTCGACCTTGAATTCCGTCACTTTTTCCGGAAACACGAACCGCGCCTGCCAATTGCCATGCGGGTCCTGCTGCCAATTCACGAAATGCTCGGCGGGAGTGACCTTCAGCGAATAAGCGAGGACTTTGGTGCGGCAATGTGGGGCGGGCCGCAGACGGATGGTCTGCGGCTCCAAGACGACGGGCCTGTCGTATTTATAGTGTGTGACGTGATGGATGGCGGCGGAGATGGTCACGCTTGATCAATCCATGGCTCTGGGAATGCGGCGTCCTCTGACGGCACGCGGTGATAGGAAGCAAGATGCGTGCTGATCCGGCCCCGCCGTTTGGCGCCACGCCAATCCTCGGCCGGACATGACGCACCGCAACAGTTTAAAGCAATTTTTACGCCAAGACTAGGTATCCCCCCATCTGTGTCTTGGTTTAAATTTCCGCATCGGCGCGAAGCAGATAGGCGCCGCCGCACTGAACGGAAGCGTCGTGACGCAGCGTCAGTTCTTGAGAGGACGGTTCAACTCCGTGCGCCAGTCCGCCGGATTTGGCGTCGATTGGGGACCAACTGAGTAGAGCTCCCACAAGTCGGCGGCCTGTTCGTGTCCGTTCGCCTTCATCCACGTGTCGAACTCACCCCAGGCGGTCGGAAGGCCTTCGTAGGGACCGCTGTACACAGTGCGCGCCACCTTCGCTGCTGGCAATTCGCCCGGCTTAACGCGTCCGCTCGCTTTAACCGGCGCCGAGACCTTCACGCCCAATTCAAAATCGAAACTGTCCGGCCTCATCGTGAGATGATGCGCGAAGACCGCGCCGATCGGCTCCACGCCTTGGGCGGCGAGGGCCGCCATCAGTTCACCAACGGCGGGGCCGAACACCTTCATCATGTCGCTGCGCTGAACGGTGAGATGTATTGTGGCCGCCGCCTGAGCCGTGGTCTGGATGATCTGCGGTGTATCGAGCATCGTTGTGACTCCAGTGTTGGGGTGGAAGTGGTTTGCAGGCTCAGCCCATGGCGTCCAGACGGACGTAGCTCGCTTCCATGCCGTGCTCCATGCCGGTCGCGAGCATTGCCGCCCGCGTCGCGGCGTCGGGCAGCGTCATCCGCATCGTCATCAACGTGCCTGATCTGTCTTTCTCAAATGTGGTCACGACATGATTGTCCGGCGTCGGGTCCGGCAAGTGCATGCGCTCGATATGAATGATGCGGCTGAACGGAACCAGTTCCACGAACTCGCCGGTGATGTGGAAGCCCTGCCCCTGGTCGTTCGCCCACTCGTAACGGAATTTGCCGCCCGGCCGCAGATCGTTGATGGGGCATCGACCAGCCAGCCGGTCCCAGCATCCATTTCTGGATCAGCTGCGGCTCGGTATGGGCGCGAAAGACGGCCTCGGGCGAGGCCGCGAAGCGGCGGGTGACGACGATATGCCGATCGCCTTCGGCTTTCAGTGTCAGTTTGCTCATCTTCGTGGCTTTCGCTTCTTGGGTTTCATCCCCGCCAAAACGTCGTCGAGCCGGTCGTAATTCTCGGTTAAGGCCTGACGCAGAACATTGAGCCACTGGTCGATCTCGGAAATGGCCGAGGGAGCTAGCCGGCATGGCCGCTTCGTGCCTTCGACCCGGCGGACAATCAGCCCCGCTCCTTCGAGCACCTTGAGATGCCGGGAAATGGCGGGCTGCGTGATCTCGAACGGCTCCGCCAGCTCCAGCACTGTCGCCTCACCCAAGGCGAGACGGGCGAGGATAGCCCTCCGGGTCGGATCGGCCATCGCCGAAAAGACAGCGTCGAGCTTCAACATTTTGCGTCCTTAGTTATATAACTAGTTTATTATATAATGAGACGGCCTATGTCAAGCCTTGCCGCGATCAGCGGCTTCGCATCGACTAATGACTGCAAAACCGCGATTGGCACGGCCGAAGCCGCTCCCAGCTAGCCGCCGGGTATGGGCAGCACAGGCATGATCTCCACTGTCTCGCCAGGGAAGATCGTGAAATGCGGATGATTTTCAAAAAGCTTGGCGGCGGCTTCGTGAGAATCGGCGCGCACGACCATAAAGGCACCCATCTCATTGCTCGCGTCTTCGACGCCGCGTTGGGTGACCTTTTTGGTTTTGCCAAGGGGCCCCCCCATGGCGACAATCGCGGCTTGATGTTTTTCAGCCCACGCTTTCCAAGCAGCTATGCCTTCCTGCGCCTTTGTTCCCCGTTCGGCTTCTGGCATTGCGTTCCAAGCCAATGCCTTTGGGCTGGTTTTGCTGCCGAGGAAGACAGCCAAATACGTGTTGTTTGCGCTCATGACGTTCACCTTCTCACCGTTCCGGCCCTATTGGGATGATTGATGTCACCCAGGGGCTCGACAGACCCGATAAACGTTGATATCAACATAATAGCATTATGTCGAACGCTATTCCCCTCGATGTTGTTCATGAGGTTCGCCAAGCCTGCCTGTGCTTGGCCACCCAACGAGCCGCCAGAACGCTGGCGCGCCGTTTTGATCGCGCGTTTCAACATCTCGGGCTTACAAACGGTCAGTTCTCATTGATGATGCCGCTGAATGTTCCAGAACCGATGAAGCTGGGACAACTTGCTACGTTCCTTGCCATGGACCGCACCACGCTGACGGCGGCGTTAAAGTCACTGGAACGTCGAGGATTTGTCAAAGTCAGTGTGGACAAGAACGACAATCGCGCGCGCCGCCTTTCATTGACCAAGGCAGGGCTTGAAACGCTTGCAGCCGCCATTCCTATTTGGCGCGCCGAACATGCGGCCTTGGAGGCAGAGCTATCGGAAACAAACGCGGCCAAGCTGCGCGCGCTGCTGCCGGCAATCAAGGGCGTGGTAAAAGGAGTTGGCGATGCCTGATAGGCCGATGAACATCCTGAAATCTCGGTGCGCTTGCGGCGGCGTGGAATACGAAGCCATGGGAACACCAATCACAAGCGCCATTTGCTATTGCGCCAGCTGTCAGGAAGCCGGGCGCGCCTTCGAGCAGCTTCCCGCCGCGCCGCCGGTGCTCGAACCGGACGGCGGCACGGCCACTGTTTTATATCGAAAGGATCGCGTCCGCTGCGTTCACGGCCGAGAACATCTCAAGGAGTATCGCCTCAAGCCCGAGTCGCCAACCCGCCGCCTCGTCGCGATATGCTGCAATTCCCCGATGTTTCTCGATTTCACAAAGGGACATTGGCTGTCGATGTACCGGCACCGGTTCCCGGCAGACGTGCCAGCAATCGAGATGCGGGTCATGACAAGAGATCGGCGCGCCAGCGGCGCTCTTGCCAGTGACGTTCCCAACTATCGCGGCCACTCCGGCAGATTCATGATGAAACTGTTAAAGGCAAGGATTGCGATGGGATTTCGATTGCCAAATTTTGATGCTGGAGGAGATCTGGTTGAGGGTGGCTAGGGCAGGACGGAATGCCTGCTCATGAAAAACGCGCATCCACTTCCCCCAGAAAGCGGGCGTTGAGAGACACCCGCTCACGATCACTTAGGCTCAGGACCCATTAAAGTTCTTGCGTTGAGGTGAGTCGGCTGATTCATAGGCGGGGCGAGGAGGCTTCGCCATGGCTGATTTGTTTTTGCTCTCCGAGGCGCAAATGCGCCGGATTGAGTGTTATTTTCCGCTGTC
>DATBPZ010000153.1:0-5871 GCA_036561105.1 Methylocella sp. | reverse complement strand
TAACCGTTTCGACATTGGGCATGACGCGCCGTTCGCTGGCGCCAGGGCCGATCTTCCGACTGCGGGACATGCTCAAAGAGTCGAAGCCTGACATCGTGCAGACTTGGATGTATCATGCTGATCTCCTCGGTGGTATGGCGGCGCGCTGGGCAGGAGCTCCGGCTCTTGTGTGGTCGATCCGTCACAGCAATCTTTCTATCCGTCATAACCGGCTGCGAACAGTCATGATTGCGCGTGCTTGCGCCATGCTGTCGCGCCGTATGCCTGACCGTATTCTGTGCTGCGCCGACATCGCCCGTCTGAACCACATCCATTTTGGGTATGCCAACGACAAGATGGAAGTCTTGCCGAACGGATTTGACCTTTCCCGCTTCAAACCCGCAGCTGAAATGCGTGAAAGTGTCAGACGTGAGTTCGGAGTTCCTGACGATGTCCATCTCGTTGCGATGATTGGCCGCTTCGACGTACAAAAGGGGCATCGTATGCTGATCGATGCTGCAGTAACACTTCGCGAGCGAAGAACGCAGGTTCATTATTTGCTGGCCGGGCAAGATGTAGACGACAGCAATGCGACGCTTGCGCGCTGGTTAAGTGAACGCGCGCTGCAATCCTCCGTCTCTCTTCTGGGAATACGCGAAGACATCCCGCGGCTGCTGGCGGCAGTCGATGCGTTGGTATTGCCATCTGTCGGAGAGGGCTTCCCCAATGTCGTCGGCGAGGCCATGGCCTCGGCGGTTCCTTGTATCGCGAGCAATGTCGGCGATACGGCATTCCTTATCGGGGACACCGGATTCATCGTGCCGCCCGGCGATGCCGGAGCCTTGGCGAATTCCATTGACCGCTTTTTTTCGATGCCCGAGCGAGAGCGACAGTCCTATGGTGCACGAGCGCGCCAGCGTGTGATGGAAAATTTTGAGATCGGGGCAATCATTACGCGATATGTGGAATTCTATGATCGCGTTCTCGAAAACGCGATACGAGCGCACACCACGCAATGAAGCTATCTTCGCCATATCTGGCGGCACGATCCGCACTTTTGTTCTGGCGCAATGCTCCGCACCATGGGCAGATCCTGCACGCCATGCTGTCAGTATCGCTTTTTGTGACAATAACAAAATTCATCGGCGCGGCGAAAGAGATGGCAGTTGCCGCGGCCTATGGAACGAGTCCGGTCGTAGACGCGTATCTCTATTTGACAAATCTACTCAATTTGCCTGCCTCGATTCTGTCTGGCATTACCATTACCATACTCGTGCCGTATCTGGTCCGCTTGAAGCCGCATGCAGCAGACGAGGCAATTGCCTTCAAGCGCGAGTTTCTCGGCAGCACGCTTCTCGCCGGCTTTGTGATCGCCCTTGTCGCTGGGGGCACCATGTTTTGTGCCTTGTCGTGGGGGATCACAGGGTTGCCGCCCCAAACGGCATCGCTAGCGAAGGGCATGCTTCTACCCGTGGTACTTACTGTGCCCTTTGGAATCGTTGCGGGGTTTCTTGCGGCCAATGTGATGGCGCAACATCGGCAGACCAATACGCTCCTTGAAGGCGTGCCGGCGCTTTGCATTTTTGTTCTCTTATGGGCATTTCAATCGCATTCGTCGGCGCAACTCGCCTGGGCGACCCTTGCTGGGGTTGTCGTTCAGCTCGTTCTGCTGCTGCTCGTGCAGCCTGTGGGGGAACGTTTGCTGCTTCCTATCCTTTCCTGGCAGTCGTCGGCGTGGCACCGCTTGATGCGAGGATTCGGTATCCTCCTCGTTGGCCAAGGCCTGGCCAGCGTAACTTTAGTAGTGGACCAGATTATGGTGGCCCCGCTGGGTCCCGGCGCAATTGCGACGCTGGGTTACGCCAGCCGCCTGAATTCACTTCTTATAGGTCTCGGAGCGACAGCGATCGCCCGCGCGCTCTTGCCCGTGTTGAGCGAGTTGGATACGTCGAGCTATTCGTCAGCGCAGCGCGTCGCATCGCGTTGGATGGTGGCGCTTTTTCTGGTCGGTATTGCGGTGGGCATTGCGGCTTGGGGTATTGCGCCATGGGGGATCAGGCTCCTTTTCCAACGCGGTGCGTTCACCGCCGAAGACACGGCTGGCGTTGTGCAAGTGTTCCGATGGGGAGTCCTGCAGTTTCCATTCTATTTCGCGGCCCTCGTTGTAGTGCAACTAATCACGATCTCGAACGACTACTCGAAATTTATCTATATCGGCGGCATCAATCTGGCTGCCAAGTTCGCTGGGAATTTTTTCCTGATCCCCGTGTTGGGGATCAGTGGTGCGCAACTCGCAACCGCGCTCATGCATGCTGTCTCTTTTCTAGCCCTGTGGCTGTTCTCCCGCAAGTGACCACACATGCATATTCTCATCGTGATCCATTCTATGAACGCCGGCGGCGCCGAGCGGGTGACCGCGCATTTGTCACGCCTGTGGATTGCGGCCGGACGCCGGGTAACCATTGCGACGCTTTCTGCTGACGCTTCGTTTTACGCACTTGATCCGTCCGTTAGGGTCACAGCCCTCGGCGTTGCGCGGGAAAGTCGGGGAATAGTCGATGCGATCCTTGGCAATTTGCGCAGGTTGCGCGCTATTCGCGCCATAATACGCGACCAAAAGCCGGATGTGACGATCGGGATGATGACGACGGCGAGCGTACTCGTCGCATTAGCAGGTCTTGGGTTGCCATCATGCAAGGTAGGCGTCGAGCACTGCTATCCGGCGTACTTCGACACAGACCAGCGCTGGACGCTCGCTCGCAAATACGCTTATGGCCTGCTCGATATCGTGATCGCGCAAACCGACATGGCTTCGACGTGGCTAAGGATCCATACCTACGCGCGCCGTTTCATCACGATACCCAACGCAGTGGAATGGCCTTTGGCAGAAAGCGAGCCTTTAATTTCACCTGCTGCAATTGCTGCGGCCTCCCTAAAGCTTGTCCTTGCGGCCGGGCGCCTCGAGCCGGAAAAAGGCTTCAATCACCTCATAGAAGCGTTCGGCCGGTTGCATGGTATCGCTGAAGATTGGGGACTCGTCATTCTGGGCGAGGGTTCTCAGCGCATCGCGCTAGAGAGCCAAGTGCGCGCGCTTGGGTTGGAGCAACGAGTTTTCCTTCCTGGCCAAGCAGGAAATATGAAGGACTGGTACGAGCGTGCGTCACTCTTCGTGCTAAGCTCTTTATCTGAGGGTTTTCCGATGGCGCTTCTCGAATCCCTGGCGGCTGGCGTGCCGGTTGTGAGCTTCGATTGCGACGCGGGACCACGCGAAATGGTTTGTCAAGGAGTGAACGGCGCGCTCGTTCCGGTGGGCGATCAGGCGGCTTTAGCGAAGGCTTTGGCAGAGCTGATGAATGACGAGACCCTAAGGAGGAAGATGGCCCAGCATGCCATAGCGGTGCGGGAGAGGTTTTCTAAGGAGCGTGTACTTGCTCTGTGGGATGAAGCGTTTGAGGCTACTCACGGGCGAGCGTAGCGGCGCATGGGAGCAAGGAGATGGGAGATGGCGGTTGAAATGAATCGCCTATCAGCAGCAACCCCGAGCCAAGCAAGCGCAGGTATGCTGGATCGCTGTTGTTTGGCGTTCGCATGTTTTTCATTTTTGTATTTGTATACGAATCTCGGACTCGCCCTGCCGAAGGTATGGGGATTTCCGTTGTGGCCCTCCTTTTTTTACGTGCTGATTCTCGCCTTTACCGGCACGATTTTGGTTATCTCGGCCGCGGCCATCGAAGTCCTTCGGCAGCACAGAATATTCGTGTTTACACTTCTTGCATTAAGTTTCCTGGAAGCAGCCCGCATAATTTTCAGTCCGCTTACGCAGGAAGGAACCCAGCTTTTCATCAGCAATAGCGAATATGTTCTCGTGACTATTTCGTTCTTGGTGATCTTTTCACTTTGCACGAGGCTGGACCGTGTCATTCGGGTCGTCGGCCTGGTGGTCGCGATGAGCGCCGGAATCAACCTCATCCAGTACTACCTGCCGCAGCTTCTCCCGGTCACCTTCCATACGCATGTGCCGGGACGTGCCGCTGGCTTTGCTGAAGACCCGAACGAGTCTGCAGCTTATATTTGCCTGGCGCTGCCGCTGGTTGCGTTCTTCGCTCGGAGGCCAGTGCGCTATATGTGGTACGTGATCGCGCTGGCCGGCGTCGCGGTGACATTCAGCCGTGGAGGGATAGTACTATGGGCTACGGCGGTTGCGGTCACCGAGGCTCTAAAACAGCGTGAAAGGGGTCCCCTTCTGTTCGCTGGATTGGTCTCGCTCACCATTAAATTCTTATCTATCGCGTTGGTCCTCGCTTGTGCCGCCAGCGTCTGGGGTGACATATCCGCGCTCTTCCCCTATCTCGATGACAACACGCGCTCCCGTCTGAATTTAGCCGCCGATGACAGAGACCGTCTTTATTTGGCTGAAAGAGGCATTGATTTGTTCCTTAACGCGCCACTCTTCGGAAACGGCCTCGGTGGTTCGGATACCGTAGGAGGGCCCCCAGATGGGCCCCACAACATGTTTATCATGATGTTGGCCGATCTTGGCCTCGTGGGCGGTATCTGGATCACCGCCTTCCTGCTGTCCATAGCCCGCTATGGCGCGCCATTCGGACTTCCGGTGGTCATAATGTTCTGCATTTCGGCTCTCTTCACGCACAACCACTTCGAATGGCCTGCGGTAGGAATGCTATTTGCTCTCTATCTGGTTGTCACCCGTTCAGCGGCGCAGCAACACATGGGTCAAGTCGGGCCTTTGCTCGGTGTTCACGTCGACCATAATATCGGATGGCGATTTTAAGCGACCCACGACTTCTTGATCAAGGAATTGAATCGAGCCGTGCCCATAGGCGGGGCACTACACTTTCATCCTAAGCTCAGATAGAGTGGTTATAGCCACTTTAAATACTGAATATGAAATATGGTTAGATTACTAAGAAGAGCCGTCAATCTGTGCAGCAGCAGGCTGGGAGTGACCCTGGCACGGACGCGCCTATATCGAATAGTGAAGCAGGACAAACCAGCAGCAGTAATTCCTTTCGCGAATGGGAGTTGGGAGATATTGGCGTCCGAGAGAGTTAACTGCCTTTCAGAAATCGGACCGTTCGAAACGAGTGAAGGGTTACAGCGCCTTAATGGTGGTCATCTCTGTTACGTGGCGGCTTTAGACGGCAGCTTGGCACACTACTCCTGGGTCCAACGGTCTGGAACGCATCTCATCTTGGAGGCTGGGATGTCAGTGTCAGTTGAAAGTGGCCACTTCTGGATCTACCATTGTTTTACAGCTGAGTGGGCGCGAGGGAATGGGATCTATCCTGAAACCCTGAAGCGAATTATTGATGACCATTTTAAGGCTGGCTATCGTACAGGCTGGATCTACACAGCCCGAGATAATGTTGCCTCTCAGAAGGGGATATTACGGGCAGGCTTCGGTCTGGTAAAAACATGTGATGCCCTTCGAGTTGGCACACACTACTACCCCTTTGGGCAAGCGTATCAAGGGCAGTAACGCCCCGTTAATTTACAAATCGCTGCTTGGACCTGGAATCGAGGCCAGCTTTGGTATCCGACGCCGATTCGCTTGACATCGTAGCGTCGCGTCATCCCTGGCAGATTCGTTCCGCCGTAAAATGAGAAAGCGGCGCGGTAACCCACTTCTTGCGCTACCCGCTGAGTTTCATCTGAAAAGCTGTTCGAGTTGCCGACTGGATATGCAAGCGTGTCGGCTTTGATGCCGAGTTGTCCTCTCAATAGTGCGCGGGATTGAGTCAACTCCTGCCGTTGTTGTTCCAGTTCCAGTTGACTCAGCACGGGGTGCGCATGTGTGTGAGAACCAATCGCCATACCTGTACTGATCATCTCTCGGGCTTCTCCCCAGCTGAGAAAGCGCCGCAACGTCGC
>DATBPZ010000152.1:0-150827 GCA_036561105.1 Methylocella sp. | reverse complement strand
CAATGCCAATGCGACCTTCACATCTTATACCAACGTTGGCCGGGTCAAGACATATGGGTGCGAATCCTTTGCGTCCTTCGCGATCACGCCCGAACTGAACTTCCGGACGGACTACACCTTGACCATCGCCACGGACGAGATGACGCAGCTCGAACTCCTGCGGCGGCCGCGAAACAAGTTCAGCATGCAGGCGGCCTGGAAGCCGGTGCCCAAGCTTACCCTGTCGACGACGCTCGTGTTTGTTGGCAGCTTCATCGACGGCAATCGCGATTTTTCGATTCAACGGCTTACCGCACCAGGCTATACGGTCGTCAATCTTGCGGCGAATTACGAGGTGAACGAAAACATTTCGGCGTTCGGGCGCATCGATAATCTCTTCAATGTGCGTTACCAGAATCCGACCGGCTTTTTGACGACGGGACTGGGTGCCTATGCGGGGTTGCGCGCGACCTACTAACCCGCAGCATCTTAAAAAGACATCCGTCCGAACTCAGAGCTTGCGCGTGTTGCCGGGGAAGACCTGGCGGCATGCGCCCCTGCCTTTCCAATATGGCCGGGCGATTTTCTCAACATATTACAAATTGCAATCATTTTTTGTACCAAGAATTTGCTTTCGCATGGTGAAATCTGGCCTCCGGGAGAAATCCAGCCGCGCTCTTTCAGAGGGTACGGTCTGGATAACATAGGCAGACCCTTCACATGAAAGCAGCCCGTATCGCCGTGCTCGGCGTTGCCGTTTTGGCCGGACTTGGGGCCGCGATCCTGGCCAGCGGCTCGAAGCCGCCGGAGGTCGCAGCGATACCGCCACCTCCCGTTATGACCGACGACGTTCTGGTCGCGGCCAAGGAATTCAATTCTGGCGATGCCGTCGACGAGAGCGGCCTGCGCTGGGAGCCTTGGCCAAAAGATCACATCCCCAACAGTTTTATCCGCAAAAGTGTCTCGCCTGGCGGCGCCAATGAACTCAGAGGCTCCTTTGCGTGTGCCAATTTCGCGCCGGGCGACCCCATGCGGCGGGAGCGCTTGGTCAAGGATTCTCATTGCGGTTTCCTTGCCGCGCGGCTGAAGGCCGGCTACCGCGCGGTGGCGATCAACATCGACACGCAAGGTTCAAGCACGGCTGGCGGGTTTATTCTGCCTAACAACAGAGTCGATGTAATCCACATTTATCATGACGAAGACGCCGCGCGGAAGGGCATCGCCAATTCCTATGCCAGCCAGATCCTCTTGACCAATATCCGTGTTCTCGCAATCGGACCGAACGTTCAAGAAAAAAACGGAGATCACGTCATCACAGGAGCAACCGCAACCTTGGAACTCATGCCCTCGCAAGCCGAGATGGTCATTCTAGCTCAGCGCATCGGCCAGCTCTCATTGGTCCTCCGCGACATGGCCGATGCGAATGCCGGCGACGGGCAATATCAAAACAAAAGCCATGGATTGACCATCGTCCGCAACGGTGTGGCAATCGAGACAGGACGGGTTGTGCATGACGAGACAAAACGCGTTGAGCAAGTGGTGTCGCGCGAGCAAGGACCCGGCCACGCAATAGGCCGATAAGGAAGCATATGGTTATGGAAACCCGCGGATGAAACGCCTGATCCCGGTCGTGGCCGCGGCATGTCTCCTCTTTGTCCAAGGGCAGGTTCGCGCGGTTCATGCGCAAGAGCCGATGCCGTCCTGGCCAAGCGCCGGCATCGGGCCACAGCGGATTTCGATGGGCGTTGGCAAATCTAAGATCGTCGAACTGCCCCAGGATGCGGCGGAGATCTTCGTCGCCAATCCGAAGGTGGCCAATGCGGTCGTGCGGTCGCCGCGAAAACTCTACATCATCGGCATGGAATCCGGCCAAACGAGCGTCTTCGCCATGGACAGGCAAGGCCGTCAGATCGCTGCTCTCGAGCTCAGCATCGGCCGCGACATCGGCGAGCTTCAACAGATCCTGCGCGCCGCGATGCCGGCTTCGGCGATCACCGCGCGGACGGTCAATGATACGATCATCCTCACCGGCACCGTCGATTCCGCCGAGGAGGCGCACCGCGCCGGTGACATCGCTAAGGGGTTCGTGCAACGGGTCTATGGCGGGGGGGCGCCAGGCGCGCCGGGGGCGAGCGCGGATGGCTTGGTCGTCAATACACTGACCATCCGTGGCCGCGACCAGGTGATGTTGAAGGTCACGGTCGCGGAAATCAGCCGCGATATTGCCAAGCAGCTCGGAATCACCACGAGTTCGCTGACTGCGAGTTGGGGCGCATTCACCCAATATAATCCGTTCGCCATCAAAGGCGTGATTGCGACGGCGGTGGATGGAACGACGACCGCGCTTTCGGCCCATAATCCTGAGAATACTTTGAGCGCGACCCTGCAAGCCTTCGAGAGGTATGGGGTGTCGCGCATTCTTGCCGAGCCTGCGGTTTCCGCCGTGTCGGGCGAAAGCGCGAAGCTGACCGTCGGCGGCGAAGTGCCGATCCCGAGCGCTCCCACCTGCGCCGCCGCCACAGGCTCGGGGGCCGTGAGTTGCACGGGCGGCGCTGTCTTCAAGGACTATGGCGTCACCTTGCGATTCTCTCCCATCGTGCTCTCCGAGGGCCGTATCCTGCTTCACCTCGCCACGGAGGTGACCGAGATAGATACGCAAACCGCGGCAACCGTGTTTGGCACGCTCGTTCCTGGATTTCTTACACGCAAGAATGAGACGACGGTCGAGATTCCCTCGGGCGGTTCGATCGCCTCGGCGGGGCTTCTCCAGACCACGTCGCGGCAGGTCATCAATGGCCTTCCAGTGCTCCTCGACCTGCCGGTTCTCGGCGCCCTGTTCCGCTCGCGCGATTATCAGCGCCAGGAGACCGAGCTCATGATCATCGTCACGCCCTATATCGTCAAACCAGTGAAGCCAAATGAAATTGCCAGGCCGACCGATGGCTTTACCGATTCGACCGATCCGCAGGCCTGGTTGCTCGGCCGCGTCAACCAGCTTTATGCCTCGCCGGGCAATCCACAAGCGATCACCGACTACAAGGGGCCGGTCGGTTTCATTCAGGACTGAGAGCAAGCGGGAATTGAGAAAGCACACCCCACGATGTTGATCATGATCCGTTCCGCGAGCTGCGTCTACAAACCCGCTCGTTCATTTGGCGGTCTGGCACGAAGGTTTTTATCTTTATGCGTGGCGCTGCTGCTGACGGGATGCGGCGCGACGGAGCGCATGGTCGTGTCCTCAATTCCGCAGGACGATTACAAAATCCGCCACCCCATCGTGCTCGGCGAGGAACCGCGCACGCTGGAAATTCTGGTCGAACCCGTAACGGGCCAGTTCGATCGCCGGTCCGCTGCGCAGTTGCGGGAATATGCGAGTCTCTATCGCAAATTTGGCCGCGGTCCCATCACGATCATGCCGCCAGCTTTCCCTAGCGGGGCGGCGCCCCCCGCGGGTCCCGTGCGCGCAGCTCTCGCAAGTTTCGGAGCGCATGCGCAGGTGATCGTCTCTCCTTACCCAGCCGGGCCCAATCTTGTGGCGCCCCTCCGGCTGAGTTTTCTTGGTCTCAAGGCGCGTGTCGCCGATCAATGCGGCCAATGGCCAAGGGATCTCGCCGTCGGCAGCGGCGCAGTCGCGGACTGGAGCAACAAACCCTATTGGAACTTCGGCTGCGCCTATCAAACCGCTTTCGCCGCGCAGGTCGCCGATCCGCGCGATCTCGTCGCGCCGCAAGGAGAAACGCCGGCCGACACGGCGATGCGCGTGCGCGCCATCGAGAGCCTTCGTAAGGGCGAGGACCCAAGCACCAATTGGAAAATCACCAATTCCTCCATCAGCGAAGTTGGATCCAATTGATGAAGAGCACCTCTGGTCCCGAACACGCGCAGATCGCGCCGCTTCCCCGCATTTCCTTACACGCCTTCTGCGAATCTCCGGAGACGGCGCAAATCATCGAGGCTGCGGCAGCCGACCGGCGGATGGAAAGAGCGCATGTGAGCGTCCAGATGGGTGGTCCCCTCGCCGCGGTGGACGTCTACCGCGACGCGGCGACACCGCATGTCATCGTGCTCGATACAGCCGCCAGCCGGAGCGATCTTCTGACGCATCTCGAAGCCCTCGCCGAATTCTGCGATCCCGGCACCAAGGTGGTCATTGCCGGGCGGACCAATGACATCGTGCTGTATCGCGAGCTTATGTCCCGCGGGATCAGTGAATATCTCGTCGCGCCATTTCAAGTCCTCGACTTTATCCGCGCCATCTCGCATCTTTACACGAGCGGGGGGGCTACACCGGTCGGCAAGATCGTCGCGATTACGGGGGCCAAGGGCGGCACCGGAGCGTCCTCGCTCGCCCATAACATCGCCTTTTCGGTGGCCCGCGATCTCGGGATTCAAACGGTCGCCGTCGATATGGATTTGGGCTTTGGCACCGCCGGGCTCGACTTCAATCAAGACCCGGCGCAAGGAATCGCCGAGGCGGTTTTCGCGCCAGACCGCATCGATCAAAATTTCGTCGACCGGCTGTTGTCGAAATGCGGCGAAAAACTGAGCATACTGGCGGCCCCGGCGATGCTCGACCGGATGTATGATTTCCCTGAAACAGCATTTGATTCGCTCATCGACATTTTGCGCGCCAGCACCCCTTGCGTCATCTTGGACATCCCGCATCTCTGGACCGCTTGGGCGAGGCGGGCCTTGATCAACGCCGATGAGATCGCCATCGTTGCGTCGCCAGATCTCGCCAATCTGCGCAACACAAAAAACATGCTTGATATGTTGCGCGCGGCGCGTGCCCATGACGGTCATCCAAAGTTGATCCTCAACTGCGTTGGAGTTCCGAAGCGGCCCGAGATCAGCGTTGCGGATTTTGCCAAAGCTGTTGATCTCGTGCCGGCGGGAGTCCTTGCTTTCGAGCCCAAACTCTTTGGCACAGCGGCCAACAACGGGCAGATGATCGCCGAAGTCGAGGCGGCGGGAAAAGCCGCGGACACGATTCGCGACCTCGCGTGCAAAATTACCCATCGCAATGAACCGCGTAAAACGAAACGAAACCTTCTTGAGCCTTTGATGGTGAGGTTTGCGCGGAGGCTCCGTACCGCACCGGCCACGTCGCGCTGAAGTGACAAAGCTGCCGCTTGCAAAACGGTGCATGCTTTGTGGATCACGGCGATAGTTCTGCTTTCACGCGGTGCAGCGTGTGACTTTGGCGGCAACGGTGCGAGGCTCCGCTTCGAGACCGCTACGAGGGATTTATGTTCGGCAAGCGTTCAGCCTCAAATGTCCGCAACACGGACCCGCCCGCGGTAGCTAGTCCCGCGGCGCCAAGCTCCCTCATGCCAAGTCCTGTGACGTCAAGCCTTGCGTCAACTGCGGCGGGCGTCGCGCAAGCTCCCCCTTCATCGCCGCCTCAGCATCCAAGCTCAGCTCTCGAACCGCAGCGGTCGAGCGATTATTATGTCACCAAAAGCATGATCTTCAGCGCCCTCGTCGAGGCGATCGATCTCTCGCAATTGTCGCGCCTCGATGCGGACAACGCCCGTGAGGAAATTCGCGACATCGTTCATGAAATCGTCGCGATCAAGAATGTTGCTCTTTCGATTGGCGAACAGCAAGATCTTATCGACGATATCTGCAACGATGTCCTTGGCTACGGTCCCCTCGAACCTCTGCTCGGACGCGACGACATCGCCGACATTATGGTGAACGGCGCGACCCGGACGTTCATCGAAGTTGGCGGCAAGATTCAATTGACCAACATTCGGTTTCGCGACAATGCGCAATTGATGAATATCTGTCAGCGCATCGTCAGTCAGGTCGGGCGCCGGGTCGATGAAGCCTCGCCAATTTGCGACGCGCGTCTCATCGACGGCTCGCGCGTCAACGTCATTGCGCCTCCGCTGGCGATCGATGGGCCGGTCCTCACGATCCGCAAATTCCGCAAAGACAAGCTGACTCTCGATCAGCTTGTGCGGTTCGGTGCAATTTCCCCCGAGGGGGGCGAAATTCTTAAAATCATCGGAAGAGTGCGCTGCAATGTTTTGATTTCTGGTGGCACGGGATCCGGCAAGACGACGCTCCTCAACTGCATCACCAATTACATCGATCACGACGAACGGGTGATCACCTGCGAGGATGCCGCGGAACTGCAATTGCAGCAGCCGCATGTGGTCCGGCTTGAAACACGGCCGCCAAACCTTGAAGGAAGCGGCTCGATCACAATGCGCGATCTTGTCAAAAACTGTCTGCGCATGCGGCCGGAACGGATCATCGTCGGCGAAGTGCGCGGACCGGAGGCGTTCGACCTGCTGCAAGCAATGAACACCGGTCACGACGGGTCCATGGGAACGTTGCATGCCAATTCTCCACGCGAGGCTCTGAGCCGGCTCGAGTCGATGATTACCATGGGAGGTTTCTCTCTCCCGAGCCGGACGATCCGCGAAATGATCGTCTCTTCAGTCGACGTCATCGTGCAAGCGGCGCGGCTGCGGGATGGTTCGCGCCGAATCACCCATATCAGCGAGGTGCTGGGTTTCGAGGGTGAGGTGGTCACCATGCAGGATCTGTTGCTCTATGAGATCACTGGGGAAGATGCGTCCGGCCGCCTAAAGGGCCGCCACCGGTCGATGGGAATCGGCCGCCCGCGTTTTTGGGAACGGGCCCGCTACTATGGCGAGGATGCGCGTTTGGCCCGGGCACTCGATGCCTCGGAACTCAATGACAATCTTAACTAGCTGGAAAAGAGGAGGCTGTGATGAACCCGCATATATGGATGGTCATCGGCCTTGCAATGTTCGCGGCCGGCGGGATCGTCCATGTTTTCCTCTCCCCTTATTTGTCCGGGGAAGTGAAGGCCCAAAAACGCCAGGCGGCGTTGCGATCGACGGGGCCGAAACGCGCGGCCGAAACTCAAGCCGATGCAGCGAGCCGCCGCAAGCAAATCGCGGAAAGCCTCAAGGACATTGAGACTCGCGGCAAACGCAAACGACAATCTCTTGAGGTGAGGATCGCCCAATCGGGACTCTTATGGAGCCGCAACAAATATATCGGGGCTTCGCTTGCTTTGTCAGCATTTTCTGCCGGCATTATGCTTCTTTGTAACGCGAATCCGCTCGTGGTCTTGGCGGCGGCCGGCGTCGGAGGGTTCGGGTTCCCCGCCTGGGTCTTGAATTTCCTGCGCAAGAGGCGCTTGAAGAAATTTGTCGATGAATTTCCAAACGCGGTCGATATCATCATCAGGGGCGTGAAAGCGGGGATGCCGCTTGGGGATTGCCTGCGGGTCATCGCGGCCGAGGCGGCCGAACCGGTGCGCGGCGAATTCCGGCAAATCGTCGAGGCGCAGACCATGGGCTTATTGGCCAGCGAGGCTGTCGACCGCATTGTCGAGCGGGTTCCCCTTCCAGAGGCCAGTTTTTTTGCGATCGTCATCAATATCCAGCAAAAGGCCGGCGGCAATCTCGCTGAGGCGCTTGGCAATTTGTCGGGCGTTTTGCGCGACCGCAAAAAGATGAAAACCAAGATCAAATCGGTTTCGAGCGAAGCCAAGACGTCTGCCTATATCATCGGCAGCTTGCCCTTCTTTGTCAGCGGCATGGTCTGGTTCACGAGCCCGAAATATATGGAAATCTTGTGGACGACGCAGACTGGCCAAATCGCCTTAGGCTGTTGCGCATTATGGATGGGGATTGGCATTTTCGTGATGAAAAATATGATCAATTTCGACTTTTAGAGTTCACTTTTATCCAGAATCAAGGTGATCGTGGCGCAAAATGTTCGATCTGCTCTATTTCAAACTGACGGACCCGCACTTTCTGCTGAGTCTGCTTGTTGCCATCGCGACAATGGCGACAATCGTAACCGTTGCGATGCCGCTGCTCGAAACTGACACTCTTGCTCAGCGCATGAAATCGGTTGCGACCGAGCGTGAACGCATCCGCGCGCGCGAACGCGAACGGCTTCTGGCGGACAAGGGCAAGGCCAATCTCCGGCAAGCCCCAAAAGCCTATATGAAAGGGATTGTAGAGCGGTTTAGCCTGTCGAAATGGCTCGGCACCGAACAGGCAAAGGTCCAGATGGCGATGGCCGGCTTTCGCGGGCCCCAAGCGGAAGTGGCGTTTCTCTTTTTCCGCCTGGTGACGCCAGCAATAAGCCTTCTGATAACCGCCTTTTATATTTTTGCCGTCGATGATTTTGGACTGGGATTCATATTGAAGTTCGGCGTTGTCATATTTGCTACTTACTTCGGTTTGAAACTGCCCGAACTCTATCTCACCAATACGATCGGCAATCGTCAGCACTCAATTGGCCGCGCCTTTCCCGACGCAATGGATCTGTTGTTGATTTGCGTTGAGTCCGGCATGTCAATCGAACATGCATTTCGCAAGGTCGCGCAGGAAATCGGCGTTCAGTCGATCCCGCTCGCCGAGGAATTGACATTGACGACCGCGGAACTTTCCTTTTTGCCTGACCGGCGCACCGCTTATGAAAATCTCGGCGTGCGCACGGGAGTTGAATCGGTCAAACAGATCGTGACCGTGCTCATTCAGGCGGAGCGCTATGGCACGCCGCTTGGCACGGCGCTGCGGGTGGTTGGCAAGGAAAGCCGCGACAACCGGATGATGCTTGCCGAGAAAAAGGCCGCGGCCTTGCCGCCAAAATTGACGGTGCCGATGATTTTGTTTTTTCTTCCCGTGCTGTTCGTGATCATCATGACACCCGCAATCATTCAGATTAGCCGCACGATGCGTTGAAATTGGTGGCGGCTCTCGTGAAGCCTTGCCCTGGGCGGGGCCGAACGGTTCAAGCGCCAAACGTACAAAAGTTCCGCACGATCTTACGTGGAGAAAAGGGCACGGGAGTGTGATGTCTTATGGGATTAAGGGTGCGCAATCGTACCAAAACGTTTCACGTGAAACATTTTGGTACGATCGGCACGACGCCGGACGAGCTATTCCGCTGGTTTGAGCGCGGCTTCCGCGGGCGTGAAGATTCCTGGTGCGGCGGGCGTCATTTCGATATGGCGCTTATGGAATTGTGCAAGGCTCGCACGATGGCCAATCGAGATGATCGTCGTTGCGGGAAGTATTTTGGCAAAGGCCTCGTAGATCTCGGCTTCCATGGCTTCGTCCATGGCCGTGGTCGCCTCGTCGAGGAAGAGCCAATCGGGCCTTGCCAATATGGCGCGGGCGATCGCGAGGCGCTGCTGCTCGCCTCCCGAAAGCCGCTGTTGCCAAATTCCTTCGACATCGAGCTCGGCGATGAAGTCACCCAATTTCGCGGCGCGCAGGGCGCCGGCGATCGCCGGCTCGTCATAATGGTCCGGGCTTTCGGGGTAAGTCACGGCGGTGCGCAAGGTGCCGATCGGAATATACGGCTTTTGCGGGAGCAGCATAATCCGGGCGTCCGCCGGCAGGGTAATGGCGCCGTCGGCATGAGGCCATATGCCGGAGATTGCCCGAAATAGCGTCGATTTGCCGGAGCCGGAGGGGCCAGTCAAAAGCGTGGGCTCAGTTTCGGCAAGCCGCAGGCTGGCGTCTTCGATGATCTCGCGCCCCTCAGGCAGCCGGACGGTGAGCGCCTCGATGTCGAGATGTTTGCGCGCGGCTTGCGTGTAGGGCCCCTCGTGTGGCGAGAATCCGGGCGTCTTCGCGTTTTCGATGGCGAGGTCAAAGGACGTCAGCCGGTCGAGCACCGATTTGAAATCGGCGAGCGAGACATAGTAGGTGACAAAGAAAGTCAAGGCCTCGTTGACGCTGCCGAACGCCCGCGCCGTCTGGGTCATGATCCCCAGCGTAATTTTACCGGCGAAATAGAAGGGCGCCGCGACAACGAAGGGAATGATCGGGCTGAGCTGGCCATAGGACGCCGTGAAGGCCGTGAGATTTTTCCGGCAAGCGATGATCTGGAAGTAATTCTTGACGATTTGGCCAAATCGCGCCGTCAGCGACGCTTTTTCCGTCCGTTCTCCCGACAGCAGCGCGACTTGCTCAGCATATTCGCGCAGCCTTGCGAGAGAGAAGCGAAAATCCGCTTCATAGCGCTGCCGTTCGAAGGAAAGGCGGACGAGGGGGCGCCCAATCAGATGCGTCACGAGAGTGCCGACGCCGGCATAAACAAGCGCCACCCAGAAGAGAAACCCCGGCACCGCAATGGCCGTATAAGGCAAGGTGAAATTCGTCGAGAGATCCCAAAGCAGAATCGCGAAGGACACGAGTGAACTCAAATTCGAGATCAACAAAATCGAGAAAGAGTACACTCCATAGCCGATTTGGCCGCCATCAATGAATCGGTTGATGTCCTCCGAGATGCGTTGATCCGGGTTGTCGGCGGAGCCGCCGGTCAGCGACATGCGGTAGTGGGTATGCGCGTCGAGCCAGCGGCTGACATAATTATTGGTGAGCCAGCGCCGCCACCGGATGATGAGGGTCGACGTCACCACGAATTCGAGAACCGCGGTGGCAATGAACAGAAATGCCCAAGGCGTGAAGACGGTGATGAGTTGCGACCAGAACGCCGCCTCGTCCTTATTTTGGATCGCGTTGAACCAATCGCGGGAGAAGAACGAAAGCCGCAGATTCATGCCAACTTGCGCTTGGTTGATAACGACGAGCAAAACCACCATGGCGATGGCGACACGCCGTTCGCGCGCGCCGAAAGCCGGGAAGGGCCATATGCGGGCGCTGGTATCATCCGCCGTCTCGAAATAACGGTCGGCGATCCGGGTCATTGACTTCACGACGGGGATATAAGCGATCGCGTAGACGAGGATGGCAAACAGCGCGACAGTGAGCGGCAGGCTTTCGGGAAACGCATAATCTGCGAGCGAAGGCGGCCAAAGGCCGATCTGGGCGATAAGGAAGATCGCCCCGAAGAGTACCGTCTCGACCGCAAAAATCGCCGCGAAGATTTGCAGGAAGGTCGAAATCTTGCGCGCCCGGTAGGTGGTATAGGCGCATAAGAATCCCACTCCCGCGAGCAGCAGCACGATATTGTCGCCGGTCTTCAAGCCGGCAAGGGTGGCGGCAGCCGAGAATACGGCCACAAGAACGGCAAGAAGTTGCATGGATTACCTTGTGCTAGAGCGCGATCACCAAGTTTGATCGTTTATGATCACGATTGCTTTATTTCATCGCTAATGATTTTCTAAAAGTTCACAAGCTTTCCGATCAAGCCCTCGCAATGAATGAAAAAAGGCCTCTGCAATCGGTCAGCGCATGAAGGCGAGGCATTTTGGCCTTTTGTTTGTCACTCTGCGAGATCGGGAAAATCGAAAACGCCGTCCAAGGCCAGGTGGCAAGGTCGCCGGGCAGGGCGTTTGTGTCAAGGGCACGAACATGTGCCCGAGGTCAAGTCAGCCGCTTGCCAGAGCAGGCTTCAGAGGGATTCATTTTCGTCGGGGTCTTCTTCCGCTATCTGCCCATTCACCGACGCGCTCAGGACGGGAGAGGGTTTGAAGGTCAGCACGCGCCGCGGCTTGATCGGCACTTCGACGCCGGTGCGTGGATTGCGGCCGAGGCGTTCGCGTTTGCTACGCACTGCAAAGAGACCAAAAGACCGCAGCTTCACCGCCTCACCGGCAACGAGGGCAGCTGCTATTTCTTCCAGTGCCATTTCGAAAATTTCCTTGGCTTCGGCGCGCGAAAGCATCGGACAGCAGCTGTAAACGGCGTTGAGGAGATCCGCTCGGGTTGCGGTTTTGCGGCTAGTTGCCGTATCCGGCCGCGGCCCAGACGCTCGAGGCATCTTGTTGATTCTCCCCCTTTTAGCCGCCCATATTGGAAACAACCTTAAAACATTTTGAAGGCGAGGGGAAACGCCTAGCCGAAATTTTTGAAGAAATAATAGCTACGAATAGTTCTCCTTCATTATTGGCCGGGCGGGAATAGCGGATATGAAAAAGGCCCCGGAGTTCCGGGGCCTTTCCACGAAATACGGGACGAAAGGGCGATTTTAGAAATCCATGCCGCCCATGCCGCCCATTCCGCCGCCACCGCCTGGCATGGCGGGGGCTTCCTTCTTCGGCGCTTCCACGACAATCGCCTCGGTGGTGATGAGGAGACCGGCAACAGAGGCCGCGTCCTGAAGGGCGGTGCGGACGACCTTGGTCGGATCGATAATGCCAAGCTTCACCAGATCCCCGTACTCGCCGCTCTGGGCGTTGTAGCCATAGGGATAGGAGCTATTTTCGATGAGCTTGCCGACCACAACCGCACCGTCGCCGCCGGAGTTGTCAACAATCTGCTTGGCGGGGGTCTGAATCGCTTTGCGGACGATGTCAACGCCGGTTTTCTGATCCGGGTTTTCGGTCGTGAGATTTTCGAGGGCCTTGATCGAACGCAGCAAGGCAACACCACCGCCCGGCAACACGCCTTCCTCGACGGCGGCACGGGTTGCGTTGAGCGCGTCATCGACGCGGTCCTTCTTTTCCTTCACTTCGACCTCGGTCGCACCACCGACGCGGATCACCGCGACGCCGCCCGCGAGTTTCGCCAAACGCTCTTGAAGCTTTTCACGGTCATAGTCCGACGTGGTGTCAGCGATTTGCGCCTTGATCTGGGCAATCCGCGCCTCGATGTCCTTCTTATCGCCAGACCCGTCGATGATCGTGGTTGCTTCCTTGTCGATGCGAATCCGCTTGGCACGGCCGAGCATCTGCAAGGTGACGTTTTCGAGCTTGATGCCGAGTTCTTCGGAAATCAATTGCCCGGAGGTCAGGATCGCAATGTCCTCAAGCATGGCCTTCCGGCGGTCGCCAAAGCCGGGGGCCTTGACCGCCGCGACCTTCAAGCCGCCGCGAAGCTTATTGACGACGAGCGTGGCAAGTGCCTCGCCTTCGACGTCTTCGGCGATGATGACCAGCGGTTTGCCAGCCTGCACCACGGATTCAAGAACCGGCAGCAGGGCCTGCAGGGAGGACAATTTCTTCTCGTGGATGAGAATATAAGGGTCTTCGAGTTCGGCGATCATCTTCTCGGCATTGGTGATGAAATAGGGCGAGAGATAGCCGCGATCGAACTGCATGCCTTCGACGATGTCGAGTTCCGTCTCAAGGCTCTTTGCCTCTTCAACGGTGATCACGCCCTCGTTGCCGACTTTCTGCATCGCGGTTGAGATCATTGTTCCGACCGACTTGTCGCCATTGGCCGAAATCGTGCCAACTTGGGCGATTTCGTCGTTCGATGTGACCTTTTTCGAGTTTTTCTTGAGATCAGCGACGACGGCCTCGACGGCGAGGTCGATGCCACGTTTCAGATCCATCGGGTTGAGGCCGGCGGCGACCGCCTTGGTGCCTTCGCGGACAATCGAAGCCGCGAGGATCGTCGCGGTGGTGGTGCCATCGCCGGCCGCGTCATTTTGCTTGGAAGCAACTTCGCGGATCAACTGGGCACCGAGATTTTCGAATTTGTCGGCGAGTTCGATCTCTTTTGCGACCGCGACGCCATCCTTGGTGATGCGCGGCGCGCCGAATGATTTCTCGATGACGACGTTACGGCCTTTGGGGCCAAGGGTCACCCTGACAGCGTTGGCGATGATGTCGACGCCACGCAACATGCGATCGCGGGCATCGGACGAAAAACGGACGTCTTTGGCTGACATTTTTAAACTCCTGAAACCGGGTTCTTAAAAATTCGGGAAGGATTTTTCGCGCTTAGGCGACGACGCCCAGGATGTCGCTCTCCTTCATGATCAGGAGATCCTGACCGTCGATCTTGACCTCGGTGCCCGACCATTTGCCGAAGAGGATTTTGTCGCCCGCCTTCACATCGAGGGGGGTGAGCTTGCCACTTTCATCGCGGCCGCCAGGGCCAACAGCGATGATTTCGCCTTCTTGCGGCTTCTCCTTGGCCGTATCGGGGATGATGATCCCGCCCTTGGTCTTTTCCTCACCTTCGATTCGTCTGACCACAACACGGTCATGCAATGGACGAAAGCTCATGTTTGTGAATTCCCTAATGCGCCGCCCGGGGTGTCTTCACTTTTCGCGGAAGGCACCCTTCGAAGCTTACGGCTGATTTGAAACGGCGCTCTGTTAGCACTCAATGACTGAGAGTGCTAACAGAGCAAGCCGTAATTAGGGTTTCGATGTTGCCAAGTCAAGGGCGGCCTCCTTCCAAAAAGCCACTTAACTTTTGGTCGAATCCGCCAAATGCCTGGCTTACGGCAAGCCCAATGCGACGAAACGCACCTCGCCTTGCCCGTTGGCGACGAGGAGGAGTGCCGATTTCTTGCCGCCGCCCTTCAAAGCCTCGATTTTTTTCGAAAGATCGGTGGGATCCTTGACCGGCTCCTGATTGATTTCGACGATCACATCGCCGGATTGAACATGCTTTTCGGCGGCGCTGGAATCGGGATCGACATCGGTGATCACAACACCCGCCACGGTGCTTTTGATGGAAAATTTCTGCCGCAACTCATCGGTGAGGCTCGAAAACTCCATCCCCAGGGCCTTTTGAACCGGTCCTGCGGCCGCCTTTTTCCCGGCATCGTCATGCTTGCTGGCAAGCGCAACCTGCTTTTCGTTCTCTTCCAAGCGGCCGAGCTTGATCGTTTTGGCGATCTGCTTGCCTTGCCGCATCACCACAATCTCGACCTCCTTGCCGACCGGCTCCGAGGCGACGATCTTCGGCAGGTCACGCGATTCCTTAATGTCTACTCCATCGAATTTGATGATGACATCCCCGGCCTTGAGACCCGCCGCCTTGGCGGGGCCTTTGTCATCGGTTCCCGCGACGAGGGCCCCGCGCAGCTGGCCGAGATTGAGGCTCTCGGCGATCGTATCATCGACATTTTGGATGCGCACTCCAAGCCAGCCGCGTCGCGTCTCGCCGAATTTTTGCAATTGATCGATGACCGGAAGCACCGTCCCGGCGGGTGTTGCGAAGCCGATCCCGATCGACCCTCCTGAAGGGGACAGGATCGCGGTATTGATACCGATCACCTCGCCCGCCATGTTGAAGAGAGGCCCCCCGGAGTTGCCCTTGTTGATCGCCGCGTCGGTCTGAAAATAATTGTCGTAAGGACCCGAATCGATGTTGCGATGGCGGGCCGAGATAATGCCGGCGGTGACCGTGCCGCCAAGTCCGAAGGGATTGCCGACGGCGAGCACCCAATCGCCCACCCGCGTCTTCTCGCTGTCGCCGAATTTTACGGCTTTGAGCGGCTTGTCAGGCTTGACCTTGAGCACGGCGACATCGACTTTTTCGTCCTTGCCGATCACCTCCGCCTTCAATTTCTGTCCATCCGTGAAAATCACCGTCACTTCATTGGCATCGGCGATCACATGATTGTTGGTGATGACGATGCCGGAGGGATCGATGACAAAGCCCGACCCGAGGGAGTTCGACTTGCGTTCGCGCGGCTTTTCGGGGCGGTCGCCGCCCCCTTGGCCCCGCTGGCCCTGCTGATGGCGCTTGAAGAATTCCTCGAACAGATCGTCGAATGGCGTCCCCGGCTCCAGCTGCGGCGCGTTACTGGCGTGTTTTTCGTCCATCGTCTGCGTCGCCGAGATGTTGACGACGGCATCGCTGACCGAATCCGCGAGATCGGCCAGGGAGTCCGGCCCCTTGGCGAAGGCGGATGAGGGACAGGGAATCGGCAAAGCACTTCCCGAGGCGCCCAGAATCAGCGCGCAAAGAAGTCCATAAGCGGGACGCCCGCCACCCTGCCTCCGCCGCGTGCCGCGTTCAAACCGCCCCGAACCGAGAAAAACCGGGAATAGACCCATGTAAACAATCTCCTTGAAGCACCCGCCATTGCCCTTGGTGACGCAAGCCGCAAGAGGCGACCGAAGAAGGGGGCAGGTGCGCTAAACCGGCACGCCGAAAGCCGCGCCCCAATCTCAAAGGCAAAGCTTAGCCGATGCGCGGCTTTTCCAACCAAACCGCCTTCTACACCGGTTCTTCATGAAACTCATTCGACTTTTTGGGGTTTTTCGCGAGGATTTCTATCGCTTCGGCCACGCTATGAAAGAAATGATCGTGCCGCACGGCATCGGTGAGACCGAAACGGTCGAAAGCCTCCTGGGCGCGCGTCGATTCGAGCCGGGCGATCGCGAAAGTGATGTTCAACTGTTTGCAGTGTTCGATGAATTCCAGAATGACCTGCGCCGCCGTGAAATCGATTTCGACAATGCTGCTGGCTTCCATGACGATAAGTTCTGGTTGGGAGTGCTGGAGGACGCGCCGGGCTTGATCTTGAAATTTATAGGCGTTGAGAAAAGCCAAGGGTGCTTGGAAAGCGATGACCAGAATACCTTCGAGCCTTTCGCCTTTGAGATCACGGCTCGGCGGCCACCAAATCGAGGTTCCTGGGACCCGTTCGAATATAATGAGACTGGCGCGCGTCATCGACCATATTCCATGCAGCAGCGACAGCACGATGCCAGCCGCGACGCCCGTTCCCACTGGGAGCACGACGATCGCCATCAAGGTCGCGAGGATGAGCAGGAACTCACCGAAAGCCTGCCGGAAAATTGTGATGATTTCTCCCGCGCGGACGATCCGCATCGCGACGAAAAACAAAATTCCGGCAAGCGCCGCTTGCGGCACATGCGCGAGAAGCCCGGTGCCGAACCGGGCGATACAAAGGATCAGCACCACTGCTGCCAGCCCGGCGCCTTTGCTGCGTCCGCCTGACTCGGCGACGATCCCGGTCAAAGGCGGGCTTGCATTGACGGGAAAGGCGCCGAAATAGCCCGCGAGCAGGTTGGCCGCGCCGATACCGGCGAAATCGAGATCGATCAAGCTGCCATTCTGGGACGGCGCGGGGAATTCCCGGGTTGTCGCGGCGGTTTGCACCATCATGGTGGCGACCACCACGAAAGCGAGCGGCGCGGCTTGGACGAGATGCTCGAAGGGAACCAGCGGGATTTGGAAATGGGGGAATTGCCCCGGTATTTGCCCAAGAACCGCGACGCCATTGCGCTCAAGACCAAACGCGTAAACCGCACCTGTCGCCGCCACAATTCCGAGCAGCGATCCTGGAATGCGCGGGTTGATCCACTCGGCACCTGCCGTCACGGCGAAGACGGCAAGACCGAGCAGGAAAGACACGCGGTTTGCTTCGCTCAGCTTGCCTGCAATCGCATAAGCTTGCTCCAACAAGTTCCCATCAGGGGCTTTGATCCCAAGCAATGAAGGAAGCTGGGAAACGACAATATGACAGGCGATACCAGCCAAGAACCCAAGTGTTACGGGCTTCGACACGAGGTCGGCGATCCATCCAAGACGGAAGAGCCCGCAACACAGCAAAATGGTTCCGGTCAGGAGGGAGAAGCTTGCGCAAAGGGCTGGATACTCCTGGCTCCCCGCGGCCGCCAAAGCGGCAAGGCCGCCGGCGAAAATCGGCGCGATGGTTGAATCCGCGCATGCCACAAGGAGATAATTGGCCCCAATGATTGCAAAGCCGATCGTTGCGGCCGCGAAAGCAACAAATCCTACAGCGGGAGAAAAGCCGGCCAGATGCGCCGTCGCCATCTGCGAGGGAAGTGCAACGGCGGCGAGCGCCAGCCCCGCCGCGAGATCTGCGCGCAAATCCTGGGCCGCGTAATGGGCGGCCGATCGCAGGACATCATTTGGGCGCAAGGCCGCCCTTTGTCCCATGCGCGGACTTCAAGCATCCATAATCATGCTTTGTTTGCGCGGCATAGGCCATCGCGAAGGCGCCAAGCGCGTCGTCGAAAACGTCTGATTTCCCCATATAGCCCGCCAGCAGCGCCGGGTCGCCGCTTCTTGCATGCGCTCTAGCAAGCGTCCGGCGCATAGGTTAGCGTACGCCTCGAGTGCCTTGCCTTCAAGGACTTGACCGAGGGAGCCAAGCCGGCGGTTCTTGAGCTGGCGGACGTAAAAATGCCGGCCGGTCTTGGGCTCTTCGGTCCAGCCTAGAAAAATATCGCTCGCAGCTTGCATCGACCGCTGGCCTTCCACCACCCGGCAGCCTTGCTGGACGAGGTCCGGAGGCGGCGCGGCGATTTTTTCGAGCACCGAGGGCAGTGCTTGCTTGACCTGCAGGAACAAAGGTTCGCCGTCCGCCGTCATGAAAAGGCCGATTGCGCAAAATGTCCCGACACTGCCGACGCCGACGACTTTGAAGGCAATGTCAGCAAGCGTGTAACGTTCGACAAGTGCGCGCCGCTCCGGGAGCAGGCAGGATTGGTAATTGGCGAAGGCGGAATGCGCATGAATCTTGTAGTCCTTCGTCGCCGCCGTATCGAAATGATAGATCAATGGCGGGCGGTCCGCGATCCGCGCAACGCCCGCTTTCGCCGTCGCGAGATGCGGGAAATTGTCGTCCGCCGCCAAATCTTTTTTGGCCTTTACCAAGGTGGAAAACAAGGTTTCGCGCAGTTTCGCGTCGCCGATCCGATTGACCTCGCGATCGATGTCCATGCGCGTGTACCAGACCTCGAGCGGCGGCTGGAGCGCGAGTTCGAGAATGAAAGTGCGATAGGATTTGACGGTCGCCGCCGCGAGCGCTCGCGCTCTTTTGTCCGGCAAGTTCGCGTTAAGAGCGGCAACTGCGACGCTGGCGGCGAGCCGCTTGATATCCACCGTAAAGTCGATGCCCGGCAAAGTCTCGTCGAAATCATTGATGTCGAAGAGGACGCGTCCTTCCGGCGTGGAAAAAACGCCGAAGTTCAGCAAATGGCAATCTCCGCAGGCCTGAACATGCGCCCCAACTCGGGGTGTAGCCGCAAGATCGTGGGCCATCACGGCGGCGGCCCCGCGCAGGAAGGTAAAGGGCGATTGCAGCATGCGCTCGTAACGGATTGGAAGAAGGTCTGGGATTCGTGCGTCGTCGGTTTCGGCAAGAATGGCGACTGGATCGCGGCCGGACGCGGGCGGGCACTCGGCGTGGGCTTCACGTGGCACATGCTGGCGCAGCGACTGGCCCGCATTAAGGCGTTCCGCGCGCGGAAGATCGTTGGCCGGAATGGCGTCGAGGGGAGAACGTGACATGACGGCGCTCCAAGGCGAAGACCCGCCGAAGGGATATTATGCTCGTGCAGCATGCTGTTGGAGTCAAATCAGCGGGTCAGCGACATCGAGCTGTCACAAAAGCGGCATATTGCCCGGCGACGCCTTTTCAACAGGCGGGACCTTGTCCATGGATAAAGCATGCGACAGTAGGAAGAGCCGGTGCCGCCGATATTCGATCCCGCATTCCAGAAGGACGCTCTCGATCTCGTCATCGCCGTTCTGCTTGGCGGTGTCATCGGCTTCGAGCGCGAGTGGCGGCAGCGTCTGGCAGGTTTGCGGACAAACACGCTGGTTTCGCTGGGCGCTGCGATTTTCGTCGTCTTTGAAGGTCAATTCATCGATTCCGGCCCGACGCGGGTCGCCGCGCAGGTGGTGAGCGGCATCGGCTTCCTTGGCGCCGGGGTGATCTGGAAGGAAGGCGTCAATGTGCGCGGCCTCAACACCGCGGCGACGCTTTGGTGTTCCGCCGCCGTTGGCCTGCTGGCGGGCGCCGGATCTTGGCGCCTTGCCGTTCTTGCCGCGGCTCTGATCGTTGGCGTCAATATCGTGCTGCGGCCACTGACCAGCCTGATCAATCGCCAGCCGGTCGACACGGCGGACGTCGAAACCTCCTATATCGTCAACGTCACATGCCGGGGCACTGAGGAAGCGCAAATCCGCGCGGTGCTGGTGCAAGGCTTTGGCGTCAGTGATTTGCATCTGCGCGAACTCGAAAGCAGCGATATCGAAGGTCCGACCGGGTTGAGATTACGGCAACGCTTTTGTCGGATACGCGGCGTGAGATCGCGCTCGAATATATCGTTGGCCGATTGAGCTTGGAGCCGGGCGTGACGGCCGCGCGCTGGCGGGTGGTGAACACTTTTGTGTGAGCTTTGGGGTTGCCGCCGTCTTCTTCAGTTGCTGGACAGGGGTGGCGTTTCCGGCTCGACCGCAACCAGCGAATGCCCGGCATCCTGCCAACCTTCGGCACCGTCAGGAAACCAAGCAATATTGCGATAGCCGAAGCTCAGGGCGCGCTTTGCTGCGTTCCAGCTTCCCCAGCACTGCGGGTGGCAATAAAAAACGATGGGCCGGTCGAGGTCGCTTGCGGTCAGAGCGTTCAGGCGGTTCCGGTAAAAAGCTTCTTCTTCGGGCGTGAGCTTTCCAAAACCGATTTCCGGCATCCAGATGCTTCCGGCGATGTCGTTATGCGGCACTGGTTTCCATATTGCGCCGGAGGCCAGAGTCTCTGGGCGGCGCGGCGCGGCGGCGGCGTCGATCAATATGGCCTTGCCTTCGCTCAAGATCCCCGCCAGCTCTTGCGCATGGATGACGCGCGCACCCGTAAGCGTCGCCGGCACTTCGCTGTGCATTTGGCCGGTCCAATAGGTTTGCGGTTCGGGCACTTTGGCGGATGTGGCTCCGGCGGCATAGAGAAACGTCACAGCCGCAATGCTGAATGCCATCCTCGCGGTTATTGGTCGCATTAGCTGCCGCCTGGACCGAGATCGAAACTTTGTTCGAAAACCGCATTGTCGCTGTCGCGGGCTTTGATCGCGAGCTTGCCCTTGTCCGGCGCGTTGATGCCAAAGGTGATGGCAGGATCGGCGGCGAGCGAGATGTCGCTGTCGAGATGCAAGACGGGTTCGCCGCTTAGCGTGACATCGACGGATTTGAGAAAGCGGGCCGGTGTGTAACCCTGCGTCGCATCGTCTCTTTGCATGCCGTTGAAATTGGGATGCCGGATCAAGAGCTGCACCTCGCGCGCGCGGCCCTGCTGCGGCTCGCCAAGCAAGCGCAGTTTCATCTTGCCGATTTCGGTCAGCGCTTGCGCGTCATACGAACCGGACGGCGCCGAGCAGCCGCCCGAAGCCTTGACGAAGCGGTGCGTCTCATGGAGAGCACCATCCGTGGTTTCCTCGATGGCATGCATATAGGTGTACTGATTGACACGGACGCGGAGTTTTAAACTTTCTGGATCGCCCGCAGGGCCGAAGGTGACATGTGCGGCAATGGGGGCCGGATTGTCGTCGATGATGAGATAGAGGCTTTTGACGTCTTTGGGATTTTGCACGTGGATTGTGATCGGGACGAGAGCCGCGTCCTCCGCCCGGTCGGGAGTTTCCAAGACAATTTGGGTATCACCGGGCTGAATGTGCCGCGTCCCAAAGATCTCTTGCGCGAGACCGTTCCAGCGGGCGGCGCGCGCCGCTTCGTCGTCTTGCGCTGCCGCTGCCCCCGATAGAAGCAGAGCGCCAGCGAGAGCTGCCGCCGAAGCAAATCTTTTCAAGGGGGCCTCAGCTTGGTGGGGGATCATTCCCATTCGAGTTCCTTATAGGCTTCGCCAACATTGCGGCCGTTGTAATCGTCGAACAGTTTCCATTCGCTTCGTTCGGATGCGGCAACGGTTTTGATGGCGGCGTCAATGGCAATTCCGTTGGCGATTGCCTTCTTTGTATCCTGATCAAGCGTTGTCAAATAGCGCGAGATCGCCGCAGAGGCCAAGGGCCAATCCACCGCGACGGGGCCATGCCCCGGAACGGCGCGGGCCGCCGCATGACTTTTAAGCGCATCCAGCGTCTTGATCCAGCCGCGCAAGCTGCCATCGAGCGAGGGCATGCGGCCCACGAACACCAAATCGGCGGGCAGAAGCGTACCGGTGTCTTTGTCAAATAAACTCACGTCACATACCGTGTGAGAAGGGGCATAGGCTGTGACCTCGATGATACGGCCGCCGAGATCGACCTCCGTGTGGTCGCGGATTTCCATCCCCGGCAAAACCACTGTCCCAGCGTTTTCGGCACCAAATATCGCCGCCAATTTTTCGCGGTAATAGGTGCCGCGTTGTTGGAGCGCCTCCTTGAGCCGCGCATGACCGATGAAAACCGGATTATCCTTCAAAAAGGCGCTGGCGCCAAAAATATGGTCGGGATGGACATGGCTCATCACCACATATTTAACCGGAAGCTTGGTTGTTTGGGCGATCGAAGCGCGCAGGCGTTCGCCGTCAGTGAGGCTGCCGCCGGGATCGGTGACGAGCACCGCCTCACTGCCAACGATGAAACCGGTATTGGCGATGGCATTGTCGTTGGCGAGCGTCGCATCTTCGTCAATGCCGTGACGAATATGGATGCCTGAGGCGATTTCCTCCGTCGCGAGGGGAGCAGTTTCGCTCGCTTGGATCGCGCTGGGCAAGCAACAGAGGCAGAAGCCGCCAAAAACAACGCGGCGCCGGCTTGGCTGGCTGGCCTTGTGCGGTGAGGGGGGCAGCGGCGCGTGTTCCCCGGTGGTTCCAGTTTCGCCATGACCAGGCATGGTGGTATTTACCTTAATCCGAGCGATAGTCTTCCGGCCAATTATTTGGCTGATGCGTTACAGTTCGAGTCCAGGAGCCGGGCATCACACGCTTCCCCGGTTACGAGAGCCCCGGTGGAAAACCCAGCGGCCGAAGTTATAAGTATAAGACGACGGGAGGGAGAATTACCATGGCGAGTCTACAGTCCATCGATCATTTTGTTGTTCTCATGTTGGAAAATCGTTCCTTCGATTGTGTCCTCGGGGCGCTTTATCCGAAGTCGCCAGCTTTCGAGGGGATCGATGGGACGGAAACCAATATCGGCGCAGACGGCAGGAAATGGCTCCTGACAAAGTGCCCTGTCACCAAGAAGCTGGCGGACTCGGCCGTGCCGGCTCCTGATCCGGGCGAACTGTGGGTAGAGATGAATTTGCAGATTTTCGGTTCGCGCCAGCTCAACCCGGACGGCAGCCCAAAGGAGGGTGCGGTCGCGGATATGAGCGGCTTTATCGAGAGCTATACCGACATCGCCGTCGACCCGTCGCGTGCGGCTCATGATCCTCAGAGGCTCATGACCTATTATGACCCTCGGGTGCATATGCCAGCGCTTGCCAGCCTTGCCGAGGAATTCGCTGTTTGCGACTGCTGGTTTGCTTCGGCCCCCTGTCAGACGTGGCCGAACCGGTTCTTTCTGCATACGGGAACCGCCGCCGGATATGAAAACAATCAGCCAAAGAAGATATTCGACCTCAAAATGAAATCGGTTTTCGAGGCGTTCGATGACGCCGGTTTAAGCGACGGCTGGGCGATCTACCATCATGACATTCCGCAAACGGCGACGCTTACAAACCTGCGGATGAGAAATCAAAATTTCCATTTGTTCGATACCTTCCTGAAGAACGCTAAGGCTGGAAAACTTCCGCGCTATTCCTTTATCGAGCCGAGATATTACGCGGACATTGATATCCGTGTGTTTCCGCCGCGCATCAATTTGCCCAATGACCAGCATCCGCCCCATGTCGTGACGTTTGGCGATGAGCTTGTCGCATCTGTCTACAATGCGTTGCGCAGCAATATCGAGGCATGGAAAAAAACGATACTCATCATCATCTACGATGAGCATGGCGGATGTTATGATCATGTGCCGCCGGGTAAGGCGGTGCCGCCGGGACAAGGGGTCAGCGACAATCCTAGCCCCGTTTTCGCCTTTGACCGTTACGGCGTCCGGGTTCCTGCGGTCATTGCCTCCCCCTATATCAATCGGGGGACGGTTCTGCGGCCGAGCGACGCCTATCCGGGCGACGGTGCGACGCCATTCGATCACACGAGTGTGATCAAGACACTCCAGGAAAGATTCGGTCTTGGCGCGCCCCTCACGGACCGCGTCGCGGCGGCCCCAACGCTCGAGCGCGTGCTGACTCTCGATACGCCGCAAAATTTGGGACCAGCGAGCGTGACCCCTTCGACCCGCAAGGTGGGTCTGCTGCACAAACTCAAATCCCTCTGGGAACCCTGGGGAGATTTTCAGGAGAGTCTGCATCAGGCGGCGCGGAAATTGCCGTCCGCCGATCATGGCAGGGCGCAGCGCTATTTCGACCGTCATGACACCGTCCCGGATCCGAACAAGCCTGACGGGGTTGATTCCGATGCCACGGCGATGTGGGAATACTTCAAGAATCGGGCGCTCAAGGCCATGCGGATCAGATAATTGGACAGCCCCCGAGGGAGGGCACCTTGAAACGATCAAGGTCCCTCCCGCGCGTGAATCTGGGCAAATGTTGACGTCAGCGGCTCAAACTGGTCTACATCGGCGCCCCTTCGTGCCGGGCGCACGGGACTCGTTGATCTTTGAGACCGCACATCAGATGAATTTTCTGACGCCTTTTGCCAATGCCTGGCACTACCGGGAATTGATCAGAGCCGTGGTCCGCCGGGAATTGGCGGTCCGCTTTCGCGGCACCATCTTCGGCTGGGTTTGGGCGATCTTCGGGCCGCTTGTGATGCTCACGGCCTATACGGTGATCTTTTCGCACGCCGTCGGTGTTCCGGCGTCCGCCAAAGGCGGCAGTTTCGGCAGTTACGCTTTGTCAATCTTTACGGGGTTGATTGTCTTCAATCTGTTCAGCGAACTCGCCTACCGTTCGCCGGGACTCTTGCATGAACATGCTGGCGTCATCAAAAAGTCTATTTTTCCGAGCGAGACCTTGGCGTGGACAGCGGCAATCCGAGGCGCCGTCTATGCTGTGATAAGTTTGGGTGTGTTGCTTGTTTTCGAGCTGGTGCTGACCTTCCGGCTGCCGCCAGCGAGTTTGCTTTTGCCTTTGGTCGTCGTGCCTTTCTTTTTGTTCCTGCTTGGGATCTGCTGGTTTCTCATGGCGCTTGGATCATTTACCCGCGATGTCGCGCATCTCATGATCTCGATCGTGCCGGTCTTCATGTTCGCGACACCAATTTTTTATTCGATTGAGGACGTGCCGCCCAATCTGCGGATCTATTTGCATCTCAACCCGATCGGAAATTACGTCGAGATGATGCGAGACCTGCTTTTGTTCAACAGATTTCCCGATCTTTTCCTCTATTGCGGAACGGTTGCGGCTTCTCTGCTAATCTTCTTTTTTTCATACCGCTTCTTCATGCAATACAAGGCCGTCTTCGTCGATGTCATCTAATTCCGTCATCAGCTGTGATCGCGTCGGCAAGGCGTTTCAGCTCTATATGCGGCGCAATGACCAGCTCAAACAGGCGATCTTCGGTCATTGGAAGCAGTTCTACCACGAGCATTGGGTGTTGCGGGATGTGACGTTCAAAGTCCGCCGCGGCGAGAGAATCGGCATTATCGGGCGCAACGGTGCCGGCAAAACCACTTTGCTGCAGATCATTTGCGGGATCACCCTGCCGACGCACGGAACCGTCCGCGTCAACGGCCGGGTGGCACCGATTCTGGCGCTTGGGGCCGGGTTCGACCATGAATTGACGGGCCGGGAAAACGCCTTGATCGGCGGTGCCATTTTGGGCATGCGGCGTGCCACTGTCGAGGCAAGACTCCCCGCGATCGCCGCCTTTGCCGGGATCGGCGATTTCTTTTATCAGCCGGTCAAACTCTATTCGAGCGGGATGGCGGCGCGGCTCGCCTTTGCTGTCTGCGCGCATGCCGACGCCGATATTCTGATCGTCGACGAAGCCCTCTCGGTCGGTGACGAGGCTTTTGGCGCCAAATGCGATGCTTTTATCAAGAATTTTGCGGAGCATGGGACGATCCTTGTCGTCTCACATGATCTTAAAACTCTCGAAACCATCTGCGACCGTGTTCTTTGGATCGAGGATGGCGCGGTGCGCGCCATCGGGGCCGCTAGCGAGGTGATCCCTTTGTACCGGGCGGCGATCGATAAGAAGCCTGTGGTGTTCGCCAAGATTGCATGATCCGCTGGGATCAGTTCGCTGCTTGCCCCGACGTGCCCTTGGGCAATGCGAAATTCGCATTTTGTCTCCAGATCAAAAACAGGGCGGCGGCAAATTCCACGACGATCGCGAGGGCGATAAGAACGACGAGGCGCGGATCCTGCCGTACCAGCGTTTCGGTGGATACGAGAATTGCGACGTGGATCGTTGGAATCGCGATCATGGTCACCGTTGTTGCCGCCGAGGAGCGGCCGCTTGCCGAAGAGAGGCTCAAGATGAGCCCGATCGCCAAAAGCGCATGAGCCAGTGCGAGTATAGGGATGCCAAAGCGTTTGGCGGCTTCGCTCATCCACTCGTTGAAAAGCCGCGGATAGAGATGATTCATAGGTTGCTTTTGGAAAAACTCCGAAAGAGGCAATTCGAAAACTCCACGCCAGCCGCGCTGCGGCAGTCCTCCGGAGCCTTGCATGCCAATTGGCATCGCATATTCATTAAAATGCGCCGTTCGAATCGTCGAACCATCGGCGGGAAGCGTCTCGATCGAACCATTGCTCAGAATCAGGACGACGCCATTGGCGTTGCGGCGGAACTCCGCTTGCGCTGCCGTGATGATTTGTTCCTCGTTCTTCTCGGCGGAGAATTGATGGATGAACATGCCTGAGACGACATCGGCGGATTGCCAACGGCGGAAATAGAGGGTCCGCGTCCCATTGTCGAAGGTATAGAATTGCGCAGGCTCAAGCATCCGGTGGTTGAGCGAATTGCGAATCACAAAAATTACGTCGTGCATTTCGCCGACATGAGCGGGCGCAAAAACCGATGAGAGCCAATAGCCAAAGCAGACCGCGACCATGGCGACGAAAACACTCGGCAGAGCGATCGCCCAAACCGAAAGGCGCAGGGAATAAAGCACGGCGATCATCCCGTCGGCAGACATCCGCGCGAATTCGAGAGCAACCGCGACTCCAATCGCCATCGGCAACGCGACGTAGAGGACGGTCGGCAGAGTGCCAAGAATGGCAGGCAGAAGAAGTCCGCCCCGGATCGCCGCCGGAGGAAGGTAATGAAAGAGCGAGGTCATCACGACCGGGATGCAGAGCCCTGCCGCGATAAGAAGCGTGGCCGTCGCGATGCGCTTTGAAAAATAGAAAAAAAGAAGCCGGGGCATCGCACAGTTCCTATCACGCCCGGAAATTTCATCCTAGGAGAGAAAGCCGCGAGTTTGTCGAAACGCTCAAGTTAAGCTTTCATTCGTGCTGCGGCTTTATTGGCGAATTGACGCCATGATGCATCAAAAACACGGCGGTTTGGAAGATTCACGGCTCCGGCCCAATGCGCGAAATAGATTTTGTCGCCGAAGACATCGCGCGGCCCTTCAGCGTCAAATGTGACACCTTCAGCCTTATAAAAGCTTTCTCCGGAAGCGCCTGGAAGGCATTGATTGAGGGACTTGATTTTCAAGCCCTTCCGATGCGCGACGAAATTCGTCACGGGCTGGGCAAACAGCATGCCGCGTTGCCGCACGGCGTGAAAAATCTCCTCGTCGGTGTCGATGACTTCATGAAAATCCTTCAAGCTCAAAATTTCCCTAGAGGCGACGAAGAAGCCATCGTTGAAGAGCATGACGCCGCGAAGAAAATCATAGTGCTCGCGTTTTTTATTGTAGACATAGTCCTTTGTTGGAGCCGCCACGATGAAATCATTCCGGCCTGCTTCGAGCAGGCCAAACATCTCACGAAAATCACGAAACAGGATGATATCGACATCAAGGTAGATGACTTCGTCGAGCGGCAGGGCGAGACTGAGAAATTTCCGCAGCCTCCGGCGATACCCTGGGAACATCGGGTAAAGACGCTTGGCCATGGCATCAAGATCGGCGCTGTCCGGTTCGACGAAATGAACACCGTAAATATCGGCGGCGCGGCGGGTCAACGCGACATTGTCATCATAGGGGATAAGATAAAGGGGTGTCGCTGAATTGGTCGCGACATAGCTTTCAAGAAACGGCAGCAGCCAATTGATGATTTTGTCATTGGCGATAATTGCCATGCCGTATTTTTTGGGTGGGGATTCGATTTGTTGCATTTAACTCTTGGATTCATTGTGTCGATGCCAGCCGCCATGGCTGAGCCCGCGATCGGTCTTGTGTTGACGGCATGGATTTTCCAGGGTGAAACTCCAGCTAAGCGTGTAGCTTGAGGAAGGTGGCCGGATCAAGCCCGAGCTTTGCTGGATAGTCTAGGTCCGCGGAAATTGCATGGAAAATCAGAGGCGGGCGCGAGAGCCGTGGGCTCCGTCAACAATTTCGGAGGAGTTGGGCGACGGCACAGCCTGCAGCCCGGCCGCGCCGTCATCTCTGCCCCTCGTGGGAAAAGCCGTCGCGATCGTGCATCCGGCGTGGCATTCTTGCGGCAGCCACCAGGTTTTTGTCTCTCAGGCACGCGCCTATCGCAGCCTTGGTGCGAAGGTCTTCAGTGTCGCGGTCGCCGATACACCCGGCTGCGTCGCGGGATCGCCCGCATCCCAAGCTTATTTCGCCGCGACCAGCGACCTGGCAGCCGACGCACGGCTGTTGGCGGGCATGCCTCTGCGAAAAATCTTCAACGGAGGTTTTCTGCGTGCTGGCAAGCAATGGCTGCACGGCAATGACGCGGCCATGCGTGTGGCTGTCGCGCAGCGGGTGGCGATTCCCGTTCCCAGTGCCTTTGCGGCACAAATCGATCTCATTCACTGCAATCATTTTTTTTGCATGCCGGTTGCGGTTCGCCTTCGTGAGCGGCACGCGTGTCCGATCCTGCTTGACACGCATGATCTCCAGGCGCGTCAATATGCCTTGCGCAATCGCGACCGTCTGCGGTTGCCGGCGCCGGCCACTTTCGAAGAGATGCTCGAAATCGAACTCGATGCCATGCGTCCGGCGGACGTTTTGATTCACCTCAATGACGAAGAGGCGGCGGCTTTCAAGGAACTCGTTCCAGACAAGCGGCACGCATTGCTGTATCCCGCCGTAGAGGGCATGCCCGTGGGGCTCGGGGGGCACGAGTGTATCATTGTCGCGAGCGCCAATTATCCGAATTTTCTTGGCCTGCGCTGGTTCTTGCGTGAGGTTTTGCCGCTGACGGAAAGTGTTCCGGTCGCAATCCTCGGCAATATCGACCATGAAGTTCGGTCGCGTGCGCCAGACCTCTATAAGACGCATGCGGCGTTGTTTCGCGGCAGGGTCGAATTGGAGGGCCTCTATGACGCTTATCGCAGGGCTTCAGCCGTTCTCCTCCCAGCAACGGCCGGACATGGGATCTCGATCAAGACAATAGAAGCGCTGTCCTGCGGGGCGCCGCTGATCGCGACATCGCTCGCCTTTCGCGGTCTTGGGATCGAAATGTCGGCGCTCGCCAATGTGACCGTCGCGGAAGATGGACGGGCATTTGCGGCGGCAATGCGCCGGGTGCACGCGAATCGTCTGGTGCCAGCCGGGAACCGGCAGCTGGCGGCCACCCGGCGGGTCTATGAGGAGCGCTTTGCATTCGAGGTGTATCGGCTATCCCTATGGGCGATTGTACAGGGATTGATGGCGCCATAAGCCAAAAGGTATTATGATAGACTCAGCCTATACTTTTTGCCGCCATAACCCATATGGGTGATGATAATATTATCTGAATATATATAATTATTGTGGGAAAACTCTCAGTTGTAAGTTCGAATGCATATGGTATTCTTTGGGCGTAATCAGAAGCTTTACATTCTGATCGAAGTATTCGAATTTTAATTCAATTGGTTTCACGGCAATCATCGCGTGTCAGCCCTCAACGTTTACCAGGCACACGGCATATTTATTTTTGGGAGTTTCGCCAATGGCGTACCCTGTTTCCGATATTCGTCGAATCGTCATCAGCCGCCTTCGTGAGAATGAAGTTCGCTTAAAAAGTGATTTCAATCAGCCCGGCAAAATAAGATGTTGCTGGCTGGACGATCTTCTCCCTTTGGAAATTCTGCACGAGGCGCTTGGCGGCTTGCCAAAACCTGAGGCCATGGTGCGGCGGCAGAGCCTTAAGGAACGCAAATACGTAACTGCCGCTCTCGGTCAGCTCGGCGAGGCCACCCGGAATTTGGTCGCCGCTTTCAGCGGGCCGGAAATTGCGGAGGTCGTGACCGGTTTGCTGGGTGGCTCGTGGCTCTCAGCCGATCCTCGTTTGTATAATGGCGGAATCACCAAAATGATGCCGGGCGATTTCATGTGCCCGCACCTTGATAATTCCCACAATTATGACCGTACGCAGCGCCGCGCCGTCGTGCTCTTATATTATATGTCTCCAGAGTGGCGGGAGGATTACGGCGGTGCCTTGGAGTTATGGGACGATGACCGCAAAGCACGGCCAAGGGAGATTGCACATCAGAGCAACCGGCTGGTGATCATGGAGACCACGGATCATTCGTGGCATGCTGTGCGGCCCATTACCGGACCTCAGCCTCGCATCAATGTCACCACCTATTATTACGCGCCCAAAACGGAAATCACTCCCGCAAGGCTCACCCGGTTTGCCCCCTGGCCGGGACAGCCGGTGCGCGGCCTCTATTTCAACGCGGATTTCCATATAAGGTCACTGGCCGCGCGCTTTCTCGGCGGTGTAAGCCCTTTGCCCAATGGCCATATCAATCCAGGCACGCAAGCAGCCGCTATGGAAAACACTGATCATCAACCGCGATCGCGTTCCCAAAAAGCTCCAGTTTAGGCTTAAGTAGCTGGACGTGCTTTTATGTTTATTGGCAAGAGGCGCGCGCGGCTGGGTGTCTAACCCCATTCCAGCACGAAATGCGTCGGAAACTGCGTCCCGTCTGTCTGGATCTGACCAGCCTCGCCGGCGGCACGCCGCAAGCCCGGTCTTGTGACAAGCGGCTTCAGAATCGCCGGCAGCACGGCGCGGTTGATGTAGGCGCCGAAACACCCGTGCAACCCATACCCCCAAAGCATGTACTGGCCCCAGGGACGGTCGGTACGAAACGATTCAGGAGACTCGATTTTCAGCGGATCGAACATAGCGGAAAGGTTTGACGCGAACACCATAGTGTCTTTGGGGATTCTCCGGGCGCGGAAACTCCCCGCCGCGATCGTTGTTTCGCGAGTGGCTCGCCGGAAGATAATCGGGTTGATGGGATTGAAGCGGAGAGCCTCGAAAACATGCGCGGCGAAAAGATTATCGTTGCCGTCGAGCGCGGCTTGCTCGGCCGATGCGAGGACCAAGGGCCGGTCGAGCAATTGCTCCAGGGCCTGCACGGCCGCCCGGGAGATGGTGGGGATCGCACCGATCACGAGCCCGACGAGGTTGTTGCGAATACTGACATCGTCCATGCCAGGCAGGCCGGCCGCCTGCATGACAAGGCAGCGCCCGATCACATCATCTTTCGTCTCTCCGGATGCCTTGCGGTTTGCAATGTCCCTGTCGATCACCGAGCAGCACGCGGCGGCGGCGTTTAGGGCGTCGCGCTCCAGTTCTGGATTACCGCTGAGATCGGCGAACAGATAGCGGAACATGAGTGTCGTCCACTCGATGAGGTCGCTATCGGGAGCGCCGGTCACACCGAAATAATCGGTGACGATCGCCGCCGGCACGAGCTGGCTGAGTTCGGGCGGCATGTCGATACGGCCGGATTTTTCGGCGACGAGCTTTTCGGCGAGACGCCGGGTCAGCGGTTCAACGATCGCGGTGACGTCGTCGCGCCGGATCGCAAGCCGCATGTTGGAGACGTCGCGCTGATAAAGCGCGGTGTCTTGCATCCCGAGAAAAAAATTCTCGCCGGCTGTAATCGCCCGCATCTTGGGTTCATAGACGACCTCAAAATCGGCATTCCGGTCGAGCACCTCGACCACATCCTCATACCGGGTCACGAGGGCTGTCCCGGTATTTGGATAGGATTTGATGAGGCGCTTCGAAGTCACCGGCGAATTGGGTAGAAAGGCGCGCAAAAAGCGCAGCGCGAACCTTTGAGTGAGCGGCTGCCCAAACGCCGTGCGAAATTTCTCGTTGAGGCTCGCGCCCTTCGCCGAGAAGACGGCAGCGGGGATCTGATAAAGTGTAAAGAGCCCCTCGGCGGTCATGCACAAGCGCACACCAAGAACCGTGACGAAATTCGGCACACGCATCGCTTGATACCTCCGGACTTTTTACGTGGGGTCGACGACGCCCATGCCGATCATCCGCAACGCGGTCATGCTCGGAACGAAGAAATATTCGCCGCCGCGCGTCTCAACGAATTGCGGGATACCTTCGACGATGAAGGGGGGCTTGCCGGATTCCGGATCCGATGGAATGACGAATTTGGCCTTGGGGCCATTTTTGCCGCCCGCCGTTCCATCCGAATGATTGCCCGTGAGCGGGCAGGTGTCGCTGCCCGCGCCCGCGTCAAGCCCATAATTGATCCATTGCTGTTGCACGAATTCGAACTGCCGGGCCAGGCTGGCACAAACGACGAGCATGACGATTCCACGTTCTTCCGAGCCTGGCGCGACATGCGCGGAGTCATCATAAGGCAGGCCGCGCCTGAGAATACGGCGGCGATTGTTCAAGATCGAACCGTCCTCTCCGGTCGGGTCCATCGAATCGCGCGTATTGACTCGCCTCACATGAGAGGTCACCGGGCATTTTATGCCTTCTTTGTCGCCGCGGAAGGAGAAGTCCATGAGAGCGAGCTCACGGGCCTTCTCGTCCATCATCTGCCGAAGCTTGTCTTGAAATTCATGCCACGCCTCCACGGTCGGTGCGAGCGCAAGAGGAATCCCGTCAGACCAGCGGCCAGCCATTTTCGCCATGAGCAGTTCGCGCGCATCTTCGAGATTCTGAATGCCGCAAACTTTAGCATAATCCCTGGCGGTTTCTTGTATAAAATTACGGAAAGCGGCAACGTTTTGATGCAGCTTGCGATAGGCCATGAAAGTGCCGTTGCGGCTGAAATCGAGCGGCATGGTGGCGCAGGCGGCCTCCTGCGCTTCGTCGGGATAGCCGAGCAGGAATTCGCCGGTTGCGAGAGGCCGCCAATTGCCATGGCCGTCAAGCGCGCCGTTGCCTGTTGCGACCGTCTGCTCGTGTTCGTCTGGGTATTGGCCTTCAAAGACAGGATCGCCGAGAGCGTCGGTAAAGCCAAAATGCTCTTTGGGCGTGGGTTCGTATTGACCATCCTTCCGGGTGAGGATGGCGGTCAGTTCTTGGTACCGCCGCATCTCTTGTCCCGGCTGGTTGTGACCGGTTAGGAGCGTTACGCCGCCGTTTTTCTGGGCGAGCGTTTCGATGTCCCGGGTCATCGTGTTGAGCGCCGGGACGGCGCCTCCCGTGAGCGGAGTCATTTGCGCGTTGAGCATGACGAGAATATGGACCCTGTTCTCGTTCGGGCCGATCCCGCCGCGCGCACTTTTGCTCCAGACCTCGTCCCAGGGCATCGACCCGGCAAAATCGTCACCAAGCATCGGCGCCCGCGCGGCCATGCCGTCAATGAACTCGTCCGGCATCCCGCGCAATGTGCGAATCGGAATGCCGAGCGCGAGCAGTCCATACCAGGTAAAAGCGATATTGACCGTGATTTCTGGCCGCGTCACCGCGACCTTTCCGGTCGGGATGTACGTCGACTTCGAGGGCCAGCGCAAAGCCGTCGTGATCTTCGGCAACAGGTCGGTCACAAATTTGCGCCCAGAATCAGGGTTGCTGACATGGAAGACCATGAAACGGCCCTTGGGAAAGCCGAGCTTTCCATAGGCGGTGAGAATATTGCCTTGAATATCGGCGAGATCGAGTTTGACGGCCATGTTGCCCCTCTAGATGCCGATGATGCCCGGCGGTTGCGTGGGGCCGCCGAGGTTATCAGGTTGATGTGCGTCGACATATCTTCCGAAGGCGGCGTGGAGTTCCTCCGCCGACGCTGGATCGACCGCCCGCAGCTGGTTGTCGATCGCGAAACGGGTGAACGTCCGCTGCAGGTAAAGGGCCTTGAGAACGGCGGGGAGATGGGAATCTGGCGCCGGTGGGAATGGAACCGCGCCCGCTGCCATGACGCTCCTATAGGCCTGCCAGATGACGACACCGATTGTTGCCACGCCGAGGAGAGACAAAATTATGCTTGGCATCGCGGCAAAGAACCACACGATAAAACCAAGCGCCAGCAATGCAAGTCCCGCAGCCGCGGGAATGAAATATTTGAATTTGTCGGCAGGCCATGACGGGAGATTGAGCGGATCGATGTAATAATCATTAAAAGGCATTGTCGTTTCGAGCTGGCACCTCGCGATATATTTCGCAAAAGAGACTGGGTCGTTCACGCCATCGAATTGTTCGCAATGGGAGAATATATCGCGCAACTCCGATTCCATCGTGTTCCACAGAGTAGCAAGATAAGAATCACGCTCCGTATCGCCGCCGCTCGCGGCGTCAAAATCGGCGGCAAAAAGCAGAAACGGACAGGCCAGATGGTCTTGCGGTTGCGCGACCACGAGGTTGATCTTTGACTTTCGAAACACATTCCGGAGTGCGAGAACAATCGAATTTTCCGTCTTGCGGCCGGGATATGCGATGTCGTCGATGATTACGAAGCGGGCAAAATGGTTGCGCGTGTTCCGCGCGAACGGGCTTTGGTCTTCGCAACAGGCGGGCGTCTGCTGGGCAGGGGGCAGCATGGCTAGCCGCTTTCGCAGCGCATGCACAGGCGAGGTGGACGCGCTTCCTTCCTCGGTCGTATCAGTTTTGACGGGGACGAGCGCCGTCAGGAAATAGTGACCGCCATCGAATGTCGGCATGAAAGGCTCCTTGCCAAGACCGCAGGTCAGAGGGGGTTTTGGGCGGCGGCCGGCTGATCGCGGACATAGGCCGCGCGGTGTTTGTCGGCGTTCTCCGTGTCGTTGCTGGCGACGGGCGCATACCCTTGGTAACCAAGGCCGTTTTGAATTTTGCAAAGCGCCTCGACATAGGCCTTTTGAAAAGCCTCGGGGGGAAGGGACTTATGTTGTCCCTCAAGATCGAGAAGAATGCGATGGATGCGCAGCGCCGATTTGATGTCGCGTTGCGCGGCGCCAGGGGTTGCATTGTAATAATAATCCGTATCGATCTGATTCGCCCGGATATAGTTCTTGAATGGTGTTATGGGGATCGAGTGTGGATATCGCGTACTGGAAAACCAGAATAGGTCGAGGCCATTCGGAATGCCGTCCGCGAAGGCGTCAATATATTGGTCCCAGGTGCCGTTGAAATTGCTGCAAAACAGCATGTAGTCATTTTGCAGCGTCTGCTTGCCCTGACCAAGGTCCGGCCATTGATCCCGCTTGATGATCACCCATCGTGCGAAATGGATGATCGACAAGCCAAGCAGTCCTCCCAGGAACGACGGAATCGCGCGCGACGTCATGAAGAGCGCCCGCTGGATCCAAGTCATCCACGGGGGCATGGGCGTGACGGCGTTCATGCCGTAAGCCTTACCGGCGACGTTGGACATTCCCCCTCCCAGTCTTGCGGCAGATGGCGCAAACGGCCAGTCCCAGGCCCCCGCGCCTCGCCGCAATCTTGCTTTTCACAGCCCCGAAAATGATGGCCGCCTGCCGTTGGTATTATTATGCCCTGATTTTGGTGGCAGAGGCAAGGCTTCCTAGGACCGCCTCCTTAACAGGAAGTTCACAGGCGGCGCCTTGCGCACCAAAATCCCGTATTTTTTGAAGGGCATTTCGCAACGTAATATCGCTGGCAACCAATTGTTATCGGGTCCTGGTCTAGTTAGGAGGAACCGCACCGAGGCCAGGCACAATGACCCCAAAGACACGCACTCATGCCACATCGACTGCCGGAACCGTGGACCCGGATCATATTGGTCCGAAACTTGGGGATAGTTCCGCTGCGGCTGATTCGGAGTCCAGCGTTGCCGCCGCCTATCTCAAGCAATTCAAAGAAATGGTGAATTTGATCGAACAATTGCCGGACACGCCCGAATTGATTGGCGATATCTTAAAATGGCAGCCAACCACCTATCAGGATTATTTTAACGCCGCCGCGATGCCTGGGCGTGTCTCCGCCGTCGATGTTTATGCCTCTTTGAACCGCTGCGTGCGGCAAAGTTTCGAGGGCGCGGTTGACGATCTAGACTGCAAAGCTCTCGGCGCGCTGGCCGTGATCCGGCGCCATTACAAGACCCACGGCGAAGCCCGCCCCGATATCATGACGGGGATTTGCGCGCGCGCCGGTAACCATCTGAGGGAAGTGCTCGGCAAGGCGAATGATCTCGTCAGCCAAGTGCCGGTCACCAAGGCCAAATTCGTGCCCCGCCATGGAGCTTCGCAAGCTTGAGTGCGGCAATCCGGATAAGATTGCTGGCGAGCCTGGGTGCGTCCCCATTATGAATGCGCTTTGCGGGCGCGAAATCCCAACTTTTTGAAGAGACGTAGCTGCGCGGTACTGGCGCGGCGCCCAGGTTTGGCTTAAGATTTTTGACGCGCCTTTGCCTTTCCGCGCGTGCGGGCTTACACCCCGCTCATCGAGACCCCGCTCTCTCCCTCATTCTGATTGCGTTCATCAAAGCATGCGTCTGTCCCGATATTTCCTGCCGATTCTTCGCGATACGCCCAAAGAGGCCGAGATCGTCTCGCACCGATTGATGCTACGCGCTGGCATGATCCGCCAAGAGGCGGCCGGGATTTATTCCTGGCTGCCACTCGGGCTTCGCGTTTTGCAGAAAGTGGCGCAGATCGTGCGCGAGGAGATGGACCGCGCGGGGGCGATTGAACTCTTGATGCCGACCCTTCAACTTGCCGATTTATGGCGGGAAACTGGCCGCTACGAGGCCTATGGGCCGGAAATGCTCAGAATCAAGGATCGCCACGAACGTGAATTGCTCTATGGCCCGACAAACGAGGATATGATCACCGGGATTTTTCGCGCCTATGTGCGAAGCTACCGGGAGCTGCCCAAAATCCTCTACCACATCCAATGGAAATTCCGTGACGAGCAAAGGCCTCGTTTTGGTGTCATGCGCGGCCGCGAATTCCTGATGAAGGACGCCTATTCCTTCGATATCGACGAGGCGTCCGCGCAGCTGTCCTACAACAAAATGTTCGTCGCCTATTTGCGGATATTTTCACGTATGGGCCTGAAAGCGATCCCGATGCGTGCCGAGACGGGGCCGATCGGCGGCGATTTGAGCCATGAATTTCTTATTTTGGCGGAGACGGGCGAGTCGGCCGTATTTTGTCACGCCGATGTCTTGGATTTGCCTATTCCCCCCGAGACTACCGATTATGATAGCGATCTTCTGCCGGTCATTAAGCAATGGACGACGCTTTACGCCGCGACCGGAGATGTTCACGACCAAGCCCGGTTCGAGCGTGAGACACCAGAAGCAAAACGCATTCACACCCGAGGCATCGAGGTGGGCCAAGTGTTTTATTTCGGCGACAAATATTCAAAGCCGATGCAGGCTTTGATTACCGGGCCAGACGGAGCCGAGCGGCCCTTCCAGGGCGGCTCCTACGGTGTCGGTGTATCGCGGCTTGTGGGTGCCCTGATCGAGGCCAGTCATGACGAAAACGGGATCATCTGGCCCGAACCGGTCGCGCCTTTCAAAGTTGGCATCGCCAATCTCAAGGTTGGCGATGCCGTGACGGATGCCGCTTGCGAGTCGATCTATGACGCACTCGAAAAAGCTGGCGTGGACGTGCTCTATGACGACACCGATGAGCGGCCGGGTGCCAAATTTGCCAAGCTCGATCTGATTGGACTGCCTTATCAAATCATCGTTGGCCCGAAGGGGCTCGCCTCGGGCACTGTCGAACTCAAGACACGGGCGACCGGCGCGCGCGAAAACCTCGATGCCGCGGCTGTCATCGCCCGGATTGCGGGTTCGTGATGGACGCGACGAAGGGAACCCGCCCATTCGCGCCCTTTGAATGGATGATTGCGTTCCGCTACCTTCGCGCCCGCCGCAAAACGAGCTTCGTTTCGGTGATCGCGCTTTTTTCGTTCCTGGGGATCGTCCTCGGTGTTGCGACTCTGATCGTCGTCATGTCGGTGATGAATGGTTTTCACAAGGAATTGCTGGACAAGATCGTCGGCATCAATGGCCATATCTTTCTCCAGGCGGCTGATACGCAGTTCACGGATTTTGATGAAGTCGTGACGCAAGTGGCGGGCGTGCCGGGCGTGAAATTGGTCGTGCCCATGATCGAAAGTCCCGCGGCCGCCTCCACTGCCAATATGGCGTTTGCCCTGGTGCGAGGCATAAGGGAAGCGGATATCAAGCAACTGCCGGGCATCGCCCACAATGTGAAGCTTGGCACGCTTGATGGCTTCGATACCGCGGGTGGCGTGGCGATAGGTCAAAGGCTCGCCGAGAATCTTGGGCTGCGGATCGGCGACAAGGTCAAGATTTTGATCGCGAATGGCGCGCAGACACCCTTTGGTGTCACGCCGCGCAGCAAAGTGTATCCGGTCACCGCGATCTTTCAGATTGGCATGGCGGAGTTCGATAATCTTTTCGTTTATATGGCCTTGCCCGAGGCGCAAGGATTTTTCAACAAGGACAATCAGGCGAGCGTCATTGAGATTTTTCTTCGTCAGCCAGAAGACATAGAGAAGGTTAGAAGCAAAATCGATGGGACGGTGATGCGGCCGATGATCATGACCGACTGGCGCGAGCGCAATAAGACGTTTTTCGACGCGCTGAATGTCGAGCGCAATGTCATGTTCATCATTTTGATGCTGATTGTGCTTGTCGCGGCGCTCAATATCGTGTCGGGGCTCATCATGCTGGTGAAGGACAAGGGCCGGGATGTCGCGATCCTGCGGACCATGGGGGCGACGCAAGGCGGTGTCATGCGTATTTTTCTCATCACCGGTGCGTCGATCGGGGTTGCCGGAACAATTGCCGGTTGCCTGCTTGGCCTTATCGTTGCGAACAATGTCGAAGAATTCCGGCAGATGCTAAACCATCTTCTCAACGCAAATCTGTTCCCGGCCGAACTCTATTTTCTCTCCCGTCTGCCATCGGTGGTTGATCCCAGCGAGGTTTTCGCCGTCGTCGTGATGACACTCACCTTGTCGGTTCTGGCGACGATTTATCCGTCCTGGCGGGCCGCGAAGCTCGATCCTGTCGAAGCGTTGCGTTACGAATAGCGATGACCGCGCCAATCCTCCAACTCGACAGGCTCGAACGGCGCTACGACCAAGCGGGTTCTCCCCTCGAAATCTTGCGCGGCGCGGATTTTTGCTTGATGGCCGGGCAGTCCGCCGCGCTGGTTGCGCCATCCGGCGCCGGCAAATCGACGCTTCTTCATATCGCGGGACTTCTCGAGAAGCCCGACAAGGGAGAAGTGTTTATCGCGGGCGAAGCCACGGTCGGCATGAGTGATGCCGCGCGAACGACTTTGCGGCGGGGCGAGATCGGTTTTGTCTATCAGTTCCATCATTTGCTGCCAGAATTTTCGGCCCTTGAGAACATCATGCTGCCGCAGATGATCGGCGGGCTGTCGCGGCGCGAGGCCAGCGAACGCGCCATGCAATTGCTTCACTATCTTGGATTGTCGGCCCGCGCGAGCCATCGTCCATCGGAGCTTTCCGGCGGGGAGCAGCAGCGGGTGGCGATCGCCCGGGCGGTTGCAAACGGGCCGCGGCTCTTGCTGGCCGACGAGCCGACCGGAAATCTTGATCCGAAGACCGCCGACCATGTGTTTGCGGCGCTTGAGGCGATTGTCCGGGCGACGGGACTTGCGACCCTCATCGCGACCCATAACATGGAGCTTGCCGCGCGCATGGACCGGCGGGTGACTCTGCATGAAGGGCTGTTGGTGGAATTTGAATAGTTGCAGCGTGGGTACGCTATGCTCGGCCGTTATGGCTGAAGCATAGCTTCAGGTGCGGCAGCACCGGCGCGGTCTGGCAATTCAAGCTAAAAATGATTACATGACGGGCGTCGCGGAGGAACCTCATGTCAAATTCGATCGTCGTCACCGTTCCACACAACCTTGGCGCTGACGAAGCGAAGCGGAGAGTCGTCGAGCGGCTCGAACATTTGCGCCGTGACTACATTGATAAGCTTGCTTACAGCGAGGTGAATTGGAGCGGCGAGACTGCGGATTTGCGGGTTGTGGCCTTTGGTCAAACGGTCACGGGGAAAATCTTCGTTATGAGCGATTCCCTGCGCGTCGAAGTGCAGCTTCCTTGGATCCTCGCCGCCCTTACCAATAAGATTCAAGGCGTTCTCAAGACCAACGCGGAGGAATCCTTGCGGATCGGGCACACCCCGCCAAAAGTCTGAACAGAGCGACCGGGCAGAGGGGTTTGTGCCAAGCCACTCGGCCCTTACTTTATGGCGATCATCACATCGGAGGATTTGATGACGGCGTAGGCTTGCACACCTTTTTTCAGGCCAAGTTCGTCGACCGATTCATTGGTGATGGAGGAGGTTACGATTTGGCCGCCTTTGAGTTCGATCTCGACATGCGCGGTTGTCGCGCCCTTGTGAACTTCCTTGATCGTGCCTTCGAGAGTATTGCGTGCAGATATTTTCATTTCTTTTCTCCCAGTCATCATGATCGTACGAGAACGGAACTTGGCTTGCGCCCTACGATGCGGCAGTAAATGTGCCGCTTAGATGCGGGACGGTCCTGACATACATCAAATCTTTTCCTCAGAGGGATAAATTTTCGATAAGACAATCCTAGCCGGGCTGACAACGCTCCCGCGAAATGAGCCAAAGTGGAACAGCGTGCATTTGATCAAAGCGACGTTTTCGCTTTCCTGGCGGACCCCGCGACGCATGGGCTAAGCGAGCCGGTCAAACGCATCGATACGCATGGGGCGGCGGTTTTTCTCGCTGGCAAGGATGTTTACAAAGTCAAAAAAGCGGTGCGCTTTCCCTTCATGGATTTTTCGACCCTCGACAAGCGGCAACACGCCTGCGCGCGCGAGCTTGCGGTCAATCAAGCCAATGCTCCGGATCTCTACCTTGGAACAGTGCCAATTTCGCGAGAGGATTCCAAATTAAGATTGGGAAGCGGCGGTACGATCATCGAATGGGCTGTGCATATGCGGCGCTTTGATGAAAACCAGACGCTCGATCGCTTAGCTGAACGTCACGAACTCAATTCTGAAATCATGGCCCGTCTTGCTTGCGCCGTCGCCGCCTCGCACCGGTGCGCGCCAACTATGCTCGGAGCAAATTCGTCCGGCGCGCTGGAAGCTCAGATCGAGGAAACGCTCGTCTCCCTCGAAGCAGCACAAGACATCTTCGCGACGCAAACTGCCGCGTGGCTTCGTCAGGCAATGCAGCAAGCTTTTAATCAAGGGAAACCCTTGCTGCGAGAGCGTGAAGATCAAGGACACGTGCGCCGTTGCCACGGAGATCTGCACTTGCGCAATATCGTCTTGATCGAAGGCCGACCGGTGTTGTTTGACGCGATTGAATTCAACGAGGCGTTCGCGACATGCGACGTGCTTTATGATCTGGCGTTTCTGCTGATGGATCTGTGGACGCGCGGATTGCATCGCCATGCGAATCTTTTGTTCAACCGGTATCTCTGGACTAGCGATGATGTCGAGACGCAGCTCAAGGGCCTAACACTGATCCCGCTTTTTCTATCCGCGCGCGCCGCAATTCGCGCCAAGGTGATCGTTCTTGAGCCTGGCGGAGCGAAGGATCACGCCACGGAAGCGCGCCATTATTTCGAGGCGGCTCGCGAATTTCTGGTGCCGCGGCGGCGTGATTTGGTTGCCATTGGCGGATTGTCTGGCTCCGGCAAAAGCTCGCTCGCCGTTGCGCTCGCGGGATCGATCGGAGGGGCGCCTGGCGCCATGCATCTGCGCAGCGACATCGAACGCAAGCGCCTCTTCAATGTCTCCGAGTTCGACCGCTTGCCGGAGGCGGCCTACCAACCCGAAATCACGGAACGGACATATCGGCGTCTTCGCGATTTGGCGGCAATTGCGCTCAACGCTGGCCAAAGCGTCATCGTCGATGCCGTGCATCTGCGCCCGGAAGAACGTGTGGCGATCGAGCAGGTCGCGAGCCAGAACAAAGCCCATTTCATGGGGCTATGGCTCGAAGTGCCCGTTGACCAGCTGATACAGCGTGTTGAAAAGCGTAAAGCGGATGCCTCGGATGCCACGGCGGGCGTCGTGTCGGCGCAGGCACAACAGAAAGCTGGAGCGATGGACTGGCATCGCGTGGATGCCTCGGCGCCGATTGAAGACATCGCGAGCGGCATTCTTGCGACACTCTAATGCTTAGCATGGCGGAGGCAGCAACACGGCCGCGCCCTCCAACCGTCCGGCTCGCAAATCAGCGAGGGCGCTGTTTGCTTGATCGAGCGGATAGGTCGTAATCTGCGTTTCAATTCCTGCTTCCGTGGCATAGGCAAGAAATTCGAGTCCATCCTGCCGCGTGAGATTGGCAACAGAGATGATCTGACGTTCTTCCCAAAGCAGACGATATGGGAATGAAGGGATATCGCTCATGTGGATCCCGGCACACACGACAACTCCACCCTTACGGACCGCTGCGAGGGCGGCAGGCACCAATTCACCCACCGGCGCGTAGATGATCGCCGCATCCAGCGGCTCGGGCGGAGGTTCAGCGGAGCTGCCGGCCCAGGCGGCACCGAGGCGCAAGGCGAAAGCTTGCGAGGCTGTGTCGCCTTGGCGTGTAAACGCAAAAACCTGACGCCCCTGTTTGCGCGCGGCCTGCACGATGATATGGGCCGCCGCCCCAAACCCATAAAGACCAAGAGTCTTGGCGTTGCCGGCGAAGCGAAGCGAGCGCCAGCCGATGAGTCCGGCACACAGCAAAGGCGCTAGCGCCGCCGCGTTGCTGTCTTCGCGCAACGGAAAAGCAAAGCGCGCATCGGCAATGGCATGGGTCGCGTAACCGCCGTTTCGCGTGTACCCCGTGAACGCCGGCCGGTCGCAGAGGTTTTCCCTTTGGCTGGCGCAATAGGGACAGACGCCGCACGTCGCTCCTAGCCAGGGGATGCCAACTCTCTCGCCAATTTTGAGATCCTCCACACCCAGGCCGAGCGCATCGATACGCCCGACAATTTCGTGGCCCGGAATGATCGGCAATTTTGGGTCTGGCAGTTCGCCGTCAACGACGTGAAGATCCGTCCGGCAGACGCCGCAAGCCTCGACCCTGACGCACAGCTCGCCAGGGCCAGGAACGGGATCAGGCAATTCCTCAAACACAAGAGGCGTGCCTTTGGCGCGCAGGACCATGCCGAACATCGCACGACTCTTCAGATGGTCATTTAGACGGGTTCCACTGAGGCGACTTGAAACGTGTGCAACTCATCCTCCTCACGGACGGACACATAATCTCCAATATTGAACTCGTCCGAGCTGAAATGATAACCTGTCTCATCGGCCTGGTCTCCACCGACATCGTAGCGAAACGCCCAGGCTCCACCGGGCTTGCGCACGAGATGGCCGATATCATCGGCTTCGTTCGGACGGAACCGGACGACGCGGCAAAAGTCATGAAATTCGTGCCACAAATTGAGATCGATCCGGCCCTTATCATCGAGAGGCGCAATGAGTGTATAGCCGATCAAAGCGCTCCCCTCGGGATGGCCCTTTTCGCGCGCGAGCTCCAGGCGAATGCGCCGGAAGGCAGGCGGAAGCTTTGCCCAATCAAGTTTTGTTGGATGCTCCAAATGTTTCATACGATCCTCAAGGCGCTTTCTCTTCCTTGCCGGAAGCTTTGGCCTGCCGGTGAACCCGCCGGATGCTGGGCTGCGAATTGAGTATGTAGCGCGGCCGTAGATTGTCGAGATTGATTTTGATCAACTCGTCTTTCACACGCTTGAATTCAAGGTCATCGTCATGGCCTGAAGCGCGGCGGGTAGCAATGGCTGCACGATACGCTCGCCCCAGAGCCTTTGATGTCCGAAAACATGCCGGACCAAAAGGTTCGTGAAAATCCCAGGGCCGCTGGAATAGATTCGCCAGCCGCCTTCGACGCCAATATTGGCGTCTTTGACCTGTTCCCAATCGTTGCTTGCGGCATACCGGTCAGGAAACGCGGCGTCGCTGCTGCTGAAGTAAGCGTTGCGCTGGCGGAGACCAGCATGCGCAAGCGTGTTTGTCACGGCAATCGGGCTTGCAAGCTGGAGCGCGTCCCAAAGTGCTTCGGCATCGCCAACAATCGCCATGGCCTCCGCGTAGCGCAAATGTGCGTGGACATACATGAGACCGATTTCGCGCCCGAAGAAGGATGAGGACTCTGCCCGCCGGAACATGGTTTGCGGGCCGCCGCGGTAGACAACGGGCCGGTCGATCAGGCGGACGCCGTCGGGAAACTGCAAATGCTCGCGGATCAGCCGAAGATGATGTGCGACCTGTTCCGGCGTGAACAGACCGCCGATGACGCTCTGGGTCATAGGCAGCAGCGAGTATTTGAGACCCGTTCGCACATCGCTTGGATGCAGCAGCAGTTCGGTCTGCTCGGTGCCAGGCGCGAAAATCCCATATCCCGCGACCGTGCCGTCACCGATAAGAAAGCGGTTGAAATCGTGCCGCATCGCGGCGCTGAGTTGACTCAACTCGTCGGCATCGCTGCCACGCCCCGCCCGCCGCAGCACTTCGGCGTAGCGTTTGATCTCCCCGAACAGCAACGCGACCGTCCAGCTGCTCACCATCCAGTCCCGCATCCTTGGATCGACGGGCTGGAGGGAATCATTCCAATCGCCTTCGCCATAGGCAATGAGATGCGTGCCCGGAACGAAACGCTCGCGAACCGTGGCGAGAAGTTTTGTGACGTGAGCGGCGATCGTATCTTGGTGAACGGTCCTCTCAAACGTGTCCGCGCGCCGCCAAGCAATGGTCTCGTCGAGAAAAGCAAAATCACCCGTTGCCTCGATGTAATCATTCAGTGCTTTGAGCGGCCATACGATCACGTCACCGTGGCTCACGCGGTCCTGGATCATGGAGTAGGGTTCGAGCATGAACCACTGCGGCCAATCACCCCCCGTCTCATATTGTTGCGCGAAGATCATGCGCAGGATTTCTTTGACGGGCTCGTCATGTTCCAGCGCGAGAAAGAATTCGACCGGACCCTGGCAGACATCGCGAGTTCCCCAGGCACCGCCGGTATATTGTTCGAGACCGTGCGGCACGGTGAGGTGAATCATGGCGTTGTGGGCGAGCCATGGGGATAAGAAATCGAATGCGTCCCCCCCGGGATCACCGCTGGAGATCCGGAGGTTGCGAGTGACGCCTTCCCAGTAGCGGCGCGCGGGCGAAAGGAGGCTTCGATCATCAACGCCGCTCTGATATTTGTCGGCCAGTTGCGCCGCCAATAGCGGATCCGTTAACGATCCGGTCACGGCGAAACAGAAGCCGCGAACGGGCCGGGTGCGGAGCGCCACATACGCCCCATGCCGGAGTTGCCCATCGGCATAGAGCAATTCGTCGCCACCGATCGCCTCAACCGCTTCTGGCGCGGCGGTCGTGAGATGATAGATGGCATTGGGATAATGCTTGCCCCAAATGGAATTTGGGTCCGGCCGCATCGAATAGCGTTTTCGGTGCGGATCAACTTCGACAAGGCCCTCGTTCTCGAGTTCGCGCTCGCCAAGCACCAAATGTCCGAAGACAAGAAAGCGGCACGGCTCGCCATCGACGGCGATACGCCATTGCATCGCGGGATCGTCGCCCGACGCGACAGCGTCAACGGTGATCGTCCGCGTGGGAAAACAATAGATCCAGCGGCAATCGGAGAGGCCCATCTCGAACGCGGAGGGAATCGTGAGCATCCGCCAGCCGTTTTCTGCTTCGATCAAGATGCGGAGGCCGCTCGCGCGAATGATGTTGTAAGGATCGCGCGAGACAGAAAATAATTTGTGAAAAGACGTGTTGCCAATCGTCAGCTGCGCGGCGAATACACCATGCATCCAGCATGTGGCACAAAGAGTCGACTCGTCCGGCAGCAAGGCCTGGCCTGATCGTAGCAAAGTGCCGTGCCTGCGCGTAACAAGCCGCTCCTTGTCGCGCAATACGACATGCCGGTTGAGCGGCGGATTGGGTATGAAGAAGGAGAGGAGCGATCCATCCTTGCGCTCCTCGTGGAGCCGTTCCGGGTAAAGTTGCGCGAGGCTCGCGCTATCCAGCGGCTCCGCGACAGCTGCGAGCGCATCTTGGACGAAACTCCTGACAGGCGGAGCGAGTGCAACGGAGGCCACCGGCTCATTCTCAGCCCATGTCAAATCATCAAGGAGGCCGAGATCACCGTCGCTTGAGGCTTCGGAGTGATCGGGCCTATAAAAGCCAAAAAAGCGCACGGTCGCGCCAGCGCCAGGCGGCAGCACGTGTTGCCTGGATTGAATCGCGGCGCAAGCGACTTCGTGCTGAAGCCGCGTGTCCGGCAAGTTCGCCTCAAACGCAAAGCCAAATCCGTCGCTATCACGAAAGGCCGGACCGAAAAGCTGCATCCCATCCGTTGCAAAACCGAGTGCGCCATCAAGACATCCATGCATGACCCAGGGATTGCAGCTGCCTTGCGCAAGGTTCTGCCGGCTCATGATAACGGGACCGTAAGCAGGATGCCGGGCGATGTGATGGTCGAGATATTGCGAGGCGTAGGCTTCGTTGTTCATCAGGAATCCGCGATCGCCGAGACCAATGTCCTGGATGAGGATCGCGTCGAAGCGCACGGGGACAGTGCCGGTATTTTGCGCTTCCAGTCGCCAGAGCCAAGCCGGCGCTGCCGGATGCAGAGACAATGTCAAGCGATAGTGGAGACCGCACGTTTCTCCATCCCACACAAAGCGGTCGCTGGCGGCTGCGAACTTGGCATTGGCACGTGGCCCGGCGGCTTGGATCAAAAACGGAGCCGAGCCATCGACGCGCAAATACATCCGTCCAATGCCATCATCTACCGGCGAGCCAAGCACCTGGTTGATGTTGGTCACGCCATGCGGGAGCGTGTGGGTGATCGCAAAGACACTGCCATTCGAAAGCGCGCTGATGGAGAGTCCCGAGGGGTTCTCGATCCGGCGCAACTGGAGATCGTGGTCGCGCGGTGTCGTCCAGCCACGCTTGCCCGAGGGCGTCATTGTGCTTCCCCGCCGCAGAGATGAGTGAGAGCTGAAAGGCGCTTACGAATCATGTGGAGCCACATGATCAAAAAAAGCCCGTCAGCGCGAGCGCAAAAGCGCGGCCACAGCCCTCGGACATGGCGTTCCGGCCAGGTTTATAATCACTGTCCTATCGCGGCGCCGGGAATTACTGCCAGTCCGGCCATTGCGGCGCTGCTCTTTGGACGGGATCCGCCTGCCAAGCCCGGACCGGGACGGGCGCGTGTTTTGCGGGGGCATAGGCCAGCGCGTGGGGATGTTTCCGGTGCCAGGCGGCGTAAGTGATGCTGGTGCCGCTGCGCGGCCTCTTGTGGGCGTAATAGCCTGAGCCAGGCGGCGAGCCGGAGATGCTTATCCGGGCGCCCTCGGTTTGCACCATATGGTACAGGACTGCTGCGTTGCCGGGCGCCAGCCGGATGCAGCCATGCGAGGCAGGGCGGCCAAGCTGTGATGTCGAATAGGTGCCGTGAATGGCATAGCCGCCCGCGAAGAATATGGAATAGGGCATCGGCGACATATGGTATTTGTGGGAATAATGCATCCGCACCAACTGGTAGGGGCGGTACGTCCCGCGCGGGGTCCTGTAGCCAGAACGGGCGGTTGAAACCCGCCAGTCATAACTGCCGTTATCGGAGCGAACATGCATGGTCTGCGAACTCAGATCAATCGCGATTTGCACCGTGGCTTCGGCTTCCTGGACGCTGAGAATTCCGCAAAACACGGTACACGCACTTAAAATGCCGCGCATGATATGCTCCCTCCAAACTCTTGATAAATAAAATATAAGTTCGCAACTTTAATGTAAGTTCCGATTTACAGTAAAAATTACGAGAATCATTGTTGAGTCGTGGTAGAGCTTAGGCATGCGTGGTTAATTTTTTCTTGCGGCCAAGAGTTAACCCTCCGTTTGATCTTGCACCTCAAAGCGCCTTGACGGCCGCGAGCACGGTTTCGGCGTGACCTGGAACCTTCACCTTATTCCACACAGCCGCGATACGGCCGTCCTTGCCAAGCAGGAATGTCGTGCGCTCGACCCCCATGTATTTGCGGCCATACATGCTTTTCTCCACCCAGACGCCATAGGCTTCGAGCATGGCCTTCGTTTCGTCGGCCCCGAGCGGCAGATCTAGCTTATGCTTAGCTTTAAACTTAGCGTGGCTGGCCGGTGAATCCGGTGAGACGCCAAGGATGGCGGCGCCTGCCTTTTTGAATTGGCTTCGCAAGCCGTTAAAGTCGATTGCTTCCTTGGTGCAGCCCGACGTATCGTCCTTTGGATAAAAATAAAGAACGAGGATGTTGCCAGCAAAGCTTGCGAGCGAGATTTTGTGTCCTGAATCGTCGGACAATTCAAAATGGGGGGGCAGATCCCCGGGACCCAATTTCTTTCCCAGTTTGACGGCCGGGCTTTTGTTGGCGGTCGCGGACGGTTCTTTCGACAGGTTTTTCGGCACGGGCCTTCCTTTCGTCACATTGAACGGCGATTGGCGGAGTTTAACTTTCGCCCTGCTGCGCTGCGCGACATTTCGGTAAGTGCTTCTTTGATGATAAAATACTCCCGATCATTGCGCATAGGCGTAGGGATTGAAGTTTCCAGTTTAAGCTTGCTCTTGTAAAGGCCACGTGCGGTTGGTCGGAGATAGTAAGGAAAATCCGGCCCGGTCCCGTCCCTGGCCGGAGCCATGGCTGCGCCGGAAGCAAAAAGCGGCGAATGCCGTTCCTTGCACTGAGATCGGCGGCGGACGGCGCAGCGCGGCGGGGTTTGCTTGGCTCAGTTGCAAGCTGATTTTGGGACTGACGGTTCTCATCCTCGTCGGCGCCTGTCTATTTGTGACCCGTATCGCGCTTGCGCCGCTCTCGATCGGCGGAATGGGACCGCAAATCGCCAAGGCCCTCGACGACCGGTTCGGCCACCGGTTTGAATTCGGTTTTGGCCAAACCGCGATCATCAGGAGCGGTTATGCGCCCGCGTTGAGCGTCGACAAGTTGGTGATCAAGGAACGCTCCGGGCAAACGGTCCTGACCGCCCCGCGCGCTGAAGTGTCGGTCGATCCGCTCGCCCTCTTTTTTGGGCGCGTGACGCCCAGACGACTCGAAATCTTCAACATCGAGTTGCATTTGCAACTGCGGCCCGATGGTTCGCTCGCCATGCCGGTTTCGGCGAATGCTTCGGACCTCGTGGCTCTCACTCCGCCGCTTGCCACGGCGCTTGCGGAACATGACAATTTGGCGCCGCCCAATGCGGCAACGCCAAATCAAGCTCAAGAGCTGGCACCAAAGCCGCGGGCGTTGCTGGTCAAGCAGATGGGGGCCGCGATCCGGCTCGTCATCGACACTCTGACCAGTCCTGAGAGCCCGGCCGCGGCGATCGACCGCGTTGGGATTATACAGGGCAAGATCGTCATTGACGATGAGACCACCGGCCAGACGCTGGCCTTCAAGGGTGTCAATCTCTCTTTTGATAAGGTCTCCGGCGCGACCCAATTCAATCTTTCTGTCGAGGGGCCCAATGGCACATGGTCAATCTCGGGCATGGCTGAAGGAAAGCCTGGTTCCAAACGGGGCCTGAAACTTTCGATTGCGAATCTGTCCCTCGATGAAATTTTGCTTGCGACGGGCACGCGCGCAATTGGTGCCGACTTCGATATGCCCTTGTCTGGCAAGCTCAACGTGCAGATCCAAGGTGACGGGTTGTTATCGGAAGCGTCAGGACAATTCGACTTTGGCTCGGGTTATCTGCGTTTCGAGGATCCCGATGACGAACCCATGATGGTCGACGGGATCAAGGGCGGATTTCATTGGGAGCCCGCCGCGCGGCGCATCGTTGTGGATCGCTGGCGGCTCGCCGCCGGGGCGACGCATTTCGGGTTTTCCGGGTCGGTGACGCCACCCGTGCATGAGGGTGATCCTTGGACGATAGGACTTATCAATGCGGAGCCTGGCGTGGCGGGTCCCGAGCGGCCCGGCGAACAGCCTGTCATGCTCGATCATGCCAGTGTGGCGGCGCGGCTTTTTCTCGGGGAGAAAAAGTTTGTCCTCGACCGGGTCTCCGTGAGCGGGCCCCGGAGCGGCATCGCTATGGCAGGCGTGATAGATTGGACCGATGGGCCTCACATTCGGCTTGGTGCTTCGATCTCGCCGACACCCGTTCGTGAGGTCATGCGCCTCTGGCCATCATTTCTTGCGGCTCCTGTCAGGTCATATTTGCTTCCCCGCGCGCATGATGGAACCGTGGAAAAAGGTACGCTCCAAATCGATTTCAATGCCGCCGATTTGCGGGCGATGAGGCTACAGCAGCCGCCCCCCGCCGAGAAGGCAGCGGTCGATTTCACGGTCAGCCACGCAAGTCTTGAATTTTTGCCAGGGGTACCGCCTTTACGCGACATCAATGGGGTTGGCCATGTCACCGGCCGGACGGCGGCCTTTACCGTCGCGAATGCTTCCATCGAAGCCGGTCACGAGCGCGTGCTGACCGTGGCGGAAGGCGGGTTCCAGGTTCCCGATACAGGGTTTAAACCGGCGCCCGCCGTGGTTACGGCTAGGGTCACCGGAAGCGTCGAGGCGATCGGAGATCTCTTGTCGTATAGCGCGCTAAAGCCCTATGCCAATTTGGCGCTCGATCCCGCGACGTTGCGGGGGCAGGCCGATGGAAGATTGGAAATCGACATGAAGCTCGGCTCTGACACGAGTCCCGGCGATACCACTCTTAAGGCCAATGCGGCGATCACCAATTTCACAGCCGAGCGGCTGATCGGCAACGAGGCGCTTGAGGGCGCGACCCTGAATGTCGATGTGGATCCTTCCGGCCTCAGGGCGAGCGGGCAGGGCATGTTGTTCGGTGTTCCTGTGGCAATCAACATGGGCCATCCTACCGGCAAACCCGCGGAAGCTTCGATTGGCCTCACACTGGATGACGCCACGCGCACCAGGCTCGGTTTTGGTGCCGTTCCGGGATTGAGCGGCGCGATAGGCGCCAAAATCACAGCGCCGATTGGGACCGGAGAGAAACCGAAAGCGAAAGTCGATCTCGATTTGAGCGGCGCCGGGATCGATATGTACGGAATTTCAAAGCCCGCCGGACGTCCTGGCAGGATTACATTTGCGCTGGCCGTTAACGACACAGGAACGACGCTCGATCAGATCATTGTCGATTCTGGAACTATTCAGGCGCGTGGCACTGCGGATCTTGGCGCGGACTTTTCGCTCATCGCGGCAAGGTTTCCGCAAGTGAAAGTGTCTGCCGGCGACGATATGAAAGTTGACGCCGCGCGTGCCGGAGAGACCCTGAAAGTGATCGTGCAGGGCAACACGATAGATGCTCGGCCATTCCTGAAAGCTTTGATTTTCAACCCATCCGACCCAAATGGAACTGCGCCAGCGAGCGGGGAGCAGCACAAGGATAACCCTGCCAAAGAGATCGAGTTCGATGTCAAATCGAGTATCCTCAGCGGCTACAACAAAGCGATCATCACCGGCGCAGAACTGAGATTTGCGAAGCGCGGCGATGAGATCCAGCAATTCAGTTTCTCGGGAAATTTTGGCAGCCAGCCCATATCCTGCAATCTCACCAATGGCGGTGCCTCTCCCCAAATTAAACTCATCAGCGAAGACGCGGGATCGCTTCTGTCGTTCCTCGACCTTTACAAACATATGGAGCGCGGCCAGCTTACAGTCGGCATGCGCCTTGGACAAGATACGCTCACCGGCGTGCTTGTGATCGACGATTTTGTCTTGCGCGACGAACCTGCCTTGCGCAGGCTCGTGCTCGAGGGAGCTCCGCCGGTCGACACCCAAAAAAGCCAAAAGATCGACGCCGACGTGATGGCCTTTAACAAATTGCAGGTGCGCTTTCACCGCGACGGCAGCCGCCTCGATCTCAGCGAGGGAACCATGCATGGCGAGGCGATTGGACTCACGGTGCAAGGCAGCCTCGACTTTGTGCATGATCAGGTCGATATGAGCGGCACCTTCGTTCCCGTCTATTCCTTGAACAATTTGTTCGCCAAGATACCCGTTGTCGGACTTATCCTTGCCGGCGGCACGAATGAAGGCTTGATCGGCGTCAATTACCGGATTACCGGCATGGCCAGCGCCCCGACCCTTAACATCAATCCCCTGTCGGCCATCGCGCCGGGAATCTTCCGCCAGATCTTCGGGGTCGCGGATTTCGATCCGATGCGGCCGCAGTGATCAGATGGTTCAGGCGATCTTTAAGAGGACGTGACGCTTTCGGCCAAGCGAAAGTTTGACCGCGCCCAAATTCACATCGCGCGGCCCAATCGACGCCCGTTCGTCCGTGACGGTTTCGCCATTGACTTTAAGGCCGCCGCCCTTGATTTGACGCCGTGCCTCTCCAGTCGAGGCGACGAGCCCGGCTTTGACGAACGCGGACAGGATTCCAATTCCGGTCTCGATTTCGGCGGCACCAATTTCGACGCTTGGAAGGTTTTCCGCGATGGCGTCTTCCTCAAATGTTTTTTGCGCCGTGTCCGCCGCCTGTTGCGCCGCCTCGCGGCCGTGCACCATGGCGGTCGCTTCGGTGGCGAGAATTTTCTTCGCCTCGTTGATTTCAGCGCCACTCAGCGCTTCGAGCCGGGCAATTTCACTCAGCGGCAATTCGGTGAACAGTTTCAGAAACCGGCCGGTATCCCGGTCCTCGCAATTGCGCCAATACTGCCAATATTCGAAAACGGGGAGCAGGCTTTCGTCGAGCCAGATGGCCCCTTGCGCGGTCTTGCCCATTTTGGCGCCTGACGCCGTTGTCAAAAGCGGCGACGTCAAGCCATAAAGCTGGCGCGTGCCCATCCGGCGGCCAAGATCGATGCCGGTGACGATGTTGCCCCATTGGTCCGACCCGCCCATCTGCAAGTTGCAGCCGTGGCGCTTGGAAAGCTCGACGAAATCGTAGGCCTGAAGGCACATATAATTGAATTCAAGAAACGAAAGTTCCTGATCGCGCTCCAGCCGAAGTTTCACCGAATCCATCGAAAGCATCCGGTTGACCGAGAAGTGGCGGCCGGCGTCGCGGAGAAAATCGATGTAGTTGAGGGATGCGAGCCAATCCGCGTTGTCTTGCATGATCGCATCGTGCTTGCCGTCGCCGAAGCTCAGGAACCTGGAAAAGACGCGTTTGATCCCGTCCTGATTGGCGGCGATTGTCTCCAAGGGAAGCAGTTGGCGGCTGGCATCCTTGCCGGAGGGATCGCCAACCCGTGTCGTGCCGCCACCCATGAGGGCGATTGGCTTGCCGCCGGTCTTTTGCAGCCAGCGCAACAGCATGATCTGAACGAGGGACCCGGCATGGAGGGAGGGCGCGGTGCAGTCGAACCCGATGTAGGCGATGAGCTCACCGCTCTTGGCCATGTGATCGAGGCCGTCGAGATCGGAGCACTGATGCAAGAAGCCGCGTTCTGCGAGGACTTGCAGAAAGTCAGACGTAGGACGAAAATCACCTGCCACGGGAAACCTTTGCGTCACAGGGCTCACCGCCATAAAAGCCGCGCGATCCCCTGATTTATGGAGCGGTGAGATTTAGGGTTAAGGGCGCGGCAATGCAACCGCCCTGTCTTGGCCACGATCACGCGCGGCGGGCGTTGAACACGGGGCCAAATGATGCAAAAAGCGTGTTTCTGCCAAGGGAAGCGATTCACATGTTTCGTGCGATAGGTCTCATGAGCGGCACCTCGATGGATGGCGTTGACGTTGCCTTGATCGAGACCGATGGCGAAGAGGGGATCGTTCTTGGCCCTTCGCGATCTTATCCTTATGCCGAAACGGACAGGGCCTTGTTGCGCGGGGCAATCCAAGATGCCGTCTTGCTCGAGGATCGCTACGCCCGTCCCGGGTCTCTGGCGCGCGCTGATGCGATGATCACCGATCGCCATGCGGAAGCCGTCGAAGCATTTCTGTCGGCGGGTTCCATCGGCCGGGCGACGATCGATCTGATCGGGTTCCACGGACAAACTGTCTTGCACCGGCCCGGCCGCCACCTGACCGTCCAGATCGGCGACGGTGACACTCTCTCGGCGAGAACCGGGATCAAAGTCGTCCATGATTTTCGTGCCGCCGATGTCGCGAGCGGCGGGCAGGGCGCGCCGCTCGTTCCCGTGTTTCATCGCGCGCTCGCGGCTGCCGCGGGCTTTTTGGAGCCGGTCGCGGTGATCAATATTGGCGGCGTCGCCAATTTGAGTTTTATCGCGCCGGGCCAGGAGCCGATTGCGTGCGATACGGGACCTGGCAATGCGCTCCTCGACGATCTGATGCGCAATCGCCTGGGCCTTTCCTTGGATCCGGACGGAGCGGTGGCAGCGCGGGGCAGGGCCGATCACAGCGTTTTGGATCAGCTTCTCGCGCATCCGTTTTTAGCGTTGCCGCCACCGAAATCACTCGACCGGAACGATTTTTCGGGTGAACTCGTGGAAGAGCTTGCAACCGAAGACGCGGCGGCGACGCTGACCGCCTTTACCGCCGCGAGCCTTGCGAGCGTCTTGCGGCATTTGCCCTCCAGCCCTTCCATGGCGATCGTCTGCGGCGGCGGGGCGCGCAACAAAACCCTTATGCGGGAACTGACGAACCGGTTTCCATGTCCGGTTGCCGCCGCGGAAACACTCGGCTGGTCGAGTGACGCGATGGAAGCTCAAGCCTTCGCTTATCTCGCGGTGCGCACCTTCAAAAATCTCCCCATCACTTTTCCGATGACAACTGGCGTTGAAAGACCGTTGCCGGGAGGAGTTCTGGCGCGGGCGGGCCTATCGTCACTTTGACCATATTTCAAAGCCCTGCCCAGTAAATATCTTGGTCGCCGCTTGCGACCGCAAGTAACTTAGGAAATCCGCCGCATCGGGGTTCACTGACGCCTCTAAAAGGGCGCCCGCATAGGCGAGCGGGCCGTGGCTCGACGCTGGAAACGTGCCTGCCATTTTCACTGCGGGATCAGTCTTGGCGTCGGTGGCATAGACAATACCGAATTTGGCCTCGCCGCGTGACACAAGCGTCAGCGTACTCTGGATATTGCCGGTTTGCACCAGCTTCGGTTCGACACTCGAAAAGATCCCGAGCGCTTCAAGCGATTCCTTTGCGGACATGCCCTCTGGACATGAGTCGAGGGCACAGACGGCGATTTTTCCACCGCCCGCGGCGCCTGAAAGATCGAAGCCCTTGGCAATCTCAATTTTGCCGCCAGGACTGCTGGGTTCGACGAGGACAAGCTTGTCACGCAAAAAATTCCGGCGGGTTCCGCTGCGGAGGCGCTTGGCCTTTTCGAGATCGTCCATCCCTCTCGGATCGGCGGAGATGAAGACATCTGCGGATGTGCCACGTTCGATCTGTTTTGCAAGGACGCCGGAAGATGCGTAGACGATTGACGCCGTTTTGCCGTTATGGGTCTTCCATGCAGCCGCAACCGCGTCGAGCGCGGTCTTCAGGCTGGCCGCCGCGAATACCACGACCGGCTTGCCCGGGTCCACGACGGTGGCGGGGGACTCGCTGTTCCCGGCGCGGGGCACGAGGACGGCCGCCGCGAGTGTCACGCAGACCATCTGGCGCCGCGTCAATCGTAGGCTCAAACCGCACCCTTGGAGTTGGCTGATTATGTATCCACCGGGGCGAATTTTGACAAAAGTTAGACGGCGAAGCTTGATCCGCAGCCGCAGGAGGCCGTCGCCGTGGGGTTGTGGATTTTGAACATCCGGCCCATGAGATCGTCGATAAAGTCGATTTTTGAGCCCCGCAGGATATCGAGGGACACCGGATCGATGACCACCGTCGCGCCCTCGCGCTCGATCACGAGGTCATCGGCGGATTGTTCGGTTGTAATATTGTAGGTATAGGTGAAGCCGGAACATCCGCCGCCATCGACGCCGACTCGCAGAAATGAACCGGCAGGCTCGCTTTTCAAGATTTCCGCAACCCGGACCGCCGCCTTCGCGGTGAGTTCGACCGGACATTCGACTGCGGCTTCGCTCATTTTGACTACCTCGAAGGGACACTTGGACCAAAGGTCGCGTGGATGGGTTTGTGCCGCCGGTTGAGTTACAAACATATGTCGCAAAGCGTACGCCCGCAACCGCGCGGGTACGGATCAACCAAATTTCATGCCAGTTCGTCTGTTTTCCTCAGCTCACACTCAGCGCGCGCCCTATGCGGCCAACCCGGCGCGAAGCCATGGCCGGGTGGTCCCGGAACCGCCTTCACCCTCGCGTTCGGAATTCCAGCGCGATCGCGACCGTATCATCCATTGCACGGCGTTTCGCAGGCTGGCCCATAAGACGCAGGTGTTCGTCCCGCATGAGGGCGATCATTTCCGCACCCGGCTGACCCATTCGCTCGAAGTCGGTCAGATCGCCCGCTCGCTCGCCCGGGCGCTGGGCCTCGATGACGATCTCGCCGAGGCGCTTGCGCTCGCCCATGATCTTGGCCACACGCCGTTCGGCCATACAGGGGAGGACGTCCTCGACGAACTCATGGCGAATTACGGCGGCTTCGATCACAATGCGCAGGCTTTGCGAATCGTCACCAAGCTCGAACGCCGCTATGCGGCCTTCGATGGGCTTAACTTGACGTGGGAGACGCTGGAAGGGCTCGTCAAACATAATGGCCCGCTTTTGGAAGCGGACGGGCGGCCGGCCGCCCGTTACGCCAAACGCGGTCTTCCCGTGGCGATCGCCGAATATAATGCGATCCAAAATCTTGGCCTCGCGCAATTCGCGTCAGCGGAGGCCCAGGCGGCGGCACTTGCCGACAGCATTGCCTATCACGCGCATGACATCGATGACGGTTTGCGCTCGGGCCTCATCGATGTCCGGCAAATGGGCGCGGTCGATTTCCTTGATGGCATCAGCGGCGAGATCGCGGCGCTTTATCCGGGGCTTGAACCCGTTCGTGCCATTCACGAGCTGGTGCGCCGCCTGATTACTCTTTTTATCGAGGACGCGATCTGTGAGAGCCGGCGGCGGATTGCGGCGTCGCGTGTTGCGAGTGTGGAAGATGTGCGGGCGTTTGTCGCCCCCTTAATCGGTTTTTCCAGCTCCCTGGTGGGTGCGGACAAGGCGATCTCGGTGTTTTTGTTCGAGAATATGTACCGGCATCCACGGCTGACCCGAATCCGGGACCATGCGGCGCAAATTATTCGTGACCTATTTTCCCGTTTTTTGACAGCCCCGCAGCTGATGTCCAAAGAGTGGGCGATCGCGGCGGCAAATGCCGGTGCCGACGAAAAACGCCGCGCGCGGCTTGTTTGCGATTATATAGCCGGCATGACCGACCTCTTCGCAATTGCCGAGCATCGAAGGCTCTTCGATGAAACCCCGGACTTGCGCCTGAGCCTGCCGGAACATCAGGACGCGGATTAAGCCTTTTATCCTTCCGGAATGATAAACTTGGGTGTGCGATGAACCTTTTCGCCGATTTTCACGATTTGATTGCGACGGTGCTGGACCGGGTCATGGCAAGCGGCCGCCTGCCCAAGGACTTGGATTTGCAGCGATTTATCGTCGAACCGCCGCGCGACCCTGCGCATGGCGACCTCGCCACCAATGCGGCAATGGTTTTTGCCAAGGAGGCGCGGGAGTCGTTCGCCAATCCGCGTCAGCTCGCCGTCGAAATCGCCGCCGCCTTGGCCGATGATCCGCGTGTCGCAGAGGCGGAGGTGGCGGGACCGGGCTTCATCAATATCCGCGTGAAGCCGGAGGTATGGACGCACGTCCTGCGCGTCATTCTCGCGCAAGGACCGCAATTTGGACGCCCGGCACCGGGTGGGGGAAAAAATATCAAGACGAACATCGAATATGTTTCGGCGAACCCGACCGGCCCCATGCATGTTGGCCATGGGCGAGGCGCTGTGTTTGGCGACGCGCTCGCCAAACTGCTGGTTTTCGCCGGCCATGAGGTGACGCGCGAATATTATATCAATGACGCCGGCGCCCAGGTTGATGTCCTGGCCCGCTCCGCCTATCTGCGCTACCAAGAGGCTTTGGGAGAAACAATCGGGGAAATCCCCGAGGGTCTTTACCCTGGCGAATATCTGCAAAGTATCGGGGCCTCGCTCGCGAAGACGTATGGCCGTCGTTTGCTCGATCGGCCGGAGGCCGAATGGCTGGAGGATGTGCGCGCCGCCGCGATCGAGGCGATGATGGCGATGATCCGGACCGATCTTGCCTGCCTGAATATCGAACACGAAGTGTTTTTCTCGGAGCGCTCGCTGACCCGTGGCGCGGATGGTGATTTGGTTGCCGGAGCGATCGTCGAATTGCGCCGGCGCGGTCTCGTCTATGAAGGACGGCTTGCGCCGCCCAAGGGCCAGCTTCCCGAGGATTGGGAGGATCGCGAGCAGACTTTGTTCAAATCGACGGAGTTTGGCGACGACGTCGACCGGCCGCTTCTGAAATCGGACGGGTCCTACACCTATTTTGCGTCCGACATTGCCTATCACAAGACCAAGATCGATCGTGGCTACGCTGTGTTGATCGATGTTTGGGGTGCCGATCATGGCGGCTATGTGAAGCGGTTGCGCGCCGCCGTCGAGGCGCTTTCGGAAGGCCGCGTCACGCTTGACGTCAAGCTTTGCCAGCTGGTGCAACTGATGCGCAACGGCGAGCCGGTCAAAATGTCGAAGCGGTCCGGGGACTTCGTGACGTTACGTGATGTCGTCGATGAAGTGGGGGTGGACGCGGTGCGGTTCATGATGCTGTTCCGGAAGAACGACGCACCCTTGGAGTTCGATTTGGCGAAAGTGATTGAACAATCCAAGGACAATCCGGTATTTTATGTTCAATATGCGCATGCAAGAGCAAAATCTGTGTTAAGACAGGGTGTTACCGCGATTTCTGGAATTGATCTGTCAAGTCCGGCGCTGGCCGCCGCGAACCTTGAACTTTTGGCGGATGAAGGGGAAATCGCGTTGATCAAACTGCTCGCGCAATTTCCCCGGCTCGTCGAGGCCGCCGCCCTAAGCCATGAGCCGCACAGGGTCGCATTTTATCTGCACGAACTGGCTGCGTGCCTGCACGGCCACTGGACGCGCGGCAAAGATCGGCCACAATTACGATTTCTTAATGAAGTACGGACAGATTTAACAGTCGCCAGGCTCGCTTTGGTCACTGCCGTGGCGGCGGTTCTCGCGTCCGGCCTTGGGATTTTGGGGGTCAGTGCCCCCGAAGAGATGCGATGAGGGTTCCGTCTTTGCGCTGCGAGGTTCTTCTTGCTGCCAAGAGGCAAAGTGACCGCCGCGCAGTCAATTTTGCGGATCATTTGAAAGGCATGCCGGTCAAGTCATAGCCGCCGGTCGATGTAGTTAAAGTGGTGTAACACTGCCCAGCGTGGGATGCGCGATTGCAATGACGTGGGTTGGCGGGTTCATCCGTCAACAGGTCGCGACAGGAGGGTGAGTTCAATGAGCGAGCAAATTGTTAAACGGCGGCCGATGATTGATTTAGAGGAATTCGAGAGGCGTTTGCGCCAGCCGCTTGCCGCGCCCCAAGCAAATGATGACCCGCTTGCGGAGCTTGCCCGCAGTTTCGGTGGCGCGGAAGCCGACCCTTACAAAACGGTGTTTGAGCCTTTGAACCGGCGTCCGGCCGCGGCGTGGCGGAACGAGGATCGCGCCGACGGCAAGCTGCAAGGCGGGCGCCCCCTCATCGGGGGCGATTTCGCCTCGATCGAGGCCGGCCTGCTTGGCGCGGGCGAGCATACGGACAACCTGTCCGAGCCTGAAGATTCTGCGGACTATTCGCAAAATGGACAGGAGCAATGGCCTTACGCGGAGACCGGCGCGGAAACGTCCCATGTTCCCGATTCCGCTTATGAGGAAGTCCGGTCGCGCCGCCCGCTCTACGTCATGGCGGCGATGATCGTCGCCGGAATCGCCGGGATTGGTGCCAGCTTCGCCTTCAAAGGCACTCCGGCCACTCAGAATGAGATTGCAACGATTAGGGCTGCCGAAGGGCCTGCCAAGGTCCATCCGGAAACGGTTGCCAGCACCGAAGTGACGGATCGCGATGCGACCGTCCTCGGCGGGGCGCAAACACAACCGCCCATCGCCGCCATCAACAACGTCGAGCAGCCTGCCGATTTGTCGGCCCAGCGCGACCTCACGCCTGTGATACAAGGTTATCCCGCCACGGCCCAAGCGAGTGGAGCGGCGAGCGTTCCCGTACCGCCACCGCCACCGGCACCAGTTCAGGCACAGACCCAGATTCAGCCCCAGCCTCAACCGGCTCCCGAACCCACGATTGCGGGTTTGATCGAGCCGAAAAAGGTAAAAACCGTTTCGGTCCGGCCGGACGGGACGCTTTTGGCCAATAGTGCCCCGCCGCAAGCTGCGGCACCCGTCAGGCCTGCCGGGCCGGCCGTGGCGTCCCCCGCCAAGGCGGCGCCTCCCAAATCGGCGTCCCGCGTGGCCTCGACAGATCCCGCTGCCGCGAAGCCCAAGCGTGTGCAAGTCGCCGACGCACAGGCTCAGGCGCCCGTCGCCGAAGCGGCTACGCGCGCGGCGGCGGCTGGAAGCTTCGCCGTGCAGCTCGCGGCGCCGGGAAGCGAACAAGAAGCACGCGAAGTTCAGGTGCGGCTGATGAAAAAGTTTAGCGGCGAATTGGCGGGTTTCCATCCGTCAATCCACAAGGCCGAAGTTGGCGGCAAACCTGTCTATCGCGTCCGGGTCAGCGGTTTGGCCACGCGGGATGAAGCCACCGCTCTCTGCCAAAAAATTCAAGGCGGCGGCGGCAATTGTTTTGTGGCCAAGAACTGACGGTCCCGGCCCAAGAACTGGTCGCCGCCAGTTTTGGGGCGGCCGGCTGGGTCGAAATGCTGTGGACTGAGACCGAGGCGTCATAACGGAGCTTGCGGCGTTGCGTCAGTCGCGTCAGAGTCCGGGAATTACGCCATGAGTTTCTGACCGGGAGCACCCTTCTTTGGATTTGTCGTTCGATGAACATGACGGCGGGCCCAGCGAAGATGGCTCCTTCGTGGTCGATGTCGAGGGGTTTGAAGGCCCGCTTGATCTTTTGCTCGACCTTGCGCGCCGCCAGAAAGTCGATCTTGGCAAAATCTCGGTCTTGGCCCTCGTCGAGCAATATCTCGAGTTCATTGCCGCGGCGCGCCGCTTGCGGCTCGAACTTGCGGCCGATTATCTCGTCATGGCGGCTTGGCTTGCCTATTTGAAGTCGCGGCTCTTGCTTCCGCAAGCTCCCAAAGGGGAGGAGCCGGAAGCCGCGGATCTTGCGGAAGCTTTGCAGCTCCGCCTGCGCCGGTTGGAAGCGATCCGCGCCGCCGCCGAGGCTCTCGTGAACCGGCCGCGTCTTGGGCGTGATATGTTCTTGCGCGGCAACCCCGAGACGCCTCTTGCGGCCGGCGCGCCGCAATGGCGGGCCAGCCTCTACGAGTTGCTGACTGCTTATGCACATCGGCGCCAGAAACAGTCGCTAAGCCGGGTCACGCTCAAACAACGGTTTGTCTGGTCGCTCGCCCAGGCGCGCGGCGAACTCGAAAGACTGGCGGGGCGTTCGCTGGATTGGACGGTGCTCGACTCGTATCTCGTGGCATTTTGCACGACGCCCGAGGTTCGCCGCACGGTTCGAGCGTCAACGCTGTCTGCCTCGCTGGAAATGACCCGCGAGGGCGTGATTTCGATACGTCAGGATGAGCCCTTCGCGCCGCTTTGGATCAAGCGCAAAGCGGCACCCCCGGAAAGTTTTCCGCGTGCTGTTGCGGATTGAACCAACAGCTGCGGCGCACGGATGAAAAGGATAGGCTTTGGCTGAAATCGCGCAACTTTTTGCTCAGATCGATCAAAACCAGCGCCCTCCGCGCGATGATAGCATTGCGGAAGCCATGCGCGTCGCCGAGGCTTTGCTGTTCGCCGCCCCGGAGCCTTTGGATGAGAAAGAGATCGCCAAGCGCATGCCGCATGGGGTCGAGGCCGGTGCGATCCTTGAAGCTTTGAAGGAGGACTATGCGCCTCGCGGCGTCAATCTCGTGCGGGCTGGCGGGAAGTGGATGTTCCGTACTGCGACCGATCTCGCCTGGCTGCTTGCCAGTGGCGAGGGCGAAGCCAAGCGGCTGTCGCGCGCGGCGCTCGAGACGCTCGCCATCGTCGCCTATCACCAGCCGGTTACCCGCGCCGAGATCGAGGATATTCGCGGCGTCGCGATCTCCAAGGGAACCCTCGATTTGCTGCTTGAAACCGGCTGGGTCCGGCTGCGCGGCCGCAGGCGCGTGCCCGGCCGTCCGATCACCTACGGTACGACCGAAACCTTTCTCATTCATTTTGGCCTCGAGGCGATCGGCGACTTGCCGGGGCTTGAAGAGCTGAAAGGCGCGGGGCTTTTCGATGGCCGTCTGCCGCAGGGTTTTGACATTCCGCAGCCGTCCGATGCGGCGGATCTGGCCGATGACGAGGATCCGCTCGAGGACGAAACGCCTTTAGAGGCGTCTACGGAACCGTCTGAACTTGCGCCCGCACCGGCCGATTCGGAGGACGATGAGCCCGAAAGCGCGGTTTCTGAGACTGAGGTTTAAAACATCAATTTTGACCGGAAATCCGGTCCGACCTTACCAAATCGTTTCACGTGAAACGATTTGGTACAATTGGCGATCTGGCCAAATCTCCTCGCGCCAGGCGGCCTGATGTCAGGCACGGGCTTTTGGCGCAAGCGCCGTAATGCAATAAGGTCGAGCTTGGGGTTTTCTGATTTCCAGGCCGTTTGCTCCCTTCGTCAAAGATCGTCTTAAGCACGTCAGCAGGCTGGATTGGCGATCCATAATCGCCGGGAATGAGGCCAGGGCTTCTTGTTTTTATGCAAGGGGGAGCCTAGGTTCCGGCAACGGCGGCCAGCTTTGGGCGCCACGCGGATTTTGGAGGTTTTCGCCATGGGCGGTCTATCGATCTGGCATTGGATCATCGTCGGAGGCGTCGTGCTGATCGTATTCGGCGGCAAGGGCAAGATTTCCGACATTATGGGAGATGTCGCGAAGGGCATCAAATCCTTCAAAAAAGGCCTCGCGGAAGAGGACACAAAGCCCGAGATTACGAACTCCGCCGATACTCCCATGCGCAGCATCGATCATCAGACCAGCGCCGATCCGGCAAAGATTCCGGAATCACGGAAGCTTGGCTGAGGGGTTCGGGGCTTGCGCGGCCAGCCTCCCATGACGGGTCCACATGTTTGATTTTGACGCCGGCAAGCTCGTCATCATCGGGATCGTGGCGCTGATCGTCATCGGGCCGAAAGAACTTCCGCGCGTCATGCGCCAGGTGGGCCAGATGGCCGCCAAAATGCGCCGCATGGCGGCCGAGTTTCGCGGCCAATTCATGGATGCGATGCGCGAGGCCGAGATCGAGGACCTCAAGGCGGATGTTCAAAAGCTGGCGGAAAGCGCCAAGCTGGATACGCGTCTTGACCCGCTGGCCGAAATCAAGGCCGGAATCACCAGCGCCTTGGAGGCAGCGGACAAACCGGCGCTTCCCCCCGGGGAAACCCCGGCCATCGCCGCGCCGGGTGCCGCAGATTCGTCTTTGAATACGGTCGCCCTGCCGCATTTGCCGGACACGCCCAAAGACGGAGACGAAACCTATCTTGCTGAAGGCGTTGCGCCCGTAGTGCCGGAACCGGCGCCGGATGCGCCGCCCGCTCCGGTCAGCACGGAGGCCGGAATGCGGGCGCTCGCCGATGCCCTCGCGGCCGAGGTTGGGAAGACGCCGCCCCCACGCCCGGAAACCGGGGGCGGAACGCCGTAAGAAAAGGTCTGACTGGTCCGGGCGCTCCGGTTCGGCTACAGAGAAGCGCCCAAGACCTGCCGGAACGAGCCACCCATGACCGATGCCGATATCGAGGCGACCAAAGCGCCTCTCATGGATCATTTGATCGAGCTGCGCGCGCGGCTCATCAAGGCGCTCGCCGCCTTCATCGTGATGTTCATGATCTCCTTCTACTTCGCCAAGGACATTTACAACATCTTGGTGGTGCCTTTCGAACATGCCGCCGGTCCCGATGCGCGGCTCATCTACACGGCGCCGCAGGAATATTTTTTCACGCAAATCCGGGTCGCGCTTTTTTCAGCGGGGTTTCTCTCCTGCCCGGTGGTGTTCGGGCAGCTCTACGCTTTTGTGGCGCCTGGCCTTTACCGGCATGAGCGCAAAGCCTTCGCGCCCTATCTTCTCGCCACGCCGGTGTTTTTCGCGGCGGGGGCGCTGCTCGTCTATTTCGTCGTCATGCCGAATCTGCTGCATTTTTTCATCGGAATGCAGCAGGCCAAGGAGCCGGGACGGGCGCAAATCGAACTGCTGCCGCGCGTCAGTGAATATCTGTCGCTCATCATGACGTTGATCTTCGCCTTCGGAGTGACGTTCCAGCTGCCGGTGGTGCTGACGCTTCTGGGGCGGATCGGGATCGTGACATCGGATTTTTTGCGCAAGCAGCGGCGCTATGCGATCGTGCTTGTGTTCGTCGCGGCGGCGATCCTGACGCCGCCCGACATCTTTTCGATGCTGGCGCTTGCCGTTCCGGCGCTCGGCCTTTACGAGCTGTCGATCTTGTCCGTCAGCATGATCGAGAAGAGCCGGGCGGCCGCCAACGCCGCCGGACAAGCTCCGGGGACATGAGAGCTAACAATTTTACGCGTGCGAAGCGCTGAGAGTTTTTATGTACGACATCAAATGGATTCGCGATAACGCCGAGGCTTTCGACAAGGGGCGCAAGAGGCGTGGCCTTGAACCGCTGGCGGAAACGCTGCTCGCACTTGACGACACCCGCCGCGCCGCGATCGCCAAAGCGCAAGCCGCGCAAGAGCGGCGCAATGTCGCCTCGAAGCAAATCGGCGTCGCGATCAAGACGAACGATGTTGCGCGGGCCGATGAACTGAAAGCCGAAGTCGCGGAATTGAAGACGGCGCTTGCGGGTTTTGAGAGTGAGGAGCGTGTGGCGATCGCGGCGCTCGACATAGTGCTTGCCGAAATCCCCAATACGCCGCTCGACGAGGTGCCCGAGGGCCGCGACGAAAACGACAATATTGAACTGCGCCGCGTCGGTGAGCCGCCGCATTTCAGCTTTGTGCCAAAAGAGCATTTCGACATCGGCGAGGCGCTGGGCCTCATGGATTTTGAAACGGCGACGAAAATCTCTGGTGCGCGCTTTGTCGTTAACAAAGGTACGCTCGCTCGACTGGAGCGCGCGCTTGGAGCGTTCATGCTCGACCTCCATACGGGCGAGAAGCATGGCTACACAGAAGTGAATCTTCCGATCCTTGTGCGCGACGAGGCTATGTTCGGCACGGCGCAACTACCGAAGTTTCGCGAGGATCAGTTTTTTGCAGGCCGCGTTCGGTCAGAAGAGGAATTACGCGAAATCGCTGAACCAATTTGGCATCAGCGAGTAGAGGCCAAGGCACATCAACTTGGCTATAAAAGTGGCGAAGAGTTTTTGCAATCGGATGACTGGGGATACAAAGTCGAGATTGGGAAAGTTTTTCTTGATATTGAATCTAGTGAAAGATTTTGGCTCATTCCGACCGCCGAAGTCCCCCTCACCAATCTCGTGCGTGAAAAAATCCTCGACGAAAAAGAACTCCCGATCCGTGTCACTGCCTGCACGCCGTGCTTCCGGGCCGAGGCGGGGGCGGCTGGAAAAGACACACGCGGCATGATCCGCCAGCATCAATTCACCAAAGTCGAACTCGTCTCGATCACCACGCCCGAAGCTTCGCTCGCCGAGCATGAGCGCATGCTCTCCTGTGCCGAAGAAGTGCTGAAGCAGCTAAAACTTCCCTATCGCGTCGTCACGCTTTGCACCGGCGACATGGGCTTTGCTTCGCAAAAGACCTATGACATCGAGGTCTGGCTGCCGGGACAGAATCGCTATCGTGAAATCTCGTCGGTGTCCGTCTGCGGCGATTTCCAGGCGCGCCGAATGAATGCCCGCTACCGGGCAGGCGATGGCAAGCCGCGCTTCGTCCACACCCTCAATGGCTCCGGCGTCGCGGTGGGCCGCGCGCTCGTCGCGGTTTTGGAGAATTATCAAAACGAAGACGGGTCCGTCACTGTGCCGGAGGTACTGCGCGTCTATATGGGCGGCATCGATACCATCAAGAAAGCTTAAGCCTGATGCGCATTTTGATCACAAACGACGACGGCATTCACGGGCCGGGCCTGGCCGTGCTTGAGCGCATCGCCAAGACTCTGTCGGACGATGTGTTTGTCGTGGCGCCCGAATATGATCAATCGGGTGTCGCTCATTCCTTGTCGATCAACGATCCGCTGCGCTTGCGCAAAATTTCTTCTCGTCATTTCGCGGTGCGCGGCACGCCGACGGATTGCGTGATCATGGGCGTGCGCAAGCTGCTCGACGGCGTCAATCCCGATCTCGTCCTATCGGGCGTCAACAACGGCCAGAACATTGCCGAGGATATTATCTATTCGGGCACCGTCGCGGGCGCACTGGAAGCCGCGAGCCTGGGAATTCCATCGATTGCGCTGTCCCAGGCCTATGGCCCGGTCGGCCATGACGAAACTTTTTGGGAGTGCGCTGAAACCCATGCGCCAGGTCTCATCGGCAAAATTTTGGCCGAGGGCATTCCGCAAAATATCGTCATCAACGTCAACTTTCCGGCATGCCAGCCGGAGGACGTGCGCGGGATCGCCGTCACCTCGCAGGGAAAACGCGACGCGCAAACGATCACCATCGACGAGCGCGCCGATGGGCGCGGCAACCCGTATTATTGGATTTCCTTTACCAGGGGCAGTTTGAATCCTGGAACGGGGACGGACCTCGAAGCCTTGGCGCAAAACAACATTTCCGTGACGCCGCTCAGACTCGATTCCACCGACGAACATTCGCTCAACCGCTATGCGCGGGCATTGTGTTAGGCCAATGATGCTCGAATGGCCCGTGCCGCCTGAGACCGCAAACGACACGCCGGACGCGCAAAACCTTGCGGCGTTTCTCATGGATTTGCGGGCGCGCGGCATCCAGGATCTCAATCTTTTGCGGGCGCTCGAAAATGTCCCTCGCGAAATCTTCGTGCCGCACCGTTTTGCCGATCTTGCCCGGCGGCCGATCTCGTTGCCGCTCCGTTGCGGCCAGACCCTTCCGGAGCCTTGGCTCGCCGCTCGGATGATCGAGGCCTTGGCGCCGGACCCGGCCCATCGCGTGCTCGAAATCGGGACGGGATCGGGCTATGCCACGGCGCTCCTCGCGCGGCTGTCGCGCGAAGTGCTGTCGATCGAGCGGTTTCAAAGTCTTGCGATCGAGGCGGAGGCCCGGCTGTCGCGGCTCGCCGTCGGCAATGCGGCCGTCGTCTTCGGCGATGGTCTGGCGCTCCCGCCCAACATTGGCCTTTTTGACCGGATTATCGTCCAGGGCTTGCTTGTCGAGGTTCCCGAAAACCTCCTCGCTTTGCTCGGCGAGAAAGGCCTCTTGGTCGCCGCGCGGCCTGTCCCTGGGTCAACGCCGGGTCAACAAATCGCGCGTATCACCCGCAACGAGGCGGGCGGCCTTGATGAAACGCCGGTCTGCCCATCCCGGCTGCAAGCGCTTCTGCCGGGCGAAGCGCGCGCGCTGTGAAGCATAAAAGCCACAGTTGCAAATAATCGTAATTTTGTCGGCTTTTCGGTGAATATCCATTCATCTTAAACCGTCCTTTAACTTAGTCCACGCCTTAGTGGGTCGAGAGACATTGCGTCGGTGGGTTGCGTCATGACTGATTTTATTTGTGGTTCCGGATCGCGTCTTGCGTTTCGTCTTGCCTTGACCGGCGTTGCTGCCGGTTTGCTCGCCGGTTGCGCCAGTTCGGATCGCCTCAGCGATCCTCTGTCCAATCCTTTCCAGACGTCGGCGAACGTCTCCGAGCCGGCCCCCGCCTCTGGGGGATTTGCCAGTTCGGTGCCGGTCTCGCCGGTACAGTCGCGGCCGCTCAGCGCTCCGCAGGCGAGCGCCGCTCCGGTGTCGCAGCCAGCGCCCCGCGTCGCCGCCGTCTCGCAAGCGCCGCGCGGCGGCGTTGCCGGATGGTCCGCGCAAGGCGGCTCGCCGGTGGTCGTCGCACAAGGCGAAACGGCCGCGGTCCTCGCCAGTCGCTACGGAATCCCGGTGGACGCGCTCGTCAAGGCCAATGGATTTTCCTCGGCAGCCCAAATTCAGCCGGGCAGCCGCATCGTGATCCCGGTCTACAACGCAGCCCTTGCTGCCTCGAGCGGAGCGATTGCGGTCCGCAATACGGCGGCATCGGCGAAGGCTGTTGGGACACCGCCGCGCTCCTTGGCGAGCCAGGCCGAAGCCCTCAAATTGGCGAAAGTGCACGCGCCGGCGGCGGCGAAGACGGCCGCGATCGAACCGGCCGCGAAGCCAGCCCAAAAGCTTGCCGCGCCCTCACCGGCTCAAAAGACCGCGTCCGCTGCCAGCCCCGCGCCTTCGGCCGCCAAGCCAGAGACGTCCCGGATCGCCAAGGTTGACCCAGCCCCGGTTACGGCCGAACCCGCCAAGGCGAGCACCACGGCCGCCGACGCCGCCAATCCGGAATTCCGCTGGCCGGCGCGCGGGCGGATCATCCAGGCGTTTAAACCCGGCGGCAATGATGGGATCAATATCGCGGTCCCCGAAGGCACCTCCGTCAAGGCAGCCGAAAGCGGCGTCGTCGCCTATGCCGGAAACGAGTTGAAGGGCTACGGCAATCTCATCTTGATCCGGCATCCCAACGGCTTTGTATCCGCCTATGCGAATACGAGCGACATCGAAGTCAAGCGGGGCGAGACGGTGAAGCGCGGCCAAATCATTGCCAAATCCGGACAGAGCGGCAATGTCGCCTCGCCGCAGCTGCATTTCGAATTGCGCAAAGGCACAACACCCGTCGATCCGACGCAATATCTCGCGGGTGTTTGAAGTGAGCCGCCGCCCGCCGGCTCTCTAAAAGCGCGCAGCAAAAGCGAGATAGAAGACGATTTCGCTCAATTGCTGCGCGGCCCCCGCAACATCCCCCGTAGCGCCGCCAATATGCTTTTTGGCTAACGGCACCATCGCGTAGGCCGCGCCTGTCGCGAGTGCGATGGCCGCGAGTGTGCGGGCAAGTCCCGCGCCCGCAAGGGTGGGACCAAGCGCAAAAACTGCGGCGAGGCAGGCGGTGGCGGCGAGCGCCATAGGTTCTGGCTTTCCAGCCGCGTAACCCGCGCCATCCTGCCGCGCGGGGGGAAGGACAGCCAAAGGAATAAGGGCCGCGCTGCGTGACAAAGCCGCGGCAGCGATCAGCACGGCAGCCGCGAGAGCTGGGCTTTCACTGGTAATGGACGCAAGGCTTGCGGCCCGTACAGAGAGGCTGAGCAGGAGCGCCAAGGCTCCAAACGTGCCGATTTGGCTGTCCCGCATGATGTCTAGCTTGCGCTGCCGGGTCGCACCGCCGAAAAAGCCATCGGCGCAATCGGCCACGCCGTCTTCGTGCAAAGCGCCGGTGAGAATGATCAAACAGCTCAGCGCTAGGAGCGCGGCGAGAAGCGGAGACAAGCCGAGTTCAACCGCCACTGCCAGGACGATCCCCGCGAGCGCTCCCAAAAGGGCTCCGGCAAGTGGCAGGATTCGCACGGCTCGATGAAAATTGGCAAGCGAATGTGTCGCCGCCTCACGCGCCGCCGGAGGAACAGGCAAACGCGTGAAAAATTGGAGACAAAGCCAAAAATCGGCGAGAAGCGATGAGCCGTGGCGCATCGCTTCTCTTCCTTGATCATGCGGCGTTTGTCGAGTGCAGAGGGGGCCGCGAGACTCTGCTTCCCAGAAACCCGAATTTCATGGGTTTGGGACCGGCGCAAGCTCGACTGAACAGACCCAGCCGTGATGCAGTTTGCTATACCGGCCCGGCACGCCTTCGGGGCATGGCATGGCAGCCGGTGCATCGCTCGTCCCGGCAAAGGCAACCTGGACGGTTTTGAGCGAATGAACGGAGAACGGCTGACCGATTGTTGCCACGGCGAGGAAAGCAAGAGCGGGCAAGAGCCCAATGGTCGTGATAGAAAGCTGGCATTTCATCGGTCGATCTCCATTCCACATTGATAATGTTAGTTTTTTTCCTCCCACGCGATTGCGCTATCTTAATTTAGGAACATGAATGCTGCATTGCAATATCGCAACCGCAGCAATAATGCTTTTCTTGTTGCACATCGGTCATCGGCCCAGCGGCAAACAGTCTAAAGTTGAGGAGTTTGCGCCGCGGGATTGTTGACCCGCAAGCGCAAACTGCTGGTACCTCATTGCTGCAAAATCCTGCAACAATCTTTGTTGTGCCTCTCGGCTGCGATTAGTTTGTCAGGGGGAGTTTCTGCTCAGGCTCGCAGATCCAGCCACGGTAGAGGCTGCCTTGCTCTCCTCTGATGCCATTATAGCAAAAGACCCGGGATTCTGGGCCGTGGGTGTTTGACTCGGAGACCTGGACAAACGTGGTCTGCGTCTCAGGGGTCGCGCGCAGGGGGCCGACGGTGGCAAACCCAAGCACCGCCGTTGCCATGACGAGAACGATTGCGATGAAGGAAATCTGGCTTTTCATAGGGGTGGTCTCCATTTCATATTGATAACGTTAGCCTTTGCCTCCCTAGCTGACGGATAAAAGCTACATAAGGACAATTTTGCTGCATTGCAATATCGCATTTGCAGCAAATTACAGACTTCTTGCCGCATGCCAGTTTCAGCGGACGCCGCGCTGGATTAAGGAGAAGGACCTTTCCTCCTGCTTCAGGTGTCAATGCCCGCCCCAGAACCTTTCGACTCCATTCGCGAATTGATTGCCCTCATGCCCACGGCATCGGAGTCCGCCCGGCTGGCCGTGCATGAGCGCCAGGCAATGCTGACCAAACCGCCGGGCTCGCTGGGCCGGCTTGAGGACATCGTCGCTTTCCTGGCGGCGTGGCAGGGCAAGCCCGCCCCATCGATTGACCGGCCGCTTGTTGCGGTTTTCGCGGCCAATCACGGTGTCGTCGAAAATGGCGTCTCGGCCTATCCGGCCTCGGTCACAAGCGCGATGAAAGACAATTTCACCGCCGGTGGTGCCGCCATCAATCAAATATGCGCGGCCTATGGAATCGGCTTGAAGGTCTTCGACCTGGCCCTCGAGGTGCCCACAAAGGACATTACCAAAGCCGCGGCTTTGGAAGAGAAGGAAGCTGCCGCGACCTTTGCCTTTGGCATGGAAGCCACGGCGGGAGATGTCGATCTTTTGTGTCTTGGAGAAATGGGCATCGGCAATACGACCATTGCGGCAGCCATTTATCACGCGCTCTATGGAGGAGTGGCGGAAGATTGGGTTGGCCGGGGAACGGGGGTCGATGACCGGGGCTTGGCGCGCAAAATTGCCGCCGTGGAAACCGCGGTCGCGCATCACAAGGCGCATCTTGAGGATCCGCTAGAGGTGATGCGGCGTCTCGGCGGCCGCGAAATCGCGGCCATCGCCGGGGCTATCATGGCCGCCCGGATTCAGCGCGTCCCGGTCGTCCTCGACGGTTATGTCGTCTGCGCCGCCGCTGCAATTTTGCAGGCCTTGGACAGCACGGCGATTGACCATTGCATTGCCGGCCATGTTTCGGCGGAAGCCCCGCACCGGGACGTGCTGCGGCGGTTGGGGAAGGACCCCTTGCTCGATCTCGGCCTGCGGCTCGGCGAGGGCTCCGGCGCGGCTTTGTCGTTTGGGATCATCAAGGCCGCAATGGCTTGCCACACTGGAATGGCCACCTTTGAGCAGGCCAAAGTGGAGAGAAAATCAGCGGAATAACACCAGCTGTTTTCTCATTTTCTCTCGATCAATTTCTTTGCGTCGTCGCGCAGAGCCGCTCTGGACTTGTCATCCAGATAGAGCATGTGGCCGCCGTCATAGACTTTGAGGCGCACACGGTCCGGATCATCCATTGGGGGGATTTGGTCGATCAGCAGCTTCGAGGCAAAATATGGCGTCACTTGATCGCTCACCCCATGCGCCACGAGCACCCGCAAGGAGGGATCAAGTGCCAACGCGCGTTTCAGATCGGAAAGCGCTTCCGCATGCTCGCGGCCCTTGCCCCAGTCCCAAGCATGGTTGACCTCCTCGTTGAGGATCTCGTAGCGGGCTTCGACCGGCCAGCCAAGCCGGTTGCCCGTAAGATCGGCCATTGTGCTCGCAAGGGGTGTTTTGACCGCATCGAGGATGGGATCGGAATAGTCACTCGACGCCGCGTGCGGGGAAGGATCGAAACCGCTGACACGCGCATCGTAAAGGCTGGTGATTTTTGCCCCGCCGCGTGTCCGCTCGCGCGCAAATGTCGACATGTCGATGCGCCCGCCGAGCTTTCGGACCATCTCTGGATCAAGGCCTGTAAACGTCGCAACTTTTTCAGCGATGCGCGCCAGCGCATCCGAATCGCGTTCTCCGCGCAGGAGATCGGCGAGATAGGGTCCGGCCGCATAAGCTTCCACGTCCTTCAGGGCGTCGCGGCCGCCGGGTCCAGCAATACCCTTCGCGGCGGCGGCCTGCGAGGGCAGGCGCGTTACGAAGGTCAGCGGATTGTTGACGCCTTCGAACCAGCCGAAATCAAGCACCGGCGAAATCAGCATAAGGCCCTTGATCCCGATGCCCTCCTGGTCCTGCAACCGGCGCGCAAGCTTAGGGGCTCGAAAGCCTCCGTAACTTTCACCGACGATGAATTTAGGACTGGCAAGCCTTTTGTTGGCAACGAGCCATTTGCGGATCGTCACCGCCAGGACGTCGATATCGCCATTGACCGAATAGAAATGGCGGCGCGTGTCATCGCCTTTCGCCAAGATGCGGCTATAGCCGGTGCCCGGCGGATCGATGAAAACCAGATCGGTAAAATCAAGCCAGGTGTCGGGGTTATCGATTGTGGCTGGAGGAGCCGAGGGGGATGGGGCCTCCCTGTCGAGAGGCAATCGCCAAGGGCCCAAAGCCCCAAGATTAAGCCAGGCGGAAGAGGCGCCTGGTCCCCCATTGATTGCGAAAGTGACGGGCCGCTTGGCGGCGTCGCCGCCATCGAGGAGAAAAGCCAGGGTGGCGATATCGGCCTTGGGCGCGAGGCTTTCGGCGTCGCTTAAGCGGATCGCCGACGCGATCGCCTTGAAGCGCAGGATGCGTCCGGGAAGCTCAATCGTATGTGACGTCGTGACCGGAGCAGGCAGGGCGTTCAACGCCGCCTCTGGCGCCTGGCCACTTGCGTCACCTTGCTGCACTGACTTGGGCGTGACCTTCGCGTGCGCCACGTCTGCGGGTTGTTCAACGGCTCCTGCCGGCAAAACCATTGCGAAGCCGAAAAGAACGCAAACCACCGGCAGGCGCATCCACTTCGGTGACGGGGCGCGCCGGGCCATCGAAGATAAGAGCGTCTGGATAGGGAACAATTTGGCTTCCTGTTACACTTTTGCCAGGCGAGTCATGGGGCTAGGCGGACACGCGCCGGGCGCGCTTCGCCGGTTCGACCTTGCCCTCAGACATCGCGGGCACATTGTCCATCACCCGTTCGGGGGGGAAAATCACGATGACTTCGGTTCCTTCACGGAGCTTTGATTGCAATGTGAAGGTTCCACCATGCAGTTCGACCAGCCCCTTGACGATAGGCAAACCGAGACCCGAGCCTTCTTCGGCGTTTTTTTGCGCCAGCGTTCCTCGCCCGAACGACGACATGACGGTCGGGATCTCCTCTTCCGGAATTCCCGGCCCGCTGTCGCGCACGGTCACATATTGACCGCCCTTGGATGTCCAGCCAATGCGAATCTTAATTGATCCACTTTCCGGCGTAAATTTGATGGCATTTGATAACAGGTTCAGAATGACCTGACGAATCGCGCGAGCATCGGCCAAAATCCGGGGCAGGTCCGGATGCGCCGCCGTTTCAATGGATATTTGCCGCTTTTTTGCCCGCAATCCCAAAAGGCGCCGGCAATCCCCAACAATGTCGGCAAGTGCGACTGCCTCTTCCTTGAGATCGAAGCGCCCCGCCTCGATCCTGGAAAGATCGAGGATTTCATTGATGAGCACCAAGAGATGCTGTCCGCTGGCATGGATATCATTCGAATAGTCCTTATAGGACGCAACAATATGCGATCCGAACAATTCGCCTTTCATGACTTCGGAGAAGCCAAGGATCGCATTGAGCGGCGTGCGCAATTCGTGGCTCATCGTCGCTAGGAAGCGGGATTTGGCAAGATTTGCGGCCTCGGCGCGGCGGCGCGCAAGATCGCTGATTGCATTGGCTTGCTCGAGCTCCGCGATGAGTTCGTCTTTCTCGGCTTGAAACGAGAGTGTGTCGAGCGAAGCCGCGTGCAGTCTTCTCGCAAGAAACATAAAATAAAGCTGCGTTCCGCAAGCCAGCGCGATCAAGGCGAAGGTCCCGTTGGAGACGCTTGCCGAGCACAGGAAACCAAGAGTTGCGAGTGTCATCGGCGTTAACGCGCCGGTCAGCGCCGAGGGTATGGCGGCGGAGATCGTCGCGTTCATCGCGGCGACGAGCAAAAGCAAAACAAGGACAAAGCCACGCGCCTCGAGGTCGCAGGACTGGCCGATAAGCCAGACAATCACCGCCCATGCGATGCCTTGGAACGTCTCGGCGAAGATAAATATCCAGCGCCAGCGGAGAGGGTCGAGCCTGGACGTGTCTGTGGCAAGCAATCTGCTGGCCAAAAGGCAAGTCAGGCCAAGTGCGAAGGCATCGAGGGCACCCCATAGCAAAACCTTTTCGGTGCCGACCCAGGGGGCGGCGGCGGCGGCAACCACGGCGGCGATGCCGGCCATCGCGGGGGCCGACGACCGGCGTCCGCGCGCGAAAAGGTGGAGCAATTCGATGTCGAACGCGTGCTGGGAGGGCGCCGACGATGTGAGCTTTTCGCGGGCATCGCGCACTTCTGGGGCCAGACGCCCGCGCGGCACGGCAGCCCTCGGGTCGCCCGCAATTCCGAACGCGATGGGGCCCGCGGTGAGATTCGTCATTGTTTGGAAGATCCGCTCAATTCTCGGTGCACTCGAAAGAGTATGGAGACGATGGTGGAAAAAGATTAATGACACCCTGGGGCATTCATTCGATTTGTTCGCACCTCAGGCCGGTCTTTGGCATGGTCTCGCACGGCCAAAACTCAATGCGCCCTAAGGCTTGCGCGGGACAGGCAGGCAGCGCCATTTGGAGGTTTCGTCACGTATGAACTGCACCGGTCCGAGGGCTGATCTCGCCGTCCTGGCCAGCCGTATCCGGGCTTGCCGGCTGTGCATCGAGGCCCCGCGCAAGGCCCCCCTCCCGCATGAGCCGCGTCCGGTGTTGCGGGTCTCTGCGAGCGCAAAATTGCTTGTGGCAAGCCAGGCGCCAGGCATCCGGGTGCATCTTTCGGGATTGCCTTTCAACGATGCCTCGGGGGACCGGCTGCGGAGCTGGATGGGCGTCACACGGGAGGTCTTTTACGATGAAGCGCGGGTGGCGATCGTGCCCATGGGGTTTTGTTTTCCAGGTCACGACGTTCACAAAGGCGATTTGCCGCCGCGCCGCGAATGCCGCGAGACATGGCACTGCGATTTGTTTTTGGCGTTGCCGCACATAGAATGCATTCTCGCAATTGGCCGCTACGCCCAGGATTACCACTTTACGCGGGTTGGCAGGCCGCTGCCGGGCGGCATTGGGGTTAACGAAACCGTCCGCCGCTGGCGCGATTTCGTGGGCGAGGCGCCGCGCATTATCGCGCTTCCACATCCCTCTTGGCGCAACAATGGCTGGCTCAAACGCAACCCCTGGTTTGAGCGGGAGGTCTTGCCGATGCTGCGGACCGAGGTTGCCCGGGCCGTTTCATGAACGCTCCGGGCTCCAGGCTATAGCGTGGCTTTACAAACATTTCATTTCCCGCAAATGCTTCACAACGCTTGGTGTTTGGGGCGGGCCTTGCTACACTTCATTGTGATCGAGAAAGACATAGACAGGGCTCCGGGGGCGGGACGTGGGACCAGCGGATGACGCCACCGGCGGTCTCGTGATTGACGCGCCTCGCACAAGCGTGCGGGCGCGGGCGGATTTGGTGCAAGACGTGGAGATTTTGGACCATGGCTGGGCGGCCCCTGCGGGGGAGTCCGTGGCGGGCCTTGCGAGGAAAGCCGGAGACAAGCAGGTTTACGCGGCTCTCGATCTTGGCACCAACAACTGCCGTCTTCTGATTGCCCGGGAGGCATCAGAAGGCCGCGGGCAAGTTTGTTTTCGCGTCATCGATTCCTTTTCCCGGATCGTCAGATTGGGCGAAGGCCTGTCGCGGAGCGGCAAGCTGAGCGCCGCCGCGATCGACCGCACGCTTCGTGCCCTCGAAATATGCCGCAACAAGATGTACGCACGCCGGGTCACCCGGGCCCGGCTGATCGCGACCGAGGCTTGCCGCTCGGCAAGCAACAGCGACGAATTTCTGGAGAAGGTCTACGAAACAACCGGCCTCGAACTTGAAATTGTGGACCGGGAAACCGAGGCGCGGCTGGCGGCCACCGGCTCCGCCTCGCTTGTCGATTCCGCCGCTGAGAGTGCGGTGCTGTTCGACATTGGCGGCGGCTCCTCCGAACTGGTCTGGCTTGCGCGGCCAGCGCCTGGAAGCGGGCCATCGAACGGCGTGGCGCTCGACCAGCGAATTCGTTTTTGGGACTCACTCAAGCTTGGGGTTGTCACCTTGGCGGAGGAGTTCGGCGGGATCGAGGTGTCCGGAGAGACATTCGAGGCCATGGTCGATCACGTTGTGCCGGAACTTGAGAGTTTTGCCGCAAGGGCCGGTTTGGAACGGCGGTGCCACCGCTTCCATTTGCTCGGAACATCGGGAACCGTGACGACCATCGCCGGAGTCTTTCTCGGGCTGCCCCGCTACGACCGCCGCCGCGTCGATGGTTTGTGGATGTCGAGTTGCCAGGTAGATCATGCGGTGGCCAGCTTGCGGAAGATGACCTACGCGGAGCGTGCCGCCAACGGCTGCATCGGCCAAACCCGCGCCGATCTCGTGCTGGCCGGCTGCGCCATTCTTGAAGCGATCCGGCGAGTGTTCCCGGCCGATCGCGTTCGCATCGCGGATCGCGGTTTGCGCGATGGCATGTTGATCCAGCTCATTAGCGCCGACCGGTCATCGGTCTAGGCGGATGGCGGCGGTGTCAATCGTACCAAAGTGTTTCACGTGAAACGATTTGGTACGATGGGACAGAAGAAACTTTCAAGGCCCCGGACGGCGTTTTCTTCTGGGCCTCTGTAAGAATGACCAGGATTTTGTAAGAACGCCGGGAATCCGACAACGCCGCCCGCGATGACCCGCCGCTGTGCCTGGGACGACGGGAGATGTAAGATTGGCGGAAAGCGGCCGTTTGATTGGAGGAGCCAACGACACTTGCTCTTGCGGGTCAATCGGGCTCTCGCGCTTTTCTTGGCATTTTATGATTGGCTCGTTTACCCTCGCTTCGACTGGCGGCCAGGACGTTAAGGCCCACGCGAAGCAGCTCCCGCAATGTTAGCCATTGGGCGATTTTGAGGTTGTGATGGTAAAGGAGTCGCGCGACTTAGAAAAGTTGGTGGCGAGAATTCAGCAGCAACTTGCCGCCAAAAGCCGAGGTTACGCATGACGTAAAGCTCGATGGACGATATAGCGGACGGAAACGCCAAATTGATATTCTAGTGCGTGAGCAAGTCGGACAATACGACATCAAAATTATTATTGATTGCAAAGATTATAAATCGCCTGTGGATGTGAAGGCCGTTGAAGAATTTTATGGATTGTTGAGTGACGTTGGTGCACAAAAGGGCGTATTGGTTTGCCCGAAGGGGTTCACTACGACCGCTAAGACGCGAGCTGAAGGCCTGCAAATTGACCTCTATAGCCCTGTAGACACTGAGGCGCACAAGTGGAGGGTCAAGGTTACAATTCCGGCAACGTGCGATTTTCGGAAAGTCATGATGTCCTTTGGGATAAGCATGAGCGCTCCGCTGCTTTTCGTTTGCCATCTGACTTCTATTCTAGCTGCATGATTTTTGACAGCGCTTCCAACCAGCTTGGTTTTACGCTCGATAGTGCAAAGAAAAAATGGAATGACGGACTTTTCCCGACGGAGGTTGGCGAACACCAAAATTTAATGGTCTTCGATACGCCAAACACTCTGATGGACAACGGGTATGGCATGAAGGTGCCCGTCAATATTTTTGTGTCGACGCTGGTTCACCGAGACCTCTATTTTGGACAATTGCCGGTCCCTCGTATATCGGGATTCAAGGATGAGTTTTCGGGGATGGTAATCAGCAATGCATTCACGGTCGGCATACTCTCTCCTGAAGAAGTTGAGCGCGACTGGAAAAAAATTGACTGTGAGGAGGATGCGCCGGTGAAACCTGTTATTTTATTGGTTGGTACCGTGATGTGGGGAAACGGCGGAAATCCTATCTGAATTTGACCAAGGGCTGCTGCCATCCGACGGAGAAGAAGAGGCCATGAGGTATCTTTTGACCGAGGAATTTGGGGGTGGATCTGGCTGGACAGCCGATAAGCTTGCAGAGAGCGCCTATGGCGCGGATAGTTGTTATTGTGGAGCGCGTCTCGGGCCATAGCGGTGGGGGCTTACAAGTTTCGCCGGGTCTAACGCCACCCGCCCGAGTAATCCAAATCTCTGCCTTTCCGCTTGGATGAAGTGCACCCAGCCCGTCGATCTGATGTTACAAGAATACGCCTCAAACTAGCGAGTAATGTGCCGCATTTAGCGGGCCTCGCACCATTGATCCAACAGGAAACATTAAGTTTGCGTTCTACCAAATCTTCGCGGGACTTGCATTCGCCGACGCTATAAAGCTCGCATCTGCCACCTCACTTGGATCATTCGGTGACTGACTCAAAATCTTCCTCAGGCCGCGAAGGCGGGCGATCGCTTAAGACGCGGGTGAAAACCGCGCGCAAACGCTCGCTGTCCTCGACCTTGTGGCTTGAGCGGCAGCTGAATGATCCCTATGTGGCGAAGGCCAAGCGGGAGGGGTTCCGGTCGCGGGCGGCCTATAAGCTGATCGAGATCGACGAGCGCTATCATTTTTTGAAAGCTGGCCAGCGGGTTGTCGATCTGGGCGCTGCCCCCGGCGGCTGGTCGCAGGTGGCGGTGGGCAAGGTTGGCTCGGAGCAAGGCAAGGGCAGAGTCATTGGCATCGATCTTCTCGACACTGATCCCATGCCGGGCGCCGAATTCAAGGTCATGGATTTTCTGGCTGAGGATGCACCGCAGCAGCTGACGGAATGGCTCGGCGGCAAGGCCGATGTCGTGCTCTCCGACATGGCTGCGAATGCCACCGGGCACAAGAAAACCGATCAACTGCGCATCATCGGCCTCGTCGAACTTGCCGCCGATTTCGCCTGCGAGGTTCTCGCCGAGGGCGGCGCCTTTCTCGCCAAGGTGATCCAGGGCGGCACCGAGCACGAGTTGCTGGCCCGGCTGAAGCGCGAATTCGCCACAGTGCGGCATGTGAAGCCGCAAGCAAGCCGCGCCGGTTCGGCCGAGCTTTATGTGCTGGCGACCGGCTTTAGAGGCCCCGCGAAACGCTAGAGCGCTTTCCGATCAGGTGGAATCACCTGATCGAAAAGAAATCGCTCAAAATCAGAGAGCTGGAGCATGTTCTGATCGAAAAAGTCGATCAACTTTTTCGGAACATGATCTGAGGCGCGGCATTATTGCCCTGCGGGCGCGATGGCCTCAGAGGGTTCCGATGGATTTGCAATCAGCTCCGCGCCGGCCTCCGAGGGCAGGCGGAAGAAGATGGGCGCCGCGCTCAGGGACACCAGCGCCATTGTCACAAAGGCCCATTTGAAATTTTCGGGCGAAAGAACAGCGACGCCCGGGTTTAGCAGCGCAAAGCCTTGCAGCGCGCCAGCACCGGCGGTGACGCCAAGACTGAGCGACAATTGCTGGGCGGCGGACGAAAAACTGACGGCCCTGCTCATTCTTGAATTGTCGATGTTGGCAAAGACAATCGCATTGAGGCTGGTGAACTCAAGCGAGCGCACGAAGCCGCACGTCAGCAGCACGCCCATCATGAGAACCACCGGCGTCGAAGGCGTGAAAAAGCCGTAACAGGCCAGCAAGGCGGCGGTGAATATCGCGTCATAGACGAGCACGCGGCGAAAGCCGAACAGCCGCAGGATCGGCGCCGCCGTGGCTTTCATCGCCATGGCCCCCACCGAGGCGATGAAGGTGACCGACCCCGATTGGAAGGCGTTCATGCCGAATCCAGCTTGCAACATGAGCGGCAGCAGAAAGGGGATCGAGCCAATTCCGATGCGGAACAACGACCCTCCCATCACGCTCGCGCGAAAGGTTTTGATTTTCAGAAGGGTGAGATCGATGATCGGAAAAGCGGCGCGGCGCGCGTGCCGGACATAGGCGATCAAGGCGAGACCGCCCAAGGCGGTGAGAAAGACCGCGGCTTCCCAAGGCAGAAGGCCGCGCCCGGCGCCGCCAAGCCCGAACAACAAAAGAGCCAGCCCGGAGCCGCAGAGGAGGAAGCCCTTAACGTCGAGCGGCCATGTGCCTTCGCCCACGACGTCTTCCACGAAGAGGGTCGCGAGGACAATGCCAGCCGCGCCAATCGGCACATTGATCCAGAAGATCCAGCGCCAGTGAAAATAGGTCGTGATGAAGCCGCCGAGCAGCGGCCCGGCGACCGGCCCCAGGAGCGCGGGGATTGTCAGATAGGAGAGCGCGTTCACAAGTTCGGTGCGTTCAACGGAGCGCAAGAGCACGAGCCGTCCAACCGGAACCATCATCGCGCCGCCGAGACCTTGGACCACACGGGCGGCGATAAATCCCGGTAAGGTCGACGCCATGCCGCACAGGATGGAGCCCAGGGTGAAGACAAGAATGGCGATCCGGAAGATTTTGCGGGCGCCAAAACGGTCGGCCACCCACCCGCTCGCCGGGATGAAAATCGCGAGCGACACGAGATAGGAGGTCAGGGCAAGTTTGAGGGAAATCGGGTCTTCATGAAGGTCTATCGCAATCGCCGGCAGCGATGTCGCGATGACGGTCGAGTCGAGATTTTCCATGAACAAGGCGCAAGCGACGGTGAGCGCCGAAATGAGATAGGACGGCAAAGCTGCGGGCTCCCAAGGGATTCTTTAAAGGGAAAAGATGCGAGGCGTAATTGGAGGCAATTTCTCGCCAATTCAACCCGGAGGACATCGAGCAGCCCTCGTCACACACGGCTTTTGCGATGCATATAGCTTCTAGGTTCATCAAACTGAGGCAATTTCCGTTCCCGTCACGCAATTTCGCGTGATTTGGGCAGAAATTGTCGTGAAAGCTCCGCGGCAAGCCTTGGAGAACTGCCCGATGATGGCTGGTCTGTGTTTGCGCTCCGCGCCGGGCGTGCTATGAGCCCCAGGCAACTCTAGACCGCGTGATTTCACGAACATGCGACTGGCGCAGGCTCTTGCGGCGCCGGGACGCGGACCTATCGCCGCGAGGCTAAGCACGGAGTTGGCATTGACACTTGTGACACGATCCCCTTTGAACGAAGCCCTGACATTTGACGACGTGCTCCTGTTGCCAGGTCATTCCCAGATCCTGCCGGGCATGGCCGAACTGAAAACGCGACTGACGTCCACCATCAGCCTAAACATTCCGATTGTGTCTTCGGCCATGGATACGGTCACCGAGGCGCGGCTTGCCATCGCGCTTGCCGAGGCCGGGGGAATCGGCGTTATTCACCGGAACCTCAGCCCGGCCGAACAGGCCGAGGAGGTACGCAAGGTCAAGCGCTACGAAAGCGGCATGGTCGTCGATCCGATCACGATTTTTCCCGATGAAACGCTGGCCGATGCATTGGCGCTCATGCGCAGACATGGGATTTCGGGCATTCCCGTGGTTGAGCGCGGGCCGGGCGGCAAACCGGCGCGGCTTTGCGGCATATTGACCAATCGCGATGTGCGGTTCGCCGACAATCCCTTGCAGCCGGTCAGCGAATTGATGACCAAAAATCTCATCACCGTGCGGGAAGGGGTGAGCGAGAACGAGGCGCGCCGCCTCTTGCACCAGCATCGTCTCGAAAAACTGATTGTCGTCGATGATGATTTTCGCTGCGTTGGGCTGGTGACCGTCAAGGATATGGAGAAGGCGACCTTGCATCCGGCCGCCTGCAAGGACAGCGAGGGCAGGCTCAGGGTCGCCGCCGCCTCGACGGTGGGCGATTCCGGATATGAGCGGGCGCTGATGCTGATCGATGCGGGCGCCGATTGCATCGTGATAGACACGGCGCACGGCCACTCCCAGGCGGTGCTCGATCAGGTCGCGCGGTTGAAACTTGCTTCCAACAAGGTCGCGCTCGTCGCCGGCAATGTGGCGACCGCCGACGGCACCAAGGCGCTGATCGATGCGGGGGCCGACTCGATCAAGGTTGGCATCGGTCCGGGGTCCATCTGCACCACGCGGATTGTCGCGGGGGTCGGTGTGCCGCAACTGACCGCCATCATGGAATGTGCCAAGGCCGCGCGGGCCGCCAACGTCCCGATTATCGCCGATGGCGGCATCAAATATTCCGGCGATGTCGCGAAAGCGATCGCGGCCGGCGCCGATTGCGTCATGATCGGTTCGCTGCTCGCGGGCACCGACGAGAGCCCTGGGGAAGTGTATCTTTATCAGGGCCGTTCGTTCAAATCCTATCGCGGCATGGGCTCCGTCAGCGCGATGGCGCGCGGTTCGGCGGACCGCTATTTCCAGCAGGACACCACTGACCAATTGAAGCTTGTGCCAGAGGGCGTCGAAGGGCAGGTGCCCTATCGCGGCCCGGCTTCGGTGATCCTGCATCAATTGGCGGGGGGCGTGCGCGCCGCCATGGGTTATGTCGGCGCAGCGGACATCGCGGAATTTCAGGACCGCGCGCAGTTTGTTCGAATCTCGTCGGCGGGCCTGCGAGAAAGCCATGTGCATGACGTGGCGATCACCCGTGAGAGCCCGAATTATCCGACCGGTGAATCATGAGCCAAGTGCTGAACACTTTCGCTGGGACGACAGCCGTATGAGCCAGCAATCGATCCTTCTGCCGCTTTTCGTTCAAGTTGGGCTGACGTTTTTCCTTATTCTCTGGATGGCGAAGGAACGCACGGGTCTTCTCAAGCGCCGCGCGGTCAATTGGCGGAACATCGCGCTGCGCCAAAATCCTTGGCCCGGCCGCGCCCAGCAAATTGGCAATTGCTTCGAAAATCAGTTCGAGATCCCGGTCCTGTTTTATGTCCTCGTGGTGTTGGCGATCATCACCAAAAAGGCCGATCTTCCCTTTGTTGTCATGGAATGGCTTTTCGTCGCGACGCGAATTGCGCATGCCATTGTCTTCACGACCTCGAACTATGTGCCGTTGCGCGGCCAGTTCTATATCGCAGGAACGCTTATTTTGCTGCTGATGTGGGGCCTCTTTGCGGTCCGGATTTTTGCTGGCTCCTCGATTGGAGCATTATGAGAGTTGGTATTCGATGACGCCTGGTGCTCGCATTTCAGCGGCGATTGAAGTTTTGGACGACGTCAATGCGCGCAAACGACCGGCCGCCGATGCGCTGAAGGATTGGGGGCTGTCGCACCGCTTCGCGGGCTCCAAGGATCGCGCGGCGATCGCTTCACTGGTTTTCGACGCGGAGCGCAACCGGGCCTCCGCCGCATTCCTTATGGGCAGCGAAACGTCTCGCGCGGTTGTTCTCGGCTCGCTTGCCCGGGCGCGCGGCATGGACGCCGATGCGCTGATGCCGCTCTGCTCGGGCGAGGCGCATGCGCCGGCTCCCCTTGATGAAAGGGAAACCAATTGTCTTGCCAAGGGCGATCTGAGCGGCGCGCCCAGTTTTGTTGCGGGTGATTTTCCGCAATGGCTGGAACCATCCCTGACTGCTGTCTTCGGGGAGAATACCATCGCTGAGATGAGCGCCCTCGCCACGCGGGCTCCGGTCGATCTGCGCGTCAACGCACTGAAGGCGGGGCGCGACAAAGTGCTTACGGCTCTCACGCATCTGCACGCGGGGCCAACACCGCTGTCGCCGCTTGGCCTGCGCATACCTTTGATGCCGGACGGCCGTGGCCCGTCGCTCTCGGCCGAGCCCGCCTATGTCAAGGGTCTCGTCGAAATTCAGGACGAAGGCTCGCAGCTGGCCGCTCTCCTTGCCATGGCGAAACCTGGCGAGCAGGTGCTTGATCTTTGCGCGGGTGCTGGAGGCAAAACTCTTGCGCTTGCGGCCGCGATGCAGAACAAGGGCCAAATCCACGCGGCCGACCGGAATGGTTCAAGACTCATGCGGAGCATGGCGCGGCTCGAGCGGGCCGGAGTTCGCAATGTCCAGCTGCATGCTCCGCGTGGCGGCCAAGACGTGCTCGCTTCTCTTGAAGGCCGCTGCGATCTTGTTTTCGTGGATGCGCCCTGTACCGGCACGGGGACCTGGCGGCGCAACCCGGACGCGAAATGGCGGATGCGGCCGGGCGCGCTTGCCATCCGGATCGCGGAGCAGGTTGAGGCTCTCGAAGAGGCGGTCCGTTTCGCAAAGCCGCATGGGCGAATACTTTATGTGACATGTTCGATTCTGCGGGAGGAAAACGAAGACCGGATCGCGGCTTTTCTTCGCGAGCATCCGGATTTTCAATGTCTTTCCGCGCAAGAACTGGCTTCTACGGCGCATCTTCCCGAACTCGCGCGGTTTGCCTCGTGCTTTGGTTTAGGTCTTCGTCTGACGCCGTTGACGAGTGGCACCGATGGATTTTTTGTGGCCATGCTGATGCGGGGCGCAAGCGCGGCCCAATAATCCTTGTAGAGTAGTGACGTTTGCGCTTGGACGTCAGTGGAGGCGGGTGCCCGGGTTTGGCATCGTTTATGCCTTCAACCTGAGGGACACGCCAGCAAAGCCGTGCTGGCGCAATCGGTGCCAAGACCAGTGATCAAGACCAGTGATATGGCGGTTCCAACATGACGGCTTATGAAAAACTCGGCGAAATCCGCGTTGCGAAGGTTCTGCGCGATTTCATCAGCAATGACGTGTTGCCGGGGACGGATATCGGCGCCGATCAATTTTGGACTGGGCTGGCAGGGCTTATCGATGCATTCGCGCCTCGCATTCGCGAACAATTGAGGTTTCGCGACGAGCTGCAGGAAAAAATCGACGCTTATCATCGCGGGACCATGAGCCAGCCGTTCGATCCCGCGGGTTATGAACAGTTTCTTCGCGAGATCGGCTATCTCGTTCCAGAGCCGCCCGATTTTGTTCTTCGCACCGAAAATGTGCTGGAGGTGGCGCGGGTCGCGGGACCGCAACTCGTCGTCCCAGCCTCGAACGCCCGCTACGCCCTAAATGCCGCGAATGCGCGCTGGGGCAGCCTCTATGATGCGCTTTATGGCACGGATGTCATTCCGGAAACCGAGGGAGCGGAGCGCGGCAAGGGTTACAACAAAATACGCGGCGCCAAAGTCGTGGACTGGGTCCGCGCCTTTCTCGACGATGTGGCTCCGCTTGCGAAGGGCAGCCACAAAGAGGTCACCGCCTATAAGGCGGCGGCTGGCGAGCTTGTCGCTATTCTTCAAAATGGCATCGAGACGCGCTTGCGGCATCCGGGCCGTTTCGCGGGATATAAAAAGAAATCGCCCGATTCCTTTGTCATTTTGTTGCGTCATCATGGCCTACACATCGAGATCGAGATTGACCAGAACAGTTTGGTCGGGGCCGAAAACAAGGCGGGCGTCGCCGATGTCATCCTTGAAGCTGCGCTCAGCACCATCATCGATCTCGAGGACAGTGCCTCGGCGGTCGATGCGCAAGACAAAGTTGGGGTCTACCGCAATTGGCTTGGACTGATGCAGGGGAGTTTGACAGCGAGCCTTGAAAAGAATGGCTTGCTGTTTGAGCGCCGGCTTAACGAAGATCGCACCTATGTAAACCGGGACGGTGCGCCCATGACCTTGCATGGGCGCAGTCTTTTGCTGGTGCGCAATGTCGGCCATCATATGCAAACCGATGCAGTGCTCGACAAAGATGGCAACCAGATTCCCGAGACCATTCTGGATGCCGCGGTCACCACGTTGATCGCACTCCATGACCTCAAACGCGTGGCGGGACCGCACAACAGCCGCCACGGTTCGATCTACATCGTGAAGCCGAAAATGCATGGACCGGACGAGGTTGCACTCGCCAATGCGCTGTTCGCCGCCGTCGAGGACATGCTGGGCCTCCCCCGCTTCACGATCAAGATTGGCATCATGGATGAGGAGCGGCGCACCTCGGTCAATCTCAAGGCCTGCATCGCGGCGGCGGCGGATCGCGTGTTTTTCATCAATACCGGTTTCCTTGATCGTACCGGAGATGAAATTCACACCTCGATGGAAGCCGGCCCGATGGTCCGCAAGGATGACATGAAGAACACGGACTGGATCGCCGCTTACGAGAACTCCAACGTCGATATTGGCCTAGCGTGCGGCTTGCCGGGCCGGGCACAAATCGGAAAAGGCATGTGGGCCGCTCCCGATCGCATGGCCGACATGCTCGCGCAGAAGATCGTGCATCCGCTCGCCGGAGCGAACACCGCCTGGGTGCCGTCGCCGACGGCGGCGACCCTGCATGCGGTGCATTATCATAAGGTCGATGTCGCGAGCCGCTGGAAAGTCCTCGCCCGGCGTACGCGGGCGCCTCTCGCGGACCTTCTCACCATTCCAACCTGCCGGGTGAACTGGGCGCCTGACGACATTCAAGCCGAACTCGACAACAATTGTCAGGGCATTCTGGGCTATGTCGTGCGCTGGATTGATCAGGGCGTCGGCTGTTCCAAAGTGCCGGACATTCATGACGTCGGCCTCATGGAGGACCGGGCGACCTTGCGCATTTCGAGTCAGCATATCGCCAATTGGCTGCATCATGGGATCGTCACGCGCGAGCAGGTGACCGAAACCTTGCAACGGATGGCGGCGGTCGTCGACCGGCAAAACGCCGGTGATCCGCTCTACCGGCCGATGGCCCCAAGCTTTGATGGTCACGCATTTCAGGCGGCGAACGAGTTGATCTTCGATGGACGCGCTCAGCCCAATGGCTACACGGAGTGGATCCTCCACGCGCGGCGGCGCGAGGTGAAGGCGGCAAGCGCCTGACTTGCACCTAGTCCGGCGGCGTGCCGTTGAGGGCCAGCACTTCTCCGGCCAGGTAGAGACTGCCTGTGATCAAGATGCGGGGAGGTACCGGCCAATTGCGCGCGGCGAGATAGGCAAGCGCCGCCTTGACGCTGCCGCAGGATGCCGCGGGGATTCCGTTTGCGCTGGCGGCGGCGGCAACCTCGGCGGCGGGCTTGGCATATTGGTCCGCATTGACAGGGACAGCGACAACTTCTTGGGCAAGGCCCTTGAAGGCCCGCAGAAAAGCCCCCGTGTCCTTGGATGCAAGCGAGCCGCAGATGATGACGAGAGGGCGTTGCCTCTTGTCTTCGAGTTCGGCCATCGATTGCGCCAGGACGCGCCCGGCATCCTCATTGTGGCCGCCGTCGAGCCAGATTTCGGAGCCTTCCGGGGCGATTGCCCCAACATGGCCCTTCGCGAGGTTTTGCAAGCGGGCGGGCCACTGCGCGCCTATGACTCCATCCTCGAAGGCGGACGGCGCGAGATGCGGCTCGATCGCGCGCAACGCAGCGATCGCGGTGGCGGCGTTTTGATGCTGATGGCGGCCGATCAGATGCGGCGTCGGCAGATCGAGAAGGCCACGCGCATCCTCGAAGACAAGCCGGCCATTTTCTTCCCAGGCGTTGTAGTCCCGCCCGCCCGCGATCACCCGGGCGCCTATGCGCCTTGCTTCACGGTCGAGCACCGCAAGGGCGGCGTCTTCCTGGGTGCTCAGAATGGCGAGTGTGTCAGGTTTGAAGATGCCGGCCTTTTCATACGCGATTTTATCGACCGTCGAACCGAGGAACTCGGGATGATCGATCGAGATCGGGGTGATGACCGTGGCCGCCGGGCGCGCGATGACATTGGTGGCATCGTATCGGCCGCCAAGGCCGGTTTCGAGCAGCAAATAATCGGCCGGGTGCTCGCTGAAAAGCTTGAATGCCGCCGCCGTTGTCACTTCGAAAAATGTGATCGGCTGGCCCGCATTGGCGCTTTCACATGCGGTCAAGGCTGCAAAAAGCTCCGTATCTCCTACCAGCCGTCCGTCCGTCCCCAGTCTGATCCGTTCATGGAAACGTACCAGATGCGGCGAGGTGTAGACGTGGACGCGTTTGCCTGCAGCTTCCAGAATGGCGCGCATAAACGCGATCGTCGAACCTTTGCCATTGGTTCCGGCGACGTGAATGACCGGCGGCAGGCGCGCCTCCGGCGAACCGAGCGCGGCAAGCAGCCGCTCGATCCTGCCGAGCGAGAGTTCGATCGTGTTCCGGTGCAGTGTGAAGAGGCGGGAGAGGAGCGCGTTGAGCGAATCCATGTTGCCCTTGTTTCGCGGTCCTTAGGCGGCCGCTTGCTCGATCGGCTGAGTTTTTGTCAACAGCGCGCAAATGCGGGCCAGTGTCGCGCGCATGTCTTGTCTTTTGACTACCATGTCGATCATGCCATGCGCTTCGAGATATTCCGCACGCTGAAAGCCTTCCGGCAGGCGTTCTCTAATCGTTTGTTCAATGACCCTCGCGCCGGCGAAGCCGATCACGGCGCCAGGTTCTGCGATATGGATGTCGCCGAGCATGGCATAGGAGGCGGTGACGCCGCCGGTCGTCGGATTTGTCAAGACGACAATATAGGGAAGTTTGGCCTCACGCAGACGCTGCACCGCGATTGTCGTGCGCGGCATTTGCATCAAGGAAAAGATGCCTTCCTGCATCCGGGCGCCCCCCGAGGCGGTGAAGATGATGAAAGGAGCGTGGCGGTCAACGGCAGCGGTCATGCCCGTGATGATGGCTTCGCCCGCTGCCATACCGAGCGAGCCGCCCAGGAAATCGAAGTCCTGCACAGCGACGACGATTTCCATGCTTTCCAATCTGCCTGTCGCGAGCTTCACTGCGTCGGGCGCGCCGGTTTTCAAGCGGTACTCCTTCAGCCGGTCGGTGTAGCGCTTCACATCACGAAATTTCAGCGGGTCCAGCGGCACTTCCGGGGTCACAAGCTCTTCATACACAGCATCGTCGAAAAGATTGTCGAGTCTCGCCTTTGGGGTGAGACGCATGTGATAGCCGGAGCCCGGCACGACGAAGAGATTGGCTTCGAGATCCTTGTGAAAGACGAGTTCGCCACTTTCCGGGCATTTGACCCACAGGTTTTCCGGGGTTTCCCGGCGCAGCAGCGACCTGACCTTCGGCGGAACGACATTTGAGATCCAGTTCATCGTCTATCCAGTTTGGCTATCCAATTTGCCATGATGTCTGTTGGGTGACTTCGGTGCTAAGACCTCAGACCAAAGAGGTTGTTGGCCTCATGCCTTTGGCGATTTCGGTCACAAGATCAGCCACCGCTTCTACGCTTTTCCCGGTGGCCTTGCCATCCCTATCGAGCGAGGCGCGCAAGGCTTCGACAATTGCCGAACCGACGACCACCCCGTCGGCGTGCGCGGCGATCGCGGCGGCGCTCGCGGCATTTTTCACGCCAAAACCAACCGCGACCGGCAAAGCTGTATGCGCTTTGATACGGCGGACCGCCGCCGCGACTTTGGCCGTATCCGGGGCGGCGGCCCCGGTGATGCCGGTGATCGAGACGTAATACACAAAGCCCGATGTATTCGCGAGAACCGCAGGCAGCCGTGCGTCATCCGTCGTCGGGGTTGCGAGGCGGATGAAATTGAAACCCGCCGCAAGCGCCGGAAGGCACAGCTCCGTATCCTCTTCGGGTGGCAGATCGACGATGATTAAGCCATCGACGCCCGCGGTCTTGGCGTCTTTCAGGAAAGCTTCGACGCCATACACATAAACTGGGTTGTAATAGCCCATGAGAACGAGCGGGGTCGTGGAATCGGCTTCGCGGAAAGCCGCGGCGAGCGCCAGGGTTTTGGCGAGCGTCGTTCCGGCTGCGAGCGCCCGCAGGCCCGCCGCCTGGATCGCCGGGCCGTCCGCCATGGGATCGGTGAAAGGCATGCCGAGTTCGATCACATCCGCGCCCGCCTTCGGGAGCGCCCTCAAGATGGCAAGGGAGGTCGAAAGGTCAGGATCCCCGGCCATCACAAAGGTCACCAGTGCGGCGCGGTTTTGCCGCGCCAGATCTTCAAAACGGCGATCGATGCGTGTTGCCATGAATAGTTTCGGGTTGGGAAGTGAAAAGGGCCACGAGCGGGCCGCAGCGGGCCATCGCTCTAGCATGGGGGCGTTCGCGGCGGAAGGCACTATTGCGCATCACTCAAAGCCGAGTTCTAGCTTTGATGCCGGACGTTGGCTCTTCGGTGAGATTGCTGTATGACCAGCGCCTCATTGCGTTGAATCCCGCGCTTCTGCCCCAATCGCCTTCCCACGCCGCCCCCGAAGCCCATGCAACAGACGCAAGACGCAGCAGCTAGCCTACCGGTTCCGGAGGGCATGTGCTGGATCGCTGGCGGCACGTTCCAGATGGGGTCGAATGTGCATTATCCGGAGGAGCGTCCCGCCCGGCTGGTCCACGTCGGCGGGTTTTGGATGGACGCATGCACCGTCACCAATGCTCAGTTCGCGCGGTTTGTCGCGGCGACGGGCTACAAAACAATCGCCGAACGCCCTCTTGATCCCGCCCTTTATCCCGATGCGCTCCCCGGTATGTTCGTGCCGGGCGCGCTCGTCTTCCACATGACGAGCGGTCCTGTCGATACGCACGACTACAGGAACTGGTGGCGGTATGTTCCCGGCGCCTGCTGGCACCAGCCGGAAGGGGAGGGCAGCTCGATCGCGGGGCTCGAGGCCCATCCTGTGGTCCATGTGGCGTTCGAGGATGCCGAGGCCTATGCGGCGTGGGCTGGAAAAACCCTGCCCACCGAAGCGGAGTGGGAGCGCGCGGCGCGCGGCGGCTTAGAGGGGAAAGAGTTCGTCTGGGGCGACGAATTGACGCCAAACGGCCGCCATATGGCGAATACTTGGCAAGGACCATTTCCCTGGCGCAACCTCGCCAACGATCCTCGCCTAGGAGACGGGTTTGCCGGCACGGCGCCGGTCGGCTCGTATCCGGCGAACGGCTTTGGCCTCTTCGACATGGCCGGCAATGTTTGGGAGTGGACGACGGATTGGTACCTGGCTTCCGCTCAGCACGACGCCGTGAAGTCCTGTTGCGTTCCCGAAAATCCGCGCGGCCGGCCGCCAGAGGCAAGTTACGACCCAGCGATGCCGAAATGCCGCATCCCGCGCAAAGTGGTCAAGGGCGGGTCGTATCTCTGCGCGCCAAGCTACTGCAGGCGCTACCGGCCAGCAGCCCGGCAGCCGCAAATGGTGGATAGCGCCATGAGCCATATCGGCTTCCGGTGCATCATTCGTGACTCAAAACAAGTGCAGGAGAATACATGAGTAAGAACGGTCGGAATCGTGCACTGAGCCGCCGCACTGTGCTTATGGGAAGCGTCTCGACGCTCGCCGTGGCCGGGATCGTCGATGACGCATTTGCTCAGGCGAAGAAACGTCAGCCGGCTCAGCCGCAATCGAAGCCGCAGCCGGCCGCCAAGGAGACAAATACTACAGCGCGCAAACCGAACATCGTCTTCATTTGGGGGGATGACATTGGCCAGACCAATCTCAGCATCTATTCGCGCGGCTTGATGGGCTATCATACCCCGAACATCGACCGGATTGGTCAAGAGGGGGCGCTGTTCACCGACTACTATGGCGAGCAGAGCTGCACCGCCGGCCGTTCGGCCTTCATCACGGGCCAAAGCGTGTTCCGCACGGGACTGAGCAAGGTCGGCTTGCCGGGTGCCGATATTGGTCTTTCCAAAGACGATCCGACCATCGCCGAGTTGTTGAAGCCTCTCGGCTACGCCACTGGCCAATTTGGCAAGAACCATCTTGGCGACAAGGACGAGTTCCTGCCGACACTCCACGGCTTCGATGAGTTCTATGGCAATCTGTACCATCTGAATGCCGAGGAGGAGCCGGAGCTCCCGGACTATCCGAAGCCCAGTGACTTTCCGAATTTCGCCAAGCGATTCGGGCCGCGCGGCGTGCTCCACAGTTTTGCCAATCCTGATGGCACCCAGCGGATCGAGGATACCGGCCCGCTCACGAAAAAGCGCATGGAGACCATCGACGACGACATCGCCGCGCGCTCCGCCGATTTCATCGCACGTCAGAACGCTGCCGGAAAACCCTTCTTTCTTTGGGTGAACTTCACCCACATGCACTTCCGGACGCATCCAAAGCCCGAGAGCGTTGGCCAAGCCGGCCGCTGGCAAAGCCCCTATCACGACGCGATGATCGATCACGACAAAAACGTCGGGACTGTGCTGCAAAAGCTCGATGAGCTTGGCATCGCGGGGGACACCATCGTGATGTATGGGACAGACAACGGCCCCCACATGAACTCCTGGCCGGATGCCGGGATGACGCCTTTCCGCTCCGAAAAGAACTCCAATTGGGAAGGCGCCTACCGGGTGCCGGCGCTGGTGCGGTGGCCGGGCAAGATCAAGCCGGGCACGGTCTTTAACGAACCGATGTCGCATATGGACTGGCTGCCAACATTGGTCGCGGCGGCAGGCATGCCCGATATCAAGGAGCGTTTGCTGACGGGCTACACGGCCGGCGACAAGACGTATAAAGTCCATTTGGACGGCTATAATTTTCTGCCCTATCTGACCGGCCAGGAGAGCAAGGGCCCGCGCACCGAATTCTTTTATTTTTCCGACGACGGCGGCCTCACCGGCCTGCGCTACGACAATTGGAAATTTGTTTTCATGGAGCAGCGGGCGCCGGGTACGCTGGCGGTCTGGTCGGAGCCGTTCACGCCGCTGCGCGTTCCAAAAATCTTCAATTTGAGGTCGGATCCGTATGAGCGGGCGGACATCACCTCCAATACCTATTATGATTGGATGCTGGATCACGCGTTCTTGCTTGTCCCCGCCCAATCCTATGTGGCAGAATTTTTAGCGACCTTTAAGGAATTCCCGCCACGCCAGAAGGCGGCAAGCTTTACCGTCGACCAAGCGCTGGAGAAACTGCGGCAAACATCCGGCGACTGAGCCATCTGCGTTCAAACGCAAAACCGGCCGGGATCTCCGGCCGGTCATCAACGCGACTCGTCGGCCTCATAAAAGAGGCAAGCGAGGGTTGCGAATATCAGCAATCTCGCACAAAAGCACGCGGTTGCACCGGCAACGCTCGTTCCGCGGCGGCATTCGCAAACTGTCCGAACTCCTTTCACCCTGATGAAACATTGCAGCCGGAGGTTTAGAGCGCCATTGACGATCAATTCTCAAGAAAATCAGCTAGAAATACCAGTGTCCGCTGGGGAGGTCATTCCAGCCCTCGTGTCGGCGATCGCCATGGTGACCATCGTCGGCATTGGCATCTCGCTGACCATGACGCTGATCGCATTGCGCCTCGGCGAATTAGGATTTAGCGCTCGTGCGATCGGTTTGAACCCCACCGCGGGCGGGTTCGCCATCCTCGCGGGCGCGGCCTTCGTTCCGGCGCTCACGCGCCGGTTTAACGTGAAGCATGTGCTTTTCTTGGCGCTTCTCATCAGCGGCGTCAGCTTCGTCAGCTTTGCCATGACCGATAATTATTGGGCTTGGCTTGCCATTCGCGCGGTGCTCAGCGGCGCCCTCAGCGTCCTCTTCGTCACCAGTGAATATTGGATCAATGCCATCGCTCCGCCCCGGCATCGCGGCTTCGTCTTGGGGTTTTACATGACGAGCCTTGCGGGCGGCTTTGCCATCGGCCCAGGGATTTTGGGCTTTGTCGGCACCGCGGGCGCAGCGCCTTTTCTCGTGGCCACGGCGCTCTTCGCGCTGGCGGCGCTGCCGATCATCCTTTGGAGCGGCAAGGTGCCGGAGATCAAGAGCGGGCCCCCGGTCCCGGTGCTTGGCTTTCTCACCGCTGTCCCGGTGGCGACCCTTGCCGGATTGCTCTATGGCGCCATCGAAACAGCGAGTCTCGGTCTTCTTCCCGTCTATGCCCTTCGCTTCGGTCTCAGTCCCGAAACCGGAGCCTTGTTCGTGACCCTGTTCGCGCTGGGCAATGTGATCTTTCAATTCCCGGTCGGCATCGCCTCGGACCGGATGAATAGACGCAAATTGTTGTTATCGCTCGCGGTTCTTGGGTTTTGTGGGGCCATCGCCCTGGCTCTTGCGGGTCCGTCGCATTTTCCGCTGTTTTGCGTCTTGCTCGTCCTGTGGGGCGGCATTGTCGGCAGTCTTTACGCCGTCGGGCTCGCGCATCTTGGTTCGCGCTTTAGCGGGCTGGATTTGGCGAGCGCCAATGCGGCCTTTGTCATGCTCTACTCGGTTGGCATGCTCGGCGGCCCGCCAATCGCGGGCTTTGGCATGGATCTCATCTCTTCGAACGGTCTTTTCTTCTCGATCGCAGGAATGATCTTGCTCTATCTCGGTCTCGTTCTCGGGCGTGGGCAAGGCCGTCTTGCTATGTGAGAAAATTTTTCCCAACGCGCGGCCAATTGCGCAAGCGTGCTCCATAGCCATAGCGGGCGTCCCGCGCTATGGTCTGCAACCCATAATTCCACTAATCATGCCCCCACCCGCGGCCCCGCGCGAGCATCATTGACATGGCAGAAGAGACGCATTTCGGTTTTTCCCGCGTACCATTGCGCGACAAGCAGGCGCGTGTGGATGAGGTCTTTCACAAGGTCGCGGCGCGTTACGACATTATGAACGATTTGATGTCTGCCGGTCTCCATCGGGTCTGGAAGGATATTTTCACGGCCCGGATCAAGCCGTCCAAAAGAGCGAAGTTCCGGCACCTTGATGTGGCCGGCGGCACCGGCGACATTGCCTTCCGGGTCGCCGAAGCAGGCTCTGCTTCGACAGAAGTCGTGGTGCTGGACATCAATGCCGGAATGCTTGAGGAGGGCCGGCGGCGCGCGGCCAAGTGGCATTTTGCCGGGACACTCGAGTTTGTCGAGGCCAACGCCGAGGACTTGCCGTTCCCCGAAAATAGTTTCGACTGCTATACGATCGCCTTCGGCATCCGCAACGTGCCGCGCATCGAGACCGCGCTCGCCGAGGCACACCGTGTGTTGCGGCGGGGCGGCAAATTTCTTTGTCTTGAATTTTCGCATGTGAATGTGCCCGGGCTCGACCGCCTTTACGAAGCCTATTCGTTTCACTGCATTCCGCTGATTGGCCGTCTCGTCGCGGGCGATGCCGAGCCCTATCGCTATCTCGTCGAATCGATCGCGCGGTTTCCCGACGCCGAGAGTTTTCGTGACAAAATTGCTCGCGCTGGGTTTGAGCGGGCCTCATTTACACGGCTGTCGGGCGGTATCGTCGCCATTCATTCGGGCTGGAAGCTTTAGGCATGGGCCACAAAACGAAGCTGGCGGCGCAATCATGATCTTCCAGCCACAGAGCACGCGAGAGGGTTCGGCTTTTCCGGACCGGCGCACAAAATAGGCGGCTGCGATTTGCGTTTCTCCTTCGGTTCCATGCTGCGCCTTGGGCGTGCGGGTTTTGTGCTGGCGCGGGCCGGCGTGTTCAGAGACGTCGATCCTTCGATCCTTCCCCCCGCCGCGCGGCTCCCGCTCGGCTTGGCGAAGCTCCTCGCAAGGCGCGGATCGGGAACAGGCGGTGCCAAGGGTGCCGGTAAAACAGCGAGCGGTCTTGCCAATCTTCCAGGCGCGATCAGCCGGCTCGGGCCGTCCTATGTCAAGCTCGGGCAGTTTCTTGCAACGCGCCCGGATGTCGTCGGCGCCGCCGTGGTCAAACAGCTCGAGCGGTTACAGGACCGGATGGAGCCGTTTCCACATGCCGTCGCGGTCGCCACGGTCGAGGCGGCCTTTGGCGAACCGATTGGCCGCATTTTTGTGAGCTTTGAAGAGCCGGTTGCCGCCGCCTCCATCGCCCAAGTCCATCGCGCCCGCGTCAACTATGCGGAAGGCGAACGCGACGTCGCGGTGAAGGTGCTGCGTCCCGGCGTCGAGCGGCTTTTCCGGCGTGACCTCGGGGATATGTATTTCGCGGCCCGCCTGGCCGAGCGTTGGATCGACGATGCCCGCCGCCTCAAACTCGTCGGGGTTGTGGATACGCTCGCCCGCACCGTCAAGATGGAGATGGATTTCCGGCTCGAAGCCGCCGCGGCCTCGGAGTTTGCCGAGAATGTCTCCAAGGATTCCGATTTGCGGATTCCTCACATCGATTGGGACCGGACCGCCAAAGAGGTGCTGACGCTCGAATGGATCGATGGGACGCCTTTGTCCGATGTCAAGGCACTCGCGGCCAAGGGCTACGATCTCCAGGACCTTGGCCGCAATGTAGTCCAATCCTTCCTGCGCACCGCGATGCGGGATGGATTGTTCCACGCTGACATGCATCAGGGAAATCTGTTTGTTGACGCGGAGGGGCGCCTGACCGCGGTTGATTTTGGCATCATGGGCCGTCTTGGTTTTAAAGAGCGGCGCTTTCTCGCCGAAATCCTTTATGGCTTCATAAAGCGCGATTACCGGCGCGTCGCGGAGGTCCATTTCGAAGCTGGCTATGTCCCGCGTGTGCACAAGGTCGAGGATTTCGCCCAGGCCATAAGAGCGATTGGCGAGCCGATCCATGCGCGGACCGCCGATCAGATTTCCATGGCCAAACTCTTGACCCTGCTTTTTGAGATCACCGGCCTTTTCGATATGAAGACACGGATCGAACTTGTGCTTCTGCAAAAGACCATGGTGGTGGTCGAAGGCGTGGCGCGCACGCTCGATCCCAAACTCAATGTATGGTCAACATCCGAGCCGGTAGTGGGCGCCTGGATCGAGCAGAACCTTGGCCCCGTTGGGAAGTTGCAGGATGCGAGCCGCGCGGCGGCGACACTCGGGCGTTTTGCGAGCAATTTGCCCGCGGTGCTTTTGCGCGGCGAGAATATTGTCAACCAGCTCGAAGGCATGGCCGAAAACGGGTTCGAACTCTCCGACAATGTCATTCAGAAAATCGGCGAGGCGGAAGCGCGCGGCGCGCGGCTTGGCCACATCGCCCTCTGGCTCATTGCTGGGATCGGTCTGTTAATGCTGTTGCGGTGATTGCGCCGCCGATCCCGGCCATTCCGTCCGCAAGAGCGTCATTCCGTTGGAGGATGCGCCGGAATCAAAGCGCTGGGGCCGATGCCGGTCGCCTGAAAAATGACCTCTCTATCCTTGGCTGCCACGAAATGGGGAACATTCGGAAGCTCGGAAAAGAAAGTTCCGGCCGGGTAGGGCGTGAGTTTGCTTTCATCATATTGGTCGCCAAATCCGAAATACAGCGTTCCCGACAACACGGTCAGCGTACGCACCTCTTCAGGATGGGTGTGAGGCACAACTTTCACCCCGGCTGGAAGTTTTAGGCGTATGACGTAAAGACCAGGCTTTGCCGGGTCGCCATAGAGGACGGCAGTTTCAACGCCCGCCTTCGTGGCGTTGAAGGTGATGTCCTGCGGGAGCTTCACAATTCCCGCATTGCCCGCGGCGGCCGAATAAGCTCCGAGAGCCAAAATGGCGCCTAAAAGACCGGACGCGGCACAGACCTTCCACGCATTTGTTCTCATTGCACAATCTCCCTGGTTCTCCCTGGAGACGGCTCTCGCATTCTTGTTTTAGAACCCGCAATTGCAGCGCGCGATCCATCTCCCACACGAGGCCTGAAGGATTGCAGCAAAAGAGAATCAAGACAAGCGGTTATGGGGCGGGGCTCGGCAATCCCGTCAGGCGCTTTCCTTGGCCCGGAAGGCGCGCTTGCGGTCATTGGGATCGAGCAGGCCCTTGCGCAGCCGGATCGATTTCGGCGTGACTTCCACAAGCTCGTCGTCCTCAATATAGGCGAGCGCCTTTTCCAGCGTCATCTTTATCGGCGGCGTCAGGCGGACAGCTTCGTCCTTGCCGGCGGCACGGATATTGGTGAGTTGCTTGCCTTTCAGGACATTGATTTCGAGGTCGTTTTCGCGTGTGTGTTCACCGACGATCATGCCGCGATAGACCTTGCAGCCAGGCTCGATCATCATCGGGCCGCGGTCTTCGAGTTTCCACATCGCATAAGCGACCGACTCACCGCTTTCATTTGCGATCAAAACGCCATTGCGGCGTCCGGCGATCTCGCCCTTCCAAGGTGCATACTCATGAAACAGACGGTTCATGATCGCGGTGCCGCGCGTGTCGGTCAAAAGCTCGCCCTGATAGCCGATGAGCCCGCGCGTCGGCGCATGAAACACGAGGCGCAGACGATTGCCGCCGGACGGCCGCATCTCGATCATCTCGGCCTTGCGCTCGGCCATTTTCTGGACGACGACACCCGAGTGCTCCTCATCGACGTCGATGACCACTTCCTCGATGGGTTCGAGAAGCTGATTCGTGGCCGGGTCTTTTTGAAAGACCACTTTCGGCCGAGACACCCCGAGTTCAAATCCCTCGCGGCGCATGGTCTCGATCAGGATCGCAAGCTGCAATTCGCCGCGCCCCGAGACGATATACGCGTCCGCACCGGGCGTATCCTCGACTTTCAAAGCGACATTGCCCTCCGCTTCTTTGTAAAGCCGGGCGCGGATGACACGGCTCGTCACCTTGTCGCCTTCGGTTCCGGCGAGCGGCGAATCATTGACAAGGAACGTCATCGACAATGTCGGCGGATCGATTGGCTGCGCCTGCAATGGCTCCACGACATCCGGTGCGCACAGCGTATCGGCGACGTTGAATTTTTCAAGCCCCGCGATGGCGACGATATCGCCGGCTTCCGCCTCCTCGATCGGCGTGCGCTCGATACCCCGGAAGGCGAGGATTTTGGAAATCCGTCCCTGTTCGACCACATTGCCCTTGCGGTCCAGCACCTTGACGCTCTGGTTGGGCTTCATCGAGCCCGCGAAAATACGCCCGGTGACAAGACGGCCGAGATACGGATTGGCTTCGAGCAAGGTGCCGAGCATGCGAAACCCGCCCTCCGCCGTGGCGGGTGGTGGAACATGCTTCAAGACAAGATCGAACAGCGGCGCCATGCCTTCTTGCGGGCCATCCGGGCTCTCCGACATCCAGCCTTGCTTTGCGGAGCCATAGAGAATCGGAAAATCGAGCTGCTCGTCGGTCGCATCGAGCGCCGCGAACAGATCGAACACTTCGTTCACGACCTCGGTCACGCGGGCGTCCGGCTTATCGACTTTGTTGATCGCGACGATGGGCCTAAGGCCGATTTTGAGCGCCTTGCCGACGACGAATTTGGTTTGCGGCATCGGGCCTTCGGAGGCGTCCACCAAAACAATCGCGCCATCGACCATCGACAAAATGCGCTCCACCTCGCCGCCGAAATCGGCATGGCCCGGGGTATCGACAATATTGATCCGCGCATCTTTCCAGGCGATCGATGTCGCCTTCGCCATGATCGTAATCCCGCGCTCTTTTTCGAGATCGTTGGAATCCATGACCCGCTCGGCAACCCGTTGATTGTCGCGAAAGGCCCCCGATTGCTGGAGCAGACGGTCGACAAGCGTCGTTTTGCCGTGGTCGACATGCGCGATAATCGCGATATTGCGGAGCTTCATCTTGAGACCTTGAATCAAATTTGCCGCGTCCAGACGGACGGTCATGGACCGTACACCACCCAGACGACGCTTTTTTGTGAGGAATGCCAGTGAGCCCTTATATAGGGCGGCACTTTCGCGGTTGCAGCATCCCTTATAGGAAACAAAGCGATTTGGGAACCAGGCATCTGCGGATTCATGCCAATTGCCAGTTCGTGGGGACGATTTGTTCGGGTGGAGCCTTCCAAAAACTTATCGTTTCCACAATTCGTGGAAGTGGTGAACAGGCCCAGGCCCATGACCGGCGGAGAGCTGATCGGCTGCTGCTAATGCCTTGGAAAGATAGGCTTTCGCGGCGGCGATGGCGTCGCCCAGTTCAAGGCCGTGGGCGAGATTGGCGGCGATCGCCGAGGAGAGTGTGCAGCCGGTGCCATGCGTGTTGGGAGTTGCGTCGCGGGGAGCCGAAAACAGGCGATAGGAGCCGCTGGCGGACAAAAGATCATCGGACGTGGCGCCGCCCACATGCCCCCCCTTGATCAGCACCGCCTTTGCGCCGCGCGCGTGAAACAGCTTGGCGGCGCGGCGCATGCCTTCGAGATCAGCCGCGATGGCTTGGCCCGACAGCCGGGCCGCCTCGGAAAGATTCGGCGTGATCAGGGTCGCGAGCGGCAAAAGATGGCGCATGATCGCGGCGGCGGTATCGGAGGTGGCCAAGGCATCACCGCTCGTCGCAGTTAGCACTGGATCAAGCACGATGAAAGGGGGCTTATGAAACGCGAGCCTATCGGCCACCTCTTCGGCAATCGCGCCGCAGGCAAGCATCCCGATCTTGACGGCGGCGACATCGATATCCGCGAAAATCGCGTCGATCTGCGCGGCGGCGAAATCCGCAGAGGGGACATGCATGGCGCGGACGCCTTGCGTATTCTGCGCGGTCAAGGCGGTGACGACGGCCATGCCGTTGCAGCCGAGCGCCGCGAAGGTTTTGAGATCGGCGGCGACACCGGCGCCGCCGCCGGGATCAAATCCGGCAATCGAAAGGAGGTTGGGGATCATAGGACCGCACACTAGCTGTGATTTTTACTCGGAAATTTGGCGGCGTCCCGCAAGGCTCCGCTTACCCCTCGCCTCGCGAAGCCTTCCGCTCGATATGGCGAAAACTCCATTCGACAACCGTACCAGGACCCGTTTCGCCGTGAACAGCGATCTGGGCGCAACCACGCGGCCCATCGGGTGCTGCGAAAAAGACGCTTTCCTCGATATCGGCTTGCCCGGCCGAATTTTCGAACAGCCAGCGTTTTCCATTTGGCAAAATGCAGAGCACGGAGCGGCCTTCGCGAACGCGCTTGAGGCGCACGTTCGGATGAATGTGGAAGCGGATGGCGAAAGGATGCTGTTCGCCGGCCTTTTCATTTATCTTCTCGCCTGCCTTGGCGGCGTGCAAACGATCGGTGCCGCCGAGTGACTTGCCGTCCTGGCTCAACATAATGCGGCGCTCGTGAATCAAACCAAACCGCGCCTCATAGCCATTGTGCGCGACGACGATCATGGTTCCCGATGGCTGGTCGTGCCGCTCGACGTTGACCTTATCCGGACCCGAGACGATTTGATCGCCGAGCCATTTTTGCAATCCGGTGTGCGACGCGAACCGGCAGGAGGAGGTATCGTCGATCACCAGTGTCGAATGCGCGGCTGTCATCCGGGCCGCTTCGCGCGCCGCCGCGCGATTGGCATCCGGCGAGCCGCAATTGATGACAAGACGTTGCGCGCCGGTGGAAAACTCAAAAGATGAACACCCGGCATGGGCGCGGTTGGAATAAATTTGCGGGGGTGGCGCGCCGGCGTCGATCAAGGCAATGCCGTCTTCCGCCTGGAGTCGCTGATAGCCTGAATGCCGCGCGCTGGTGAGCGGCTGCGCCCGCACATCGTCATAGGCAAGAATCGTTGCAAGCAATTCGGGCGGCGTGACGCCCATGCCGTTAAACAAGGCGAGGGTGCCGTCTCCATGCCGGAATAAGCGCAGCATCGGCATCATGCGATCAATCGCATTGAGGAGTTGTGCCGGGGGCTGCAGCCCGCGAGCGGCATAGGCTTGCCGCAAGGGAAGCAGATCCGGAAGCAGGTCGAGCAAAACCTCAGGATTGCGGCCGATATGGCCGCCGTCTGGAAGAATTTGGCGATCCAGCTCCTCAATGAGCAGTTTTGTGCCTTTGCGGGTTAGATTGCGGGTTCCTTCCGCGCAAAGCCCGAATTCGGCGAGCGCGATCGCAGCAAGAAGACGCGATTCGCCGTCGAGACCCCCGGCGAGTTTCCGCTCCAGAAAGAGCTGGATGCGCCCGAGGTTCTTCATGAAACGGCGATAGAAGGCGCGATCCGCGCCCTCAAGGATTACTGGCGATTGCGACAGAAAGGCAAGCATGCGCCGCGCCGCGACCTCCGGTTCCCATGCGGGGATGCGGCTGGGTTTGCCCGCCAGAGTCAAAAAATCATCGACAAGGGCACGGGCATTGGCGCGCGCCACCGCGGTATCGGCGGCACGCAAATGACGGAGCCAGCCAAATCCCGCGAGCGCCCGCGCCCACGCGGGCGAGACCGGCACAAGTTCGAACGGCGAGCGGCCATGCGCATTGACGATCTTGCCGCCGAACGCAAAATAACCGGCATAAATGTCCGCCGCCAGGGTGGGGTCGCTGGTTCGTATATCTTGCGGGGCGATGAGAAGCCGCTCAGGTGGCCGCCGTCCCAGCCCCATCAGCGCATATAGGGGCACGCCGAGGCCGCGCCGCACAAACGATCCGGCGCGGGCGGCAAGAAGACCCGCGACGCGCAACCGGTCCTTAAATGTCGCGCCGGCCAGGAACTCGCCTCCTCCATTTTGTTTGGCAATAAGGGGCGAACGCCCGATGCGGCCAACAGGGATGTCTTTCTTGGCGCCCGAACGCCGGAGCCCGCCTTTAATGGCCGAAAAGTAAATTATCTTTGAAATTCCTATCGGGTTTATTAACCACGGCGCAACAGGCGGGCGGCGAAGAAACCGTCCAGACCTGAAAGCCGCGGCTCATCCGCCTGGAGATGCGAGGGTAAGGTTCGCAATTCGCCGTTTTCGTTCAAGATCTCGGATAAACCGCCAACTTCGTCCGGCAGGATCGGGGCACGGACGACTCCGGGCTCGCGGCGTAACAGCGCCGCAATTTGCTGTTCGTTTTCTTCCGGTTCGATCGAACAGGTGCAATAAACAATCATTCCGCCGGGTTTTACCAATGCGACGGCTTTGTCAAGAAGGCGGGATTGAAGTGCCGTCAGCGCCGCGATGTCGCGGGGTTTCTTGATCCAGGCGATATCCGGGTGCCGCCGGATTGTCCCTGTCGAAAGACAGGGCGCGTCAACGAGAATTGCATCGAAAATCGGCGCCTTCAGGCTCACGATATCGGCAACAACGACGTCCGCATGCAAATTGAGGCGGGCGAAATTGGAGGCCAGCCTTTTCAAACGCTCGGCCGAACGATCGATCGCGGTGACCTCGGCGCCGGCCGCCGCGAGTTGTGCCGCCTTGCCGCCGGGAGCGGCACAAAAATCCGCGACTCGCATCCCTGGTCCCGCCTGCAAAAGCTTGGCTGGAAGAGCCGCCGCCGCATCCTGGACAAACCAGCAGCCATCTGCAAAACCGGCGAGTTCGGTTACCGGAGTATGGGTGGAAAGTCTCAGCGAGCCGGTGGGCAAGATGACCGCGCCGAGCCGCTCCGCCCAGGTGAGTGGGTCTGACAACACCGTAAGATCGAGGGTCGGCTCCTCGCGATGGGCGCGCGCGATCGCATACGCCGTCTCATCGCCATAAGTTTTGCGCCAACGAGCCGCGAGCCATGCCGGCGTGTCGTGATCGAGCGGATCACTTTCGAGAAGTATTTTTTCGCGGGATCTTATGAGATTTCGCAAGACGCCATTGACGAGAGCTGCGTAAGGCGCGTTTTTCGCCTCGAGCCGGGTCGCGCGGACGGCAAGATCGACGGAGGCATGATCCGCTACGTCGAGAAAGAGAATCTGGGCTGCCGCTGCGATCAAGGTCCATTCGAGATGGGCGGCTTGGCGCGGCAGGCCTTTTTCCATCAGCGCGGCCAAGGCGGCGCGGATTGTCCCTAGCCGGCGCAGCGCGACGGTGACGATCGAACGCGTTAAGGCGATGTCGCGCGGCTCTAAGCCGCCCAGCCGAGAGAGAATCGCGGTGCCCGAAAAACATTCATCGAGCGGGTGATATCGCGCGACAATATCGTTCAGAATCGAGGCAGCGGCGAGACGCGCGGCAAGACCGGGGCAATCCTCACCCTGTTTGCTCTGCGCGGAAACCAGTTGACCTGGGCGGCCGTTCGAAATCCTGCGGTTACGCCGCCTGTCCGCCGGCGGGTACGGAGAATCAGTCAAACGCGAGTCTCCGAGGTGAAGGCTTTGGGAACACGGATCATGGTCTCCTCCTAGCACGAACGTTTGGACTTTGCCCAGAAACTGGTGCACGACAAAATCACCATTACTTCCGGGACAAAGGGAGACAGGGATGCAACCCCCAAAAGATGGAAGCGCAACCATAGAGAGGGAAGGGGAGGCGAGGAACCGAGTCCTATTGAGCGAAGCAGCGCGGCGCGCGCTTGCCGAGGCCGAGGAGCGCCGCCGCCAGGCTGCATCCGCGCCCGTGCCCAAGGAAGTGAATGGCCGCGATGGTCCCGAACCGGTGCGTTACGGCGATTGGGAAGTCAAAGGTGTCGCTACCGATTTCTAACAGGTGAAGGCACCATACTCGAAAAAAAGGCCCCGCTTTAGGCGGAGCCTTCAATAGGTGGAATGGTTAAAAATCGCCTTATGTCAATCGTTCTGGCTGCCCGTCAGGAACAGCAGCGACTGGAAGATGTTGATGAAATCCAGATACAGCATCAAGGCCCCATTTACGGATTTCTTTGTTGCGACCTCATAATCGTCGCTCGCATAGTACATTTCCTTGATCGCCTGCGTGTCCCATGCAGTGAGACCCGAGAAAATCAGAACCGACAGAATGGACAGGGCGAATTGGAATCCGGTGCTTTGCAAGAAGAGGTTGACCAGCATCGCGATCACGAGACCGATCAGGCCCATCACCATGAAGGCCCCCATTGGCGCCAAGTCCCGCTTGGTGGTGTAGCCATAAAGGCTCAAGCCGCCGAAAGCCGCCGCTGTCACGAAGAATGCGCGGGCTACCGATGTCCCGGTATAGACGAGTAGGACCGTCGATAAGGACAAACCCATTGTCGCCGCGAAGGCGTAAAACAAGCTACGCGCGGTCGACGCCGAGATTTGGTTGATCCGGAAGGAGAAAAAGAACACGAAGGCAAGCGGCGCCAGCATGACCACATATTTGAGAGGGGTCGTGTAGAGCGTCACGCCAAACGAGGTCAGCATCATATGACGTGCTTGTCCGGCCGCGAGCGATGGATCGGTCGTGACGGCGAGCATGTGGACGCCAAGTGCAACCAAGCCGGTCAGCGCAAGACCGATCGTCATGTTGTTGTAGACGCCAAGCATATAAGAGCGCAGGCCCTGATCGATTTCAGCGCGACCGGCCCGGGTTGCGCCCTGCCCCCAGCGGGTAGTAGCGTTGCGGTCGAAGTCGGACATGTTTTCCCCTAATGTTATGGAGGCTGAACCGCCTCCGGCCGCTGCCCTTGCGGATCAGCGTCGCCATCAATATGGCGCAAGCGGGAGCCGCGTACAAGGGTTGGGCAAGATGAACAATCGTTAAGGTATTCTATTTACAAATCGCGGAGATAGGATGCAGGCTTCCGGCCAAGAATCCGGTAAGTACCGAGAAGTCCGAGGATAACCGTGGCAGCGACCGCAATCGCGGCGGCGGCGATCGCTTGAGGCCAGAGCCAGACGAAATCAAGCTCCATGACGCGGCGCACAATCTCATAGGCCGCGACGGCCCCGGCCCCCACCCCGAACACTGCCGTGCAAAGGCCGATGAGAGCATACTCATATATATAGGCCTTAAGCAGGCGCGCGCGTGTTGCCCCAAGCGTCTTGAGCACCGCGGCGTCATGGACGCGGGCATGCTGGCCTGCCGCGAGGGCGCCGCCGAGGACGAGGATCGACGCCAGAAAAGTAATACTCGCCGCTCCCCTAATCGCCAATGCAAGCTGGCCCGCCACCGCATTCACCGCGTCAAGCGCGTCTTTGACCCGCACGCTTGTCACAGATGGGAAACTTTGCGCGGTTTCCCGCAGCAGGGCCATTTCACGCACCGGATCGGACCCCTCCGCGAATGTCAGCGTGGCAAGATCGCTGAACGGCGCGCCAGCCAGGCTATTTGGCGTGAATACCAAGATGAAGTTGATCCCGTAGTTGTGCCAATTGATCTTCCTTGTGTTGGCGATCTTGGCGGTGATATCGCGTCCGAGAACATTGACCGTAACCTCGTCGCCAGCCGTGAGCCCCAGCCCATCGGCAATCTCGTCATCGAGGGAAACCAACGGCGGTCCAGTATAGTCATTGGGCCACCAGCTTCCCTTGACAACCCTGGAGCCTTCCGGAACGGATTGAGAGAAGGTGACTCCCCGGTCGCCATCGAGCACCCATGCGACATTCTGTTTCGGCCGCGCGGCACTCGCCGGCGCGCCGTTCAATTTTACGATGCGCCCGCGCATCATTGGAACGAGTTCTACGGTGCCGTCCGGTGCCCGGCTTTTCAAAAAATTGGCGAATTCTCCAGCCTTCGCGCTTTGAACGTCAACAAAGAAAAAGCTTGGTGATTTGCGCGGGACTGACTGATCGAGTTCGGCCCTGATGTTGCCGTCTATGAGGGTTAGGGCGACAAGAAGCGCCAGTCCCAGGCCAAGCGATAGAACCACCGAAGTGGTGAGAGCGCCAGGCCGGTGAATGTTGCCGATCGCGAGCCGCAGCGCAATGCCTTGCGCACGCGGGGCTCTCTTCGCGCCCGCCACGATCAAAAATGATACAGCTCGGAGCGCGGCAAAAGCGGCAAGTGTCGATCCCATGTAGATGAAGGCAAGCCATGTGTCGGTGGCAAATCCAAGAACCGCCAGGGCGAGACAGAACGCGGCGGTGAGTGTCAAGATGATGTATCGGGGTCTCAGATTGGCCACCTGAGGATCGACTTCAGCGCGGGAGAGTGCCTGCACCGGCAGGTCATGCGCGCGGCCAAGCGGCCCCGCCGAAAATGCGAGCGCGGTCAGAAATCCGTACAGCAGCCCTTTACCGACGGCGGCTGGATAAATCGCCGGCGCAAGCGGAAAAGGAATCATGGAGCCGAACACAAAGGCTGCTGCATATGGGATGCCCGCTCCCACTGCCGCGCCCAATATGACACCGGCGCTGGCGACCAGCATCGTTTGTGTGAGCATCAATACGAAGACCGTCGAGCCGGTCGCTCCCAAGGCTTTCAAAGTTGCAATGGTCTGCCGCTTGCGTTCGACAAATCCGCGGACAGCGTTGGCGATGCCGACCCCGCCGACAACCAAGGAAGTGAGCCCCATCAGAGTCAGAAACTCAGTGAACCGGTCGAGATTGCGGGAAAACTGCGGGGATATGTTGTCTCGAGAACGAATTTCCCAACCGGCCTCAGGGAATTTCTCTTTCGCCTCTTTGATCGAGGCCGCGACATGTTCATCGGACGCCAGCGTGCCATCAAGCGTCACGCGGTTCAGCCATCTGATGAGCGCGCCTGGCTGGATCAAACCGCTCGCCCGCAAAGCCTCTTGTGACATCAAGACGGGAGGCCCTAGACCAATCCCTCCCGCGAGGCGGTCAGGTTCGGTCAAGAGTCTGGCGCGCACTTCGAAATGAGTGGTGCCGATCGTCAGGCGATTTCCAAGGGAAAGGTTCAAGCGGCCAAAAAGCGCCGGGTCGGCAGCGATCCCAAAGACACCATCATGCTCGGCCAACGCATCGGCCAACGGGAGCGCCGGATCGAGCAAAACATTGCCCGCCAAAGGATAGGAGCGATCGGCTGCCTTAACTTCGACAAGAGCCGCCTCACCATCATCGCGCCGCGCCATTGCGCGCAAAAGCGCCACGGACGAAAGGCGTCCTTGTCCGGATAAGAACGCATGCTCGGGGATCGACACTTCGCGCTGGGCCAGATTAAAGGAAACATCGCCGCCGAGGATGCTACGTCCTTCCCGTGCAAGGCCGTCCTTGAGTGACAGCGACACCGAGCCAACCCCAATGATCGCGGCAACGCCAAGGGCAATGCAGCCGAGAAAAATTCCAAATCCCTGTAGGCCGCCGCGAAAATCACGCAACGCAAAGCGGAACGCCAGCGGCCAGCGTGAACGCTTTGAAAAATGATCACGGACCTTTGCCACGGGAATCACTCGATCAGTCCCTAGTATGGAATTCTTTTTTGTAGGGATCATTTCAGGTATCAGCTTCATCGGGCGTGGGAAAATGAATCGCGAGCCAGATCGCTGGATGACTTTGGCTGGTCCATTCGACCCGGTGTTTTTGATGTGCAGGAATCAACACATAATCGCCGGGCTTTAGGATCCTGACCGCAGATTCGCCTTCAAAACAAAGCCCCGCAGATCCGGCCAGAAGCATCACCAATTCGCTCCAAGACTGATCGTACCAGAACCCTGGCGGACTGTGCTGCCCCAAGGAGACGATCCGCTCGATTTTCAAATCAGGCGTCTCGAGGATGAGCGTGACAACTTCACGGTCTGGATTGCCTTGTTCAGCGTCAAACAAATTGCCGGATGAGGCTAGCACGATACGATCGCGGCCTTATGCATCGAGACGTTTTCTCCCGGCCCGCCAGAGCCGTAGCGGCCAATGGTCATGAAGCAGAATTCCGGCAAGCATAGTCCCCGCGAACACGTAGGAAGGCAGAAAGCCAAGCGCAAGGGAGGAGATCGCAGGGCCGGGGCAAAGTCCGCTCATGCCCCAGCCAGCGCCGAAGATCGCCGCCCCGGCAACCAGCGGCACGTCAATGTCATGGTTCACCGGCAGATGAAATTTGCTGTCGAGAAGCGGATGGCGCAGACGCCGCGACATCAGTGTGCCTAAGGTCGAAACCATCACCGCTCCGGCAAGCACAAATGCAAGACTAGGGTCGAAATTTCCGGCAACGTCGAGAAAGCCGCGCACCCGGGCCGGATCGAGCATGCCCGAAAGGGAAAGGCCGAAGCCAAAGATCATACCCGCGATGAGTGCCACGGCGATTCGCGCCAAAACTGTTCGCATCGCGTCAATATCCCAAGTGGTTCATGGCCGTGACGGTGAGCATCCCAAAACTCACAAAGGTCACGACCGCGACGATTGATCGGCGCGAAAGGCGCGCCAGGCCGCAACCCCCATGACCGCTGGTGCAGCCGGAGCCAAGCCGGGTGCCGAAACCAACGAACAAACCTGCGAGCGCGAGAACCCAAATAGAGGTTTCGAAATGAATCACCGGCCAGCCGCCAAAACTTAGACGATAAATTACTGGTCCCAGGAAAAGCCCGACCAGAAAACATATATTTCGCAGCTGATTTTCACCGGCAGGCTTGAGAGAGCCACCGATAATCCCGCTCACCCCGGCGATGCGGCCATCCAACAGCAAGAACAAAGCCGCGGCGAGACCGATCAAGGCGCCGCCGGTGAAAGCGTGAAGATATGTCAGTGACGTCATGCTGCTCGTCTTGCGGGCGGAAGCCGGTGGGTTTGAAGCTGTCTCAAGCCGTCTCAAGCTCTATAATCTAACTCATAATATGTAAAATTCTTACGCTTGGTTCAAAGCAGGTGCTGCCCCGCGCTAGGCCATTAGCTTGGTTGTTTCAAAGGATGCCGTCTCCTCAATCTGGCCGGAGCGCAGCCTGACGATGCGATCGCATTTGCTCGCAAGCGCCAGGTCGTGGGTGACAAGGATCAAGGTCGCCCCGCGGTCGCGCTTCAAGGCAAACATAAGATCAATGATGGATTGGCCGGTTGTCTCATCGAGGTTTCCCGTCGGTTCGTCAGCGACGAGGATCGCGGGATCTGGCGCGAGCGCGCGGGCGAGTGCGACGCGCTGCTGCTCGCCGCCCGACAATTGTGCCGGGTAATGTCCAAATCTATGGTTCAATCCGACAGCATCCAGGCCAGCGCGCGCGCGCGCAAATGGAGCCGCAGCTCCGGCAAGCTCAAGCGGGATTGCGACATTTTCAAGCGCAGTCATTGTGGGAATGAGATGGAACGATTGGAACACAATGCCAATGCGCGCGCCGCGGAAGCGCGCGAGGTCATCCTCGCCAAGGCGGTCGAGGCAAACGCCATCCACTTCGATCTCACCTGCATCCGCCTTTTCAAGGCCAGCCATAACCATAAGAAGGGTGGATTTTCCAGACCCCGAAGGGCCGACAAGACCCGTCGTCTGGCCGCGCGCGATTTGCAGCGAAATTCCCTTCAGGATATGAACCCTTGCGGCGCCGCGCCCCAGGCTCAAATGGACATTCTTTAATTTTACCGCCGGCTCATTCATCCATGCAATCCGCCACCACCCGAAAAACTCTCTTGCAAACTTCAAAGCCGCAACCAAGGCTGTTCGGATATGGACATCCCAGCCTGTTTCTGCAATTGGCGGCCATCCTCTTGGCGGCAGCGCTCTCATTATATCCGGCTATCGCCGCGGTGAAGGATGCGCCAACACTGAAAATCATTGCTTTCGGCGATAGTCTGGTCGCCGGTCTTGGAGTGGCCACCGAGGCCGCCTTTCCCAGCGTCCTACAGGAGAAACTCCGCGCGGAAGGCTACAATGTGGCGATCATCAATGCCGGCGTCTCCGGCGATACAACGTCCGGGGGCCTAGCCCGGCTGGATTGGACGCTGGCCGGCGGCGCCGACGGCGTGATCCTGGAGCTCGGCGCCAATGACATGCTGCGCGGGATCGACCCGGACATCACTAAGGCCGCGCTCGATACGATGCTCGCAAAGCTCAAGGCGATGAATATCAAAGTTCTCATCGCGGGGATGAAGGCAACCCCGAGCCTTGGCCCCGAATTCAAATCGCGCTTCGATGCGATTTACCCGGAGCTCGCAAAGAAATATGACTTACCGCTTTATCCGTTTTTTCTCGATGGTGTGGCCGGGGATCCCTCCGTCAAACAGCCCGACGGTCTGCATCCCAATCCGGCCGGGGTGCAACAAATTGTCGCGAGCATACTTCCCACTGTGCGCAGCTTCCTCAGTCAACTGGACAAAAATGCCGCGCCGAAGCCGGGGGAATAACCCACCGTTTTCCGGTTCGGCAATTTCCTTTCCAGCGAATCTTAGATATAAAGCTGCAAGCTTATGTCTCCGCCCAGGTACCGCGATGATTCGCTGTCTCCTGGCCTCGACAGGAGGGATCCATGCCCCGTCTTTTCACGGGTATCGAAATCCCTTCCGATCTCGCAATGGATCTTTCCATGTTGCGCGGCGGGCTCTCCGGCGCACGCTGGATTGACGCGGAGAATTATCATCTGACGTTGCGTTTCATCGGCGATATCGACGACTCGACCGCATATGACGTCCATTCGATCCTCCAAAAAATCAGGCATCCACCATTCACAGTGACGATTGAGGAATTGAGTTCGTTTGGCGGCGCCAAGCCTCGGGCGCTCGTCGCCAAGGCGAAGGCGGCAACACCTTTGCTCGAACTTCAAGCGCGGCAAGAGAGCCTGATGCGGCGCATCGGCATCGCGCCGGAACCGCGCAAATTCACACCGCATGTCACGCTCGCGCGGCTGCGCGCGGTATCTTGCGCCGGGGTTGCGGAATATCTCTCGGCGAGAGGTTATTTCTTCTCGCGCCGATTTGAGGTGAAACGTTTTGTGTTGTTCTCGGCGCGGTCTTCGACCGGAGGCGGCCCCTATGTGGTAGAGGCGGCTTATCCGCTCGGGTGACGGTCATGCACGCAAAGCTGAAAGAACGTAAGGTTAGCGCCTGCGTAAAATCATCGGCAGACCACCGTCCGGCCGCAGAGTGATCCGCTGCACAGGTTTCACCACGTGGTTTTTCTTCAGTTCAAGTGAGAAAGATCGCATGATACAGGCAAGAATGATGGACGCTTCTTGCAATGAGAAAGAGGCGCCAATGCACACGCGCGGACCGGCGCCGAAGGGCAAGTAAGCGAACCGGTCGATTTTTTCGCGTGCGCCGGGAAGAAAACGGCGAGGATCGAAATTATTTGGTTTGTCCCAGAGCAAGCGATGCCGGTGCAAGACCCATTGTGACACAATGACCAAGGAGTTTTTCCGGATACGCTTGCCGGCGAGGTCGTCAGGACCGATGGCCTGCCGGCTCATGCTGGCGACGGGCGGATAAAGACGCATGGCCTCCTCGATCACTGCCCGCGTTTCGACAAGCCGTGCCGGATACTCCTCGATGGGACCTGGCAATATCGCGTCGGCCTCCGCCGCGAGTCTTTGCCGCCATTCCTCAGAGAGCGAAAGGAGAAACAAAGACCAGGTCAGGGCGTTGGCGGTGGTCTCGTGCCCGGCCGCGATAAAGGTTAATATGTTGGCTCTGACTTCCGTATCGCTCAGCCCGGCACCGGTTTGCGGATCTTGAGCTTCGAGGAGGAGGGTGAGGATATCGCGGGGCGCGGTGTCCTTGTCACTCGCAAGAAGGCGCTTGCGTTTGGCTATAATGGTCTCGACGACCGAAGCGAAAAAGCTTTCCTCTGAGCGATTTCCGATTTTGCCCCAGCGTGGCACCCAGTCGGGAAAGTCAAGCAGGTCGAAGATGTCGAGCCGGCCAACGGATGCGAAATAGTCAGACGTCGCGGCGACGAACTGATCCAAGTCTTGCCCAAGCCCGTCCGAAAAGATTGTGCGCCCGAGGACATCGAGCGTCACGCGGCCCATTTCTGGCCGGACATCGATCATCCGTCCCTCGCGCATCCTCTCCCAGCGCGCGACGTGCTCCACCGCCGCGGCGGTGATGGCCTGTGAAAAGGAGTTGACGGTCTTGGGCGTGAACAGGGGCGCCAAGGTTCGCCGTTGCATTCGCCAATCCTCGCCTTCAGCTTCCAGAAGGCCTTCGCTTAGGCCTTGGCCGAGAATGCGCTTTTGCAAGGCGTCCTTGCGATAATTGCCGGCGTTTTCAACAAACACGCGGCGGATCGCCACAGGATCATTGACCACCGCGATTGGGCCAAGGATTGTTGGGCCAACAAGAATTGGCAGTTCGAAATGCGCCTTGGTCCAGGTTTCGATCGGGTTTTTGCGCAAGACGCGCAAGGTTCCGATGGGCCCAAGCGGGGCGTCAAGAGGCGCAGGCGCTGGGGGAGACGGCAGCTCAACGAAAAGTTCTGTCATGATCGCCATAATCTAGGATTGATCACGCCGCTTGGGAAGCCGAAGCGGGTCATCGAGCCGACGGAGGCCGTTCATATTGTCAGCGAGAGGCGCTCGCACGGATTGAGATACCAGCTTGCGGCTCTGACAAGCCCGATATAGAACCGTTGCCAGCAGCTGAAGGCTCCCTTCGTCTAGCGGTCTAGGACGTCGCCCTCTCACGGCGAAAACAGGGGTTCGATTCCCCTAGGGAGCGCCAATAATTTTAATGACTTGGCGCATATTGGCCGTGTCCAAGACGTGGCCATATCGCGCTGAATTTGCGTGAAGTGCGGTGGAGCGCTCTGCATCGCGGCTGGACTCTTCTTTGTCGGGAGCGAACCCACGAAACTTCCCATAATCTTGCCGAGATGCCGGCTGTCGAGATCCAACAAAAGCGGTAGTGGCTTCCGGGAAAAGCTGGTTGCTATAAGCTGCGCGCAACACCGGATGCACGCAATGCCTAGACTTTCGATGCACGATTATGTGCGCGACAAACGCTTCAATGACGGTCTCGAGGACGTCGTCGCAAGTACGTTTGTTCAGCGGCGACCCCGGCCGCCTCGATGATAGCCACCACCCCGATGATAAGCACCCCCGCGATGGTAGGCACCGCCGCGGTACACTCCGCCGTGATGGTAGACGCCGCCGCGGTACACTCCGCCGCGGTAAACGCCGCCACGATAGACACCCCCGACGTACCCGGTTGCTGGGTACCCCCCTACGTTAGGCCGGCAGCCTCCATAGGGACCACGGTGAAAGCCCATACCACAGCCGCCGGCGACCAGCATCACATTGGAGCTCTGGCTATGAACCGGCGATATCGGAAGTGCATCGGCCTCAAAGGCGAATAAGACGGTAACCATGGCGGCGATGGCAGCCGCCATGCAAAGGGTTCGATGCAAGCTCGTTCCTCCCTGTAAAACTCAACATGCTGTGGAGACTTTGGTCTTGGGCTTAGATTTGCGTCATAGCACCGGCCCGGGAGCTTCTCAAGGCGTTGGCGCAGCATGGAACAGGGAGACTTTCGATACACGGAAGAAAACCGCTGTGAATTAGACTTCTATGCATTGATTTTCACAAAACTTCACACATTGAGCGCATCGATTCAGTGCATTTGCTGCAAGATGTTTTAATTTTTGAAGTGAGGAATTCGGCCATGAAAAAAAGTTTGCTCGCGGGAGCCGCCATCTTGATCTCGATCCTCGTCATCGGCTGCCCGAATTCGGCCGATGCCTTTCGGGCGAGCCGTGGTGGCGGCTTCCATTCGGGCGCCGGCGGCGAGGCAGGGGCAGCACGTGTAGGGGCGGGCGGCGAGGCGAATGGCTACCATGCCGGTGCTGCTGGTGCCGATAGTGTCGCGGTCTATGGTGGCGCTGCTGGAGTTGAAGCCGGCGCTTCCTATGGCACCGTCCTCGGTGCGCAAGGCGGCGCCGTCGCGGCTGGGGGTGTCGCCGGCGGCGGGGATGCCCATGCCGCTGAAGGTCGCAGCAACGCCGCGGGTGCGGGCCGCTTTAATGGCCGCCATTTCAAATGAGCGGTCAGGTCTTTTTCCCGCGAACGACGCGCAAGGCGAGCATGGTAATTCTGCCAACGAGAAGAGCAATGAGGGCCAATAATCCAGCTTCATGAGGCCGCATGGAACGTTTCTGTTCGCTCATGTCAGAGATTTCCTTTTTGAGCGCGACGCTGCTCCCATTTGTCATCGCTTAAGGTTCTAAAAATAACATAGGCAGCCCTTTGAGCAAATGACGGAAAGGGAAATGCACGCCACTGCGCTCCAAAGCGCCGTGGCTTTATAGACAAGTTCTCGATTGCGCTCCTGGCTCTCAAGGAGCAATATCTGGTAGAGGTTGATATTCGCGCTGTGGTGTAGCGAGCGGGACGGCCAGGAGGTACCAGCAACTGGCCGTCCCTCACCATTGGAACACCCCAAATGTCCAACAGTGGCTATAGCGGAATGGCCGAGCCCCACACGGCCGCCCCTAACCTGCCGGACCGCCAGACGGTATTCAGCAAGGCTAATGATCGTATTACTACGCAACCGTAGGAGTGGCACTTGATCTCGATCAAACCGCTTCAAAGCCGGCGTGAGAGCCGCGACGGATTTTGTGCCGCGGGCGTTCGATGAAGGGCTGATTCTGTCCATGAAGCTGATCATCGATCCGCGCGACGGCGATATAGAAGACGATGCGTCCAGCACGAAGCAGCGGTCGCTGTTCTCCCTTGCTGGCAGTTTGCTGGTCGAGATTAGCCTTCCCAAGCTAATCCTGGCTTGGATCCTCTTGGTTGGGGTGCCGGGCATTCTGCTTGGCATGGCGCCGCTCCTCGTCTCGCTTTGGCTTGGCACAGTGTCGTGGAAGGCTTCCATTGTCCTGACAGGAGTCTCACCACTCGTGCTTCTCTTTGCGCTCGCCGGCTTGGCTTGGTTTGGCGGGCGTCCGCTCATGCGCTTGATCGAAAGTAGTTTTTGGTCTCTCAACGCCTTGGGAGTTCAGCCGGGCTATATCATCTGCCGTGAGGGTTTCCGGCATTTCGCCGAACGGTTTCTCCCACTCGGCGTCAGTCTGGCGCGACGGGGTACGGTTCGCGCGGCCAGCGCCGCGGTGTCGGGTTTGGCGATCGCCGCGGTCATGTTTTGGGTCGCGATGCTCGCATGGCCCGTTTCGCGATGGGTTGGCACTCTTGCCGATCTCGCGTTACCGCATTTGCTCATCCCGGTCGTGCTGGCAAACGCCGTCGTTATTATCGCGGCTTATTTCGGTGGGGCGGCATTGGTATGGGGTCTTGCCGACGCGACGATGGCCCAGCCCCGCGATCTAGAGTCCTTTGATACGCCCCCGAAGGACGGCCGGTCCTGGCGGGTGGCCAATTTGTCCGACATCCACGCCGTCGGGGAGCGGTATGGCTTCCGGATCGAGAGCGGAAGGTCTGGACCACGCGGCAACGGCAGGCTCCGGCAAGCCCTCGCACGATTGGATGAGATACACACAAAGCAGCCGCTCGACGCAATTCTCATTACCGGAGATTTGACCGACGCCGGCCGTTCGGCGGAATGGGCGGAGTTTTTCGATGCCTTGGCGCCTCATCCGGAGCTCGCGGGGCTTGTAATCGGTCTCCCCGGCAACCACGACGTCAATGTGGTGGACAGGGCCAATCCCGCCCGCCTCGACCTGCCAGGCAGTCCCAAGAAGCGGCTGCGTCAAGTCCGGACCATTTCGGCGCTTGCGGCGATCCAGGGCGCCAAGGTTAGGGTGTTCGACCCCATCTCCGGCCAGCTCGGGGCTACGCTGGCACAATGCCTGGATCCGCACCTTGCCGAAATCGCCGCCTTCGCGGATGAGGGATCCTTCCGCTCGTCACGGCACTTAGGTGACGTATGGGCGAGGATATTTCCAATGATACTGCCGCCTGCCACTGAAGATGGACTTGGGGTCATCGTGCTGAACTCAAATGCCGAGACACATTTCTCTTTCACCAATGCGCTCGGGATGGTCTCATTTGCGCAAGCCAAGGCCATCGACATTGCTGCCAAACAGTACCCTCGCGCCTGCTGGATCGTGGCGCTTCATCATCACCTCGTCGAGTATCCCATGCCGGCGAAGGCGCTGTCCGAGCGCATTGGCACCGCCCTGATCAATGGCAGCTGGTTCGTGCGGCGTTTGCAGCGCCTGGCAGGTCACGCGGTGGTGATGCACGGCCACCGGCATATCGACTGGATCGGCGCGTGCGGCGGTCTGCTGATCGTCTCCGCGCCATCCCCTGTGATGCAAGCGACCGATGGTTGCGACACTTATTTCTATGTCCACACCCTGGCGGTGGGTAAGGACGGTAAGCTCCGGCTGCTCGAACCGGACCGGATCGACCTGCCAGGGCGGCAACTCGCCGACGAGTCACTCTCCCCTGATCTCCTTGCGCCTCAAAACAGAAGCGACTCGGCAAAAGACAAGGCGGCGCCATTGGAAGAGATGCACTGACAATGAATCATCTGCTACCAAAGGGGGGCGCCATAGGGCGTGTCCCAATCCGGGTCAATATTGGCGGAACTTAGGGAATATGATAGCGTAGACTAGTACTCGTGACGTTGCGTGGTGGGCTTTGAAGAGATCGCGCATCGCGTTCCAATCGCTCCACGGATTTGCTCCTTGAGCGCGTCTGATGTTAACCGGCCGCGCATTATGAGGGGTGCGGCAGGACGCGCCGCGCTTTTCCTTGGCTTCTGGCTCATGATCTCCGGGTGGGGTCCGGGGGATCTCCCGGTGGGTCTGGCCGCCGTTGGGGCCGCCACCTGGGTCAGTCTGCGACTGCTGCCGGCGGCGAGATCGCGGCTGCAGCCCGCCCCGCTCGCGGCGCTCGCGTGGAGCTTTGTGCGTCAGTCCGTGGTTTCGGGGATAGATGTTGCCTGGCGAGCGCTGCATCCGCGGCTGCAATTGCGCCCAGGCTTCGTGGTCACCCCTTTGCATTTGCCACCGGGTGAAGCGCGGTGCGCCTTCTGCGCTTTATCCAGTTTGCTGCCGGGAACGCTGCCAACCGGGACCGATGAAAATGGAGCGCTCCTCATCCATTGCCTCGACATTGACCAGCCCGTTGCCGCCAATTTGGCGGCGGAAGAAGATTTGTTCAATCGGGCGCTTGGCCATGATTGATTTTCTGCTCGCCGCCGCAGGTTTTATTCTGTTCACGGTAGCGGTAGGTCTCATCCGCATCCTCAGAGGACCGGGCAACGCCGACCGCATGATGGCAGCGCAACTCCTTGCCACCGGTGGAATCGCTTCGCTGCTGCTGGTCGCTGCGGCAACCGGTGTGCGCGGCGTCGAGGATGTCGCCCTGGGACTTGCCCTACTTGCTGCTTTTGCCTCTGTGGCCTTTGTGAACAGCGCCGCGCCTCCAGAGGCGGACGATTCCGGGCGGATGGGCGGATGAATCTCGTTCTCGACGTCTTCAGCATCCTCGCGATAGGCTCCGGCGCTTTTTTCTTTTTTGCGGGCACGGTGGGTTTGCTGCGCTTCCCTGACGCCCTGACCCGTTTGCATGCGCTGACCAAGGCCGACAATCTCGGTCTTGGTCTTGTCGTGCTCGGTTTGCTGCCCCGTGTGGAAAACCTGCTCGCCGCATTCAAACTCGTCGCCATTTGGGCACTCGTTCAATTGGCCGGCGCGACGGTTGCGCAGCTTATCGGGCGCGCCGTCCGGCGCAAGGGACCGGCGGCATGAGTGTTCTGCAAGCTCTCGACATTGGCTTGGCGGCCCTGGTATTGGCGCTCGCCGTCTGGACCATTTTCGCGCGGGAGGTTTTTGCTGCCGTCGTTGGCTATGTTGCCTATGGCTTGCTTCTTTCGATCGTTTGGGTTCGCCTTTTCGCGGTTGATGTGGCGCTGACGGAGGCCGCGATTGGCAGCGGCGTCACGGGCGTGCTGCTCATTGGCGCCGCCGCCCGCCTGCGGGAGGCCAGGGAGGCCGAGGCCGCCGAACACCCCAGCGAACCGCAGCGCTTTTGGGCTATGGTACTTTGCGCTCTTGTCACTTTGGCCCTTGCCGCCGTTGTGCTGCTTTTGCCCGACCCGGCTCCGACACTCGCTCCCCAGGCATCGCAACACCTCGCTGAAACGGGTCTCGGGAACCCCGTCACCGCCGTTTTGATCGCCTATCGTGCATTCGACACGATGCTCGAAAAGGTCGTGCTGGTCCTGGCTATCGTTGGCGTATGGTCGCTCGCGCCCGACCGCTTTTGGGGTGGCGCTCCAGGAGAACCCCGCGCGGTGCATCCAGAACCCACTCTGGCTTTTCTCGCGCAAATATTGGCGCCTCTCGGGATCCTCGTCGGCATTCATATCTTCTGGGCTGGCGCGGATGGACCGGGCGGCGCCTTTCAAGGGGGCGCCATCCTTGCTGCCATGTGGATGATTGTCATGATGGCGAAGCTCGGCGAAGCGCCGCCAGTCAGAGCACTTTGGCTACGGCTCGCGCTTGTCGCCGGTCCAGCCGTATTCCTGGCGGCGGGCGTCGCTGGCATCGGAGTGGCGAGCGGATTTTTTGCGTATCCCGCCGGCTTCGCCAAACCCTTAATTCTCTTCATCGAGGCCTTTATGACTCTGACCATCGCCGTGACCCTCCCGATGCTAGTCGCAGGTCCGCCACGCCGGGCGCCCCGGCGATGAATGCGGCAACGCTGGCCGGGCTCACCGGCGCGGCGATAGTGGGCCTTGGCCTTTATGGCCTCATCACCCATCCGCAGCCGCTGCGCAAAATTCTGGCCTTCAATCTGATCGGCAGCGGCGTTTTTCTGCTGTTCGGAATTATCGCGCGAAGAGGCGCGGCTTCTGGATTTGCCGCCGATCCCGTGCCGCAGGCGATGGTGATCACCGGGATTGTTGTCGCTTTCGCGGCGAGCGCACTCGCAATAGCTTTGGTGTTGCGGCTTTTCGATGAGACCGGGCGCGTCACGCTGCGTCCCGAGGCTTGGATGAAACCGCCTGGCAACGGAGCCGATAGCGAATGATCCTGACGGCCGCTGCATTCTCGCCAACGGCGGGTAGGTTCCTGCTTGTGCTGGCGATCATCTTGCCGGTTGCCGGCATCCTATTGTCGCTCGTCCTCGGCGGGCGTTACGCGGAACGTATCGCGCTCGGCCTCATGCCGCTGGGCTTCGGCGTTGCTGCCGCCATTGCCGTCCTTCTTTGGCGCTCCGGCAAGCCGCTCGTCTATATTCTTGGCGGGTTTACGCCGCCGCTCGGAATCGCACTGCGAGCCGATGGATTTTCCGCCGTCATGCTGGTGACGGCAGCGCTGGTGATCCCGGCCGCCGGCTTTTTCGCGCGCGCCAATTTTGCAACGCCAGTGGGAGCCGCAGAAGCGCGGGCGCCGCCGACGTTCTGGATTCTGCTCCAGGCAATCTGGGCGGCGTTGAACATTGTCTTTCTCGGCGGTGATCTTTTCAATCTTTATGTCGCGCTGGAGCTTCTGACCTTCGCCGCCGTGCCGCTGGTTTGTCTTGATGGCCGTCCCGAAACGCTCGCTGCGGCGCTGCGCTATTTGCTTTTTGCGTTGTTTGGTTCCGTGTTTTATCTGCTTGGCGTTGCTTTGCTCTATGGGACTTTTGGCACGCTCGACATCATCCTTCTCGCGGCCCGGATTCACGCCTCGCCCGCTGTCTGGATGGCCGCCGGGCTGATGACCGCGGGATTGCTCGCCAAGACTGCTCTCTTCCCGCTGCATTTATGGCTGCCGCCAGCCCATGCGAACGCGCCCGCCGCGGCGAGCGCCGTGCTTTCGGGGCTTGTTGTCAAAGCTTCCTTTTTTCTGATCGTGCGGCTCTGGTTTGATGTGCTGCCAGGGCTGCCGAACGCGATCCCGGGGACAATCCTTGCCACCCTCGGTTCGGCAGCGATCCTCTTCGGCAGCGTGCTGGCGCTTCGGCAGGAGCGGCTGAAACTCTTGATCGCCTATTCGACCGTCGCGCAAATCGGCTATTTGTTTTTGATGTTTCCGCTCGCGTCCGGCACGCATCCCTGGGCTGCCGAAGCCTGGAGCGGTGGCCTAATGCAAACGCTCTCGCACGCTTTCGCCAAAGCGGCGATGTTTTTGGCGGCCGGCCTTATCGGTGAATCCCTCGGCCATGACCGGATCGCTGGACTCAGCGGCATTGGCCGGGCCATGCCGGTGACGATTTTCGCCTTGGGTCTCGGCGGGCTGTCACTGATGGGTATGCCGCCGAGCGGCGGTTTTTCGGCGAAGTGGGTGCTGCTCAAGGCCTCCGTCGAGGCTGGTCAATGGCTGTGGGCTGTGGTCATGCTGGCGGGTGGATTGCTCGCGGGCGGATACATCTACCAGGCTCTTGCCCCGGCGTTCACGAATGCGGGCGTTGCCCTAAAGACACCTCCTCAGCGAAGCCGCGAGGCCATCGCCCTGGCCCTGGCACTCTGCGCCGTGTTGCTCGGTTTCGCGCCGCAGTCTTTCTTCGCATTTCTGCAGATCGGCCGCCCTGCCGCGATGGCGGCTCTCCCGTGAACGGCCTGACGAACATGGCCCATGACTTTGGCCCGCTGCTGCTGGGTACGGCGCTGGCGGCGCCGCTCTTCTTGCTGGGGGCTTGCCTTTCCCGACAACTGCGCCGCCATGCGCTGGCGCTTCTGTGGCTCGCTCCGCTCCCCGCTTTGGCGGCCGCGCTGCTGGTGCTGGGTGGGGCACCATTGGCGTTCGAGCGACCCGCGCTCCAGGTCAGTCTTTTCCTCGACACGCCAGGCGCCATGCTGCTCGCTGTTGCAGCGCTGCTTTGGATCGCCGCCAGCATCACCGCTCGGGCAGAGATGCGTGGAAAACCCAATGCCGAACGTTTCGCGGTCTGCTGGCTTCTCACCCTGACTGGTAGTCTCGGCGTTTTCATCGCCGCCGACCTTCTGACATTCTATCTTGTTTACGCGCTCGTGAGCATCCCGGCCTTCGGCCTGATCGCGCATAATGGCGAGGCTGCTTCAAGCCGCGCCGGCGGGGTCTATATGGCGTTCACGGTGCTCGGCGAGGCGTTTTTGCTGATGGGTTTCGTGCTGCTTGCGGCGGGCGAAGCGAACGGCAGTGTGCAAATCCGCGATGTCATGGCCGCGCTGCCGTCCTCGCCCTGGCGCGGCATGGCACTCCTGTTTGTCATCACCGGCTTTGGAATTAAAATTGGGCTGGTGCCACTCCATGGCTGGATGCCACTGGCCTATACAGCGGCGCCCATTCCCGCCGCCGCCGTGCTGAGCGGCGCTGCCGTCAAGGCGGGCGTTATCGGGCTGATCCGCTTTCTCCCCTTTGACGCCGCCGTCCAGGGCTGGGGCGATGTGCTGGTCGCTTTTGGCTATATCTCCGCCTTCTATGGCGTTGCGATCGGCATCACGCAACACAATCCGAAAGCGGTGCTGGCCTATTCCAGCATCAGCCAGATGGGCGTGATCGCCGCCGTGCTCGGCATGGGCCTTTCCGCGGCCGATAAGGGGACGGCGTTGGATGCGGCTTACTATGCGGCGCATCATGTTCTGGTGAAAGGCGCCTTGTTTCTGACCGTTGGAGTCGCCGCCGTGACCAGCGGGCGCCGCCTCTGGCTGGTGCTGCTCTTGGCTTTGGTGCTGGCGCTCAGTCTTGCCGGGTTGCCCTTGACGGGTGGCGCCTTGGCGAAGCTGGCGGTCAAGGCGCCGCTGGGAGATGGCATCGCCGGCACGCTCGCGACGATCTCGGCAGCGGGAACCACGCTTCTCATGCTGCATTTTCTGCACCGCCTTGCGCGCAGCTCGTCGCAAGAAGGGCAGGCGGCTACCTTCGGGCTCACCTTGCCTTGGCTTGCGATGGTGGTGGCTTCACTTGCCGTCCCGTGGCTGCTGTACCCCGCCACGGGCGGCGAAGTCGCCGATGCGCTCACTCCGGCGGCCCTAAAGGAAGCGCTTTGGCCGGTTCTGGCCGGCGCCGCGCTGGCTCCCGGATTGTGGCTGTGGGGACCCCGCCTGCCGCGCGTGCCCGGAGGCGACATTGTCGTCTCGCAGGAGGCCGCCTTCCGCGCGAGTTACCCCCTCGGCGCCGCGTTGGAACGCATGGATTTGCAGCTCCGGCAGTGGCCGGCGGCGGCGTTGTCTCTTCTGACAATCGTCCTCGTTCTGGCGGCGGCGGCATCCGTTCGTTGAACGGTTCTCTGGAATCATCACCGCCTCCTATCGACACCTTGCGGCTGCCGTGTTTTGCTCGGGCCCAATCGAATGGCTGAAGGCGAAATGCCGCAAGATTTGACGCCATGACGGAAAGGGAGACCAGCGACCGTGCGTGCTAGGCTGATAAAATGGACGAAGCGGATCACGCTGCTGGTCGCCGTCATCGCGGTGACGCTGCTGGCGGCCCGCGTCTACGATACGCAGCGCGGTGCCCCGCTTGAGCCGTGGCACACATTCGTGCCGCATGAATTGCATGCCAAGGCCATCGATGGCGCCGATTGGGCGGCTTATCTCAAGGCCGAAGACAAAATTTTCGCGGAGGTGAAGAAAGAAGTCAGCCAAAAGCTCGACGCGGGCGAGCGCATTCCGGTCAATCGCTATTTTGAAGGCAGTCCCATCTATCCGGAAGGCTTTTCACAAGATTGGAACAGATCCTATGTGCTGGAGCCCGAGGGACCTCCGGTTGGAGCCGTCGTATTTTTACACGGGCTCACCGATTCTCCCTATAGTCTGCGCCATATCGCGCGGCGTTATCGCGAACATGGGTTTGTCTCGGTCGCCATCCGGCTGCCAGCGCATGGCACCGTTCCGGGCGCCTTGACCGGCGTCGCCTGGGAAGACTGGATGGCGGCAACGCGGCTCGCTGTCAGGGAGGCGCGGCGGCGCATTGGCCCATCTCTCCCCTTGCACATCATCGGTTTTTCCAACGGCGGCGCCCTCGCGTTGAAATATGCGCTCGATGCCCTTGAGGATCAAAAGCTGACTCGGCCGGACCGGCTCGTGCTCATCTCGCCGATGATTGGCATCACGCGATTTGCGCGCTTCGCCGGACTGGCGGGCTTGCCCTCGATCTTTCCCGCCTTCGCGAAGGCCGCATGGCTTGGCATCGTGCCCGAGTTCAATCCGTTCAAATATAATTCCTTCCCGGTGAACGGGGCGCGCCAATCCTATCTCGTAACCCAGGCGCTGCAGCAGCAGATCACCCGCCTTTCCCGCGAGAAACGCTTGGACCGGCTGGCGCCGTTGCTCACCTTTCAATCCATTATCGACTTCACGGTCTCGACGCGCGCCATCATTTCAAGCTTGTATGCGCAACTCCCAGCGAATGGCAGCGAACTCGTGCTGTTCGACATCAACCGTTACGCCAAATTCGGCCAGCTGTTACGGACGGCGTCGGACACCGCATTGACGCGTCTTCTGCCACCGCCGCCGCGGCTGTTTCGGACGGTAGTCATCGCCAATGCAAACCCAGACAGCAGCGAGGTTGTCGAGCGCGTCACAGAGGCTGGCGTCGTTACCGAGCAAACACGTGCGCTGGGACTTGCGTATCCGCCGGGAGTCTATTCGCTCTCGCATGTCGCGCTGCCATTTCCGATCAGCGATTCGCTTTACGGAATGCAGCCGGACCCGGCGGAGAATTTTGGCGTCAATCTCGGTGCCGTCGCCCCGCGCGGTGAGCGGGGCACGCTCATCGTCAGCATGGACGCATTGCTTCGGATGTCCTCCAATCCCTTCTTTCCTTACATGATCGAAAGAATTGAAGAGGGTATTCCCGCCCCCGTGGAATCGCAAAACAAGGCGGTGATGCCATGACCCTGATGTCACATCCGTGTTTGAACTCTTCTCAGGCGCCGCGAACAAAGTTATAACTTGGCGATGGCAAGGGCCGCAGCTTGTGCAACACAATTATTCGCGCAATTCCACGAGAAGGACCGCATCTTGGCCTCGTGCACGATAACAGCAAGACGCGGCGCCGCCCGCATATTCTTGATCTTGCCGGCGATTGCTCTTTTGCTTGCTGGTTGCAAGCAGGAAGCAAAAACCGAGGCCCCGCAACCACGTCCGGTTCGGACAGTAACCGCCGAAAAAAGCGAGATCGGCCAATCGGTGGTGCTGACAGGGCAGATTCAGGCGGAGAACGAGACGGCTCTCGCCTTTCGCATCGGCGGCCGGATCATCGAACGTTCCGGCGGCGTCGGCGATCATGTCGAGCCCGACCAGGTGCTGGCGAAACTCGATCCGCAGAATGAATTGAACGCCTTGCGCTCAGCCCGCGCGGCTCTCTCCGCCGCGCAAGGCAAATTGGTGCAAGCGCGCAATACCTTTACCCGCCAGGAAACGCTTTTGTCCCGAGGATTCACGACGAAGGTTCTGTTCGACCAGGCACAGCAGGGGCTGCGCACGGCGCAAGCCCAGGTCGATGATGCCAAGGCGCAATTGGAGATCGCCGAGGATCGCGTGAGCTACACGCAGCTCAAAGCCAATGTCGCCGGAACGATCACCGCGCGCGGCGCCGAATCGGGGGAGGTCGTGCAGGCCGGGCAAATGGTTTTACAAGTCGCTCGCAGGGAAGGCTGGGACGCTGTTTTTGATGTGCCGGCACAAGTCATCCGGTCGGCTCCCCCTGATCCCGACATCATCGTCACCCTCACCGACGATCCCACGGTCACAGCGAAGGGGCGGGTGCGTCAGGTCGATCCACAGGCCGATCCCATCACGCGGACGTTCAAGGTGCGGGTCAGCGTGAGTGATCCGCCCAGCGCCATGCGGCTTGGCGCGACGGTCACAGGACGCATGGACATGGAGTCCGGCAAGGGCATTTCGGTTCCTGCCAGCGCGCTGACCACGATCGGTCGCGAGCCGGCCCTCTGGATCGTCGATCCCGCGAGCCTGACCGTGTCGCTGCGCAAAGTGGACGTGCTGCGCTTTGATCCAGGAACCGTGGTGATTTCGCAAGGATTGGATGGCGGCGAGATCGTGGTCACGGCTGGCGTACAGGCGCTCCACCCAGGACAAAAGGTGCGGTTGCTCGGAGCGCCTTCGTGACAGGCCCCAATCTTTCCGAATGGGCACTGACGCATCGATCCTTTGTCATCTTCGCGATGATCGCGGTAACCATCGCCGGTCTTGCCTCCTACATCCGGCTCGGTCGCAGCGAAGACCCAGCGTTCACCTTCAGAACGATGATCGTGCAAGCTTCCTGGCCCGGTGCGACGCTCGACGATACGCTTCAGCAGGTCACCGAACGGCTCGAACGCAAATTACAAGAGATCCGAGGCCTCGACTATCTGCGCAGCTATACGAGTCCCGGCATCACAACCATTTTCGTCAATCTCAAAGGGTCGACGAAAGCATCCGAAGTTCCCGACATCTGGTACCAGGTTCGCAAGAACGTCAGTGACATCCGCCACACGCTTCCGGCCGGTGTCGTGGGCCCCGGATTCAATGACGACTTTGGCGACACCTATGGCCTAATCTATGGCTTCACAGCGGATGGATTTACGCATCGCGAGCTGCGCGACTATGTCGAGGACATCCGCTCGCGCCTGCTGCAGGTGCCAGATGTGTCGAAGATCGAAATCCTCGGTGCGCAGGACGAGCAGATTTTCGTCGAGTTTTCGACGAAGCAACTCGCTGGCCTTGGGATTGATCGCGCCGCTTTGATCGCCGCGCTGCAAACACAGAACGCAGTCAGCCCCGCGGGCTCGCTGCAGACGGGCAACGAGAAGCTTTTGATCCGCGTTTCCGGCGCTTTCCGCTCGGAAAATGACATTCTCGATGTGAATTTTCTCTCCAACGGACGGCTGATCCGGCTGCGCGACATTGCCGAGGTGCGCCGCGCCCTTGCCGATCCGCCGCAGCCGATGTTCCGTGTCAATGGCAAGCCTGCCATCGGGCTCGCCATCGCCATGCGCGACGGCGGCGATATCTTGGCGCTCGGCCGCAATGTGAAAAAGGCGATCGATGAGAGTGTCGCCGATCTGCCCCTCGGTATCGATGCGACGCTAGTGTCCGATCAGCCGGTCGTTGTCAAAACCGCCATCGGCGAGTTCATGGAATCGCTCTGGCAGGCGATCGCCATCATCATGGCGGTGAGCGTCGTCAGTCTCGGCATAAGGCCGGGCGCGGTCGTTGCATTGTCGATTCCCCTGACGATGGCAATCATTTTCCCGATCATGGAATTGCTTGGCATCGATCTCCAGCGCATTTCGCTCGGCGCCCTCATCATCGCCCTCGGTCTACTTGTCGATGACGCAATGACGACGGTCGATGTCATGACGTCCCGCTTGGCCGCAGGCGACAGCAAGGCGCAATCCGCGACCTTCGCCTATAGGACGCTGGCGTTTCCGATGTTGACCGGTTCCTTCGTCACGGCGGCGGGCTTCGTGCCGATCGGCTTTGCGCGGAGCGCCGCGGGAGAATACACATTCTCGATTTTTGCCGTCGTCTCCATCGCGCTGATCGTCTCATGGTTTGTCGCGGTTCTGTTTGCCCCGTTGATGGGTGTTTGGCTCCTCAAAAAACCGGAGACAAAGGAGCCCGCGCAACAAAGCATGATCTTGCGAATCTTCCGCACAGTGCTCGTCGGCGCGATGCGGATGCGCTGGCTCACCATCGCGGTGACGCTGGCCTGTTTTACCGCCTCTCTCCTGGCGCTGCCCTATGTGCCACGGCAATTTTTTCCCGCCTCCGACCGGCCGGAACTTGTCGTCGATCTGACGTTGCCGCAAAACGCCTCGATCTACGCCAGCGATCAGGCCGCGGCGAAACTCGATGCCATCCTTAAGGACGATCCGGACGTTGCGAGCTGGAGCACCTATGTCGGGCGCGGAGCCATCCGCTTTTATCTTCCGCTCAATGTGCAACTGGCCAATGATTTCTTTTCGCAAGCCGTCGTCGTCGCCAAGAACGTCGCGGCGCGGGAGCGGCTCCATGCGCGGCTTGAAAAAACACTTGCGGAACAACTGCCGAGCGTCGTCGCCCGCGTTTCGCCGCTAGAGCTTGGGCCGCCCGTCGGCTGGCCGGTGCAATACCGGGTCAGCGGACCAGATCTTGCGGAGGTACGCACGATCGCGTTGCGGCTTGGGCAAGTCATGGGTACGGACGCGCATGTCCGGCTGGTCAATTTCGATTGGATGGAGCCGGCCCGCAAAGTGCGCATCCAAATCGATCAGGATCAAGCCCGGCTTTTGGGCCTGAGTTCGCAGGCCCTCGCCGAAGTGTTGAACACGGTGATGACCGGGACGCCGGTCACGCAAGTGCGCGACAACATCTATCTTATCAATGTCATCACCCGGGCTCAGGATGAGCAGCGCGTGTCGCTCTCAACCTTGCGCGCCCTGCAACTGCCTCTGCCGAATGGACGCACGGTGCCGCTGAGCCAAGTCGCAAGCTTCGATTTCGAGCAAGAATTCCCGCTGATCTGGCGGCGTCAGCGCGTGCCGACATTGACGGTGCGAGCCGATATTGCCTCTGATGCAACCCCCGAAGCAGCGGTTCGGTCCCTCGCTCCGGCTGTCGAAAAGGTGAATGCAAGCCTGCCGAAAGGCTATCGCATCGAGGTTGGCGGGACCGTCGAGGAAAGTGCCGCTTCGCAGGCGTCGGTCTTCGCCAAAGTGCCCTTAATGCTGTTCCTGATGCTCCTGTTCCTGATGGCGCAGTTGCACAGTTTTAGCCGCCTCGCTTTGGTCTTGAGCATTGTGCCGATGGGTCTCATCGGGATTGTCACGGCGCTGCTCATTTTTGGGAGGCCGCTCGGCTTCGTTGCGATCCTTGGCATTCTCGCGCTGATGGGGATGATCGCCCGCAACGCGGTGATTCTGATCGAGCAGATCGAGACCGAGCGGGCGGAAGGGCAGGGGCCCTGGGACGCGGTGGTGCTTGGCACCTTGTCGCGATTCCGGCCGATCATGCTGACGGCGATTTCAACGGTGCTCGGATTTATTCCGATCGCTCCGACGGTGTTCTGGGGGCCGATGGCTTTTGCGATCATGGGCGGCCTCTTCGTCGCGACGATGCTGACGTTGATCGTCCTGCCCGCGCTCTATGTCGCTTGGCTCCGCATCAAGGAGCCTTTGGCCGATGGCACAACTCCTCGTTGACAAATTACAATGCTCGCCCCACCATGGCGGCAATAAAATACATAGGGAGAAACCAGTGAAATTCCTCAGCGTATTTTTTCTCGGTGCCGCTATCGTTTTTTGCGCCATGCGCGGCTTCCGCAAGCCACAAATCGCATCCCTCCTCGCGGCATAATCATTCCATGCACCGTGATACCTCGGGCTGGCACCATCATCATCATCACCACCACCACGGAAGTCATCGTGTCGGTCATCATGGCGCCCATCCGAGGAGTCCTGAAGGGTCTGGTAGCCATTAAAAGGCATCACGGTTTCCGCGCGGCATCTCGTGTTTCCAATAAGCGTCGGCCCTTCGACGACCCACGTCAAGGAGCCGGGGAAGGCGCAGGCGGCGGCCTGATGATCGATCGGACCTGCCATATCCGTCAGCTTGTGGATTTGCTGGTTTGTTATGTAAGGTTTTGCGGCTCAATCGGACAAAAATGTTTCACGTGAAACGATTTGGTACGATTTCTCCTTCCAATCGGACAAGATTTAAAACGACCCGAAAGCCGTGCCCAGCCCAATCACCACGGCGAGCGCGACAAGCGAACTGACGATCCCAACCATGACGATGTCGAAATAACTTTCCTTGTGCGTCGCGCCGCAGACGGCGAGCACGGTGACGACGGCGCCATTGTGAGGCAGCATGTCGAGCGTACCGGCGCCAATGACGGCAACGCGGTGCATCAGTCCCGGGTCGATCCCTTGCTCGACGGCGATCTTCATATAAGCACCGCCAAGCGAATCGAGCGCAATCGTCAGGCCGCCGGACGCCGAGCCAGTCAGCGCGGCAAGAACATTGGTCGCCACCGCCAGCGAAACCAGCGGGCCGCCTTCGATGCCAAGCACCCAGTAGCGCACCATCACGAATGCGGGGAGCGCCGCGATCACCGAGCCGAAGCCGACGAGGCTGGCGACGCTCAAGACGGGCAGGGCGGAGGCGTTGACGCCGGCGTCCATCGATGCCCGCAGCGAAGGCAGCCGCCGTAAATTGATGGCGATCAGCACAGCGATCGCCGCCGCGAGCGCAGTGACGATAGCCCAAACGCCGCCGACGGCGGAGAGTGAGGTCGCTCCCCAGGCTTCTTCCGTGAGATAGGAGGCGTCGAGGCGCGGCAATAGGATGAGTGACATGATCAGATTGACGGCGATGACGATGATAAGCGGCAGGACGGCAAGGGCGACGGGAGGTTCCCTTGCGCTTTGCGTGCTATGGGCGATCTCGGCTGGATCGAAGGTGCTTGCGGTTGTCGCGCGCTCCCGGACGATGAGATCTTCCGCGGCATGGCTGGCGGGTGTCGAATCTCCCGCCGAGGCCGCATCATCGCCATAGCCTTCGCCGCTGCGGCGGGCCTTGGCCTCAGCGCGGGAAAGCCACCAAAGGCCAAATCCCAGCATGATGGCCGACGCGATGATTCCAAGGCCCGGTGCGGCAAAAGGGGTCGTGCCGAAAAACGGCATCGGAATGGCGTTTTGGATCGCTGGCGTTCCAGGCAGCGCCGACATCGTAAAGGTAGACGCGCCGAGCATGATCGCCGCCGGCATCAAACGTTTTGGAATATCAGCCGAGCGAAACAGCGCGTGTGCCATCGGAGCGATGACGAAGAAGGCGACGAACAGGCTGACGCCGCCATAGGTGACGAGAGCACCGGCAAGCACCACTGCCAGCACCGCGCGTTTGGCGCCGAGGCGTTCGGTCATAAAATTGGCGATGGATGTTACGGAGCCGCTGTCTTCCATCAGCTTGCCGAACAAGGCGCCGAGGAGAAAGATCGGGAAGAACTGCATGATGAAGCGTGCGGCGCTTCCCATGAAGGTTTGCGTCCAATGGGCGAGCAATGGCTCGCCGGCCAGTCCCGCCGCGAGGACGGCGGCGGCGGGCGCGAGAAGCAGAATGCTCCAGCCGCGATAGGCGAGCCAGATCAGAAGACCGAGCGCGACAAGAATGCCCAGAAGTCCCATGCGTCAGACCTGTTCCAGCAAGGCGTCGATATCAAGGGTTGAACGGTTCCCGAGGTCCATGCCATGCGTCTCAAGAAACGCTTGCGCCGACCTTCGCCCCTCCGCGTGCAGAAGCGTAAAGAACTCCCATTCCGCATTGAGCTTGGAGGAGGCGCCAAGCCCGGTCAACATCTCGCTTCCTATGCGGTGAATACGCATGCCGGCCCATAGCGCGCCTTCGCTGTTGCCCGGATCGGCGACTTGCCGCAGAAGTGCCATCATGCGCAACTCCTTCAGAAGGACGGCATTGAAGGAGACCTCATTCAACCGGTTGAGAATATCCGGGGCCGAGCGCGCGGGCTCGTTGCGTTCGATCGGGTTGATCTGTACGAGAATCGTGTCCCGCGATTTGCACTCGCGGATGAGGGGGGTGATCGTCGGATTGCCGGAAAAGCCGCCGTCCCAGTAGGGTTCGCCATCGATCTCTATCGCCTGGAACAGGGTGGGAAGACAGGCCGAGGCGAGCAGAACGTCCGGCGTAATGGTGCCGTTTTTGAAGACGTGTCCGCGGCCGGTCCTGACATTGGTGGCGGTGATGAAGAGCTTGATGGACGATTGCGTCAGCCGCTCGAAATCGACGAGATCGGCCAGAATCTCGCGCAACGGATTTGTCCCCTGCGGGTTCACTTGATAAGGCGAGACCAGCCGCGACATCAGATCCATGGCCACATACATGGGTGAGGAGTCCAGCGTCCAGCGGCCAAGAATCACATCGACCGGTCCGCGCTTGAACGGGCTGAAGCGAGCCGCCTCCGAGACACGGCGCCAGAATGTCTCGAGCGCCTCCCGCGCGCCCGCAGGGCCATCTTTCGCATAGCCATCGGCGAGCACCGCGGCATTCATGGCGCCCGCCGATGTGCCGGAAATGCCGTCGATTTGAAGCCAAGGCTCTTCGAGCAAACGGTCGAGGACACCCCAGGTGTATGCCCCATGCGAACCGCCGCCTTGCAGCGCAAGATCAATGAGGACGGGAGCACGCGGGCTCGCGGCCTTGGGCTTAACCGGTTCTCCGGGCATTGAACCTCAGGAAAAGCGTCGGACCGTTCTTGTTTAAGTCATCTCTGCCGGGGTGTCATGCGCTTCGGCACTTTTTCGCGCGCGGCGCAGGGCCGCAGACAATCCGGCGCCGACGTTGAGGGCTGGCCGGTGACTCATGCTTGGACATAGGCCAGCAAAATTCATTCGCTACTTGCCGATGGTTTCCATCATTTTTTTGCTCCCAACTCGCCAGGGGAGTCATGGGAGAAAAACCTTGGTTTTTGAACGGTCAGGTCACTTTCAAAATTCCTTCGGAAAACTGCTTTATGCATCGGGGCTTGCGCTTGGCAAGCCATGCCCGGCGTTGCCAATTGGTTCAAATTACGCCACTGTGAAACCCCGTCCCTGATCATCTGCGGGAATTGGGCCGAGCAAGGAAAGTCAAGCAAAGACAAGAGAGGAAACGTGCAATGAGGATGACGATTCAAAGATTCGCGGGTGTGTGCTTCGGAGCGGCGCTTGCGATGGTGATCAGCGTGGACGTAGAAGCCGCCCCTCTAAACACTTCGCAAGGCCCAGCGGAAATTTCTGCGTCCGACGGCTTGGTCGTGCAAGTGACGACTCGCACGAGAGTGAGGCGTCGTGGCCATCGTGTTCCTAGACAAATGGTCCACCGCCACAGAGCGCCGGTCCACCGCGCCAACTAGCGGACGGTTGACAGACCGGCATCCAATACGAACTGCTCTATCGCCTTATCCCATGGGCCGCGATTGGTGGCCCATGGTGATTTTACCCTCGCCGGACCCATGAAATTGTTGTCTCGCCGCGCTCTCTTGTCCGCTCTTTTTGCCATAGGGACGGTTACAGGCGCCGCAGCGGCTCTTGCGCCCGTGGGACCATCAAAGGCCGGCGGGGAAACGCACTCAGGCCGTTCCATCTCCATCATACCTCCGCATCGCGGCCCCCAGCAGAAACGCCGCGCCAAACGGAGGCGGCACCACAGGGAGCAGAACCGTTGACGGTTTCTTCACCGTCTTTTGCTGGGCAAGCCCATGTTCGCCTCCATCGCTGCGTGTCCCTTCTCACAACTTGGCTGCCCGCAAGAGCCAAGGAAAGACCGCAAGTTCTTCTCACTTTGATCACGAATTGAGGGCATTAAAATCCGGCTCGATGTAACTTCGCGGGGATTGCCGCCGGGCGTCCTGGGAGGACAGGGGAGACATGCGTAAATTACTTGCGATCATGATCGCAATCACCGGAATATCTTTTGCGCCGGTCGCCGTACATGCACAAGAGCGGCTTGGAGATGGAGCGATGGGTGCGCTTGCAGGCGCCCTCGTTGGCGGCCCCGTTGGCTTAATAGCGGGCGGCGTCGTTGGTTATACCGCCGGGCCATCGATAGCGTCGAGTTGGGGCCTCAGGGGGCACAGGCATTACCGCCGCGCGCATTATAGCGGACGCGCGTCTGCCCACACGCGTCCTCGCTCAAACTCGCGGGAGAACCGGCCCTTGAGCCAATCCCCGGAGCAATCCCTCTGACAAAGTACAGTGTTGGAGAGGCAAGGGGAAACGCGATCCTAAACGCGGCCTGCCCTCTTATTTCAATGTCTAATCTGAACTGAGACATCGTTTATATTGTCGCGAGATCGCCAGCCTGGCAGCGTCCGGACTTTGCGATAGAGGCGGCCGGCAATCCAGACGATCCCAAAGACAGCGACGAGAGCGAGGGGGGACAGCAGGTAGCTTACCAATAGAATTTGGACGATGGTCATATCAACCCCGCACAATGAACAGCAGGGGCCTTTGCCGCGCACGCGGCCTGGATATTTCCGGCTCCTCTCGGTCCGGTGATTCTTCAAGACATGGCAATCCGAGACTTGCTTCTTCGTGGCCTCGTCTGCGACCAGCGTCATAAATCTTCTGTGCGATACTCCGAATTTCTTCCGCTTTTGGAGTTGGCTGCTCCCAAATTCCGACCTGCATCACTCGACCTCTAGTAAAACTCTTCGAATTCGCTGACCGTAATTGCAAATGGCCCCGTCCAACATCACCCATTTGAGAGGGAGCCAGTATCTCTCTCCTGCCGCAAATGGGTCCGGCCGACGTGTTGTCCGCGGTGCACAGTACGCCGCGCTCAACACGAGCGGTCAATCAAGCGGCGAGACGCCAAGCTTTTTCTCGGTCATGGCGAGGGCGGCGGCGACGACCTGGTCCATATTGTAGTAACGATATTCGGCGAGGCGGCCGGCGAAATGCACGCCAGGTTCGGCGGCGGCCAATGCGGCATAACGTTTGAAGAGGGCTTCGTTGTCAGGCCGGGGGATCGGGTAATAAGGATCGCCCTTCGATTCCGGATATTCCCTGACAATGGACGTTCCCGCATGAGTCTGCCCTGTCAGATGTTTGAACTCCGTAATTCTGGTGTAGGCATGATCATTTGGATAGTTGACGGTTCCGACTTGCTGCTGGCGCGCGACATGGGGCAAATGCTCGTGTTCAAAGCGCAAACTGCGGTAGGGCAGGTGGCCGTAACGATAATCGAAATAAGCGTCGATTGGCCCCGTGAAGATAATTTGCTGAGCGGAAAGTGACGCGCGAACGGCGAAAAAATCGGTCGCAAGTCGTATTTCGATGTTTGGATGATCGAGCATTCGCTCGAACATCTTCGTATAGCCTTGCGCTGGCATAAACTGATACGTATCCGAGAAATAGCGGTCGTCGTCATTGGTGCGTGTCGGAATCCGCGCGGCGACCCCCGCTGAAAGTTCAGAGAGGTCGAGGCCCCATTGCTTACGTGTATAGCCGCGGAAAAATTTTTCACAGAGATCCTCTCCAACGCTGGCGAGGACCACGTCCTCGCTGGTTTTGATCTCATCTTTCGGGATTCGGACTTTCTCGAAATACGCGGCGGCGCCAGCCTCGTCCAGATCGAGACCATACAGGGCATTCAATGTCAGCCGGTTAATTGGCAAGGGGTAGAGTTTGCCATTGGCCTGAGCAAGCACGCGATGCTCGTAAAACCGCCACTCGGTAAAGCGGCTGAGATAAGCGAAAACCCGCTTCGAATTGGTATGGAAAATATGCGGTCCGTAAGGATGAATGAGAATCCCGTTTGGGTCATAGGTATCAAAGGCGTTGCCGCCTATATGGGGCCTGCGGTCAATAATGAGCAGGCGTTTGCCGTTGGCTGCGAGCCGTTCCGCGCAGGTTGCGCCAGCAAAACCTGCTCCGGCGATAAGGAAATCATAAGTGGTCACCCGGGTCTCCGATCGGATCAAACTTTATTCAATTTATCTTAGGAATATGCTCGAAACTTAAATAAATCTCACGCCATTGAGCTATTATCATACGATGAATTGAGAACATTGTGGTTAAAAGAGGAGCGGCCGTTGCACCATTTGGGCAAAAATATCGCGGCACTGTTCGTTTTGCAAGTGAGCGTATACTTAATCCCGCTCATCACGACGCCCTATCTGGCGCGAACACTCGAGGTGGCCAATTTTGGCCTTCTTGGAGTGGCATCCGCGATCATCAGCTACGTTTCGATGCTCAGCGATTGGGGCTTTGCGTTCACGGCGACAAGAGAGACTGCCCGTCACGCGGGGGATCCAGGCGCTCTTCGCAAAATTTTGTGGGATACTATTCTCGCCAAGGGTTTACTTTGCGGCATTGGTCTCACAATTTTCCTGACAATTATTTGGATCGTACCACAATGGCGCGGAATGGTACCGCTTCTCTTGGTGTACTCGCTGACGCCAATAATCGGCGTTTTTGGCGTGGGTTGGTTTTTGCAAGGAATGGAAAAAATGGTCGCTTATGCGGCCATTTCCCTCGTCGTCCGTTTTGCCTACGTCCCGCTCATTTTGATATTCGTTCATTCGAAAAATGACGTTCTCATAGTCGCGGCAATCCAAAGCGCGACCGCGATCGTTTCCGTCGTCGCGTCTCTGGTTGTGGCCAGGCGCAATGTTCCGCTTTTGCCAATTCATCTCGACTTGAGGGCGGCATTGCAGCAGATCAAACTAGGCATGCCCGTGTTCCTCTCAACGGGGGGGATTAGCCTTTACACCCAGTCCAATATCATACTCGTCGGAACAATTGCTGGCCCCGTCCAAGCCGGTCTTTATAGCGGTGGGGAGAAGATTCAAAGAGCCCTCCAAGGTCTTGCCGGGCCGATTAGTGCGGCGGTCTATCCCCGCATTAACAATTTGCTGGTTTCAAACCCCAATGAATCCCATAAACTCATGCGATGGACGCTCATCGGCCAGGGCGGTTTGACATTATGCATGAGCATCGCAATGTTTCTGTCCGCCGATATGGTCACCACTGTGTTTCTCGGCGATCAATATGTGAATGCCGTCCCGGTTATTCGCTGGCTCTCGGCCGTTCCATTTTTGACGGGGCTTAGCAATTCTCTCGGCGTGAACATGATGTTTCCCTTTGGAATGAACGCGGAAATGGCCCGCATCACGGTGGCGAGCGGAGTATTCAATCTCGTGATGCTCACATTGTTGACCTATGAAAAAGGAGCCGTAGGAGCTGCGATTTCCATCGTCATGACCGAAATATTCGTCACCTCGGCGATGGCCTGGACAATCTATGCAAAACGAAAGATTGCATTTCAAACAGATCGAACATGAGTTTGTTGGAGACAGAATGAAAACTTTGGCAAGGAGGTTAAGGAGCCGCTTTTCAGAGCGCCTTTTTGTGCCCCATCCTTTTGCAAAAAAAACAGATTCATATGATTTACGAGAGATTGCAGCTTTCGTTGCGGCTCTTGAATCCGCCAGTTACTATACGAAGCATATGCTCAAATGTAAGTCATTTGAATGCGCCACGGACTTACTCACGCACGCTTTATCCTTGGTGAAACTTCCTGGCGTTATTTGTGAATTTGGCGTGGCTACAGGAACGACGATAAACCATATTGCGCGCGTCTCGGCAGGCAGGATCATCCATGGATTCGATGGATTTACCGGCTTACCGGAAGATTGGCGAAGCGGGTTTCCAGCGGGCAAATTTGCCCAGCCCCTACCACCGGCCGTCGAAAAAAACGTCATATTGCATGTTGGGCTATTTTCAGAAACTTTGCCTCAGTTTGTTTCCTCTCTCCAAGAAGATGTGGCTTTTCTTCACGTTGATTGCGATCTCTACTCGTCCGCAAAAGAAATATTTTACTATTTGGGAAACAGAATAAAGCCCGGGACAGTCATCGTTTTCGATGAATATATGAATTTTCCAGGATGGAAAAATGACGAATGGAAAGCATTCCGTGAATTTATTTCGTCATCAAAGCTTAAATATAAATATGTCGGCTTGGTGCCTTCGCATCAACAAGTTGCCGTCCTGATTGAATAGGATTTCTCGGCCGCGTTTTGTCAAGGAGTTGTGGCGGGCGTTGGCCTATTTACCCGTCAATATCTATGGAACGGTGCGTTCCGTTTCCTGAAGAAGGTTTGGGTCAAAAATCGCCGTCGGAATTTTTGATCGAGGCGCTGCCGGAAACTCGCTTCCTTCAAGCAATCGGATGTCGGGCTTTTCTTCCCCGCCCAGCACCCGGTTGATGAGCCAGCGCCTCAGGCCCGCCTCGAATGTCTCCTTGGGGACGTGGCTGTAGGAAGGGTCCATCGGCAACCCCGCCAGCTGGTAGTATTTGTTCAGAACATCGGAGCCCAGCAGACCGCGCTCCTGCGTAAAATAAGAAAAATGACCAATGACGATATCACCCGCTATCCTGCCCGGTTTGCCCGCGCGCGAGGGAAGGACAGCACTCACCCATTCCTCGTCGTCCACCCCAAGCGGACAAAATTCCTCTTCCGTGAAGCTGGCGACAAAATCACCGAAAAAGCCAAGGCAATTGATCGAAAATCGCGACAAACTTATTGCAAAATCAGGGACTTGAAATGCCGACAGCTTGTTTGCCGCGGCCGCCTGAAGAAACACATCATGGAGAGCCTTCGCGAACATTGGGCTACGCCAGCCGTAGACACAGCCAGCTTGGGCGCTAACCCTGTTTCCGATATGAACGCGCCCATGATATTTTAGGAGCCACGTGCAGATCGCGTTGTTGACGACGAGCGGCGACCACCAGCTAAAGGTATTTTTCTCGGCAATGGCCTTGTTATAGAGGCGCCTGCCAAAGTCCTTCGGAAGATAGACGATATCATCATCCATTTTGATGTAAAAAACACCAGGATCGCGACACTTGACATAAAATCTATTGACGGAAAGATTGCTTCCATCTGATCCTTTCATGGATATAATGGATATCTTTGGTGAGAGTTGCGCAAGTTCCTGAATATACTGCCTATCTGCTTCGTTCCGGCAATTATCCCAGAGATGCCAAGCGTCAATGCTCGGGTCATTCAAAATATAATGTTTTAAAAGGTCCAGATATTTTCGCCGTCCCGCGGGGGTCACTACAACGATACGGTGCATAACAATTTCCCGTAGCTTAGGGCCAAGTAAAAAATTAAGTAACTTATAGCTATATCGCGACGCCTCAACCGACCACCCGGTCAGGCAGTTGCCTCAAGGCTTTGTAAGTATAACCCGCCATGCGCCGGGCAAGGGGTCGCCGGCTGGTGACCGGAGTCTCTCTGAGTGCCAGCAGCCAGCCCGCGAGCATGCGGAAATCGAAGGCCCTCTCATGGTGCGCGCGTTCGATGTGGCGTCCATTGGTCAGGATCGCGCCGTAGGTTTCAATGATTGGCTGTTCATCGACACCGAGCGTTCGGCAAAGCCCTCGCAGTTCGTCCCATGGCGAGATGTTTTTATCGCGCAAAGCCTTGTAGTTGGGGCCACCGACGGGACGCGTATGACGCACTGCGACGTCGTCGATGAGTGCCATTTTCATGGGACCAGCGAACTTCGCCCATGCCTGCTCGAGGCCCCATCCGCTCAGAGTCCCGGCGAAATAGCCCAAGGTCTTATTGAGCAACGCTTTCGAAAGGCACGGCGCCATCACTTCCACAAAATTGGTGTAACGCAGGCGCGTGCCGGCGTTGCGCAGGGTAAAGAGGTGGGCGTAATAGCTATTCCAAGTGAGCGTTGGATGGCCGATCTCAAGGCCACGAGCCTTGCATATATCGAATAGGCGGTTGAGGTCGTTCTTGGTCGCCATTAGATCATCGTCGGGCAACAAAATATAATCATAGCGGACAAGGAATTCCGGATGCTTGATGAAAACGTCATGAAGACCCTGCCATTTGGGGCCTTTTCCGTCGATCCGCGTCATGTCCTCGACTTTATATAGGTCTGGGTCGTCGCCAAAATAACTGACGGCGAGATCCCAGTTGCGGCTGCCGTCGCCTGCGAGCCAATGCGGATGCAATGAACTATCGCCCGCCCTGACAACGACTAAATTGCGTCTCGACATTTATGCCGCGCTTCTCCGCGAAATATCCAAATCAAAGTTACGTCCAAATGACATGCGCCAACGGCCGCCCGTTTCATCGTGCCTTCAACTTAGGACGGCATCTGGTAAATTTCTTGGCGCCCCCCCGCGCGTCCGGCGCTTAATAAGCTTCCTCGAGAGAATTTCAGACCCTTCGGCGCGGCACAGGGAACACCAAGTAGCGATTGGCGTCAATGGTGACTTCATAATTTCTGTTGTCCGCCCAAGACGCAGTTGGAAAGCTTCCACTGCGTGCAGTCATGGTCAAGCAAGAACAGTTCCAGGCAGGAACGCCGCGGCCGGCCGGGCGGTCCATCGACCGTCCAATCAATCCGGTTATGGCGTCAGACCGCGTCGAACACCGGGACCATGTGTCGCAGTGTATACTCCCTGGCTCGAAGCTGATCCACTTGTAGCGCCTGGCGTAATCAAGCCGAATTGATTGCCGATCGTCCATGCTCGAACGCCCGCAATCGTTGCCCAAAAAGTTCCTTTCGTGCTTAGTATCGCTGCAATAAGGGAACCTTCCAATTCCCTAAAGCCATGGAGGAATGTTCATGAGGGTCCGTTTGTTGCTGCCCGCGCTAACCGCAGCGTTTATCGCCGCGCTCGCTTCTGCCGCCACTGCGCACCAAGAGGTTGCGGGCAATTTGAAGATTGGCCATCCCTGGATTCACGAGGCAGCGGCGGGGGCGCCGAGCACCTATGCTTGCATCATCGAAATCAAAAATGACGGCGATGAGCCCGAAACTCTGCTCGGCGCCAGCGTGGATGGAGCCGGCCCCGGTATGTTGTATCAAATCACCGAGAAAGACGGCAAATTCAGTTCGACACCCGTCGAGCACGGGCTGCTTATCAAACCGCATGGCAGCATTGAGTTGAGCCCGAGCACCTATCAATTTCGATTTAAGAATATCACCAAAGCTTTGACCGAGGATTCGATGGTCGAGGGGACGCTCGTGTTCGAGAAATTGCACAGCGTTCCGGTCCATTTCATGGTCGAACCAGACGACACCGCCCCCAAAGAGGAAGCTGACCATGATCATGACGACCACGATCATCACAAGATGTGATCGGGGCCGGTTCGACAGAATGTCCGGCCATCGGCGGCGTGCGGGCAGCGGGGCTCGATCGGTCATCAACTAACTCTGCCGCGCTTATTGGACACTCTTTAGAGATCAAGCCAATTCATGGAAGCTATAGCCAAAGGTGTTTATGGCGCGTTCGTAGCGCCATTCGACGTAACCGATTTCCATCTCGTTCCAATATCGCTTGGCAACAGTTCCCCACCAGTTGGGGCCTCGCCGGTAGTTCTTTCTTTGCCAGCTGGAGAAATACGGATCGTTCAATCCCTGCTTGATCAAACTGGCATCCATTCCTGGACGAAGTCCGAGAAATTCCTCGATTTCTTGGCATGTTCGTTCGGGGTGAAGATTCATTTCCTCGTAACGCAGAACCAAAGAACGGCGTAAGTGGGGAAGATCCTGCTTCAAATGGCCCTGACAAGCCAGCCAGTTCTCTATCATGATGGGTAGAAGGACCCGGTGATTCCATTTCAATGTTGCAAGGGCATAAGCCACAGGATGGCGAGATACGAAGATGAAACTGGATGTGGGAAATACCGCCTGAAGAAATCGCGATCGCACGATGTTGCTTGGCGTTTTCTCGCAGAAATAATGTTTGGACAAGTCCCAATAGGGAGACCACGCCCGGAACAGTTCCTTTTTTGCGGTCGATACCAATGGCGACGATTCCGTCAGATGCGCCGACACATGGAGACCGAACCTTTCCGGGCCGCCCAGTTCTTGGTCTTTAGGGTAAACAGATTGCAGAAACTGTCCTTCATCCTCTAAAACACAGGTGTCGGTGAGGCGAGAGATCTTCGGGTGCGTCCCTATAGTATGATATATGACGCTCGTACCACTGCGATGTAGTCCTCCGACAAAGACAAAAGAATGATCTGAAGGTGTCATCGATGTAAGTCACGTGTTTCGTTCGGCTGAGATCTATGCCTGGTATGAATTGGCAATATCATGTTCGATGGTTGCATCCTGTGAAAGATCCTAGCTCAAACATTCTCAACGTTCTCGATTGATCAGTAAAATAGGGTGCAATTTCATATCTTTAGCCTAGACTGATTTGTCTCTCCCCATCCATAGTACGTGATCAGAACGCGGATCGCGCTCCAACCTCTATAAAAAATAATGTCACAATCTGGATGACGCGCTCCAATTATCTTCCATTTTTTGGCGAGTTCGCAAGATAAAATCTCTAAGGGTAAAAACAGGGTAAAACATACTCGATTCCTCAGTAAGTAATATATAGGAGACTCCTCAGCAAGCTTTCCCCACAATGGTTTCTTCGGCTGTTCAGCTGGTTACATCCGGCGTCTCGATTTATCTTGGACAAATAGGAAAAAATTTGCTTCGGTCTTGCTGAAGCGCATTTCCGGGCAAAACCGGACCCCTCGGAGTCAAGCTGCAAAATACACACCAATTCTTCGGTTGCCTCTGGCGAAATCCAGCCTCTGGCAAAACCATTGCATGATGTATAAACTTCAGACGTCAAAGCTGGGCGGCCCACCCCCCATACCATTGTGCAAGCGCCGCTAGGCGTGACGCAAGAGGCCAAGTGATGCCCGCGAGCGAGGACCTTGCATGAACAAAGTTTATCCAGATGCACGTTCGGCCCTGGCGGACATCGTCAAGGACGGAATGATCCTCATGTCGGGAGGATTTGGGCTTTGCGGCATTCCGCACGTTCTGATCGAGGCCATTCATGATCTTGGGGTCAAGAATTTGACGGTCATCTCGAACAATGCGGGGGTCGATGGCGCCGGACTGGGCATTTTGCTCGAGACGCGGCAGATCAATAAGATGATCTCGTCTTATGTCGGTGAGAACAAGCTCTTCGAGCGGCAATATCTGTCCGGCGAACTGGAACTCGAATTCAATCCGCAAGGCACACTCGCCGAACGCATCAGGGCAGGGGGCGCCGGGATTCCGGCATTTTTCACAAAAACCGGCGTGGGGACCCTCGTGGCGGAGGGAAAGGAGCTGCGCGAATTCGACGGCGCCACCTATGTCATGGAGCGCGGCCTTGTCGCCGATGTCTCGATCGTCCACGCCTATAAGGGCGATACAGAAGGCAATCTCATTTATCGCAAGACGGCCCGCAACTTCAATCCGATGATGGCAACCGCTGGCAAAGTCACCGTGGCGCAAGTCGAGCATCTGGTGCAACCGGGGGAAATCGATCCAGCGGCCATCCACACGCCCGGCATTTTTGTCCAGCGCATCGTCCACACGCCGGACATCGCCAAGCAGATCGAAAAGCGCACCACACGTCCACGCATCGCTGCGTAAGGGAGAAACCGAGATGGCCTGGACCAGGGATCAGATGGCGGAACGCGCAGCCAAGGAATTGCGGGACGGCTTTTATGTCAATCTCGGGATCGGCATTCCGACGCTCGTGGCGAATTTCATTCCACCCGGCATGGATGTGCAATTACAAAGCGAGAATGGCATGCTCGGCATGGGACCGTTTCCGTACGAGGGCGAGGAGGATGCCGACCTGATCAACGCCGGCAAGCAGACGATCACCGAACTTCCGACGACCAGCTATTTCTCCTCTTCCGACAGTTTTGGCATGATCAGAGGCGGCCATATCGACCTTGCCATTCTTGGCGCGATGGAAGTCACCGAACGCGGGGATCTCGCCAATTGGATGATTCCCGGCAAGATGGTGAAGGGCATGGGGGGCGCCATGGATCTTGTCGCCGGCGTCAAGCGGGTCGTGGTGGTCATGGAGCACACAGCCAAGGGACAGCCGAAACTCCTGCATCATTGCACCTTGCCGCTGACCGGCACGGGCGTCGTCGATCTCGTCATCACCGACCTTGCGGTTTTCTCGATCGACAAGGAAGGGGGTGGCGGTATGACCCTGATCGAACTCGCCGAAGGCGTCACTCTGGACGAGATCAAGGCGAACACAGAGGCCACCTTTAAAGTGGCGGGGGACCTCAAGACCAAGGCGGCGTGAAGCGGCGTCTCAGATTGCCCGCGCAAACACCAAAACATCGACGCGTTTGGCGCCGCTTCGCAGAAGCGCACGGGAAGCCGCGTTGGCGGTTGCCCCGGAGGTCATGACGTCGTCGATCAGCACCACGGCGCGGCCTTCGATCTGACCGGCCTTCCCATCGCTCACGCGGAACGCTCCCTGCAAGTTCAGCGCCCGTTGCGAACGCGAGAGGCCAACTTGCGATGGAGTCGGCTTGACCCGCGCGAGAATAAAAGGATCGGCCGGGACGCCGCATTGAGCGGAGATGGCCTGTGCCAGGACCTGTGCCTGATTGAACCTGCGGACGGCAAGGCGGCGGCGGTGCAGGGGTACCGGCACGAGGACTTCCGCCTCGGCCAAGATCTCGTTTCCGGCGCGCGCCATCCACGCCCCAAGGGGTTTGGCGAGTTCTATCCGGTCGCTATATTTCAGCCGGTGCACCAACCGCCGGACCGGGCCGTCCTCGAAATGCGCGACAGCCCGGGCGCGGGCATAGACCGGAGGATCGGCGACCGCCTCGGGCGATAAAAGCCCGTCATTGCCAAGATCCATGGCGAAGGGCGTCCCAAGGCGGTCGCAAAACGGACGCTCGATAAAACGCACTTGCGCCCAGCAGGCGGCACATAATGAGCCAGAAGCGCCTGGGGATTCACGGCAATTGAGGCAGGCGGGGGGAAACGCCGTGTCGAGCGCGGCATGCGCCAAGCCCCGCAAAACCGGCATCGCCCGGACGGCTGCTGTGCGGCGCAGGAAGTCCGAAAGCCCCCGTAACGGGGACGCCGCGGCCATCCTAGGGCGGTCCAAACGCCAGGAGTTCCCTGGTGTAAATCTCACGGACTTCGGAGAAGGGCTCGTGGGCCGCATTGTAGATCACGGCACGATGCTGGAAAAGCTGCAAGGGTATCTCCAAAGCCGCCTCGGGGTTTGCGTCAGCGGGTGGGGCAAGCTCCCAGCCATCCGGAAGCGGCTTCCAAAACATCTCAACAGCTAAATTCTCGCGCGTCGGCTTTAAATCCCGCACCGCCCGGCCAAAAGCCGTGTCGGTCGTCATCAGCATATGGTTGATTTCCGGCCCGACCCGGCGTGGCACATACCAATTGTCAGCTTCGACCAGGACGTGGCCGCCGCAGGTAAGTTCAACATGCCGGTAGGTGACCTCCTCTTCGGGGCCGATTTGAAGCCTTTGCCGCTGCTCAGCCGAGACAGGCTTCTCTGGACCCGGAATTCGCCTGGCGTGGACCACGGGTTCGCTCGCCAGTTTGTGATCGGCACACCATTTGGTGAGAACTTCAGTTGCGGTACAGGAGGCACAAAGAAGGCGGCCATTGAGGGCTTCGATCAAGGCAAGCGCCTCGACGCGCGAAAGCAGGGTGTCCGGCCAAGGCCCGCCGATCCGCCGTACCACGGGCTCGGCTGAAATCGTTGAGGCGTAGAGGTTCAACGTCACTATTGTTCCAATCCACCACCAGTGGCGCATGCGAGCGTTTCCATACGGCATTTCAAAGGTCAGGGGCAACCAGATACCCGATTCGTCATAGTTGAACGCAGCTGGCCCTAGCTTCAACAAAAATGTGCCCGTTACCGAATAACCGTCTGTTTGGACGTCATGGAGTCCACATGCATATCGACCTTTCCGGGAAAACCACCATCATCACGGGCTCGACCGCTGGAATTGGCCTCGCTGTGGCTAAGGGACTCGCGGCCTCGGGCGCAAACGTGATCGTTAATGGGCGCACCAGAAAGGGTGTCGATTCGGCCGCCAAGGCCGTCGAGGCCGCGGTTCCGGGCGCCAAGGTGGTGGATTTGCGGCGGATCTTGGCGATGCACGCGGCTGCAGCGCCTTGGCTGCGGCACACAAAACCTGCGATATCCTCGTCAACAATCTCGGAATTTACGCGAAACGGGACTTTTTCGAGATTCCCGATAACGAATGGAGCCGCTTCTTCGAAGTCAATGTCATGTCCGGCGTGCGTCTGGCGCGGGCTTATCTCCCGGGAATGATCAACCAGGGTTGGGGCCGCGTCGTCTTCGTTGCATCGGAATCAGCGCTGAACATTCCACCCGAGATGATCCACTATGGTTTCACCAAGACGGCGCAACTCTCTATTGCGCGGGGCCTTGCCAAGCGCGCCGCCGGAAGCGGTGTCACGATCAATTCCGTGCTGCCTGGACCAACACTGACCGAAGGACTTGCGGATATGCTGAAGGAAACAATGGCGCCCGGGCAGTCGCTCGAGGATGCCGGCGCGGCCTTCGTCAAGCAAATCCGTCCGTCCTCGATCATCCAGCGGGAGGCGAGCGTCGAGGAAGTCGCCAATATGATCATTTACGTCTGCTCGCAACAGGCATCCGCCACCACGGGTGCCGCGCTGCGCGTCGACGGCGGTGTCATTGACACCATCGCGTGAGCGGCCAACAAGCATTTGGGTGCTGTGAATTGCGCTGGGGCGGGATATAAGCCAAACATACGCGCGTTCTGATCGGGACGCGGCCTCTTACTTTGCAAACGGAAAACATGTTTCAGACCCTTTATCGTTGGACGCTCAGCCTCGCGGAAAGCCAGCATGCGCCGTTGGCGCTCGGCGTCGTCGCATTTGCGGAAAGCTCGTTTTTTCCGATGCCCGCGGACGCGATCTTGATCCCCATGTCGCTTGCGAAGCCAAAGCAAGCTTGGGTCTATGCGTTGATTTGCACATTGGCCTCGGTTGCTGGCGGGGTGTTCGGCTATGCGATTGGCGCGCTCTTGTATGAGACCGTCGGGAAATGGCTGATTGATCTTTATGGCTATGGCGCACGGATGGACGATGTCCGCACACTTTATGCGAAGTGGGGCTGGCTGGTCATCGTGATTAAAGGCTTCACGCCCATTCCCTACAAGATTGTGACGATCACGAGCGGGCTTTTGGCGTATAGTCTGCCGCTGTTTATTGTGCTGTCGATCTTTACCCGGGGCGGCCGCTATTTTCTCATCGCGGCGCTGCTTAACCGGTACGGCTTGCAGGCGCAGCTCTTGCTCGACAAATATTTCGGCTGGTTTTTGGGAATTCTTCTGGTTGCGATTGTCGCCGGTTTCTGGTTCGCGGCACATGTGATTTGATCGCGATGGCTGCCAGTAGACCACTTTACATTGCGCTTGCGATTCTCTTGTTCGCTAGCGCATCGATCGCGGGCGCTTTCCTCTTCCAAGCGTTGGGCTATGCGCCGTGCGAGCTCTGTCTCAAGGAACGCATTCCTTATTATGCGGGCATTGTGGTCGCGGGTTTTGCACTTGTCTTTGCCAAGCGGGGCAGCAGAACTTTGACGTGGGTGACCTTCTCCGTTCTCGCCTTGATTTTCGCGGGGAGCGCGATGTTCGGCGCCTATCACGCGGGCGTCGAATGGGGATTTTGGCCGGGTCCAACCGAGTGCACGGGCGCCCTTGAGCGCGCCGCCTCGGTGACGGATTTTCTCAAGCAATTGGAGAGTGTCAAGGTCATCCGTTGCGATAGCGCGGCCTTGCGTATTTTTGGATTGTCGCTCGCAGGATGGAATGCGGTGATTTCGGCGGGGCTGGCAGGGCTCGCGGTGGTGGGGTTGCGAGCTGAGTCGTAAAACTACTCGTCTCCCACCGCGAGCCGTGCCCGCGCCCGCAGCTTTTCCGTCTCGCTCTTCAACTGACCGCAAGCTGCCAGAATGTCGCGCCCTCGCGGAGTGCGCACGGGGCTCGCATAGCCCGCATTGAAGACAATATCGGAAAACTTTTCGATCCGGTCCCAGTCCGAACATTCGTAAGGCGCGCCGGGCCAGGGATTGAACGGAATGAGATTGATCTTGGCCGGAATGCCCTTCAACAGCCGCACCAGTTCGCGCGCATCGGCCGGTGAATCATTGATGTTCTTCAGCATCACATATTCAAACGTGATGCGCCGCGCATTGGTGGCGCCGGGATAGGTGCGGCACGCCGAAAGCAGCTCCTTCAGCGGATATTTTTTGTTGAGCGGCACCAGCTTGTCGCGCAAGTCGTCGCGCACCGCGTGCAGCGAAATCGCTAGCATCGCCCCCGTTTCGCGGCCAAGCTCTTCCATGCGTGGCACAACGCCCGCCGTCGAAACGGTGATCCGCCGCTTCGACAGTGCGAGGCCATCGCCATCAGACATCACCGCCACCGCGTCGCGCACATTGTCGAGATTGTAGAGCGGCTCTCCCATGCCCATGAAAACGATATTGGAGACGGCGCGCAGGCCCTCGCCTGGCACAAGCCCGTCGCCGGGCGGCGCCAAGCCGGGAAAATCGCCAAGCCTTTCGCGTGCGATCAAGAGTTGGCAGATGATCTCCCGCGCGGTGAGATTGCGGACGAGTTTTTGCGTCCCGGTGTGGCAAAAACTGCAACTCAGCGTGCAACCGACTTGGCTCGAAACACATAGGGTGCCGCGATCGCTCTCCGGGATATAAACGCATTCGATCTCGGCGCCTTTGTCGCCCGGACCCACGGGGTCAAGCCGCAACAGCCATTTGCGGGTGCCGTCGCTGGAAATTTGCTCGGCGGCGATCTGCGGCCGGGCAAGCGTGAAATGCTCGGCAAGGGCCGCACGCAAAACCTTGCTGACGTTGGCCATCGGCTCGAAAGAAGTCGCTCCGGCATGATAGATCCAATGCCAGAGCTGTGCCACGCGCATGCGGATTTCTCGCTCCGGCACCCCCATTCCGGCAAGCGCCGCCGCAAGTTCCGGCCGCGTCGCGCCGGCGACCGATGTTAGATCGCGGGCGGTGTCGAGCGGCGCAAGGTATGTGGCACTGAATGACATAAAAATAGGGGCCCAAAGGGAAAGTGTCCCGGCGGCGGGTCGGTTCACCCATATGGCCGATGCAACGCGCGATTGCAATCGGCAGAAGGATTACTTGGGCTTTTCGACTTTAAGAACAATGAGGAATCACAACGCCGCCGCGGCTTGATCCTGGGTGAGGATCAAGCCGCGGCGCGCAGAACTTACTGAAGGCCGATCAATGGTCCCGCATTGTCAGGGAAGGTCGACGTATTGAGAACCTGAATGCCGGCATTGTGTTCACCATTGAACGGCGTCGCGGTCCCTGGGCACCCCGCCTTTGTGGCATCGCTCGCGCTATTGAACCAGAGCCCAACGTGATAGAGTTGCACTGGATTCACTGCGGCGCCGGTCGTCGATTGCGGAAGGACTGCTGGCGGATCTGGAAAAATATTGGGGGAAGGCAGAGCGGCCTGGGAAACGATGAACGTCTCTATGTTGAAACGCCCAACGAAATGTCCAACGCCGTTGCCCCTTGAGTCGGTCGAGATGTCGCCTTGATACCAAGCGAGCCCGAAAGGCTTATTCGGAACTTGAATGATGAAAAGGTCGAAATCCGTTTTCGGTGGCAAGCCCTTCACCGAAACGGTGAGAGTTTCGGTCTCGCCGGTCGTGTGATCGATGACCGTCCCCCTTGCATTGGGCAGGCAAGTGGCAGCCCCGGTTGTCACGGTTAACGGGAAGTCAATTGTCGTAACCGGTTTTACTTTTTTACCTGTCTGCTGCGCATGCACAGGAGAAAACGTCAGAAGTGCCGCTGAAGCAATAAAAATAGGTGCTATTTTCATAATCGTCTTCCTCTTTGATAACATATTTAACGCTCAGGATAATTTGAGCGGGGACAATAATCGAGTATGGTGACATAAGTTGTAATCCCCAAGACAGGGTATGGCTTAGGTATTATACCCGATGATCAACAGCGGAAGCTGGCTAAAGCTTAGTCATAATTGCCTTGCTATACTGCTTGCTATTCTGACTAAGATATCAATCAGACTTGCCGCATCCAGACAATTGCGCGAATATGGGCGAGAAATATGTGTGATTTGTTCCATTACCCGAAAGAGTTCTTAAAATCCTTTTCTTTTTTCTTGTGGATCATGGGCGCGCTTGCGCTGGCCATGTGGGTTCAATCTGGCACCGTCTACGCCCAGCAATTGCTGCCCGCCTTGAAGGATTCGGTGCCATCGATCACCACGACCGGGGTCGCCAGTACGGAAGTTGTCCCCGATATCGCGACGATTTCGATCGGCGTCGACACCGAGCGGCCGCACGCCGCCGATGCCGCTCGCGAAAATGCCCGCGCTACGCAAGCGGTTGTCGGCGAAATCAAGGCACAAGGCATCGAGGCGAAAGACATCCGGACACTCTCGATCACCCTATCGCCGGTTTACGATGAGAGCTCCGACGCCAACGGCCATATCAAGCGGACAATGCGCGGCTACGATGCCCGCAATTTAATAAGTGTGCGCATCCGGGACGTCACCAAGGCGGGCGCGCTGGCCAGCCAGTTGATGGATAAGGGCGCCAACAATTTCGAGGGCATCGAATTCGATTATTCGGAGAAAGACGCAAAGTACGAGGCTCTCCGCGGCGATGCCGTTCGGGATGCCTTGCGCAGGGCCAACAGCTATGTCGGCGCACTCGGCATTAAACTCGGACGAATTTTGGAAATCGCCACCCAGCCGCCGCCCGAGCCGGTTGCCGCCGCGATGTCACCGAGGATGCTCGGCGCCGCGCGTGCGCCCGCGTCCGCCATTCCCGTTGAGCCTGGTGTCCAGACACTGCGCACCGAAGTGCAGGTGACGTGGGAACTCGCGCAGTAACATAAAAAACAATGACTTAAAGCTTCACAATATGTTACCTAAGTAACGTTACCGCCAAAGGCGAAGGGAAGCGGCGTGCACACAAGGGCTTGATATTCGACACGGACAAGCGCATTTGGCCGTTTCATGCTTGACGACGCGTCGCTTGACAGTTTGCTTTTGCGCTTGGGCGGAAAACCATTGCCGCGAGCCGCACCGTCGCCGCCAACACCGCCAGCACCACACCAAAGCCTATGCGTGCCACTGGAGCATTTGGGGCAGGGCATGTGCAAATGGCCAGAGCGAGCGGCCAGCGGCGACGAAACCCTGTTCTGCGACGATCCCCGTCAGCTTCACCGTCGGCTGGTTTCTCATATTGCCCGTATCATTGCTGGCGTTTGGGCGAGCACCCAAAGCTGGCTAGCCTTTAGGACGGCGTCGTCCAGCGGCTCCCGGTCGTCAACGATAGAATGGAAGTAATACCAGCCTTTCGCCCATTCTTCATGAGCATCAGAGCCTGCTGGATACGGGTTGTCCGATAATGGCTTGCCATCCGCAGCGGCCAATTTGCCTTCTTCCATCGGATCGACTCCCATGCGGCGCTCCCATTTGCTTGTCGGCATTTAGGAAGCAGATGGGGAGGGCGAGCCGGTCGTCAAGTTGGATACGCTCTTCAAATGCAAAGCCCCGGTCCAAGGACGGGGGCCGAGCCTGCTTCGCCTCGCCAACGCCTGACATCCCGTCAGCTTCGTTTTTAAGCACAAATCGGCGTGCTTCTCATATTGCGAATTTCACTCACGATTGGCATTTGCGCGAACACCAAAGGATTGGTTGCCGAATGTCTTTTTGAAACGGCGGTGAGCAGCGCGCGTTCAAGAGAGTAGTTTACTCCGAAACGTCCCGGAGAATCGTGGCGCAAATGCCACATCTGTGGCGAATTTTTGTCGCGTCACATTCGATGATTCTAGACATGGTAAACAATTGATGCGACGGGTTTGGCGTACCGATACTTGCTTATCTGACCGAACATTTTGCCATTCCCGCCGCACCTTTAAATGTCTGTGAACGTTTGCCTTACCTGGGAGGCGCTGTCTCAAGAAGACAGTGTGTAAAACCTGTTTGGGTCATTCCTTCCCTCCCTCTTTTGACGTTTGCTCCTCACCTTGAGCGGGGCGCAAGGGCTGTCTCCATGCTCCTTTCGGACAAAATGATTCCGGTATACCGGGTACGATTGCCGTGGGGGCGCATGAGCCATTTCAAAATACAGGAGCGAGAAATAAGGGGTGCCTGAAACGGAATGGAATAGCACAACAGTGCCCGAGGAGGGCGCGGTTGTTTATGTGCTCGCAGCGGACGACCACGGCCAATATGAAATTCCATTCAAAGTGGTCTTCCGAGACGATAGCTGGTGGAACGCTCAGACGGGACAAGAGCTTGATGTTTTTGTCGCGGGATGGCGCCCGGCCAACGATGGCGAGCAAGTGCCGGAGACTTAGCCCGTCCGATCAATTGCCCCATCGTCAGTAGCCTCGATAAAGCTAGGCTCAGGACCCATTAAAGTTCTTGCGTTGAGGTGAGTCGGCTGATTCATAGGCGGGGCGAGGAGGCTTCGCCATGGCTGATTTGTTTTTGCTCTCCGAGGCGCAAATGCGCCGGATTGAGTGTTATTTTCCGCTGTCG